>JAFQWV010000020.1 GCA_017407325.1 Clostridia bacterium | reverse complement strand
TCCATTGCGGTGACGATAGCGTTGAGGTCCCACCTGTTCTCATTTCGAACACAGAAGTTAAGCTCAATTGCGCCGAAAGTACTTAGCTGGCAACGGCTTGGGAGGATAGGGAGTTGCCGCATTTCATTTTATCTGACTGTTTTTTCAGTCAGATAATTTTTTTTTAAAAGCCTTATAAACGGCGCAATACTGCGTTTCTGCAAAGTTTACCTGACTTGGATGACCACAAAGGTCTATCCAATCCAGTTAAACTTTGCGAGCCTTGTCTTGCTTGTTTCTAAGGCTTTTAATTTGTAGCCTTCACCTTGAGGGGAAGGGGGACCGCTTGCGGTGGATGAGGTGTGAAGTTATATATACTTTATTTATTTTTATAATATATTTGACATTTTAAATTATTTCTTGTATAATATTATCGCGTTCTTGAGTCCGTAGGTACGGAAGCAACGGTTATTCGCGTTGACAGAGAAGAGTGTTTAACGCACAATAGCACAGACTTCTCAAAAATGCTTAAAGTAAAACTTAATTTTCTTTTTCCGTGGGGCAGTAATAATAACCCACGGAATTCTTTTATTTATGTGTTTTTATTCTTAAACTTTACATAGCCTTGAAGAAATAAAAATATTAAAAAAAGTATTGACAAATTAAAAAAGTTTGCATATAATATAAATAACAAGTTAATCTTCTTGTGAGAACACATTAAATTGTGTCGGCCGGATTGCGACATTTAGAGCGTAACCAAAAAAGATAAACAAAGAACGGCTAAATTTAGCCGTTCTTATCTATTTTTTAGTTTAAGTTGTAAATAATTGACATAAATGAATAAATTAGTTAAAATATAACCATAGTTTGACCAAGCCCTTAAACAAGGCACTTTTTAGTGGTGACACTTCTCGGGTCAAACTTTTTTATTTTAACTTTTTTCTTTTTTCTCTTGACAAATGCTTGGCTATGCTATATAATTACCTTCCTATGAAAGATAGAATTTTACAACTTTTTGAAGATTTAGAAAAACTTAATAATATTACGACGCACGTAATGCAGCTTAAAGACGAATATTTTGACAAAATAAATAAGGGCGAAAAAATTTATGAAATTCGCTTATGTGACGAAAAGCGCAAAAAAATCAGAATTGGCGACGATATTTTGTTTTTGAAATATTCCGATTTTCATAAGCGCATAAAAGTCAGAGTCTTACATATCTATAATCATAAGAGCATTGAAGAAGTTCTAAACGTATATTCGCTTGACGCCCTTGGTTTTAAGGGTATGTCAAAACCAGAAGTTCTTGATATTATTACCCAAATTTACCCAAAAACTGAAATTAAAAAATACGGCTTAGTTCTTATTCATATAGCCAAAATTTAGTAAAAAAGGTGTAATTATGATCTACGTAACTGGCGACAAACACGGCACGGATCTTGTGGATATTCACGTTTTTTGTGATAATAATCCAAACCTTACCAAGAGTGATTATTTAATTATAGCAGGCGATTTTGGCGGTGTTTTTTTACCTAACGAAGTTGAAAATAACTTAGATGAGTTTTCTAAGTTACCTTTTACCATGCTTTTCGTTGACGGAAATCACGAGAACTTCGATTTATTATATCAATATCCCGTAAAGAATTTTTGCGGTGGAAAAGTTCATAAAATCCGCGACGATATTATGCACCTTATGCGTGGCGAAGTTTACGAGATAGACGGTATAAAGATATTTACTTTCGGTGGCGCTACAAGCGTTGATAAAGACCGTAGATTTCGAGGGTTTAATTGGTGGGAACAAGAAATTCCTTCGCAATCTGAGATTGATAACGGCTTATTTAACCTAAAAAAGCACGGTAATACTGTAGATTACGTTATAACTCACTCTTGCGACACTAAAATGCTTTATTATCCTATAATAAGAAATGCAGACAGAAGAAAATGCGACCAAAAACCAGAAAACGCAATTTTGGATATTTTTGAAGATTACGCCAAATATAAGCATTGGTATTTTGGGCATTTTCACGTTGATGCTAAACTAAACGACAAAAAAACAGTCCTTTATAGGGCAATAATTCCGCTAAAATAACTAAGAATTTAGCGGAATTTTTCATAATTAAAATAATTTGCAAAAAAAATTATTAAAAATATTTAACAAATTAGCACTCAACGCTTGACAGTGCTAATTTTTTAGTGTATAATCAAAGTACAAAAAGACAAAAAGGAGACAAAAAAATGTTATTAACAAGATATGATAATGGATTTAATTCAATTTTAGACCAATTTTTTGGTAGCGCGTTTGCAAGCGATAACGTATCGCAAATGAAAACTGACGTCGTAGAAAATGATAAGGAGTATAAGCTTGATATCGAGCTTGCAGGTTTTTCTAAAGACGATATAAAAATTGAACTTAGCGACGGATATTTAACGATTTCAGCAAATAAAACCGAAAATACAGAAAAATCTGAAGGGGATAAATATATAAGACGCGAAAGGTCTGTTAAATCGCTAAAACGCTCGTTCTTAGTTGAAGATTTGGTTGACGAAGACAAGATTTCAGCAAAAATGCAAGACGGAATTTTGCATCTAACCCTTCCTAAAAAAGAGCAACAAATTCCAGAAAAGAAAACAGTTTTAATTGATTGATAAATTTGCTTACTCTCACTTAAATTTTCCATAAATTTTATTTCTTCCTTAAATTTTTGTGCATAACAAAAACGAAAAACCAAGGTTTTACCTTGGTTTTTTGTTTTGCATAATATTAAATTATAAAATTTCGATATTGTTTTTAGCACAAATTTCAAGCATTTCTTCTGGCCAAACACTAACTTGAACTTCGCCGATATGTAGTTTTTGTAGTAGGTACATACAAAGTCTGGATTGACCGATTCCACCACCGATAGTAAGCGGTAATTTTTCGTTAACTACTGCTTGATGATAGTCAAGTTTTAATCTTTCAGTTGCGTTTGCTTTTTCAATTTGGTAAATAAGCGATTGCTTGTCAACTCTTATACCCATAGAAGAAAGTTCAAAAGCAATGTCTAAAACGTCGTTCCATACTAAAAGGTCGCCGTTCAAAGCCCAATCGTCATAGTCGGGGGCGCGACCGTCGTGTGGTTCGCCGTTAGATAAGTCGTCGCCAATTTTCATTAAAAATACGGTTTTATATTTTTTAACAATTTCGTTTTCACGGTCTTTACTTGATAACTCAGGGTATAAATCAAGTAGCTCTTGCGTAGTTATAAAATGCACGTTTTTCTCGATTTTTCCTTGAATTTTTGGGAACGCGCTATTAACTTCTTCTTGAGTTTCAGAAATGGATATAACGATTTTTCTAACGACGTCTTTTAAAAATTCAATATTTCTATCTTCTTTAGAAATAACCATTTCCCAGTCCCATTGATCTACAAAAACAGAGTGAATATTGTCAACGCTATCGTCACGTCTAATTGCGTTCATATCCGTATAAAGACCTTCGTGAAGATTAAAACCATAGCGAGATAAAGCGACGCGCTTCCATTTTGCGAGAGATTGAACGACTTCACTCGGTTCATTCATTTCCTTAAAGGTTATTTCAACTTTTCTTTCAACACCACTAAGGTCGTCGTTAAGACCACTTTTTTTGGTAACGAAAAGTGGGGCAGTAATTCTTTCAAGGTTTAAATTTTTTGAAAAGTTTTTTTGAAAACTTGCCTTGATGAAAGAAATTGCCGTCGAAGTTTCGCGTGGCGAAAGTGCTGATTTATATCCGTCTTTTAACTGAATTTTAAACATAATTAAGTCCTTAATACGATTATATCATCATTATACACTAAATTTTGTTATTTGAAAAATAAATAAGCACAAAAATTAAATTTTTGAAATAGTAATTTTTAAAATATATTTTTAATATATTAAATTAAGAAGGTAAAAGTTGGATATGCTAAGTTTTTTGCCAAAAAATATTTCTGATGCGTTAAATAAGGAAAACGTCGACAGCATTTTAGAAATTCGTATTCGAGTAAACGCTCCAATTTATATTTTAAAGGAAAACGGCTGGAAAAAACTTGAATATATCGGTGAGTACAAGCCTAGTTTATTCGACCTTGAAAAGATGTTTTTGCGCCTTTCAGACCATTCTGTTTACGCGCATATCGACACTTTAAAGCAAGGCTATATTACTACCAAAAACGGCATAAGAGTAGGTATTGCGGGTGAAGTTGTTAAAGACGGAAACGATATAAAGATCATAAAAGAAATATCGTCAATGTGCATAAGACTACCAAAAGAAGTGATAGGTTGTGCGCAAAATTTATACCAAAACGTATTTAGAAACGGCTTAAAAAATTTGCTTATTATCTCTCCGCCGGGCTTGGGTAAGACGACTTTTTTGCGCGATATTATACGAATATTAGCGAATAATTATAACGTACTTTGCGTAGATGAAAGATTAGAAATTTCAGCAAAAGGTAAATTTTTTTTAGGCGAGAGGGTTGATGTTTTATCACTTGCAACTAAAGAATACGGTTTAAACTATGGCGTAAAAAGTATGTCGCCCGACGTAATTTGTGTTGACGAGCTTGCAAATATTAAAGACGTAAACGCATCAATAAACGCATGTTTTTCAGGTGTTAACGTAATTGCTACCGTACACGGAAAAAGTTTGGAAGATATCAAGAATAAAGCGATATTTAACAATCTTATAACAAGTGGTGCGTTTGAAAGATATTGCACGATTTTAAGACGAGGTCAGGTTACCGAAATAGGCTGTTTGAAATGAAGTTGTTTTTGCTTTTTATTATTTTTTTGCTATCTATTTTAATCGCTTTTAAATTTATTGAAAAGGTTAAGATAAAGGTGCAAATTTTTGAGAGTTTAATAATTTTTAAAAATGAATTATTATGCGATATCACGTTATTTAGAAGTGGCGTAATAGAAAGGCTTGAAAAAGTAGACGAGATATTAAAAAAGACTTTCAACGGCGCAAAAGAAAGTCTTAAAGAGTGTAAAGATTTCGTTTGCACCGACACTAGACTTAGTTATTCTGAGAAAGAGTTAATTTCTCAATTTGTAAACGCTTTAGGAAGAAGTGACGAAGACGGTCAAAAAAAGATATTATCTTATTTTGGTGAAAAATTTGACGAGTGCTATAAAAAATATAAAACGTATAAAGAAGTGCGTTCGGGATTATATTTGCGAATGGGCGTACTTATCGGCGCACTCGTGGTAATTTTATTGGTGTAAAATGAGTGTAGATATAATTTTCAAGATTGCAGGAATAGGAATTTTACTTGCAGTAATTTGCCAAATACTTAAAAAAAGCGACCGAGACGATATTGCAACCTTAGTTGCGCTTGCAGGGCTTATTATCGTTCTTTCAATGGTGATATCAATGATTTCCGAGCTGTTTGAAAGCTTTAAAAACATATTTTCTATATATTAAATGATTTTAAAAATCGTAGTAATTGCGCTAATTTTTGCAGTATTAATAATATATTTAAGAACGATAAATTCCGAGCTTGCAATTTTGGCGAGCATCGCAAGCTCTGTATTTTTATTAATAACTGTAATAGACGGGCTGGGGGAAGTTTTTAGTTTGTACGAAAGAATATCTCAAATTTCGAGTTTAAGCGAGTCGTCGCTAAAAATAATTTTAAAAGTAACAGCCGTTTCGTACCTGATAGAATTTTCTGCGTCAATCGTTGAAGAATTTGGCTTAAAATCGCTTGCGGACAAGCTTGTATTTGCAGGGAAAATAGTAATAATTTTGCTTGCGGTTCCAATTATAGAATCGGTGTTTACGATAATAGAAGGTCTACTATGAAAAAGGTGATATTTCTGCTTTTATTGATACCGCTTTTTATTACCCAAGACTGCAAAAAGATAGAAAACAATCAAGAAATAATAAACTTAAACGCAAACGAAACTTATTCGTCTGACGATTACAAATCTGCTTATGAATATTTATACGAAGCGACGAAAGAGCTTTTAAACGGCATTGATTTTTCTACGATTGAAAGCGAGTTTTCCGGCTTTGAATTTTTGGAAGGCGAAGACGTAAAAAACAAAGTTTTATCGCTAATTACAGGCGACTATCAAGTAAGTCCAAGCACTTTTTTATCTGCGCTTTTTTCCGATTTATTAGGTGGATTTAACGATTTTTACGGCTATTTTGCTTTAATCGTTGCAGTTGCTCTTTTGTCTTCGTTAATTGATGCTATAAAACCTAGTTTTATGGATAAAACGCTTGTAAATTTAACAAATATGGTTTGTATGGCTGTGGTAATTGGTGTGATTTCCGGGCTATTTGGCTCGGTCTATCAATCCATAATAAACGCAACGGAAAAAATTGAGCGTCAATCAGATGCAATTTTTCCGATACTTTTAACGCTTATGACTGCATCTGGAGCAAACGTTTCTGCTAGCATTTTCAAACCACAAGTCGCGTTTTTGGCAAAAGGCATGACGATAGTTGTCAAAAACTTGCTACTTCCTATAATTTTATTACTTTTTGTGTTCAATGCAATAAGTGGGCTTAGCACTAGATACAACTTTGATAAAGGCAAGCAATTTTTAAAGTCCACGTTTAAGTGGATAACGGGCTTTACCGTGGTAATTTTTAATTTTTTCGTAACGGCACAAGGTCTTTCAGCGTCAATTTACGACGGGATTTCCGTAAAGGCTTTAAAATACGCTTTATCTAACGCAATACCGTTCGTTGGCGGACTTGTAACAAGTGGTTTTGACACGGTTATGGCTTCAATGATTTTAATTAAGAATGCAGTTGGTGGCTTTGCGCTTTTGGCAGTCTTGTTTACGGTTATCGCGCCGATAATAAAACTTGCAGTATTTTCAGTTTTTTTGCGTTTTTCATCGGCTGTAATCGAGCCTTTTTCGGATAAGCGTCTAAGTGGTTTTTTATCATCGGTTGCAGACGGTTTAGGATATTTGACGGCAGTCAGCGCAGTATCTGCATCTTCATATTTTTTAACGCTGTTACTTATAATTTGTTCAGTCGGGGGTGGTGGATGAGTTTAAAAAGTTACGCTATAAGCGTTGCCGTGGTTGTCGTTCTTACGGAAATTAGCGACTTATTACTTCCGTCAGGGCGCATGAAAAGTGCTACGAAAATGGTGTTTTCATTAATTACCGTTCTAGTTTTTGCCAGCCCCGTTATTACTTTTTTTAAAAATGATTTTGACTTTTCGCAAATTTTTGAAACGGGCTCGGTTGAAATAAATCAAGAGTTTGTAGATTACTCTAACGACGTAAGAGAAGAATTGCTTGAAGAACTTGCGGTAAACGCGTTAAAAAAAGACGGTTTTGATGATTTTAGCGTGAAAGTTGAGTGCGAAAATATCGGGGGTGTGGTAAATATAAAAAAAGTTGAATTAAATTTTGAAAATTCAGTTATTATTGACGAGTCGTGGCATATACATAAAACTAAGGCAACCGAAACACTTGTAAACGCACTGAAAATTGATAAAAAGGTGGTGACGGTTGATGGATAAAAAGAAAATTAATTTTAAAGAATTTTTTACTAAAGTTAAAGTGGAATACCTAGTAGTTTTCGCATTAGCGATAGTCGCGCTATTTATCTTTTTATCATCGCTAAACTCGGAAAAAACAGAAAGCATACCTATTGATGCTTACGTTAGTGGGCTTGAAAAAAGCCTTGAAAACAGTTTGTCGAGCGTTCGGGGTGCAGGCAAGGTCGAAGTTATAATTTCAGTAAAGTCGGGCATGCAAACTGTGCTTGCGACAAAGACTGAAAATATCGACGGAAAAATTACTGAAACGCCAGTTTTAGTAAACGGGAAAACGGTAGTTTTAAAAGAAGATTACCCCGAAGTTTCAGGCGTTGTAGTAGTGTGTCAGGGGGCGAATAATCTGTCGGTAAAAATGTCAGTTATAAACGCGGTTTGCGTGTATTTAGGTATAGACGAGTCTAAGGTCGAAATACTCGTTAGAAAATGAGAAATTTTTAATAAAATTAACAATATTTAAGGAGATTTTTTATGTCAAAGAAAAAGAAAATTATCATCTTATCATGCATGGTAGCATTGCTTGCCGTAACAGCCGTTTTCAACTTCGTTCTAAGTGGTAACAACCAAGTAGACGACGTCGTAACAACTGCGAACTATTTCTCTCAGTATAAAACTGAACGCACCGCATCTAGAAGCGAACAGCTTTTACTTCTTGACGAAACTATCGCAAATGCAGGCGAAGACGAAACTGTTAAAACTAACGCTCTTGAAATGAAACTTAAACTCACATCTATAATCGAACAAGAGCTTTTACTTGAAAAGCTTATTCAAGCAAAAGGCTACACCGACAGCGTTGTATCAATAGGACTAACCAGCGACAACGTAAACGTTATCGTTAAAGACGACAATTTCGACCAAGACGACGCTATTATTATCTACACGATTTTAGCCGAAGAAGCAAACGCTACCCCTGAAAACGTTAAGATAATTCCTATTTCTTAATAAAAAAATAATTTTTGCTAAAAAATATACAAAAATTTTTATAAAAATACTATACATTTTGCAAAGTTTTATGTTATAATAACATAAACAAGGAGAGTAACGCAAAATGGCAGACAAAATTAAAATGAGCGAAACGAGTCGCGGAAAAGTCAGTTATAACGAAAGCATAGTCAAAGGTATCGTAGCGCTTGCCGTTGCAAACGTTGAAGGTGTCGTTATTAAACAAACTAAGCGCTCTATAAGGGACAGCATTAAACTTGTAAAGGACAAAAACGGTATTTACGTTAGCGTTTCCGTTTGCGTTCGTTACGACAACTCTATAAGCGACATTGCGTTCAATATTCAAAACAGCATAAGACAAAACGTTGAAACTATGTCAGACTATAAAATTTCAAAAGTTGACGTATTCGTTTCAGACGTATTATTTGACGATAAATTAACCGATTAATCTGAAGTGCCACAAGGTTTTCTTTGTGGCATTTTTGCGTGTTTTAAAGGAGTATAATGAGAAGACAAGCAAGAGAAGTCGTTTACAAAACTTTATATAGCGAATTGTTTAACGACGAAAAGTCAAACTTAATTGACGAACTTATTAAAGAAGAAAATCTTAACGAAAGCGATACGGCTTTTTGTAAGAAATTATACGAAACGATTGATAAAAATCGCGAAGAAATTGACGGTATTATCAGCGAGCTTGCAAAAAACTATCGTTTAGAGCGTATTTTTTCAACTGACAGATGCGCACTTTATATCGGCATTTGCGAAATGAAATTTTTTGACGACGTTCCAAATATCGTTGCAATAGACGAAGCTCTTTCGTTGTGTAGGGTATACTCAACGGCTGAAAGCTTGGCGTTTGTAAACGGAATATTTGCAGAAGTTAAGAAAAGATTAGAAAACGAATAAAAATAAAGGGAATTTATTATGATTATACTTGACGGAAAAAAAACTTCTACCGCTTTAAAGCAAAGCGTCAGAGAAATGCTTGATAAAGCTTATGAAACTACAGATAAAAAATGCTCGCTTGCAATCGTTATGGTTGGTAACAATCCAGCAAGTGAAGTTTACGTTGGCAACAAATCAAAATCGGCAGATGCGTGCAACATTTTAGCGAAAACTTATAAACTTCCTGAAAACACGACCGAAGAAGAATTAGTTGCGCTTATGGATAGTTTAGGTAAAGACGAAAACGTTCACGGAATTATCGTTCAATTACCACTTCCAAAACACCTTGACGGGGATAAAATGACTGAACTTGTGCCAAGTGAAAAGGACGTTGACGGTTTTACAACTCAAAGCTTAGGCAAGCTTGCACTCGGTAAAGACGGCTTTGTTTCTTGCACTCCAGCAGGAATCGTGTATATGCTAAAATACTACGACATTGACCTTAAAGGCAAGCACGCAGTTATTATCGGCAGAAGTAAAATCGTTGGTAAACCACTTGCACTTGCGTTACTTGAAGAAGATTGCACGGTTACCGTTTGCCACTCTAAAACGAAAAATCTTGCAGAAATTACTAAAACTGCAGATATCGTAGTTGCTGCTATCGGTAGACCTAACTTTGTTACCGAGGATATGGTTAAAGACGGCGCAATCGTCGTTGACGTTGGTATTAACAGAACGGAAAACGGTCTTTGTGGCGACGTCGATTTTGAAAACGTGAAAAATAAAGCGTCTTACATTACACCTGTTCCGGGTGGCGTAGGACCTATGACGGTTGCTATGCTTATGGCAAACACTGCAAAAGCGTTTTGCGACAGCTTAAAAAAGTAATATGAATTTTCAAGAAAAATACGGTTTTTACCAAAGCGTATTCGAAGAATATATAACCGAAGTTTTTAACAAGCTTGACGGACACTCTAAACTCATTGACGCAATGAAATACAGCGCGTTAAGTGGTGGAAAGCGCGTTCGCCCTGTTTTGATGCTCGCAACTAGCGAAATTTTAGGTGGCGATATAAAAAAGGCGTTGCCGTACGCCTTAGCGATTGAGTGTATTCACACTTATTCTCTAATCCATGACGATTTACCAAGTATGGATAACGACGATTTGCGTCGCGGAAAACCAACTTCTCACAAAGTTTACGGCGAAGATTTTGCAATACTTGCTGGCGACGCACTTTTAACTTTTGCGTTTGAACACGCGCTTGGCGCGATAACTTGTCAAAAAGGCGTAAGGGCATTAAAGTATCTTTCAGAGTGTGCTGGTTTTAGCGGTATGGTCGGCGGACAAGCGTACGATTTAAATCCGATTTTGGGTGGCGGTGAAAGTCAACTTTTAACGACGGATATATTAAAGACGTCAAAGCTTATCTCTGCACCACTAAAAATGGCAGGAATTTTATTTGACGGTGACGAAAATGCGCTTGAAAAATTCGGTGAACTTTTAGGAATAATCTATCAGTTCGTCGACGATTTATTAGATGCTACCAGCGACGAAAAAACGCTTGGAAAAGCAGTTAAAAAAGATAGCGACTTAGGAAAAGTTAGCGCAGTTTCAGTATACGGCATTGAAAAAACGAGAGAAAAAATTAAAGAACTTGAAGTTAGTGCGCTAAAGTGCTTGAAAAAAATTGATAACAGCGAATTTTTAAAAATTTATCTTGAAAATTCTACTAAAAGGTTGTACTAGTTATGCGACTTGACAGTTATCTTTTTGAAAACGGTTATTATTCGTCAAGAACTAAAGCAAGCCAAGCCGTTGATAGCGGTGAAGTTTTAGTTGACGGTAAACTTGTAAAGCCGTCTTATGATGTAAAAGGCTTAGAAAAAATTGAAATCGTCAAACCGCAAGAATTTGTTTCACTTGGCGGTTATAAACTCAAAAAAGCGATAGACGACTTTGAATTTTTTGTAAAAGATAAAGTTTTTGCAGATATTGGCGCATCTACCGGCGGTTTTACCGATTGTTTGCTTAAGCGTGGTGCGAAAAAAGTTTACGCTATTGACGTTGGCGAAAATCAACTTGATATAAGTTTGAAAAACGACGAGAGAGTGGTTGTTTTAGATAAAACCAACGCAAGGTTTATTGATGAGAATACACTCTCTGAAAAGGTTGACGGCGCTGTGATAGATTGCAGTTTTATATCGCTAAAGAACGTACTATTTCCCGCTTGTAAATGTTTAAAAGAAGACGGAACGATTATTGCGCTTATAAAACCACAGTTTGAGTGTGGCAAAAAATCGCTTTCGTCAAACGGGATCGTTACAAGCAAAAAGGAAAGAATTAGGGCTTGTGGTGAGATTTACGATTATATCCTATCGCTTAATCTCGTTCCGAAAAAAATAACGACTTCGCCCATAGTAAAAGGCAAAAACGTAGAATATTTAATTATGATTACAAGGTGTGGCGAGCCGTTTAAAAAAGAAGAACTCGCTAGTTTGATAAATTGATACAGGGGATAAAAAATGATTGGTATTTTTTATAAAGACGACAACGCAAATTCTGTAAAAGCTATTCGCAGATTTAAGCGTTTATTGGTTGAAAAAAAACTTGACGTTATTGACTTAGTTGAAACAAGTTTAGATGCAAAAACTGAAAAAAGTCTTGAACTTATCGTAGTTTTTGGTGGTGACGGAACGGTGCTTAGCGCAGTTAAACTTGCGCTTGATAAAATTCCTATCGTTGCAATAAACACGGGAACAGTTGGCTTTTTAACTAGTTTTGAGCAAGAAGAACTCGAACCGCTTGTAAAGGCTATAAAGAACAAAACTTTAGAGTTTTCTGAAAGAAGACTTCTTGCGGTTAAAGTTGGTCAAGAAAGTTTCTATGCACTAAACGACGCGGTTATCGTAAAAGATTACGTAAAAGACAATCACGGTGGTTGCGTAAAACTTAACGTAGAAATTGATGGTAAAAAAGTGGATAAATATCTTGCTGACGGCTTGATTTTAAGCACGGCGACAGGCTCGACTGCGTACGCACTTTCTGCCGGTGCGCCGATTATTACGCCAGACCTTGAAGCAATTTGCCTTGCGCCAATTTGCCCACACTCGTTACACTCTCGTCCAATAGTTTTTAATCAAAAATCTATTGCTATCGTAACGGTTGACGAAAATTCTAGGGATTGCGCGCTTTACGTTGACGGAGAGCTTGTTAAAAATCTTCAAAAAGGCGAACAGGTTAAAGTATTACTTGCTAAAAAATGTATAAAAATTTGCGATACTTGCGAGAATTTCTTTGAAAGACTTTCTAAGAAAATTTCAAGCTGGTCGAATAACTAATAAACAATAACGGAAAGGGGATAAATTATGGATAAGCAAAAACGCCAACAAATTTTACTCGATATAGTTACTAAAGTTGAAGTTGACACTCAAGAAGAAATTATAAAACTTTTAAACGAACAAGGTTTAAACGTAACTCAAGCAACCGTTTCTCGCGACATTAAGGAAATGGGGCTTGTTAAAACTTCTGGTAGAGTTAAGAAGTATAAATACGCTCAAGTAACTCAAATCCACAAAGATTCAGCAAAACTGTTAAATCTTTTCAAAGCGGCGGTAAACAGCATTGATCAGGCTCAAAATTTAGTGGTTGTAAAGACTATTATCGGTAACGCTAACGCAGTTGCTGCAGCGATTGATGCTCAGCGTATTCCGGGCGTTATCGGAACGCTTGCAGGCGACGATACCGTATTAGTTGTGACTAAAGACAACGACGACGCTAATTTCGTTATTGAAGAATTAAATTTCCTTTTATAAGAATATAAATTATGTTATTAAGCCTGAAAATTCACAACATTGCCTTAATAAGCGATTGTGAGATTGAATTTAGTAATGGTCTTTGCGTGCTAAGTGGTGAAACGGGCGCAGGAAAGAGCGTTATTTTGGATTCAATCAACTTTTTGCTTGGTCAAAAGGCAGATAAATCTATGATTATGCACGGCGAGTCGGAGTGTAGCGCATCTTGCGTTTTTGACGTTTCAAACTGTCCGTCTACTTTAAGCGCGCTTGAAGATTTAGGTTTTGAAGATGAAACTCAGGTAATAATAAAAAGAACTTTTTCAGATACTGGAAAGGGAAGTATCCGTCTTAACGGCGAAACCGTAACTCTTTCTATGCTTAGAAAGGTTACGTCAACTCTAGTTGACGTTCACGGTCAAAGCGACCATTTTTCGCTTTTAAAAGAAAGCGCGCAACTTGATCTTATCGACGGTTTAAACCCAAACGATATTTTACCAAAAAAGCAGGAAATTGCTGAAATTATCGCTAAAATCAAAGCGGTGAGAGAAAGTTTGGATAAACTTGGTGGAAGCGATACCGACAGACTTAAAAGACTTGATTATTTAAGCTTTGCGATAAACGAAATTGAAAATGCTAATATTTTTGAAGGCGAAGAAGAATTGCTTATTGAAAAGCGCAAGAAGCTTCAAAACGCCGAAAAGATTATTAACGCCGTAAGTGGCGCAAACCAAGTTATAAACGGCGAAAACGGCGCAACTGACGCGCTAAGCTTGGCGTATCGGTCGCTATCAGGTATTTCACATTTATCTAAAGAGTACGAAAGTATTTCTCAAGAAGTTGAAAACTGCATTTTCAAACTTCAAGAAATTAATGATAAACTCTGCGATTTTTTAGATGAAGACTTCGATTTTTCTGAAGCTGACGAAACAGAAAAACGCATCGAGCTTATATCTTCTCTTAAAGCAAAATACGGTGGAAGCTACGAGAAAATTATTAAGACTTTAAACGATTTTAAAGACGAATACGAGCTTTTGTCAACTTCGACTGAAAAAGCAGAAAAACTAAAAAAAGAAGAAGACGAGCTTTTTATCGCGCTTTATAAAAAGTACGACGAGCTTTCAACTATTAGAAAAAAGTCGAGTGCTGAATTTTCTCAAGAACTCGTCACAAGACTTCGCGATTTAGCAATGCAAAACGCTAATTTTACAGTTGAGTTTGAAAAAGCGGAAAGCGAAAGAAAACTTTCTTATAATGGTATTGATACTGCGCGTTTTATGTTCTCTGCAAACCGTGGCGAGCCGTTAAAACCACTTGATAAAGTCATCTCTGGTGGCGAGTTGTCAAGGCTTATGCTTGCAATTAAATCGGTTAATTTAGGCGATTTGTCACCGTCTACGTATATTTTCGACGAGATTGATGCGGGAATTAGCGGTGTAACTGCGTTAGTAGTTGCTAAAAACTTTGCAAAGATTTCTAAAAAGAAACAAATAATTGCAATTTCGCACTTACCGCAAATCGTTTCTATGAGCGACAGTTCGCTGTTTATTTCGAAATCTGACGACGGATCGAGAACGAGAACCAGTGTTTTACCATTAAAAGAAAACGAAAAAGTGGTCGAAGTTATGCGACTTATCGGTGGTGACGAAAATAGCGCGTCAGCAAAAGCAACGGCTCTTGAAATGATCGAAAGCGCAAATAACTTTAAAAAGACTTTAAATTAATATATTTAAGAAAATAGAACTTCGCATATGAAGTTTTATTTTTTTGTATAAAAATATGTTTAATGCCCATTATAAACCTTAGCAACAAAAGATAAATTGCGTATAAAGGAGAATAATGAGAAACAGATTTTTTAAGGTTTTAATGTGTTTTGCGCTTTTAATTACGGTAATAAGTTTTAACGGCGCGAAGATTTTTGCTCGGGCAGACGAAGCGAAAACCGTGTATCTCGGTGGATTTGCAACAGGCTTTTCAATTAATACTCGCGGTGCTGAAATCGTTGGTATTTGTGACGTTATAACTGATAGTGGCGTGCTTTCACCAGCGAAAGATGCTGAAATTTTACCGCACGACAAGCTTCTTTCAGTTGGCGACGTTCAAATTGATTGTTCAAGTGATATAGAAAAGGCTTTAAAAGGCTGTAAAGGCGAAAAAGTAGTCGTTACCGTAATGCGTAACGGTGAAAGGCTTATAAAAGAAGTCGAGCCTGCAATAGATTTAAGCGGTAAATATAAAC
The DNA here is from genome assembly GCA_017407325.1 of Clostridia bacterium. Lineage (GTDB taxonomy): Bacteria > Bacillota > Clostridia > Christensenellales > Borkfalkiaceae > UBA4636. Next base: position 136,979 of record JAFQWV010000020.1, on the reverse strand, counting down.
TTGGTCTTTTTATTCGCGACGACTTAAACGGCATAGGAACTATGACTTTTATAAAACAAAACGGCGAATTTATGGCTTTAGGTCACCCAATCGTTGACGATAGAGAACAGCTCTGCGATGTGCTCGGTGGAAATATCTACCGTTGTTCTATTATAGGAATTAATAAGGGCGTACGCGGAAAGGCTGGCGAACTTAAGGGAATTTTTATAAAAGACGACGCAATCGGCGAAATTTCGGGTAACTTTGAGCAAGGTATTAAAGGTAAATTAAGTAGTGATTACGACTTTTCTAAACTTACAAAAATTAAGGTAGGAGAAGCCAAAATCGGCTCTGCGAAAATGGTAACGAGTATCAACGGCGTAGAAAGTTTAGAATATGATATTTCAATCGTAAAGGCAGACGGCGGAGAAAAGCCTTGTAAAAATCTTGTCGTAAAGATTACCGACGAAAGACTTTTAAAATCTGCCGGTGGTATCGTTCAGGGTATGAGCGGTAGTCCAATCGTTCAAGACGGTAAACTGGTTGGCGCAGTAACACACGTATTTATTAACGATCCGACACGCGGTTACGGTATTTGTATTAATAATATGTTAAACGCATAAATGAATATTTGAAAGATTGCTCCCATAGAATTATGTGGGAGTAATTTTTATTTTGGAAGCAATTTTTAAAAGATACAAGTCGATTATTGAAAACAAAAAATGGTATGCAATTTCACTTATTGCCGTCTACGTTTTAGGTATAGTTTTAGGCGTAATTTTCTTTAGTGAGCATGAAAAAGTGCTTTTTGCGGATAACGTGCTCGATTTTTTAGTGCTTGCGTTATGTAAAAGTTCAAGCCCGATAAGCCTATTTTGGTCAAGAATTATAAACGCGCTTGCACTGTTTACATTGTTTGCGTTAACGTCACTTACAATATACTTATCGCCTTTACATTATTTTATAATAATATATCGTGGATACGTTTTAGGGGCGGCGGGTATCGTATTTATAACTAATTTTAAGATTACTGGCTTAGTTTTATTTGTTTTTTGCGTGTTGTTGCAAAATTTAATAACTACGCTTTCTCTAATTTTGTATTCTACGATCGCATATAAACTGTCTGAAAGCTTTGATAAATGCAAAAATTTCAATTATAAAGCGTATATCTTCGCGAGCTTTGTTTTCTTTTTAATATCTGCAGTTGGTGCGCTTGTAGAACTAATTTTATTGTTGCTTATTTTAAGACCGTTGAATTTTTATTTTTAGAATAAAGAAAGATATTTTGCTCATAATACACTAAAAAGGTGAATTATGAAAAAGATATTTTTATGCTTATTATTAGTTTTTGTAGTCGCATATTGTGTAAATCATAACGAGAATTTATCGTTGCAAGAAACGGTTTGCGCTAAGTGCAATTCGGAAATAGAAAGGTTAGAAACTGAAACTGTAACAAGCGAGTATTGTTTCTCTCAAAATAGCGAAATAGATTTAGCAAAAACTGCAAAATCTGCTTATATCACTGACGCTAGTGGTAAAGTCGAAGTGTACTCAAAAAATTCGTCAGAAAGGCTTACTATTGCAAGTATGACGAAAATTATGCTTTTAAACCTTGTTTTCGATGCAGTTGACAAGGGAGAACTTAGTCTTGACGAAGAAATTACTGTAAGCGAAAGAGCGAACTCTATGGGTGGTTCCCAAGTGTTTTTGCAAGCAAATAAAAATTACAAAGCAAGCGACCTTATAAAAAGCGTTATCGTAGCATCTGCAAACGACGCGTCAGTTGCTCTTGCAGAACGCCTTTACGGCAGTGAAGAAGCTTGCGTTGAGAAAATGAACTCTCTTGCAAAAGAGTGGAATTTATCCGACACTTTATTTTCTAACTGCACAGGGCTTCCTAAACCAACGCAGTACAGTTCAGCTAAAGACGTAGCCGTTATGCTTTCAAAACTTATTTCGCACGACGAATATTTTAAATTTAGTAATATTTGGCTTGACGAATTAACACATCCAGACGGGCAAAAAACGGTTTTAACAAATACGAATAAGCTCGTTAAGTTCTATTCTGGCTGTGACGGTGGTAAAACAGGCTTTACAAGCGAGTCGCTTTACTGCTTAGCCTGTACTGCAAAACGCGACGGAACGCGAATTATAGCCGTAGTTATTGGCGAGCCTAGTTCAAAAGAAAGATTTAGTGACGTAACTTCTATGCTTGACTATACTTTTGCGAACTTTAAAAATCAGCAAATCGTCGATAGCAGTGTAATTTTAAGTGAAAACGTAAAAATTTCAGGTGGTAAAGAAAATAACGTTTCGGTTCGAGCAAAAGAAAATTTCAGCGCATTTACTAAAAAAGGTGAAAAAGCTGATTACACCTATGAAATTAAACAATTTGACAACTTGCGCGCACCAATAAAAGAAGGGCAAACGGTTGGAGAGGTTGTCGTTTATAACGGTGGTATTGAAGTTCAAAAAATTGATTTAGTTTCTACAAAAACAGTTGCTAAAAGAAATTTATTTGATACTATCAAAGATATTTTCGATGGCTGGAGAATTTAAAAATAATACAAATTTCGCGCAAATTTTGGGTAATTTCCCAAAATTTGCGTTATTTTTTTTGTTAAACTTTTTCTACTAAGGTAAAAAAGGAGAAAATTATGCGTGTTAAATACGATATATTAGGTGATGCTTTAACGCTTTATCTTATTGGCGAGCTAGACGAACATTACGCAAAAGGCGCAAAAGATTACATAGATGCAATTATTGACAAGGAAAACGCTATTTCAGTAGTCATTTTTGAATTGTCGCAACTAACGTTTATGGATAGCACGGGAATAGGTATGCTACTTGGTCGGTACAAAAAACTTAAAAAGCGAAACGTAAGGTGTTATATTGCAAGCCCGTCACAACCAATAGAAAAAGTGTTGTCACTTGCAGCAATTTATGAAGTAATACCTAAAATGTGAGGAAAAATAATGGAAAAGATGTATCTGAAATTTAACGCAAGTTCAAAAAACGAAAGCTTTGCCCGAACTTGTGTATCTGCTTTTATTCTACCACTTAATCCAAGTGTAGAAGAGCTTAGCGATATAAAAACTGCGGTTAGTGAAGCAGTTACTAACGCAGTCGTTCACGCATATCCTAAAAATAAAGAAAACAGTGAAATAATAATCGAGTGCTTTGTCGAAAATAATACTTTACATATTAAAATAACTGACTTTGGACAGGGCATAGAGAACGTTGAAAACGCGCTTGAACCGTTTTTTACCACGCGTGAGGAAGACGAGCGCGCGGGTATGGGGTTTACCATTATGAGAACCTTTATGGATACATTAAGCGTAGAATCTGTACCACAACAAGGAACTATCGTCAATATGAGTAAGTTATTAAAGGCTGGCTAGGGGGATTATGTTAAGTAGCGAAGAAACCATCGAGTGTATCAGGCTTGCAAAATTAGGCGACGAAAATGCAAAAGAGAAACTTTTAATAAATAATACTTCGCTACTAAAAAGTATTATTAAACGATTTTGCAAAAAAGGGGTAGAGTACGACGATCTTTATCAACTTGCTTGCATCGGTTTTTTAAAAGCAATAAATAATTTTGACGAAAATTTTAGCGTAAGGTTTTCCACCTATCTGGTGCCAATGATAATAGGTGAGATAAAACGGTTCATGCGCGACGACGGGCAAGTTAAAGTTTCGCGCATAATCAAAAATTTAAGTTATAAAATTAACGTTTATATTCAAGCTAAAATTAAAGAAGGAAAAGAAAGTCCTACCGTTATGGAAATAGCGGAAAAGTTCCAAGTTGAAAAGGAAGACGTAATTTTGGCGCTAGGTTCTCAAAAGCCAATTCTTTCACTTTCGGACACAACGAAAGACGACGGCGATAAACCTATCGAGCTACATGAAAAACTGCCGTCAAAAGATAATGAAGACGATTTAGTAGATAAAATAATGCTTAAAAAAGCAATCGAGAGTTTAGACGAGAGAGAACAGAAAATTATACTTTTACGCTACTATAAAGATAAAACTCAAAGTGAGATAGCGAAAGAGTTAGGGGTAAGTCAAGTCCAAGTTTCAAGGATAGAACAAAGCACTTTGAAAAAGCTTAAACAAAAAATGTAAAATAATTCAAAATTAAGCCAAATATCAACAATTTTAAAAGTTATTATGTATATCGTAATTTTTTTTGAGCATAATAATCTTAGTATGAAAAAGGAAAACGAACTACTTAGAAATCCATTTGATAGAGAAAGTTTTGTTCCTAGTATTGTTGATAAGGACTTAAAAGATGACAGGAAAGAATAAACAAAATTATAATAAAGATTACATTGAGCTTGTCAAAAAAATCGCACCGAAAACTAATGAAGTGGTAAGTATATTTAACGCGTTCTGGGTTGGAGGTTTTATTTGCACTATTGGACAATTCATAAGATATATGCTATCCTTTGTGTTCGGTATATACGGCGATGCACTTTCGAGTGCGACATCGGTAATTATGATATTTTTAGGTTGTCTTTTAACAGGTCTAGGGGTGTATGATAGGGTTGGTCACTACGCCGGTGGTGGCTCTATCGTTCCAATAACAGGGTTTGCTAATTCCGTAACTTCTCCTGCGATGGAATTTAAAAGTGAAGGCTATATTTACGGCATGGGTGCAAAAATGTTTGTCGTAGCCGGACCTATTATCGTGTTTGGCGTAACTGCAAGCATTGCTGTCGGATTAGTGTATTATATAGTTGGGTTATTTATTTAAAAAAATTGCGTCTATCAATTCGATAGGCGCTTTTAAAATTAAATAAAAAATTTTTTATTTTGCTATTGAAATATGAAAAGTATTGTGTTATTATATATTAGTAAATATAATAATTACTTAAGAGGTGCAGATGAAAGAGTTGATATTTGAATACACTTTTAACGACGAGTGGCTTTTTGAAGCATATTTATCATATGATAAAAATCCAATAGATTTTGTTGTTGAAGAAACTAAGGCAAAGTTTGAAGATAAAATTGAAGCGCAAGCGGTTGGATCTTCTACAATTCATTTTGAAGTGAGTGAAGGTGAGCTAGAGAATCTTTTTAGTTATATCAAAGAAATAATTTGCGCTAAGTATAACGTAGCCGATTTTAACAAAATCGGTACTTCTATTCAATACAAAAAAGGCGAAAAAACCGTAAACGAATCTGAAAACAGTTCAAGCCCTGTAGAAGATGGCGAAATGAATCTAGACGAAAAGCTTCTTGAAATTGAAAATACGTTAAAAACTATGTTTGATAGAAATTGTTCTGATACAGATGATGACGATAGTGAAGATACTAAAGATGAAATTATTGATTTAGTTGGTGCTAAGGGATATAAAGACTTAATCGAAGAAATTAAGCTTATTGCTCCGATTATCAAGAAAAATAAGACAGAAAAGGCATTTATTCGCCAAAGTTATTTGTTTTCAATAAATGACGGAGACGGGCTTTCTACATATTTAAATGATTTTGCGAAGAACTTGGTCGAGTTAGGTTTGTCGCCTGCTAAAAGACCTACTGTTTTAGAAGATAAAGTTGATTCAAGCGTCAAAGACAAAGACCTTAACGCATATAGCTTCTTTAGTGGTAACCCATGTATTTCTTGCATAGATATAAGCGAGTGTATGACGTCGCTTGAAACCAGCCACTTCAAGAAATTCTTGAGAGAAATAGCAGAATGCGCAAAAAATACCGTCGTAGTGTTTAAGGTGCCGTTCCTTGAAAAGGACGTTTTGAAAAATATTAGTTTAAGCATTAACGACCTAATGTTTGTTCGCACGGTTTCAGTTTTACCGTTTAGCATGGAAGAATTAAAGACCTGTGCTGTAAATGAATTAAAAAAATACGATTTTACTTTGGCAGATGATGCTTGGCAACTTTTCGAACAAAGAATTATGGACGAAAAGAGTGACGGCAAGTTCTACGGCATAAAGACTGTTAAAAAAGTTGTAAACGAAATAATTTATAAAAAGCAACTTGCTTGCGCTAAAGGAATAAGCGAAGGCTCGGTTATAACTAAAAACGACCTTGACGGATTGTCGAGTGAGTTCATTGATAGTGGAAAGTCAGGTATGGAACTTTTAAATGAACTTGTTGGCTCTGAAAAAATCGTTGAAAAAGTTAAAGAAATTATCGCTCAAATTAATCTTAGCAAAAATAGTAAGGATTTAGACGCGCCTTGCGTGCACATGCGATTTGTAGGTAGCCCCGGTACGGGTAAGACGACGGTTGCAAGAATTATCGGAAAAATCCTTAAAGAAAACGGCGTGTTGAGAGTAGGTAGTTTCTTTGAATATTCAGGCAGGGATTTTGTAGGTAGATTTATTGGTGAAACGGCACCGAAAGTTTCAGGTATGTGTAGAGATGCTTACGGCTCGGTACTTTTTATTGACGAAGCGTATTCTTTGTATCGCGCTCACGACGATAACAACAAGGACTTTGGTAGAGAAGCTCTTGATACGTTGATAGCAGAAATGGAAAATCACCGTTCAGATATGCTTGTTATAATGGCAGGTTATACCGATGAAATGGAAAAGTTGATGCTTGGTAATTCTGGACTTGCAAGCCGTATGCCGTACACTTTGGAATTCCCGAACTTTACTCGCGAGCAGCTTTATGAAATTTTCTGCTTGATGGTGAAAAAGAAGTTTAAGTACGACGATGAATTATTGCCTTGCGCAAAAGATTATTTCTTAGGGCTAAGCGATAACGTAATTGGCGCAAAAGACTTTGCTAACGCAAGATTTGTACGAAATCTTTTCGAACGCACTTGGGGTAAAGCATCGTCGCGAATGCAGTTTACTAATCAAGAGGAAATCGTGTTGACAAAAGACGATTTTGTACGCGCTACTAGCGAAAAAGAATTTAACGTTTCAAAAAAGAAGAGAGAAATCGGTTTTCACTGATTTGAAATAAAAGGAGAATAGATATGTCAGAACAAAAGGATTTAACCTTAACCAAAAAAACTTTTGAAAGACTTTGCGAGATGCTAGACGAACAAAAGTATAATTACAGTCCAAACAAAGAAGATTTTACGCTTACAATAGGTTTTAATACTAAAGATTTGCCTATGGATTTTTACATAAGATGTGATGATGCTATAAAAACTGTAATTGTAATTTCAAAAATGCCTTTCAAAGTTCCTGAAGATAAATATTACCAGCTTGCATACGCGCTTGCGCTTGTCAATATGTCGCTTGCAGACGGTTGTTTTGAGTTTGATTTTAGAGATTCGACCGTATCTTACCGTGCAACGACAAGTTATCTTGAAAGTATTATTTCAAAAGGTGCGCTTGAATATATTTTAGATATATCATGTGCGATCGTTGATAAATACAACGATAAATTGTTTATGTTCTTAAATGACAAACTCACAATTTCTGAGTTAATGGACGCTATTTGCGATTAAGGAGAATGGGTATGGAAGATAAAAATTTAATTCAATCTAAAAAAGTATTTGACACGCTAGTTTCTGCAATGGAAGAGTTAAATCTCAATTTTGGAAAAGATGAAGAAAAGCTTACGGTTCATTTCAGCATGGATAGTAACGACCTTCCTGTTTCTCACTTGTTTACTATTGATTCAGAAATGCTTATTGCAAGATATTTTTCACCACTTCCGTTCAACGTTCCAAACGAAAATTTACCAGACGTTGCGCTTGCAGTTGCAATAACAAACGGATTTTTAAAAGACGGTTGTTTTGATTTAGATATGACGTCGGGTATGATAATTTTTAAGCTTACCACATGTTTTCAAGATAGCTTGATAGGTAAAGGTTACTTTAAGCATGCGTTAATGCTTGCACACGTAACTGTTGATCAGTACAATGATAAGCTTCAACAAATTAGTGAAGGAAAAATGAGCGTTGAAGAATATTTAAGAACTGTTATGGACGTAAAATAAATAAAATTTTTCAGCAAAGAGCCTTATAAAAGGCTTTTTGCGATTTTTAGGTATAACTATGTTAATTTATAATTTAATTTCTGCCGTTTCAATAGTATTTTTGGCGATATTAACTATATTTATTATTGTTAAGATATTTTTTCTTAACCGTGCTCAGCGCATAGAATTTATACGCGGATTTAAAAAAGGAAACTGCGCGATTATTTATTTCGTAGTTTTACCGTTGTACGTAGCGGGGCGGTTATTTGGTGGTGAAAATTTCTTTTTTGCGCTTTTTAACAGTATACATAACGTTGTAAAGCTCGTTATTTTACAGTTTGACTTAAGTGGAGTAAAAGCCTTAATTGAAGCCAATTCGCTTTACGCATTTACCGTATACTTTAGTTTTGTTTTAGTTGTAATTAACGCTCTACTATTTACGATTTCGCTTGTAAGTCAAAGGGTTTGGGCGTTTATTGGAAGAATTAAATTTCGCTTATCAAGCAAGGAAAAATTGATAGTTGTTGGTAATAACGACCATAATATTGATATTTACAACACGTTTAGTGGCTCAAAAGTATTGATTAGTGAACTTGACGAAAAGGAGTGTTTTTCGCTTTACGTTAAAAACGTTAAATACGTTGACTTGAAATCTTTCAGCGATTTAAGTGATTGGCTTAAATCAAACTGTAAAAAAGCAAAGAGTAAAATTTCGGTTATTCTTAATTTTGGTAATGACGAAAAAAACATTTCTTTATCAAGAGAAATAATTGACTTTGTGAAAGAAAGTGGTAACGACGAACTTTTATTTTCTTTTGGGGCATACGTGTTTGGCGATCCTAGGTTTGAAACGGTTTATACGTCGCTTGCTTCAGAGTCGAACGGTTGCTTGCATTACGTTAACAAATACCATCAAATAGCGGTTGATTTTGTTGACAAATATCCGCTTACTAAGTTTTTAAGCGAAGAACATATTGATACAAAAACCGCTTGCTTAAAAGACGGCGTCGATTTAAACGTTTGCTTTATAGGTTTTGGAAATACTAACCAGCAAATTCTTTCAACTTCAGTTGCGAACAATCAATTTATTAAAAAAGGCGAAACAGAACCAGAGTTAAAGCAAGTAAATTATCATATATTTGATAAACAGTATTCTGAAAACAATAAAAATTTAAACCACAGTTATTTTAGATTTAAAAATGAATTTAATTCGGTTGACGTAAATAATTATTTACCGCTTCCTGATTTACCTGCGAACGAAAAATTTTATCGGTTAGATATAAACGATAAAGAATATTATAAAAGTTTAAAAGATATTTTTACGAATAATATAAAAAGTGTAAACTACGTTATAATTGCTTTTGGTACTGATTTAGAAAATATTGATATGGCAAGAAAACTCTCGGAAAAAAGAAGGGAGTGGAACTTAGCAAATCTTCATATTTTTGTAAAAGTAAGAGATAAAAAATTGTATGAAAGCACGAGTACAATGTACAAAAATATTGATTTTAAACCTTTTGCGCTATATTCGATAAATAATTGCAGTTTTACGAAAAACTCAGACGTTTGCTACGTTTTTGCGGTTGAAAAAGACGTTGTGTATAACTTTGACAGAATATCTAACGAAAAGTTTAGTCATATGGCTAAAATGCGCGATGCTATGTACGCTGTCGAGTATAAAATAACTAGTGAAAAACTTAGTTCGATTTCAAACGAAGCCGTTGAAAAAATAGAAAGAGAAAGCCTTTTATCTTGGTATAAAGTAAAAACTGAGCTTGAAAGAGAATCTAACCTTTACGCAGTTTTATCTATTAGGGCAAAACTTAACCTTATAGGACTTGATTTTGAAGATGTAAGCAGTGAAACTCAAGGTATTGACTTTGACGAGTATTTGAGTATTTATGCAAAAGGCAATCTTCCTGATTTTAAGCATTATAACGTTACGGTTGACAAAAAACCTATAATTTATTATCCTTTTGCTTTCCCGGATTCTCTAAGAAAAAATCTAGCGGTGCACGAACACCTTAGATGGAATTCTTTTATGATAAGTAAAGGTATGGTTCCTGCCAGTATCGAGCAGATAAGAAATGAAGTAACTATTAAAGCAAACGGAAAAGAAGCGTATACTAACGGAAAAAATTACGTGCTTAGAAGACACGGTAATTTGACCACGTTTGGTGGGCTTATGCAGTTTTCTGAAATCGTTGCTAAGCGCGACGGTGTGTCTGTTGCAGACAAAGACGTGTTTAAATACGACTATCAACTTTTAGATGATGCTTATTGGTTACTTACTGCAAACGGCTTTAAGATTGTTAAAAGAAAATAGCAAAATAACAAAAACGCCTTAGCGAAAAATTCGCAAAGGCGTTTTGTATATTTTAACGTGTTTTGCAAATATTAAGTTTGATAATTATGGGAAAACATACTATTTATTTTTCGAATAAACCGAGAATTATTTCAACTTTTACAATAGCAGGGCCGAAAGAATCTGAAAGCAATTTCGGAAAGCATATTCATAAGCTAATTTACGACGACCGTTTTGGCGAGGATACTTTTGAAAAGGCAGAGTGCAAAATGTTGTCGTATGCGATAGAAAACGTGATAAAAAGCGCTAATATTAGCCGTGACGACATCGATGCATTAGTTTCTGGCGACCTTTTAAATCAAATAATTTCAGCAAGCTTTGCTGCTCGTGATTTTGATATTCCGTATATAGGAATTTATAACGCGTGTTCGACTTTTTCAGAAGGGTTTGCAATTTCAGCTTCACTTGTTGACGGTGGGTATATGAAAAAAATAGTCACCGCAACGGGAAGTCACTTTGCGACAGCCGAAAGACAATATCGCTATCCGCTTGAGCTTGGTTGCACTCGACCGCCGCAAGCGCAGTGGACGGTAACGGGCGCAGGTGCGTGCGTGATAGCAGATAGTGGCGACTATCCCAAAATTGTTTCGGCAACGTTTGGTAAGGTAGTTGATTTTGGAATAACAGATGCAAACAATATGGGCGCTGCAATGGCGCCTGCTGCGTGCGATACGCTTGCTTGTCTTTTTAAGGACACGAACACGAAGCCAAGTGATTACGATTTAATTTTAACGGGTGACTTAGGTGCGCTTGGCTCTAGACTTGTTAAAGAACTTGTAAAAGAAAAAGGGTACGATATGGATAACGTTCACGCAGACTGTGGTGAGATGATTTATAATATAGAAGAAGAAAAATATCAAGGCGGTAGTGGCGCTGGGTGCAGTGCTGTTGTGTTTGGTTCTTATATATACGATAAGTTAAAGAAAAAAGAGTTGAACAAAATTATATTTATGGCAACGGGTGCACTTTTATCACCGGTATCAACTCAGCAAGGCGAGTCTATACCATGCGTTGCCCACGCAGTTGTTTTGGAGAGTTAATTATGTGGGAAATAGTTTTTATGTTTATAAAAGCCTTTGTGGTTGGTGGTTTGATTTGTGTCGTTGCGCAAATTTTAATAAATACCACGAAAATTACGGCAGGCAAAATTTTAGTATTTTTTATGCTCGGTGGGATTTTACTGCAAGCGCTTGGAATTTACGAGCATCTTGTTAATTTTGCAGGTGCTGGCGCAACTGTCCCGATAAGTGGTTTTGGCTATCTGCTTGCAGAAGGCGCGATAGCTGGTGCGCAAAGTGGACTTTTAGGGGTACTGACAGGTGGGCTTAAGTCTGCTGCAGCAGGTGTTAGTGCGGCTGTACTGTTTAGTTATATATTTGGTCTTATCTGTAAACCTCGTTCAAAAAGAAATTAATATTAAAGGGCGCAAGTGGAAACTTGCGCCCTTTCGGCTAAACGACAAAAAGCAGGCAGAAATTTTCTGCCTGCTTAATTTTTTAAACAAAATATTAAAAATTAAGCCATTTGGTTAATTCTTTTTGCAAAACCAGACTTTTTGTTAGCAGCAGTGTTGATGTGGAAACGACCTGCAGAAACTGCTGAATCTAAAAGCTTAGCAACTTCTTTATAAAGTTCTTGTGCTAAAGCCTTATCGCCAGCGTCAATAGCAGCGTTAAGTTTCTTCATAGCAGTTTTTACCCTTTGGTTTTGACTTCTGTTTTCTAAATTTTTCTTTTCATTTACTAAAACTCTTTTTTTAGCAGACTTAATGTTTGGCACTTTGTTTCTCCTTTATAATGACCTTTATTTAGGTAATTTCTTTAATTGCTAAGATATTTTAGCATAAAAAATATAAATATGCAAGAAATTTTAATGTAATTTGATAAAATTATTAATTTTATTAAACTTTATTTTTACCAAAAATTTTCAAACTAATAAAAATTAGTAAATTTTGGTTAAAAATATATTTGTCCACACGGTAAATTTCAAATGCTAAAAATCGCGCGAAAAATGTCGGAATTTTGGGGTTATCGACAAAAATTTAAAAGTTATCGACATTTTTTAAGGTTGACATTTTCAAAAAAATATTTAATTAAAAAACAGATAATAAAATTAAAAAACGCAGATTATTGCTTTAAAATTTGATTGTTTAAATTTTTTATAAAGATTGAGCTGATTTTTGTCTAAACAAATTATTTTTTGTGTTCATACAATAAATTGTGGATAAAAAAACAATACTTGTTTACGACAGTGGAATAGGTGGGCTTAACGTTTTATTAAAGCTTAAAAAATTAAGTCCTGAATTTGAGTATTTGTATATGTCAGATAAAAAGAACGCGCCGTACGGAAAAAAGAGCGAAAAAGAACTTTTTGAGCTTGCATACACAAATATTTTGCGCGCAAAAAAATGTTATGATTTTTCTGTTTGCGTGCTTGCGTGTAACACGTTATCTACTCGTGTTATAGATAATTTGAAACTCCATTTTTCCGACCTCGTTTTTTACGGCGTTTATCCGTTCGTGCAAACAAGCCTTTTTGGCTCTACTTTGCTAGTCGGAACTAGGGCTACGATTAATAGTGTATATATTATGAAAGCAAAACGAGAGCAAAAATTGCTTCAAACTTTAGATTTGTCAGACCTTGTTTTGGAGATTGAAAACAACTTGTCAAACTTGTCTAAAATCGACCTTCAAAAATATTTTTTATCGGTCAGAAAAGATTTCAATTTTTTGCTTTTAGGTTGCACTCACTTTTGTTTTTTGAAAGAAGAATTTTCTAAAATTTTTCCCCATAGCACAATATTTTCAGAGGTGCTAGGGATGAGTGTCCACGATAAGGGATTTTTGTCTACTTTTTGCCCAAGTGAAACAAAAAGTTTAAAAATGTCTTTAAAAAGTTTTATTTTTGAAGATAAAATGCGCAATTTTGCAGTTTATAACTTTTTGCTTAAAAAACTTGATAAACATTAGTTTAGTCCAAAATACTAATTTTATGAAAAAAATTTAAAAAAAATTCGAAAAATTTTCAAAAAGTGGTTGACAGTGGACAAACTCTCTGCTATAATGAATTTACAATTAGTAACAAGGGGGATTTCGTATATGTTTTTAGGCACTTCAAAACATTCGATTGACGCTAAAAACAGAATAAGAATTCCTGCCTTATTTAAGGAAATGGGTAATGAGTTTGCTCTAGTTTTAGGACACGGCTGTATTAACATTTTCCCTAAAGCTGCTATTGAAGAAAGACTTAAGGCTTTCAATGACAATATTGACATTTACGACCAAGATGAACTTGAAGAATACCGTAACTACATGATGATGATTGATTTCCCAAAGCCGGATACTCAAGGTCGTTTCGTTATTGATTCGAAGTTTATTAAAGCCGTTGGTTTAGGTAAAGACATAAACGTTATCGGTATGGGTGACCATCTTGAAATTGTTCCTTACAAAGAACTTGCAGTCGATAAAGATAGCTTCAACAGAACTATGGCGTTTATGAGTAAGATGTCAAAGAAGCTTAAAAACAATAACAACAATAACAACAATGGAATTTAAGCATATATCCGTAATGCTCGAAGAGTGTATGAACGGGCTGAATATAAAAGACGGTGGCGTTTATTTTGACGGAACGCTAGGGCTAGCAGGTCACACTAAGGAAATTTTAAAAAGGGGAAATAACGTAAAAGTTATTGCAACCGATTTAGATACCGAAGCGATTAGGTTTGCTAAAGAGAACTTAAAAGAGTTTGACGGTAGATTTACTTTAGTTCACGATAATTTTAAAAATTTTAAAAGCATAGTGGACGAGCTTGGTGTGGAACTTTTAGACGGTGCGCTTTTAGACTTAGGCGTTTCAAGTTATCAACTTGATGACAGAAGTCGTGGTTTTTCTTATATGGCAAAAGAAGAAAAACTTAATATGAAAATGAACGAAGAGTCAGATTTTTCTGCTTACGACGTCGTAAACGGCTATTCAGAGAAAGAACTTTACGAAGTGATTAAAAATTACGGCGAAGAAAAATTTGCTTATAATATCGCAAAAAACATTTGCAAAGAAAGACAAGTTCAAAAAATTGAAACTTGCGGAAGATTGGTCGAAATAATTGATAAATCAATTCCTAAAAAATACGGCGATCAAGGACATCCAGCAAAAAGAACTTTTCAGGCTATCAGAATTGAAGTAAACGGCGAGCTAAAAGGTTTAGCTGAAGCTGTCAAGGATATAGTTTTTGGTTTAAAAAAGGGTGGAAGACTTGCGGTTATTACTTTCCACTCACTCGAGGACAGAATTATTAAAAATGCGTTTAAAGAACTCGAAACCGATTGCATTTGTGATAAAAGTTTACCGATTTGCGTTTGCGGTAAACGACGTGAAATAGAACTCGTCAATAAAAAACCGATAGTAGCGGGTAAGGAAGAAGTCGATTTTAACCCCCGTGCTAAAAGCGCAAAACTGAGAATTTGTGAAAGAGTTTAAAGTTAGGTTAAAGTCGCGGAATAAAATTTAAGGAGAGATAATATGAATAGTAACAGAGAACAACACAACGATTATATGGTGGATTTTAGAGAAAGAAGCGCTTTAACACACGATGATGGATATGCACGTAATGAAATTAACGAACAACAAGTAAGTAACAATCTTGGCGATTTTGAGTCACTACTCTATTATACTCCACAAGAAGAAGCTAAACCACAAACGGTTCCAGCTCCAAAGGCTTACGAGCTTAATGAAACAGAGGATACTATGCCATCTGCTAAAACTATGGCGTACAGATCTCACAGCCAAATCAAAGGCAATCTTTCTATCGAAAATCCATCTCATCTTTATGAGTACGAATCACTTCGTGCTAGAGAAGAAGATAAGCAATATAAGGTAAATTCTAAAGGTAAAGTACTTATGGCAGTTTATGCTATAGTAGTGCTTACTATTTTTGCGTTAATCGTTTTAAATACCAGACTTTTAAGAAATATGAATAACGACGTTGCTATGATGGAAACCCGTATTCAAGCACTTCAAACTCAGCAACAAGAATTACAAGACGAATTGTCTATCGTTTCAAGTGATGCTGAAATTGAAAGAAAGGCAATTGAAATGGGTATGTCAAAGTAATCGTCAAGGAGATTACCATTAATAAAATATCTGTTACGATTATACGAAAGAGGTTATTTTCGCTAATTTGCGGAATAGCCTTTATTTTTTTGCTCGTTTTATCAAGAACATTTTATATCCAAGTAGTTTGGGGTAAGGACTTAAGGGAAATTGCCATAGACCAGTGGACCAGAGAGCTTCCAATTACTGCCGTTCGAGGTGAAATTGTCGATGCTAGCGGCGACTTGCTCGCAGGGAATAAAACGTCTTACGCAGTTTACGTAAGACCGCGCTGTGTGACTGATGAAGCGCTTGTAGCCAAAACTTTATCAAACCTTTTTGAAGTAGATGAGAATAAACTTTTAAATAAGATAAAATCGCAGAATTTATCTGAGATAACGGTTGTAAGACAAATTGATAAATCTAAGGCGATAGAACTTGAAAAATACCATCTCGACGGCGTGTATTATTCAGTCGATAACACTAGAGTTTATCCGTATTCAGATATGCTATCGCAAACGCTAGGCTACACGTCGATTGACGGAACGGGAATATGTGGTCTTGAAGCTTATTACGATAAATATTTAAAAGGTACCGACGGGGAGATTTTATACGAATCTGACCTTGTAGGAAAAGACGTCGAAAATTCTACGCCACATTACGCTCAAGCAACCAACGGGCTAAGTGTCAAACTATCAATAGATGCTAAAATTCAGTTAATTTGCGAAAGTGCTTTAGATAAAGTCGTAAACAGATATTCGCCAAAAAGCTGTTCGGTGCTCGTTTTAAATCCACAAAACGGTAGAGTTTTAGCTATGGCGACGAAACCGTCGTTAGATCTAAATAATTTACCACGCGACGATATCGAAACCTTAAACAAGCTTACAAGAAATACTTTAGTTGCCGACTCTTACGAGCCGGGTTCAACTTTTAAAATCGTGACTGCGCTTGCAAATATCGAAGAACATTTAAATGGAAATTCAAACGCTTTTTCTTTAAATTACGTGTTTAATTCTTCTAACTATCGCATGGTTGACGGGCGAAAAATAAAGTGTTGGACTACGCACGCAAACGGAAAACATTCTAACGAAACTTTGCAAGAAGCACTAAACAACAGTTGCAACCCTTGCTTTGTTGATATAGCGCTGTCGCTTGGCAAGAATACTTTTTATAAATACGTAAACAGACTTAATTTTGGCTCGGCAACCGGCATTGATTTTAACGGGGAAGCAATAGGTATGGTGCTTTACGAAAATTCTGTAACGAATGGAGATTTGGCAAGAATAAGTTTTGGGCAAACTATTGCGGTAACTCCAATTCAGCTTGCCGCCGCCGCGTGCGCGTGCGTGAACGGTGGCAAATATTACTCACCGCAGCTTGCAACTGAAATTTTTGATAAAGAACTTGGGATAGCAGAAGTTATTGAGCCTAAACTTATAAGCGAAGTAGCAAGCCAAGAAGCAAGTAAAATTTTAGCAAGTTATTTAGAAAACGTAGTAAGTCAAGGAAGTGGTAAAAATGCTTATATCGAAGGTTATAAGGTTGGTGGAAAAACCGGGACTGCGCAAAAGTACGAAAACGGAATTATCGCGCAAGGAAAGTACGTTATGTCGTTTATAGGTTTTTTTCCATCGTCAAGTCCTGAATATTTAGCGCTTGCTATCGTTGACGAACCCGTTGGAGGAACTTACGGCTCGACTGTTGCCGCGCCAATTGTAAAAGAAGTTTTTGAAGGGATAATAAAACATAAAAACATTAAACCATTTAATTAAGGAGAAACATGCTTTTAAGGGAAATAGTGAAAGATTTTCCCACGAAAGAAAAATTTGACGGCGAAATTGAAATTAATCAAGTAGAATTTGAACCTGATAAAGTAAAAGATAATTGTTTATTTATCTGCCTGAAGCAAGATTTTGAAACGGCTAAAGAGTATATTCAAAAAGCGATAAGCCACGGGGCGAAGGCCGTTGTTACAAGCCTTGTAGGGCTTGAAAAATTAGGTGCTGAAGCTGTTTGTGTTGACGATATTAGAATGGCTTTTTCAGTATTTTGTTCAAATTTTTATCAAAATCCTGAAAAAAAGTTAAAAATTATTGGTGTAGTTGGAACAAACGGTAAAACTTCTACGTGTAAGATTTTACAGCATATCTTAAATTCAGCAGGAAAAAGAACTGCATATATTGGAACGCTTGGTATTCATTTTGAAAACTTTAATATCGAACAAGAGCTTACTACGCCAGATCCGACTTTACTATTTTCAACTTTAAATAAACTTGTCGAGCTTGGGGCAGAGTACGTTACGATAGAATATTCTGCTCACGCAATATTTTATAAAAAACTTTCTTGTATTAATTTTGAAGCGTTGATATTTACAAACTGCACGCAAGACCATTTAGACTTTTTTAAAGATTTTCAAAGCTATGAAAACGTAAAAGCTTTTCCATTTAAAACTAAAGCGTGTAAAAATGCGATTATAAACGTTGACGACGGTCTTGGACTTAAGCTTTATTTATCTCAAGGTGGTCTTAGCTATGGAATAGAAAATCCTAGCGACGTTTTTGCTGTAAACATTAAGGAAATTTCCAGTGGTACGTCGTACGTTGTAAACCTTTTTGATAAGATATTAAAAGTAAATTGCAAGCTCTTAGGAAGGTTTAACGTATATAATTCGTTAGGCGCGTCAACCTGCGCTAAAGTTTTAGGCGTTGACGAAAAGGTGATAGCATCTTCATTAAACTCGCTTGAGCCAATCTCTGGGCGAATGGAAAAGGTAGCCGAAATTTTCGGCGCAAGCGTTTACGTAGATTATGCGCATACACCGGACGGACTTGAAAAAAGTTTAATCTCTGCGCGCAACGTCACAAAAAAGAATTTGTATTGCGTATTCGGTTGTGGGGGAAATCGCGATAAAGAGAAAAGACCTATTATGGGAAGAATTGCCGGCGATATTTGTGATTTTGTAGTAATTACAAGCGACAATCCACGCTTTGAAGACGGTATGAAAATAATTTGCGATATCGAGCGTGGCGTTCGTGAAAGTACTCGCGATTATATTTGTATTCAATCTCGCGAAAAAGCTATTATTTACGCGCTTAAAAATCTTGAAAAGGGGGATACTTTACTGATAGCAGGAAAGGGTTCTGAAAACTATCAAGATATTTTAGGGGTGAAGCACGAGTTTAGTGATAAACGCGTAGTGCTTGATTTTATTGGTAATGATTAAACGGATTATTTTAATTTGCATAATTTCACTTGCCATAACGTTTATATTCGGACTTTTAACAATTCCGTTTTTAAGACGGTTGAAGGCAAAACAAAGCATACTTAAATATTTAAAAGAACATTTTGATAAAAGCGGAACACCCACAATGGGTGGTCTGTTTTTTGTCACGAGCATAGTTATAACTTTCTTTTTACTGTCAAAGGGGGAGAAGGTTATATCAATTTTATCCTGTCTAGTTTTTATCGGTTTTGGAATAGTTGGATTTTTAGACGATTTTATTAAAGTGAAATTTGCTAAAAACGAAGGGCTTACTCCTATGCAAAAAACCCTGTTTTTAATTGCAGTTGCCGTAATTTCTGCAATTTTTTCGTATAGGCTAGGTCTTAATAAACTCTATATTCCTTTTACCAAAAAAGTTATTGATATAGGTTTTTGGTATATTCCACTTTGTGTGTTTGTTTTTTTAGCGACTACAAACTGTGTAAATCTTACCGACGGACTAGACGGCTTGGCATCAAGTTGTAGCGCAATCTGCTTTTTGTTTTCAGCAGTTTTAATACTTTTACAAACGGCTACCGTGAACATTTATGCAAAACTTGACGAGTTCCATAATCTATCCTATCTATCAATTTCTTGCGTGGGTGGGCTTTTGGGGTTTTTGATTTTTAATACGCATAAAGCAAGTGTGTTTATGGGGGATACAGGCTCGCTTGCGCTTGGTGGGCTGTTTGCTTCAATTATGATTTTTAGTGGAAACGCATTATATATTCCAATAATTGGAATAATGTTCGTACTCTCTGGCATATCAGTTATTATACAGGTAGGTTATTATAAACTTACTAAAAAGCGCGTATTTTTAATGGCGCCTTTACATCACCACTTTCAGCATAAGGGCGTAAGCGAGCCGAAAATTGTGTTCTGGTATTCGGTTGTAACTTTTTTGGCTGGGTTGGTGTCAATAATAACTTTTGTGTAGGTGAAAAGTGTTAATATCAAAAAGTAATTTTTTAATTGTAGGTATAGCAAAAAGTGGACTGAGTGCAACCAAACAGCTTCTACTTCGTGGTGGGAAATGTATGGTTTACGACGACTCAAACTCCGATTTTATTTCAAAAAGTATTCAAGAGCTTTTAATGCTCGGCGCAGTTGATGCGCGCACCGATATTGATAGCGCGATTAATTGGTGTGATATTGTAGTTATAAGCCCGGGTGTTCCAATCGACCATAAAATTCCACTTACTGCAAAGCGTTTAAGAAAAAGAGTAATAGGCGAGCTTGAATTAGGTAGTCTTTTGATTAAGTCGCCAATTATAGCTGTGACGGGAACGAACGGTAAAACGACGACTTGTTCGATGCTTACAGAAATATTGAATAAGGCGGGCGAAAAGGCGATTTCTGTTGGGAACATAGGAAGTCCTATTTGCGAAAACGTAGATAATCTTACGGAAAATACTTACGCAGTAACTGAAGTTTCAAGCTTTCAGCTTGAATCGGTACATAGCTTTTGTCCGCATATTGCCGTAGTTTTAAATATTACGCCCGATCATCTTTCGCGCCACTATAATATGGATAACTATGTGTATCTGAAAAAAAGAATTTTAACCAATATGCGTGAAAGCGAATTTTGCGTACTTAATTACGATGATGAAAAAGTTCGTGAATTTTCAAAGACTGCGCGCTGTAAGGTGGTGTTTTTTTCGTTAAAAGAGAAGATTTCAGGCTGTTACGTAGTAGATGGAAATATTTACTATATGGGTGAATTTATTATGCCGACTTCAGAGATTGCGCTTAGTGGAGCGCATAATCTTGAAAACGTTCTTGCTTCCATTTGCGTTTCTAAAATCTTGGATATTGATACTAGCGCAATTTGCGATGCCGTTGAAAACTTTAACGGAGTCAAGCATAGAATAGAACTTGTTAAAGAAATTGACGGGATAAAGTTTTATAACGATTCAAAAGCAACTAATCCAGATGCTACTATTAAGGCGATAAATTCTATGACTGTGCCTACCGTTGTAATTTTAGGCGGTAAGGATAAAGGTCTTTCGTTCGACGAGCTTTTTAACAAAATTTCATCGTCGTGCATAACGCACGCAGTGCTTACAGGTGAAAACAGATATTCGCTACTTGACTCTTCAAAGCGTAGTGGCTTTGATAGTGTGACGGTGACGGGCGACTTTGAAAGTGCAGTAAAAATTGCTGAAATGGAATGTGAAAAAGGGGGCGCGGTTTTGCTTAGTCCGGCATCTTCAAGCTTTGATATGTTTTCAGGCTTTGAAGCGCGTGGTGAAGCGTTTATAAAAATCGTTTTAAGTCTTGATGAATAAGTTTATAAATTTTAAAGGAAAAAACGAGGGATTGTCACTCGTTTTTTCTGTTATTTTACTGTCACTATTTGGCGTGGTGATGATATACTCTGCAAGCAGTTACACTGCACAAGCAAGTTACGGGAACAAATTTTATTTTGTATCAAAGCAGTTGATAGGTGTTGGACTAGGCGTTGTAGGTATGCTATTTACCTATAATTTCGACTATATGAAATTGAAAAAGTACGGCTTAGTGTTTTTGATTGTCGGGCTTATACTTCTCGCTCTTGTTTTCGTACCCTTTTTAAGCGTTGAAATATACGGCGCAAAACGTTGGATAAAGCTAGCCTTTTTTACAATTCAACCGTCAGAAATTGCAAAGTTTTGCTACATAATTTTCGTTGCTTCGTATTTTTCTAAAAACACGGATAAACTATATACTCTTAAAGGTGTTTTACCACCTGTAATTTCTGGGGTGGCGGTTTGTTTGCTTATAATAATCGAACCGAATATGTCAATCACTATGTGCGTTGCACTTTTGATGCTTTCTTTGCTTTTTGTTGTGGGGGTAAAAATAAAGCATATAATTCTTTTGCTTATTCCTGTTATCATTGCAGTTCCCGTGCTTATAATAATCGAGCCGTATAGACTTATGCGACTTTCAGCCTTTTTAAATCCGTGGGCTTCGCCAAAGGGTGAAGGCTATCAACTTTTGCAATCTTTATACGCGTTAGGCTCGGGTGGGCTTTTTGGCGTGGGACTTTTTAATTCTCGTCAAAAGTATAAATTTTTACCTTTTTCAGAAAGTGACTTTATTCTTTCGGTTATTGGTGAAGAGCTTGGCTTTTTTGGAATAATGCTTTTATTTATTGCGTTTGCTTTTGTTATATATAAAGGCTTTAAAATCGCAATGCGCGCAAAAGATTTATTTTCATACCTTCTTGCGATGGGAATAACTTTAATTTTTGCAATTCAAGTCTTAATTAACGCGCTGGTAGTAACTGGCAGTATTCCACCGACGGGGCTTCCGCTTCCGTTAATTTCTGCAGGGAATACGTCTTTAACCGTTTATCTTTCTGCTTTTGGACTTTTAGGAAATATCGCAAGAAACGAGGATACTTTAACGAAAATTAACTGACCTTCATATAATAACGTATATTAGGTGTTTTTATGAAATACGTTATCGAAGGTGGAAATAAGGTTTTTGGAAAAGTTGAAATTCAAAGTGCTAAAAACTCCGTTTTAAGTTTGATTTCCGCAAGCGTTTTATCAAGTGAAGAAGTCTTTATAGAAAATTGTCCTAACATTTACGACGTCGAGTGTATGCTTAAAATTATAAAAAAGCTCGGCGCGCGTGTAAAGTGGGCTGACGGCGGTATATATATAGACCCTACTAAAATTAATTCGACTTGCATTTGCGATAAGCTTTCTAAAAAAATACGCGCATCACTTTTTTTGGTTGGACCGTTACTTGGAAAATTTGGTGCTGTTACGATAAATCAAACGGGGGGCTGTGACATAGGTTCGCGCCCATTAGATATACATATTGACGCATTAGAAAAGCTTGGCGCAAGTGTTGAAGCGTACGACGACTGCTTGTACTTTCATGCCGATAAACTTAAGGGTAATTTTGTAAGGCTAAAATATCCAAGTGTTGGTGCGACTGAAAATGCAATGATGTGTGCAACGCTATCTTGTGGCGTTAGCGTAATTGAAAACTGCGCTAAAGAACCTGAAGTTGTTGACCTTCAAAGATTTCTAAATAAAATGGGTGCTAAAATTCAAGGTGCAGGCACAAGTTGTATAAGAATTGAAGGCGTAAAATGCCTTCACGGTTGTTCTTTTAAACCTATTCCAGACCGTATTGAAACGGGAACTTTTATGCTTTTAGTGGCAACTTTAGGTGGTGAGTTGGAAATAAATGGCATAAAGCCGGAAAATATTTTATTTCTTGCTGAAAAATTGCGTAATAATGCTTGCAAAATATCCCTATATAATGATATTATATATATAAGAGTAAATAATAACTTAAAGGGACTAGGTGAAATAGTAACTGCACCCTATCCGGGGTTTCCGACTGACCTTCAACCACTCGCGTGCGCGTGCGCGCTCTCGTGTGACGAAGAAACGGTTATTAAAGAAACTATTTTTGAAAACAGATTTAAGTACGCAGAAGAACTTTTAAAATTAAACGCCAACCTTGAAATTTCCGGTAACACCTTAAGGGCGCGAAAGAGTGAGCTTGTTGGTTCTACCGTTTACGCTCCAGATTTAAGGGGTGGTGCAAGCTTGTGTATTGCAGGGCTATACGCAGAAGGCGTTACGGTCGTTGAAAATGCAGAAGTCGTTGAGCGCGGTTATGAAAATTTTGATAAAAAATTAAAATCGATCGGTGCTAAAATAATCAAGAAAAAATAAAAGATAAACTTTAGGAAAAAATTGTTATGCGTTATGCTAAATGGTTAATTGTATCATGTGTCTTAGTGGTAATTGCTTTTACCATTTTATGTGCGCGTGCTGTTTTTTCGGTTGCAAGCATTAACGTTGATTATTCTTACTTTGATACAGCTGAGGTCGAAAAAGCTAACGACTTACTAGACCATTACTATGGCGCAAGTCTTATCTTTATAAGAGAAGACAAGGTCATTGACCTTATAAACGAAAATACAGGTCTTAAGGTTGAAAGCGTAACTAAAAAATTCCCTAACGTTTTAGAGATAAAACTTAAGGAAAGACAAGAGTGTTTTTGTATTAAATCTGAAAGTGGGTATCTTATTTTAGACGACGAATATACCGTCGTCGATATAAGGGACAACCCTAAAAATTCAGTTGACGGTCTTGATAATATTATATTGAATTTTGGTAATTCTGAGTTTGATGCAAGCCTTTTACATTTGCGTTCAACTTTGGATATAGGTCGAGAAGATTTGCTTAAATCTGTTACCGATATGATTGCCCAAATCAATTCTCCACGCGATTTTATTAAAGAAATCACGGTGGAAGAAAAAGAAAAGGGTATAAATTACTATGTAAACTTCAAAACCTTTGAAGGCGTAGTTATCGAGGTAAGAAAAGCACTTGATAATCCGACTGAAAAAATTACACTTGCACAAAATAAGTATTTGTCACTTTTTGATAGGGACAAGCTTACCGGCAAAATTGCCGTTTACACCACGGATAATGGTCAAACGGTTGCTACATATACCAATCAATAACACATTTTTCAATATACGATAAGGGGAAATATAAAAAATGCTTAAAGATGCGGTTGCAATTTTAGATATTGGTTCTTCAAAAAGCGTTGCTATCATCGGTGAAAGGGCTGTTAATAATAACTTTACCATTCGTGCAATTTCTGAAAAAGAACACGAAGCTTTTTATGATGGCAAAATCGAAGATTTTATAAGTTTAGAAGAATCTGTTTTAGGGGCTATAGAAGAAGTTACAAACTCAGCAAAGGTCAGTGTTAACGAGCTTTACGTTGGCGTTCCGGGTGAGTTTTTGAAGATTAAAAATAAACAATACCAAATTTTACTCAATAAAAAGAGAAAGATTAAGCAAAAGGATATTGACGAGCTTTACGACGGAGCTTTAAACAGTATTACTGAGCCTGAGCATGAAGTCATTGATAAAAGCGCCGTTTATTATTTTGTTGACGGAAATCAACGCGTTAGTGAGCCGTTGGGTGTTTCAAGTGAATCGCTTGCAGGTTACTTAACTTATTATCTTTGTCCTAAGGAATTTTTGACTGCTATTAAAAGTATACTTGCTAAAGCAAAAATTAAAAACGTTAATTTCGTGCCTGTACCACTAGCAGAATCGCTCTATTTGTTTAATAGACAAGAACGCTACGCATACGTTTTAATGGTTGACGTAGGCTATATTACAACTTCAGTATCAATAGTTTTAGGCGACGGTATGCTCTATCAAGGCTCATTCCCTATCGGTGGTGGTCATATTACTGCGTACTTAAGAGAAAAACTAAATATAGATTTCTCGCTTGCAGAAAAACTTAAGAGAAAAATTAATCTTAGTGTAAGCGAAAAAATAAGTGGTTCTTACGAAGTTTTCGTGGGTGACGAACAGTATATTTTTGATATCAAAGCTTGTAACGATATCGTTTGCAGTGTGCTTGACGGAATAAGCGAAGAAATTGAAAAACAATTCACAAATAGTCAGGTTAAGTTGCCTCACGGCAATAACGTTGCACTTTCTCTTACAGGTGGTGGCGTTTGCTTTATCCGTGGCGCAAAAGAATATATATCAAGACGCATAGAAATGGGTGTAAACGTTATTTCACCTAATATTCCGTTTATGAATAAACCTGACGAATCGTCTAAACTCTCGCTTTTAGATTATTCGTTAAATGCTAAACTTAAAAAGTAAATTATTCTACAATCTAGGGGGATTAATTAAAATGGATACTTCAAATTCTTTAAATTTTGCTAAAATAAAAGTAATTGGTGTTGGCGGTGGTGGTAATAACGCCGTTAACCGTATGATTGAAATGGGTGTTACTACTTCAGAATTTGCTTGCGTTAATACCGATAAACAAGCGTTAATGCTTTCACTTTGTGATCCTGAAAACCGCTACCAAATCGGCGAAATGCAAACTAAAGGTCTTGGTGCTGGTGCAGATCCTACGATCGGTGAAAGTGCAGCAGAAGAAAGTAAAGCCATTATCGAAGAAATGGTAGACGGTGTAGACCTTTTATTCATCGCTGCTGGTATGGGTGGTGGAACGGGTACCGGCGCTGCGCCTGTTATCGCTAAAATCGCTAAAGAAAAAGGTTGCTTGACTGTTGCAGTAGTAACAAAACCTTTTGCGTTCGAAGGTAAAAAACGCGAAGAAAACGCTAAAAAGGGTATTGCTAACCTTATCAAATACGTTGATACGATTATTATTATTCCTAACGACAAACTTTTGGAAGCACTTCCACCTGATACTCCGTTTGAAGTTGCGTTCAAATATGCAGACGACACGCTCCGTCAAGGTATTTGCGGTATCAGTGACCTTATTGCTACGCCTTCTATGATTAACCTTGACTTTGCCGATATCAGAACGATTATCAAAAATCAAGGCTTGGCGCATATGGGTGTTGGTCGTGCTAAAGGCGAGAACAGAATCGTTGAAGCCGTCAGACAAGCAGTTTCAAGTCCACTTTTAGAAACTACGATTGAAGGTGCAAGCGGTATTATCTTAAACGTTACAGGCGGTAAAGATATTTCACTTGGTCAAGTCAACGAAGCGGCTCGCTTGGTTCAACAAGTTATTGATCCAGCGGCTAATATCATTTTCGGTGTTAATATTAACCCTGAACTTAACGAAGAAGTTATTATAACTTTGATTGCTACAGGTTTCACTAAGAACAAGGGTAGCGAGCAGGATGATATCGAAAGAACTTCTCAACCACACGTTCCGTTTGGCGCAGTTCAACAACAATCTTCCGTAAGCCAAGGCGTTGCAACCCAAAATGCGAATTTCGTAAGAAACGTAACCGTTGAGCCACCGCGCGCAACTCAATACCAAGAACCAGCGGTTTACGAACAACCTGTTCAAACGCAAGAACCACGCTATTACGAAGAAGAAACTCAAGAAAAAGAAAAGAAGCTTCCTTCTTTTGTAAAAAGATTATTTAAAAAATAATGATAACACAAAAAAATTCCGCATAAGTTGCGGAATTTTTTTTATGCTTATTTACGGTTTTTAGACCATTGTTTCATGCGTAGTTCTTTAGAAAGTATTGCTTTTCTAAGTCTTATACTCTTTGGTGTAAGTTCAACGAGTTCATCGTCTGCGATAAATTCCATACATTGTTCAAGACTTAAAGTGGTTGGTGTAACAAGCTTTAGGGCTTCGTCACTGCCACTTGCACGGCTGTTCGTTAGGTGCTTGGTTTTACATACGTTAACGACTAAATCGTCTTCTCTAGAGTTTTCACCAACAATCATACCTTCGTAAACGGCAAGTCCTGGGGATACGAATAGAGTACAACGCTCTTGCGCGTTAAACAGTCCGTACTGGGTTGTAACGCCCGCTTCGTGGCAAACTAAACTTCCGCGTGAGCGTTCTTGTACGTCGCCCTTATATTCTTCGTACCCAGAGAAAACGTGGCTCATAACGCCAAAACCTTTGGTGTCGGTAAGCATTTCACTGCGATAACCAATTAGGCATCTCGACGGTATTTTAAACTCAAGCTTAGTTTCACCGCTTGGGTTTATCGACATGTTTACAAGCTCGCCTTTTCTTGCGCCGATTTTACTCATAACCGCGCCAACGAATTCTTCAGGAACTTCAATTACGAGATCTTCCATGGGCTCACAGCACTTTCCGTCAATTTCCTTGAATATAACGCGTGGTCTTGATACCTGAAATTCATATCCTTCACGGCGCATATTTTCGATTAGAATTGATAAATGCAGTTCGCCACGACCGTAAACTTTGTAGGTGTCGGCTGACTCAGTTTCTTCAACCTTCATAGAAACGTTAGTTTCAACTTCTTTAAAAAGTCTGGCGCGAAGGTGACGAGACGTTACGAATTTACCTTCTTTACCGCTAAACGGGCTATTATTTACCATAAACATCATGGAAATAGTAGGCTCGTCTATCGCGATAAACGGTAACGGCTCGATTTTATCAACGTCACAAACCGTTTCACCAATGTTGATTTTATCTGAACAGCAAAACGCTACGATATCTCCCATTGCGCCAGATTCAACTTCAACTCTCTTTAAACCTTCAAATTGATAAAGTCTAGAAATTTTTTGGTTTTGGAAAGTTCCGTCTTGACGGCAAATTACGACGTTTTGGTTTTGTTTTATGCTGCCACGAATAATTTTTCCGATACCGATTCTGCCAACGTATTCGTCGTAGTCGATATTGCTAATCATAATTTGAAGACCGTTGTCAATTTCTCCGCTTGGCGCAGGAATTTCAGAAATAATCGTTTCAAAAATAGCGTTCATATTTTCACGGCTGTCGTTTAAATCTTTAACAGCCCAGCCTTGCTTTGCGCTTGCGTAAATGGTTTTAAAGTCAAGTTGGTCGTCGTTTGCGCCAAGGTCTAAGAAAAGCTCGATAATTCCGTCAAGCGTTGCGTCAACGTCTCCGCCCTTATCAATCTTATTAATAACGACGATAGGCTTTTTATTTAAACTTAAAGCCTTTTTAAGTACGTATCTGGTTTGTGGCATACAGCCTTCAACAGCATCAACTAAGAGCAATACACCGTCAACCATAGACAAAATACGCTCGACTTCGCCACCAAAATCTGCGTGTCCGGGGGTGTCGATTATGTTAATTTTAACGTTTCCGTAGTGCACTGACGTATTTTTTGCTAAAATTGTAATTCCGCGTTCTTTTTCAAGGTCGTTACTATCCATAACGCGTTCAGATACGACTTCGTGAGAATTAAATACGTTACTTTGTTTTAAAAGTTCGTCAACCAAGGTCGTTTTACCGTGGTCAACGTGCGCAATAATTGCAATATTTCTTATATCTTCTCTAAACATAATATTACCTATATAGTTTTTATAACTATAAAATTATAAAACTGCTTTAAAAAAAAGTCAATCGTTATAATAAGCAATTAAATTTATATAAGAATATTTTTTTATTATTATAAATTGCTTGAAATCGTCTTTTTGTATAAATTTTCACATTATACAAGCGTAACAAGTATAAATATGCAAATATGCTAACTTGTGAACAATTGCATAAAACAATAAACTTACAAAAATATATACAAACTAAAAATTTTATTTTTTTGTAAATTAAAAGCCAAAGTATCGAGTTTACAGTCGACGCTTTGGCGCTTGTATTGTGTTATATTTTGTTAGAACATAAAAAGATATGCAAGTATTGAAATTAACCAAGTAAGAATTAGTGCGAAAAGGGTGTAAAGTTCTAAATTTTTATATCCATTTTTCTTTTTTAGCGTGATTGTTTCAAACAATACTAATCCAAGTATAAACGGTAGGAAATATATTATGCAGATCATGAATCCGCCAATTCCGGTCCAGCCGTTGTTAATTGTGAAATTTTCGTATATCGCAATCATCATCAACGCCATTAAAAATAGTGTCAAAACACCACAAGCAAAACAATAGGCGATACTTATAATATTGTATTTATTATATTTTTCTTTTTCTTTTTTTTCGCCAATTAACTCGTCTGGTGAAATTTTGAATAAAACGCACAAACGTGCAAGATTGTCTTTGCTTGGGTATCGGTCTCCAGATTCCCATTTAGAAACTAACGTGCGCGATACAAAAATTTGATTTGCTAAGTCTTCTTGCGTTAAATTTGCTTTTGTTCTTAATTCTTTTAGTTGATCTTTTAATTCCATTTACGTCCGCCTCCGATATGATTTTAACATATTTACGATGTAATAGCAAGTGACGTTAGTGTGACAAATGGGTGCTTATTATTAGTGAAGTGTAGTTTTTAAAAAGTAAATTAAAATTTTGTTGACAAATATAACTTTAGGATTATAATATATTAATGTAAATAGCGAGGTGTAGCGCAGTTTGGTAGCGCGCTTGGTTCGGGACCAAGAGGTCGCGTGTTCGAATCCCGTCACCTCGACCAAAAAAGTCGTATCTTTTTGATACGGCTTTTTAATAAAAACCTTAAGGGTGAGTATGAAAATTAGAATCATTGGTTGTAGTGGTAGTGGTAAAACGTATCTTGCGCTAAAACTCGTTGAAAAATTAAGACTCTCGCATTTTGATCTTGATAATATTTATTGGGATAATTCAGAAGCGTACGGTACAAAAAGGGAAGATGATGAAAGAGATAAGCTTTTATCAAGTGCGTTAAACGAGCCTTCGTGGGTTATTGAAGGTGTTTATTATAAATGGTGCTTAAACACGTTTGACCAAGCGGACATTATCATTTTATTAGAACCTAAATTAAAAGTTTGTAAATCGAGAATCAAAAAGAGGTTTATAAAAAGAAAGCTCGGTTTAGAAAAAGGTAAGAAAGAAACGTTAAAATCCTTAAAAGAGCTTCTTAAGTGGACTGATAAGTTTTATAGTGACAATCTTTTAAAAATTAAAGAGATCTTAAACGGTTATAAAATAAAGGTAGTGATGCTAAAAACGGAAAAAGAAATTGACGATTTTTTAGAAAAAATTTAAATAAATTAGGCGAGAATTTTTGTAAAAATTCTCGCCGTTTTTTATGTATAAAATATTTTAATAACTAATTATATATGCAAAAAATAAACGGAATAAATATAATAGAAAAAGTAATAAATATAATAGCAAAATATTTTTCGTAGTATAAATATTAATAATATTCAAAAATACCGTATAAAAATAAAAAAGCGGTTAAAAACCGCTTAATTAATTGTTTTTGGAGCACCGTGGCTACCGATTATTAAATAATTATTTCCACCTACAAGATTTAAAAGCTCAACTCGCTCTTTATTTGCAAGTTCTTTGTCTGTATCCACGCTTGTCATAAGATAAGGCGCGATTTTATTAAAAGCTTTCTGTTCGATGATTAGGTCGTTTAAGTTAATATATAAATCGCCACTTAAAACTACTTTAAGATTTTCTTCTATAAATACAGTTTCGCCTTTAGTGTGTCCACCTGCACCTAAATAAATTGTAAAATTAAGACCGAAAATTTCAAAGTTACAAACTTTGTTTAATAGCTTGTTAGCTTCGGCATTTCTATCGTCAAAGGCAGTTAATTTTTTAGGGTTGATAGGTTTATATGACGTTAATATTTTGCTGATTTTTACATATGGAGCATGGTTTGGGTTGTTTTCACGAAAATCTGGTTTAGATTGACTTTCTAATACAAAATTTTCTATTGTTTCTTTCGTTGCGTAAATTTTATCAAAATATTCAACCAAGCCAACGTGGTCTACGTCTGCGTGTGTTAAAAAGAGTGCTTTTTCCTTTTTATCAAAATCAGTAATTGCAGAGCGAATTATTTCTATCGTTTCTTCTTTATAGCAAGTAAATCCACCGTCAACAACTAAAACGCCGTTATCACTTGAAAAAATAATCGTATTACTTCCACAAGGTGGCTCGATTATAATAATATCGTACTTATCGCTATGAAGCGGGCAAGTAATTCTAGGTTTAAATTTTTCGTGTTTAAAGTTTACTGCAAAATCTGCAAAACGCGAGATATAATCAAATGTTTTTTGGGCTTTTCGCGTGGTGCTACCTAAAGTTTCCATAATTAAATTAGAGTTTACGATAAGCCTTGATTTTTGCTTATTATCAAGTTTAAGTTTTTCAGAAATGCTGTTAGCAAAATTAAGATAAAAAACGGTATTATCGAGAACTTTTTCGGTTGGATCGTAGTCGATAATTTTAAGTTTGCAAAGTAGTGACGCTTTATTTAAAAACTCGGTTAAATCGTCTGGATTTTCAATAAATAATCCCATTCTGAAATTTTGATACGGAAGTCCGTTTGCTTGTGAGCTTATATAAGAGATATTAAAATTGAATTTACCGATTAATTCTAAAACAGGCACTAATACACCGGGCTTATCTTCAAGCTTAAACTCAATTAAAACGACTTTTCCACTAGTCAATTCGTTATATAAAAATCCGTTTTGTGCAAGTTTTTCCGATGCAAGTTTTAATTGGTTTTCGTCGCCTTCAACTTCTAAAAATAGCGTGTGCGTATCTACAGCTTTATTGTAGCTTACGCGTGTAATATTAAGTCCAAGCTCTGAAACAATTTTACTCGCTTTAACGAACGAGCCAACCTTGTCTTGCATATTTGTCGTAAAAGTCTTTTTCATAACGTAACTCCATTATTGTTTAGTATATCACTCTTAAACCTAAATAACAACGAATTTTGCGCTTTTATTAAAAAAACAAACAAAATATAAAAAATACGGCATATTATATAGCATGAAAAAAAGAAAAAAGTTTTTGTTTGTTATAGTTTTTTTTGTTTTAGATTTGATAATTTTAAAATGTTATTCAGGTGCGACTGAAATTTTAATTTCTAAAGGAGAGAGTGAGTTTCAGGCAAGTATGTCAAGTGCTGTATACGACGCTTTAGGCGACGAACTTTTAGATTCTGTCAAATTTAACGATATATTTGCGATTTACTATAACGACAATAAAGAAATAACTTTTATATCAACCGACAGTTTTAAAGTAAATTTACTAGCAAAAAACTTGGCTCAAAAAACTCTTAAGTATTTTCAAAATTATTGTTCTAAAGGTGTTGACGTTCCTCTTGGTGCGTTTACAGGGCTTAAAATGTTATCGGGCGTTGGAAAAAACGTCAATATTAAATTATTAAACGTAACGTCGGTAAAGTGTGAATTCGTGTCAAGTTTTGAAAGTGCGGGGATAAACCAAACGAGGCAAACGCTTTATTTGAACGTAACGCCAGATTTGACGGTGGTAGCGCTAGGAAAAAAGAGTTTTTCGTGTCAGTCAATGAGTGTTTTAGTGTATGATAATTTAATCGTTGGAAAAGTTCCTGCCACTTATCTAAACGCACAAGTTATAGGAAAAAGTGGGTAAAATAAAAAAAATTATGATAACGACCGCAATAAATTTTGCGGTTTTTGTTTATTTTTGAGAATAAATTGGGTTTTGATTGCGAAAATTCTTTGACTTAAAACATTTTATTATATATAATAAATAAATAATAAAATACGCCCGTACGCGTAGAAGTATAAAGGATTTTAGTATGAAAGAGAAAATTTCTAATTTACTTGAAACGGCAATAAATTCTATAAACAGTGCCGAAAGTATTGACGTTCTTAACGACTTGAGAGTTGCGCTTTTAGGTAAAAGCGGTAGTGTAACGGGACTTCTCAAGGGTATGAAAGACGTTGAGCCTAGTGAAAGACCAAAGGTTGGTCAAATGGTAAACGAACTCAGAGTAAAAATTGAAACTGCTTTAAATGAAAAAATTGCTTTCATTAAAGAGAAAGATTTAGAAAAGAGATTATTAAGTGAAAAAATTGATATAACGCTTCCAGCAAAGCGCAAAAAAGTTGGCGCGTTAAGCCCGATTACGCTTGTTAAAAACGAGCTTATTGATGCGTTCAGCGGTTTAGGCTTTGAAATCTTTGAAGGTCCAGAAATTGAACTTGACGAGATTAATTTCCAAAAACTCAATATCCCTAAAGACCACCCAGCGCGCGATATGCAAGATACTTTCTATATCACTGAAAATATTTTGCTTAGAACCCACACTTCTCCCGGTCAAGTAAGGGTTATGACAAGCAAAAATCCACCAATTAAGGTAATGTGTCCGGGTAGGGTTTACCGTTCTGACGACGACGCAACGCACTCTCCAATCTTCCATCAAATTGAAGGATTAGTCGTTGATAAGAACATTTCACTTTGCGACCTTAAAGGCTCGCTTGAAGAAATTTTAAAGAGAATTTTTGGAGATAAAATCAAAACACGTCTCCGTCCGTCTTACTTCCCATTTACAGAGCCAAGCGTTGAAATTGACGTATCTTGCTTTGAGTGTGGTGGAAAGGGCTGTAAGCTTTGTAAAGGAACAGGCTGGATTGAAGTTTTAGGTGCCGGCATGGTAAACCGTAAGGTATTAGAAAATTGTGGAATTGATCCTGACGTCTATACTGGCTATGCTTTCGGTATCGGCTTAGAACGTATCGCAATGCTAAAATATCACGTGCCTGATATCCGTATGTACTTTGATAGTGATATACGCTTTATCAAGCAGTTTAAGTAGGAGAAAATATTATGAGAATTCCAAAATCATGGTTAAACGAATACGTTGACGTTTCAAATATTTCAAATGCAGAACTTGAAAGCAAGCTTTTTTCAAGCGGTTTTGAGGTTGAAGAAGTCATCGAAGTAAATAAATGTGTAAAAAATATCGTTACTTGTAAAATTTTACAAAAGGACCGTCATCCTGATGCAGAAAAGCTTTTTGTTTGCCAAGTTGACGCAGGTCGTTATGGCGTTTTACAAATCGTTACGAACGCAACTAACGTTTCGGTTGGGGATATCGTTCCTGTTGCGCTTGTTGGTGCTGTACTTGCTGACGGGATGGAAATCAAAAAAGGCAAACTTCGTGGTGTAGAATCTATGGGTATGTTCTGTGGTGGCGAAGAAATTGGTATCACAGACGAATATTACGACGGCGCAAGTGGAGATAGCGTTTTAATTTTTCACGACGACTTTGAGCTTGGCGCAGACGTTGCAGAACTTTTAGATATTAAAGAAACAGTTTTTGACATTTCAGTTACAGCAAACAGACCAGATTGTCAAAGTATTTTAGGTATAGCTCGCGAAGTTTCTGCAATCTTGAAAACTCCGCTTAAAATGCCTAATACTCAATATAAAACTACTTCTACGAAAGTAATCGACAAGGTTAAAGTTTCAGTTTTAGATAACGAACTTTGCTCTAGATACATGGCTGGTTACGTGTCGGATATTAAGATTGAGCCGTCGCCAAAGTGGATGCAAAAAAGACTTGCGCTTATGGGTATTCGCGCAATCAATAATATCGTAGATATTACGAACTACGTTTTGAACGAAATCGGACAACCTATGCACGCTTTTGACTATCGCGAGCTAACGGGCAAAGAAATTATCGTTCGCAGGGCAGAAAAAGGCGAAAAAATCGTTACGCTAGACGAAAAAGAGTTTGAACTTGACGAAAATACCTTAGTTATTTGCGACGCTAATAAACCAAGCGCACTTGCTGGTATTATGGGTGGTTTAGGCAGTGGAATTAAAGACGATACTACGGAAATCGTGTTTGAATCTGCACGCTTTAAACGCGACAACATTAGAAAAACTTCTAAAAAGCTCGGTCAACGCTCAGATTCATCTTCACGCTTTGAAAAAGGCGTTGACACGTATTCAACTTGCTTAGGTTTAAACAGAGCGCTCGCGCTTATTGACGAGCTTGATGCAGGTGTGATTGCTTGCGATAATATTGACGTTAACGCAACTTGTTTAGAAAAGAAAAAAATAAAGACAAGTCTTGCAAAAATCAATAAACTTTTAGGTATTGAGGTTCCAAGTGAAATTGCTGTTGAAATTTTAACTTCTTTAGACTTTGACTGCAAACTTTGTGGTGACGAATTAACCGTATTAGTTCCACTTTACCGTGAAGACGTTGAAGACTATCCAGATCTTGCTGAAGAAATTATTAGAATGTACGGCTACGACCATATTGAGTGCAAGCTTTTAGATAACGCACAAATCACGGTAGGTGGTAGAAACGAACTTCAAGTAAAAGAACAAATCTTGAAAAATACTCTAGTAGAAAATGGATTCTGTGAAATTATCACTTATTCGTTCATATCGCCTAAAGATTATGAAAACTTTGGTATCGACTGTGAAAAAACAGGTCTTATCAAGTTATTTAACCCACTCGGTGAAGACGTAAGCGTTATGAGAACTACGCTTCTTCCGTCGATGGTAAACTCGATTGAGAAAAATATTAATCGTAAAAACCTTGAAGGAAGACTTTTCGAGCTTGCTAAAGTTTATATTCCTAAGTCGTTACCGCTTACTGAACTTCCAGACGAAAAACTTTCACTGTCTCTCGGTGCGTTTGGTAATGAAGAAGATTTCTTTACTTTAAAAGGTGTAATTGAAGACTTGCTTGATAGCGTTAAATACTCTCAAAAAATATCTTATATTGAGTGCGATTTACCGTTTATGCACCCACAAAGATCTGCGAATATTTTAGATCAAAACGGTGAAAAAATCGGTTATTTTGGCGAGCTTCATCCAAAGACTTTAGAAAAACTCGGAATAGATAAGAGAGTTTACGTTGCTGAAATTGATTACGCGTATATTTCAAATAGTTTTGACAAAGTGCTTTCTTTCAAAAACTACTCTAAATATCCGTCTATTGAACGCGACCTTGCACTTTGCTGTGACGAGAGCGTAAAGAACGCAGAAGTTATTGATATTATCAATTCTGCAAACATTAAAACTCTTGTAAACATCGAGCTTTTTGACGTCTACACAGGGGATAGAATAGAAAAAGGTAAAAAGAGCCTTGCTTACCGTTTAACTTTCTCTTCAGTTGAAAGAACTTTAGGTATGGAAGAAGTTGACGGTTTAGTTAAGAAAATTCTTAAGAGATTATCAGAAAAGGATATAGTTTTAAGATAATGCCTGAAATTTTAGCGCCATGCGGTGGTAAAGAAGAATTCTTTTTTGCTATAAATAGTAAATGCGATGCAGTCTTTTTAGGACTTAGTGATTTTTCCGCGCGAAAAAACGCGGAAAATTTCACTTGCGAAAATATTGCTTACTATATCGCATACGCGCATGCTTTCTCGGTTAAAGTTTACGTTTGCGTAAATACTTTAGTTAAAGATAGCGAGCTTGAAAAGTTTTATGAAATAGTTAAAGCCTGTTATCTGTCTGGCGCAGATGCTTTTATCGTTCAAGACGTATTTTTAGGAAAACGTCTTAAAAAAGCCTTTCCGAACATCGTTTTACACCTTAGCACTCAAGCAGGTGTAAACAACCTTTACGGCGCAAAATTAGCCTTATCCTACGGCTTTTCTCGCGTAGTTCTTGCACGCGAAACAAGTGCTGAACAAATTAAGGAAATATCGAAGATTATAGAAACTGAAGTATTCGTTCACGGTGCGCTTTGTTCGTCCTTTTCAGGTCATTGCTACGCATCTTCGTTTATCGGTGGAAACAGCGGTAACAGGGGGCTTTGTCGTCAACCTTGTCGCAAAAAGTATTCGTACTCTTTTAATAACAAAAAATGCTACGCACTCTCTCTTTCTGACTTGTGTTTAGCAGATAAAGTGAACGAACTTGTATCACTTGGTGTTTCGTCTTTTAAAATCGAAGGACGTATGAGAAGTCCAGAGTACGTTGCAACAAGCGTTAGACTTTATAAAAAAGCGATAAACGGCGAAGATTTTTCAAAAGAGCTAAGTCTTGCAAAAAAGACTTATAATCGTGGAGATTTTACTAAAGGGTATACTTTTTCAGAAGATAAAAAATTGCTTTCAACCCAAATTCAAGGGCATTTAGGCGAGTTTGTTGAAAAGGTTGCAAAGTTTAAAGGCGATAAAATTCTGCTTTATAAAAGTTATTTAAAAGATTGTGGTTTTAAGATTTTAAGAAACGGTGAAGAAGTCGGTAACGGAAAAACACTTGAAGATGGAAATTTGTTATCATACTTTGGTGACGTAAAAATTGGAGATTTTATATATCTTACGAAAGATACTTCGCTTTATGAAAAGTTAAACGTAAAACGACAAATACCACTTGAAATTAGTGCTGAGTTTTTTGCAGGTAGTAGGGGAAAGCTTACTTGTAACGGTGTAACTGTTGAAACGGAAGATATATTAGATAGCGCGAAATCAAGTGAGATAGATTACGCAACCGTGTTTGATAATTTACAAAGAACGGATATCTATCCGTATACGGTTGAAAAGTTGAATTTTTCAGGAAGTGGCGCGTTTTTGCAAAAATCTAAACTCAATTCATTAAGAAAAAATCTTTACGAAAAGTTATTTTATAAAACTGATAAATCTTTTCCACTTGGAGATAAATCCTACTTTTTCAAGGCGGAAATTAAAGAAGATACTAAAAATAAACTTGCTGTAATTACTACTGCGTTTTTAGGTGATTACAGCGATAAAATTACTGACTACATATACTCGCCAGAAGAATATTCGAAAGAAAATTTAGACGAATTTTTAAAACAATCAAAATCTTTTAAATGTAAAAAATATTTGTATTTACCAGCGTTTTTGTCAGATGTAGAAATTTCTAAAATGCTTGATATTTCCAAAGGTTTTGACGGTTATTACGTCGATAGTAATTACGGCGTGGAACTAAAAAATAAAACTGATAAAGAGATATTTTTAGGTATTGAAACTAATTTATTTAATACTTTAGCAGTTAGTGAAATTCAAAGTTCGAATATTGAAAACTATGCGCTTTCAAAAGAACTTTCATATAAGGAATTAAACACGCTTTCAGGCTTTAAATTTATTCTTGGAAGTATAAAAATTATGAGTTTAGTTTACTGTCCAAACGAAAGAAACTGCAATAATTGTAAAGTCAAAAACTTAGAAACGCTTACAGATTATTCTGGTAGGGAATTTTTGGTAAGAAGATATAAAACGAGTGCGTGCAGGTTTGAAATTTTTAATGAAAGTCCGCTAGTTTCTAAAAAACAGTTTGATAAGCAAATTATAGATTTATCTGGCTTTGACAAAGATTTTGCAAAAAAACTTTTAGACGATTATTTTAATTTCGGGCTTGAGTTTATTGCAAAAAACTATAAACACACAAACGGAAACCTTTTAAAAGGTGTTTTATAATGATAGATAATAAAACTTTAAAAAGTCTTGAGTACGATAAGGTTTTAACGCTTATTTCTTCGTATGCGGTACTTAAAAGAACTAAAACCGCAATACTTGAAACAAAGCCACTTTTAGACCTTAACGAAATATTACTCGAACTTGACAAAACTGAAGAAGCGTATAAGTTGCTTTTTGATTACGGCGTTAGTTCAGTCGAATTTTTCGACGATATTACTGACGAACTTTCGCGCGCGAAAAAAGGCTCTACGCTAAATCTTGCCGAGTTATTAAGGGTTGCAAGGCTACTTAAGTCGTCTAGGATAGTTCGAAACGGAATTTTAGCAATAACTGATGAAAAAATCACTAAAATCCCCGAAATTTGCGAACGTCTTTATTGCGACCAATACTTAGAAAAAGAGATAACTTCTAAAATTTTGTCCGACGAAAAAGTTTCAGATAACGCATCTGAAAAACTTAGTTCACTCAGAAAAAAGATAAAGAAATTAAACGAGCAAATTAGAGAGCGTTTGAATTGGTATATACGCTCGGGTGAAAAATATTTGCAAGAAAATATAGTAACGATAAGAAACGACAGATACGTAGTTCCTGTTAAAAGCGAGCATCGCTCGCAAGTGAAAGGGTTTGTTCACGACCAGTCTGCGACAGGATCAACCGTATTTATCGAGCCTGTTGAAATTTTAGAATTTAATAACCAATTAAGAATTGCTCAAACTGAAGAAGCGCTTGAAATTCAAGCAATTTTGCAGGATTTATCGCATAAAGTTAGCCTTATTTCGAACAGTTTAGAATATAACTTAGAAAACATTTGCGAGATTGATACGCTTGAAGCGAAAGCCACTTACGCGTACAAAACACGCGCAAAAAAACCGTTTATGACAAACGGAAAAACCTTAGAAATTATAAACGGTCGCCATCCACTTATTGATGCTAAAGAAGTTGTTCCACTAACCGTTAAACTTGGAAATGGATATAACTATTTACTTATTACCGGGCCAAACACAGGTGGTAAAACGGTTACGTTAAAACTTACAGGACTGTTTTCGGTTATGGCGCAAAGTGGTATGTTTTTACCTGCAACGGAAGGAACTACTTTACCCGTTTATCAAAAAATATTCTGCGATATAGGTGACGAACAGAGTATCGAGCAAAGCCTTTCTACTTTTTCGTCGCACGTTAAAAACCTTGTAAAAATCACGGAAAATGCAGATAGTGACAGCTTGTGCTTAATCGACGAAATAGGCGCTGGAACAGATCCTGACGAAGGTAGTGCGCTCGCTCAAGCAGTTATTGAACATTTACTTGATTTATCAAGCTACGGAATAATTACGACACACTATTCAAAGCTTAAAGAGTTTGCATTTATAGAAAAACGTATAAAAAACGCGTCGATGGATTTTAATCCTGAAACCTTTCAACCACTATATAAGCTTAATATCGGAACGCCGGGAAGCTCGAATGCAATAGAGATTGCTAAAAGATTAGGTGTTTCTCATAAAATCACGAAAAAAGCAAATTCGCATTTGTCAAGTGAGAAAGTGTCGTTTGAAAACGTCTTGAAAGAAGCAGAAAGCGCACGTCAGCAAAGTCTTTTAGAACTTGAGAAAAATCGCTTAATAACTGAAAAAATTGAAAGCGAATACAAAGAAGTTGCTAAGCGAAACGAAGAACTTAAAAAGGAAAAAGAAAGACTTTTAACTTCTGCAAAATCTGAAAGCAGAAGAATAATTAGTGAAAAGGCAGAAGAAGCCGAAGAACTGATTGAAGAAATAAAAGAAATTCTTAAAAAAGACGAAATCACAAGTGGTGATTTAATTCGCGCAAGAACTTTAAAAAATAAGCTTGAAGATAAGAAATATTCGCTTGAACCCGAAGAAGAAACTCCTGAAAACATTACGCCTGTTATACCTGAGAAGCTTTTTATAGGTAAAAGCGTTTACGTTAAAAGTCTTTCAAGTATTGGCAACGTGGTTAGTATTAATCTTAAAAGAAAGCAAGTCGTCGTTTTGGTTGGTGGTATAAAATTTACGGTAAAGCCTGACGTTTTGTTTGATTATAAAATGAAGGAGCAAAGAAAAGAGAATAAGCCTACCGTCAAAATTAAGCGTGAAATTTCTTCAGATTTTAAAACGGAAATTAACGTTTTAGGGCTGGACAGAAACGAAGCGATTATTGAAGTTGAAAACTTTATCGACCAAGCAGTCGTTCATAACGCTGTAAATATTACTATCGTTCACGGCGTCGGTATGAAAGTTTTGTCAACGGCAATTCACGCATACTTAAAAAAGAATAAATTCGTTAAAGAATTTAGATTTGGAAGATACGGAGAAGGTGAAAACGGCGTAACGGTCGTAACCTTGAAATAGTATGAAAAAAATATATCTTGATAACGCGGCAACGACTAGACCAAATTTAGATGCGTTTAATCGTTCTCATGCGTTTGCTATTGAAAATTTTTATAATCCGTCTGCAACTTATCGCGATGGTAGGGCAGTTTTAAATGAAATCAACCTTGCAAAATCGCGTATTTTAAGGTATTTTCCTAACTCGAAATTAATTTTTACGTCTTGTGGAACAGAATCTGATAACACGGCAATCTCACTGTTCAAAAGAAAGAACGCCGTTTCAACTCAAGGTGAACACTCTGCAGTTTTTCAAACTTTAGAGAACTTAAGAAGCAAAGGTCAAACCGTAAGATATGCAAAACTAAACCCAGACGGTAGTGTGAATATTGACGACTTTTTAAGTCTAATTGATAAAGATACTACTTTTTGTAGCGTCGTACACGTAAACAACGAAACCGGTGCTATAAACGATATTAATTATTTAGCTAAGCGCGCAAAAGAAATTTCGCCAAATTTGATTTTTCACAGTGACGGTGTGCAAGCGTTTGGAAAAATAAGTTCGGGCTACGGTAGTTTCGTTGATTTATACAGTGTTTCTGCCCATAAAATAGGAGGACTGAAGGGTGTTGGGTGTTTAATCTATAACGAAAAACTCAAGCTTTCACCGTTTATGTTTGGCGGTGGGCAGGAAGGTGGTTTAAGAAGTGGTACTGAAAACGTGCTTGGTATTATAAACCTATCGTACTGCGCTGAAAACGCTTATGAAAATTTAGCTAAAAACCTTGAAAAAACACAAAAATTAAAAAACGAATTCTTAAGTAACATAAATAAAGAGCTTATCACCATTATATCGTCAGAAAACGCATCGCCGTACGTTGTATCCCTTTCAGCAAAAGGCTTAAGGGGCGAAGTGTTACAGCATATGCTTGAAGATGAAGGTGTAATTGTTGGAACGGGCTCGGCGTGTTCGTCTAAGCATCCACACTCACGAGTGATAAAGGCTTGCAACTATAAAAACGATATTTTAGACGGCGTTTTGAGAATAAGTTTTTCTTTCGAAACTGATTTAGAAGAAGTTTTGATTTGCGCTGAAAAACTTAATTTATGCGTTGAAAAATTAGATAAGGTAATGAATAAAAGATGAAAAAAGTTATAATCGTTAGATATTGCGAAATACACCTAAAAGGTAAAAATCGCAGTTATTTCCAAAATTTGCTTATTAAAAACATAAAAAGAAGCTTAAAAAATATCAAGTACAATCTTAATATTTTAAACGCAAGATACTTAATTGAAGATTTTGACGATAGCGATTATAAAACTATCACTCAAAAACTAGAAAAAATCTGCGGTATTCACTCGTACAGCCCTGCGTTTTGGGTAAAGAGTAATATCGAAGATATTAAGAACTGTTGCTTGGAGATTATTAAAAATAAAAGTGGCGAATTTAAGGTTGAAACTAACCGTGCAGACAAGACATTCCCACTTAACTCGATGGAACTTTCAAGAGAGATCGGTGGAGAGATTTTAGCTAGCAATCCAAAGCTAACTGTAAACGTTATAAATCCTGAAACGACAATAAAAATTGATATTAGAGAAGGTGGTCAAACCTTAATTTTTACAGATACGGTAAAATGTTTAAGTGGTATGCCGTCAGGCTCTGCTGGGCGTGGTATGCTTATGATTTCAGGCGGAATTGATAGTCCTGTTGCCGGTTTTATGCTCGCTAAGCGTGGTATGAAGCTTGATGCGGTGCATTTTTTCAGTTATCCGTACACTAGCGAGCTTGCTAAGGAAAAAGTAATTAATTTAGCAACTCAAGTTGCCGAATACTCGGGTGGAATTAATCTTTACATGGTAAAATTTACCAAAATTCAAGAAGAAATTCATGAAAAATGCCCTGAAGAACTTATGATTACTATGATGAGACGCTTTATGATGCGAATTGCAGAGCGCCTTGCAAAAAAGTCGGGTGGACAAGCGATTATTACAGGTGAGAGTTTGGGGCAAGTTGCTAGTCAAACTATTGAAAGTATAACTTCGTCTAACTCGGTAGTAACACTTCCTGTTCTTCGTCCACTTATTGCGATGGATAAACTTGAAATTATCGAAGTTTCTCAAAAAATAGGAACTTATGAAACTTCAATTCTGCCATACGAAGACTGCTGTACGGTGTTTTTACCTAAGTACCCGGCAATCAAGCCTAAAATGGAAGTCATTTTAAAAGCAGAATCAAAGCTTGACGTTGAAAAACTTATTGAAGATGCCTTAAACGAAACAGAAATTTTAAGCATTTAACTATTATAGAAAATTTTAAGGAGAAAAAATTATGGAAAAGAGAGTATTAACAATTCAAGACGCTTCTTGCGTTGGTCAATGTTCGTTGACGGTAGCGTTACCTATAATTTCTGCGTGCGGTGTTGAAACAGCCGTTTTACCGAGTGCGCTATTATCTACTCATACAGCAGGTTTTACGGGCTTTACGGTGCTTGATTTAACGGGTGAGTTCCCTAAAATTATTGAACATTGGAAAAAAGAGAAAATTTCTTTTGACGGCGTTTATACAGGTTACGTTCTCGCTAGTCAAATTGATTATATAAAACAAATTTGTGACGAACTTAATAACGGACCTAAGATTATTGATCCCGTTATGGCAGATCACGGCTCGTTCTACTATGGTTTTGACGAAAAGTTTGCTGAAAAAATGGCAAGTCTATGCTATGGGGCAGACGTAATTTTGCCAAACCTTACAGAAGCCGCTTTTTTACTTGGTGAAAAGTGCGTTTTGTCGGGTTATGATAAAGATTATATCGAAGGTCTTATAAATAGATTAAAGGACAAATTAAACGTTAAATGTATAGTGCTTACAGGTGTAAGCTTTGATGATGATAGTCTTGGCGTTTGTGTTTATGAAAATGGTGAATTTAATTACTATTTCAGTGAAAAAATAGTAAGAAACTTCCACGGAACGGGGGATATTTATTCAAGTGCGTTCGTCGGTGCGTTCGTTTTAGGAAACAGTGCTTTTGAATCTGCAAAAATTGCAGTTGACTATACAGTTGCAGCAATGAAACTAACGTTAGATTACGCAAACGAACACTCTTACGGTGTTTTCTTTGAAAAGGCATTGCCTGTTTTATTAAATAAACTTGGAATTACTAAATAATGAATAAAACTCAGTTAAAAAATTATGCAAAATTAATCGCTCAAAAGGGACTTAATATTCAAAAAGGTCAAGACTGTGTTATTGAGTGCGAGTTTGATCAGCCTGAATTTATCCATGTTTTGACGAAGGAAATATATAAACTTGGTGCAAGGCGTGTTTTCGTTGAGTGGTCAAGTCAAGTAACGCAAAAACTCACTTATAAATATTGCTCGGAAAAAACTTTATCGAGGCTCGAAAGCTTCGAAGAAGAAAAGTGGCGTTGGCGCGCTGAAAATCTTCCTGCAATGTGCTATATAATTTCTGAAGATCCCGAAGGCTTAAACGGAATAAACCAAGAAAAAATGACTAATTCAAAAATGGCGAGAAACCGTGTAATAAAACCGTATCGCGACAAAATGGAAGCAGGTTATCAATGGTGTATTGCAGCAGTTCCGGGTGAAAAATGGGCTAAAAAAGTGTTTCCAAACGATAAAAAATCGGTTGCTATTAACAAACTTTGGGATGCTATTTTAACTTGTTCAAGGGCAGATACAGATCCAATAAACGCGTGGAACGAGCATAATAAAAATTTGAAAAAGCGCTGTGAATATCTAAATTCTCAAAATCTAACAGCGCTAAGATATATTTCATCAAACGGTACGAATTTAACCGTTGGTTTGAACGAGATAGGAATATTTACCGGTGGTGCTGAAAAGACTTTATCTGGCATTGAATTTAATCCTAATATTCCGTCTGAAGAAATCTTCACTTCGCCAAAAGCCGGCGTTTGTGAAGGTATTGTATACTCTACAAAACCACTATCGTACGACGGTCTTATCATTGATAATTTTTCGCTAAAG
Organism: Clostridia bacterium; assembly: GCA_017407325.1. Taxonomy (GTDB): domain Bacteria; phylum Bacillota; class Clostridia; order Christensenellales; family Borkfalkiaceae; genus UBA4636. The sequence goes on along the minus strand of JAFQWV010000020.1, from coordinate 92,472 downwards.
TTTGAAAACGGAAAGGTTACGGAAGTTAAAGCTGAGAAAAACCAAGAATTACTTGAAAAAATAGTCAAAATGGACGAAGGCGCAAGTATGCTTGGCGAGTGTGCGCTCGTTCCGTTTGACAGCCCTATAAATAATTCGAAAATTCTATTTTATGAAACGCTATTTGACGAAAATGCTTGCTGTCACTTAGCGCTAGGAAAGGGTTTTAGCGAGTGTATTAAAGGTTTTGAAAATATGAGTTTACAGGAAAGACGCGAAAAAGGACTGAACGAATCTATGATTCACGTTGACTTTATGATAGGCTCGAAAGATTTAAAAATTGTTGGAATTAAGTCTGACGGAAGCGAAATTTTAATATTTAACGAAGGAAATTGGGCGTTTTAGCCGAAGGAGAAATATGAATATACTTAAAGTTCCAGAAATTTTATTACCTAAAAAAGGAATTGATTTAAAGAAATGGTCGGTTATTGCGTGCGACCAATTTACAAGCGATAAAAAATATTGGGCAAAGCTTGAAGATTACTGTGGGGATACTTCTACTCTTAGAATTACTTACCCTGAAATTTACTTAAACGATAATCAAGACGAAAGAATTAAAACTATCAACGAAACTATGCAAAAATACCTTGATAACGGCATTTTTGACACTTATAACGGTTTTATCCTGACAGTAAGAAAAACTTCTTACGGTAACACTAGAATTGGTCTTATTGTTTCTTTTGACCTTGAACAGTACGAAGTTGGTAAAAAACTTGCCGTTCGCGCAACTGAGGCAACTGTTAAAGAAAGGCTTCCTGTAAGAATTAAAATTCGTGAAAATTCGCCGATTGAATTACCGCACGCACTCGTTTTAATTGATGACGATAAAAAACGCGTAATCGAACCACTTTACGAAAACAGAAATAATCTTAAAAAGCTTTACGAAACCGAGCTTAATATGGACGGTGGTAGCATTGAAGGTTATTTAGTTGAAGACACAAAAGCAGTTATGGATATTATCGAAGATGTAACTTCTGAAGATAACTGCTGTAAAAAATATGGTGATAAAACGCCGTTTATTTTCGCTGTTGGTGATGGAAATCACTCGATTGCAACTGCTAAAGCTTGCTGGGATAAAGTAAAGGCAAATTTAACGGACAAAGAAAAAGAAACGCATCCAGCGCGCTTCTGTCTTGTTGAAATTAATAATATTTACGACGAAAATCTTAAATTTGAACCTATTCATCGCGTAGTTTTTGGCGCAGACGAAAAATTTATTGAAAAAATGTGTGGCGCAATTTCTGGTGACGATACTATTACTTTATATTATAAAGGAAAGGAATATAGCCAATCAGTTCCATCAAATTCTGCGCTTGCAATCAAGGAAATTCAAGCGTTTATCGACGAATATATTGCAAATAACGCAACCATTTCACAAGACTACGTACACGGAAAAGAAGACGCGTATGCCGCTAGTGACGAACTTAACGGCGTTGCAATACTTATGCCAAAGCTCAAAAAGTCAGATTTGTTCCCATTCGTTGCTCAAAACGGAACGCTAACGAGAAAATCTTTCTCTATGGGTGAAGCAAAAGAAAAACGTTATTATTTTGAGTGCAAAAAGATTAAATAAGGTTGATTATGCAATTTATTGAACTTACGGTTACGACTACGACTGAAGCTGAAGAACTTGTCGCAGATATATTTTGGAATTACACAGAGTACGGCGTTGCAATTTCTTCTGTTGACGATTGTATTAAACTTTTGAATAGTGACATAGTTTACGACTATTACGACGAAGGCATTTTAAACGGCGTAAAAGGCACGTCGCTTGTAAAGGGATATTTTGCAATAGACGATGCTGATAAGCGCATTGTGTCAGTTCGTGAAGATTTAGATGCGCTAAAAAATAATTGTCCATTCTGTCTAGGAACGTTAGAAACAGTTAAGCGCGAAGTATCTGGTGACGACTGGATTGAGATTTGGAAAAAACATTTTAAACCTATTAAAATTGGTAACGTCGTAATTTGTCCAGAGTGGATAAAATATGACGGTGATGAAATTACAGTAAAAATTAATTCTAATCTTGCTTTCGGTACAGGTGAACACGAAACTACTTCAATGGTAGTTAGTGCTATGCAAAATCTAAATTTAAAAAACGCTAAAGTTATCGACGTTGGAACGGGTAGTGGTATATTAGGTATAGTTGCTTCAAAGCTCGGTGCGAAAAAAGTTGTGATGACTGAAATTGATCCTGTTGCTTGTGAAGTGGCAAAAGGTAACGCAATATTAAATGGCGAAAGTCAAAATTGTCAAATTCTTTGTCAAGGCGATTTAGAGAAAATAAATGAAACTTTTGATATATGCGTTGCAAATATCACGGCTGAAGTTTTAACCTTTTTATCTAGTTCGATAGCAAAATTAATCATAAAAAAAGGTCATTTAGTAATGAGTGGACTGCTTAACGATAGAGAAGAAAAGGTTGAAAAACTCTTTATAAATTTTGGTTTTAAAACCTTGTCAAAAACTAGCGTCGGTGAGTGGACTTGTATTACTATGCAAAAATTATGACAAACATAAAAAAATGTAAAATCATTGTAATAATCAATGATTTTGCGAATTATTTTAAATTATAAAATAAAGGGCTTTTTAATATGAAAGCAGTTGTTTTTACACTTGGTTGTAAGGTAAATAGCTGTGAAAGTTCGTCGCTTATGAACGGTTTAGAAACGTTAGGATATGAGGTTAGCGATAAACTATCATACGCTGATATTTACGTTATCAACACTTGTGCAGTGACTAAAGAGGCAGAGAAAAAATCTCGCCAAGCAGTTTCAAGAGTAAGGAAGTTTAATAGTAACGCAAAGGTCTACGTTTTAGGTTGTGCAACGCAAAACCACCCTGAAGATTTTTTAAAAATTGAAGGGGTGACGCTTATAATGGGTACGGCTTCAAAGGACAAGCTTTTAAGTTTATTAGACCAAACGGGAAAGCATATTGAAGAAGGGACGGAGTATTATGAAGAATATCTTCCAATTAAGGCTATAAAGAGCCGTTCTTACGTCAAAATTCAAGATGGATGCGAGAATTTTTGCTCTTACTGCTTAATCCCATACCTTCGTGGAAAAAGTCGTTCAAGGTCGGTTGAAAGCATTATTTCAGAGCTTAATTATCTTGATCCACTTGAAGTTGTTTTAACAGGTATTAACCTTTCAAGTTACGATTATAACGGCATTAAATTAACAGGGCTTTTAGATAGGCTTAAAGACTTTAATTTTAGAATAAGATTAGGGTCGTTAGAAGTAGGGATTATATCTGACGAATTTTTAACAGCTTGTAAAAATCTTAAAGATTTTGCACCTCATTTTCACCTTTCACTTCAGTCAGGGTGTGACAAAGTTTTAAGGGAGATGAATAGAAAATATACCGTTTCAGAGTATCTTCAAAAAATTGAATTAATTCGGAAATATTTCCCTTCTGCAGGAATTACAACAGACGTAATAATTGGATATTCTACAGAAAATAACTGTGATTTTGAGAAAAGTTATGACACGTGTAAAATTGCTGAATTTTCGGATATACACGCTTTTTCTTATTCTAAAAGAGAAGGAACAGAAGGCGCAAAACTAAAAGAATTACCACCGTCTGTTAAAAAAGAAAGGCTAGATAAAATGCTTTTACTCAAAGAAGAACTAAAGTCAAGGTTTATTGAAAAATTTATTGGTTGCGAACTTTCGTTTTTGCCTGAATATGAAAAAGACGGATACTTTGAGGGGTACACCGAGAATTATATTAGAGTATACGTTCAAGGTAATTGCGATAAAAAAATTATTAAAATAAAATTAATTAAGCCGTATAAAGACGGTGCTTTAGCAATACTTATATAAGGAGAAATTATGGATTGTTTATTTTGTAAATTTGTATCAGGCGAAATTCCTGTAAATAAGGTTTTTGAAAATGATAATTTTATTATCATACGCGACATTGCACCTCAAGCCAAAAACCACTTTTTAGCAATTCCTAAAAAGCATTATAAATATTTGGCTGATTTAACCAAAGAAAATGCTCAAATATTAGGTGAGATTTTTGCTACTATTCCAAAACTTGTGGATATTTTAGAACTTAGTGGTGGATACAGGCTTGTAATAAATCAAGGTGATGATGCGGGTCAAACCGTTCCACATCTTCATATTCATATACTTTCAGGTCAAAAAATGGAGTGGAATCCAGCATAAAGTGCATATTTTTAGCGTATTTTTAAAAAAATAATAAATATTTGTAAAAAGTTGTAAATTTTCTTGACAACGATTTTTCAATGAAGTATAATGCAAATATCGTGAAATTTTAAGCCTTTGGGCAAGGGGGTGTGTTTGATGTCTACAATTAGAGTTGGTGAAAACGAAACGCTTGATAATGCTCTTCGTCGTTTTAAGAGAAAATGCTCTCGTGACGGTATTATCGGTGACCTCCGTCGTAAAGAATTTTACGAAAAACCTGCGGTAAGACGTAAGAAAAAAGCAGAAGCCGCAAGAAAAAGAAATAAAAAAATGTAATTTTTTGCACTCGCTAAATTTTAGCGGGTGTTTTTATTTTACTGTTAAGAAATTTGTCGAGTTTTGTCGAAAAATCATTTTTTAATCTAAGAAGGAGAAATTTTATGGAACAATCTAAGGGTAAAGACTTTAAAACTAAAGCTAAAGAAGCGATGAAAAGAATGAAATCTGGCTTTTGGGAAAATTATCGCGAAGAAGTTAAGGTAATGGCTGAAAAAGCCAAGAGTGATGGCGTTGATACTTCTAAAGTAGTGGAATTTTATGAGACTAAAAATTCGCATTCAATCATAAAAGAGACTGATGATTTTTATAAAAAAGTTAAGTTTATTCTAGATACTGAAGGGGAAGTAAGCGACATTATCGGTAGGCTTATCGACAATGAATATTACAAATCACTTGATTACGACCATCGTCAGCGTTACGTATTAGAAATTTCAAGAAAATATCGTGATGCACTTGAAAGATATAAGCGTGAGGAGTTTTTTGATAAAAAAAGTTTAAATTAATAGTAATTATTTAACTTATGTACAATAAAATGGTCCAAAACGGTTGAAAAAATATTGCGTTTATGTTATATTAACATAAAGAGGAAACTACGATGGATTATTTATCTAAACTAAACCCAGAACAAATGGCTCCAGTCGTCGATACGGATGGGGCTGTTTTAGTGCTTGCTGGAGCCGGAAGCGGAAAAACTAGGGTTCTTACTAGCAGAATTGCATATCTTATCGATAAAAAGGGTGTAATGCCGTATAATATCTTGGCTATTACTTTTACCAATAAAGCGGCTAATGAAATGCGCGAAAGACTTGAAGGTATGGTAAAAGGTGCAAGCGATATTTGGGTTTCCACAATCCATAGCATGTGCGTAAGAATTTTAAGAAGTTTTATTGATCGACTCGGTACATATCAAACGAATTTCACTATTTATAGTGAAGCAGATAAAGAACGCGTTTTAAAAAGAATAATTACCGACCTTAAAATCACAAGTGAAAGCGCACTTAAAAACGCAAAATATCATATTTCAAACGCGAAAAACCAAAATTTATCGCCGGAAGAGTATTTAAGAGAACACTCTAGAGTATCTGACATTGAAAGATACGTGGCAATTTATCGTATATACAATGAAGAATTAAAGCGCTCTAACTCTTTAGATTTTGACGATTTGTTACTTTTAACTTACGAGCTTCTTACGAAAAAGCCTGAAGTTTTAGATTATTACGCAAACAAATTTCACTATGTTCACGTTGACGAATTTCAAGATACTAACAAAATTCAATGCGATATTATAAAGCTTTTAGCTTCTGTACATAAAAACATATTCGTAGTAGGTGACGACGACCAATCAATTTACGGTTGGCGTGGTGCAGAAATTAAAAATATCCTTAATTTCCATAAAGATTTTAAGGATGCAAAAGTTTATAAGCTTGAACAAAATTACCGTTCAACAAAGCGCATTTTAGACCTTGCAAACTCTATTATAAAAAATAACGGAGTGCGCTCTCAGAAGGAGCTTTGGACTGAGAACGAGCAAGGCGCAAAAATTGATACTTTTTTTGCAGACGAAGAAACGGGTGAAGCTGCGTATACGGCAATGAGGATAAGAAGCCTTGTTCAAAACGGCGCAAGCTATTCTGATTTTGCAGTTTTAATGCGAATAAACGCGCTTTCACGCGCATACGAACAAGAGTTTTTGAAATACGGTATTCCGTTTAAGGTTTTTGGTGGCTTTAAGTTCTTCGAAAGAAAGGAAATTAAAGATTTAACGGCTTATTTAAGAGTGCTTTCAAACCCACTTGATAACGAAGCTGTTTTAAGAATAATTAACGTTCCAAAGCGTGGAATAGGCGATAAGAGTATTGAAACACTCGTAAAATACGCTAAAGATAACGGTTTTATGTTGTTTGACTCAATCGTTGATGCTGAAAAACTCGATTTACCGTCGGGTGCAAAAGCAAAGATCGTTCAGTTCAAAAAGCTTATTATCTCGCTAATGGCTGACAAAGAGACTATGACACTTGTCGAGCTTCTTGACTCGGTAATCAAAAAGTCTGATTTTATGTCGCAATTTGACCCGAAGAAAGACGAAGATAATAACAAAATGATGAACGTTGGCGAACTTAAAAGTTCGGTGGACGAGTTCTCAAAGCTTAACCCAAACAGTGGCTTAAATGAATATTTGAGCTCGATAACACTATCAAGTGATCTTGACGAAGTAGAAGGGACTAATTTCGTTACCATTGCAACGATTCACTCGGTTAAAGGTCTTGAATTTGAGAACGTTTTCATTGCAGGTCTAGATGAAACTATTTTCCCTGTTGCTCGAGCCGTCGGTGAAGTTGACGATATGGAAGAAGAGCGCAGGCTTATGTACGTTGCTATTACGCGCGCGCGCCAAAGACTCTTTATTACAAGGGCAAGAAGCCGTTTCGTATACGGAAAAAGACAAGCCACAAGCCCGTCGAGATTTTTACTTGAATTATCTGATAAGCTTGGCTTAAAAACGCGTTCTGAACAAATAGAGCGCGCAGAAAATAAAGAAAGACAATACGATTATGAACAGCGCCGTACTGACGAGCCTGATCCGTCAAAAAGCTATGGTGTTGCTTCGAACTTCTCGCGTTCGTTCTCTCGACCTAAAAAAGCGAGTACGGTTGACGTTTCTAAGTTTAAACCGGGTAAAAAGGTCAGACATATAAAATTCGGCATAGGTACTATCATAGCCGTAAAAAGCAGTAACGGAAATCCTATTTGCGACGTTGCGTTCACGGGCCTTGGAGTTAAGAGCTTTGCTATTCTGATGGCGCCAATGGAAGTTATTGATTAAAGTTTAGGAGTATTATTTTGCAAGAAAGAATGGAGCAACTTGTAAAGTTGTTAAACAAATACGCTTACGAATATTACGTTTTAGACAATCCCACCGTATCTGACGGTGAGTACGATTTGCTTTACGACGAGCTTGTGAAATTAGAACTTGAAACAGGTATAGTTTTATTTGATTCTCCTACCAAAAGAGTGGGTGGTGCACCTGTTTCAAAATTCCAAAAACACACTCATATTCAAAGATTGTACAGTCTTGATAAAGCAGTAACAATCGACGAACTATCGTCTTTTGACGAAAAAATTAAAAAGGTTTTAGATAAGCCAATTTATACTGTTGAATACAAGTTTGACGGACTTACTATTTGTCTAACTTATGAAGACGGAAAGTTTAAATGCGCGTCAACTCGAGGTGACGGTGAAGTTGGTGAAGACGTTACTAGTCAAGTATTAACTGTAAAAACTTTTCCACTTACGATTGATTACAAGGGTAAATTAGAAGTCAAAGGTGAAGCTGTTATTCGTTTGTCCGTACTTGAAAAATATAACGAAACAGCAGACGAACCACTTAAAAATGCTAGAAATGCCGTCGCGGGTGCAATACGAAATTTAGATCCGAAAATTACAGAAAAAAGAAAAGTTGAAATTTATTTTTACGACGTAAATTATATTGATGATAACGATTTGCAAAGTCAAACTGACGCGGTTGAATTTTTAAAGAGAAACGGTTTTAAGGTTTATAATTTTTTAAAGGTTTGCAATTCTTTTTCCGAAGTTGTATCCAGCGTTGACGAAATTGAAAAATCGCGCAAAACAATTGATGTTTTAACCGATGGTGCAGTAATTAAAGTAAACGATTTTGGAACGCGTGAAATGCTTGGTGCGACCGAAAAGTTCCCTCGCTGGGCAATCGCATTTAAGTTTCCGCCAGAAGAAGTTACGACCAAACTTTTAGACGTAGTTTTTCAAGTTGGTAGAACGGGAAAACTTACGCCACTAGCGTTACTTGAGCCTGTAAATTTATGTGGTGCGACCGTAAAAAGGGCTACCCTTAACAATATGGGTGATATTAAAAGAAAGGGTGTAAAAATTCCGTCAAGAGTTTTGGTTAGAAGAAGTAACGAAGTTATTCCTGAAATTTTGGGAACTACTGAACTTTATCAAGATAGTATCGACATAAATCCTCCAAAACTTTGTCCAAGCTGTGGAAGCGAAGTCGTTGAAATTGGTGCAAATTTATTCTGTCCAAATAAAGATTGCAGACCACGTGTCGTAGCGTCACTTTGTAACTTTGCATCAAAGGACGGCTTAAATATTGAAGGTTTTTCTGAAAAAACGGCTGAACAGCTTTATGACGTTTTAGGAGTAAGAAAATTTTCAGATTTATATAAGCTTACTGAAATAGAGCTTATGATGCTTGAAGGCTTTAAAGAGAAAAAGATTGAAAATTTAGTCAATTCTATAACTTACTCAAAAGAGCCTATGCTCGACAGCTTTATATACGCGCTCGGTATTGACGGCGTAGGTAAAAAGACTGCAAAAGACTTAGCAAAAAAATATAAAAATATTGAAAATCTTAAAAACACTGAAATTGAAGAACTTTTGGCTGTTCCTGAAATAGGCTCTATAATTGCTGAAAATATCTTTAATTATTTTAGAGATAATGAAAATATTAAAGAGATTGAAAGCTTATTTTCTTTAGGAATTAAGCCTAAATTTGAAGATAGCGCAAAGGGAGATAAGTTTAAGGGCGAAAGGGTTGTTTTAACAGGTACGCTGTCAAAATATAAAAGAAGTCAAGCAGAGAAAATAATAGAGAGTGAAGGTGGAGAAATACTATCTTCAGTTTCTAAAAATACAACGCTTGTTCTAAGTGGCGAAAACGCAGGCTCGAAATTAGATAAAGCAAGAAAACTCGGTATTAAAATAATTGACGAAGCGCAATTTGAAAATATCGTAAACAGTTGAAATTTTATACAAAATGTGCTAATATATGTACAATATTAGAGGTGAAATTATGCAAAGCATGACGGGATACGGAAAAGCAGAATATTCAACCGAAAAACTTTATTTGTCGGTTGAACTCAAAGCGGTTAATAACAGATTTTTAGATTTAGTTCCAAAAACGCCGAGAGTATTTTTGTGCTTTGAAGATCTTATTAGAAAGACGGTTGCAAGTAAAGTCGCTCGTGGTAGAGTTGAACTTTTTGTAACGCTAATTGACAACAGAGAAAAAGAAAAGAATATTGACGTTGATATATCTTTAGCTAAAGGTTACGTCAAGGCTTATAATCTAATAAAAGAAAGCGTTGACGGAATTTCTAAAGAAGATTTTCCGATTTTATCACTTATGCGTATGCCTGACGTGGTAAAAGAAGGCGCTACAACAGTTGATACCGAATTTTATAAAGATATATTAGTTGATACCTTAAATTCTGCGCTTGATAAGTTTAATGAAATGCGTAAAATTGAAGGTGAAAAGCTTAAAATTGATATCTTGCAAAGGGTAGAATTTATAGAAGAAGCTGTCAAAAAAATAATTGACAGAGCACCGCTTATCAAAGAAAACTACCGTCAAAAATTACAAGACAGACTTAAAGAAGTTTTATCTGACGTAAAATACGACGAAACAAGACTTTTGCAAGAAGTTGCAATCTTTGCAGACAAAAGTAATATTGACGAAGAGCTTACAAGATTAAATTCGCATATTTCTCAGTTTAGAGAAATTGTTAAAGGTGAAAACGCAGGTAAAAAGCTTGATTTCTTAGTTCAAGAATTTAACCGCGAAGCAAATACTATTTGTTCTAAATCAAACGACCTTGAAATTACGCGCTTAGGACTAGCGATTAAGTGCGAAATTGAAAAAATTAGAGAACAAATCCAAAATATTGAATAAAAATTAAGTTTTATATAAAAGGAGATACGATTATGATTCACGAACCACCAATTGACGAACTCGCTAAAAAAGTAGGTTCAAAATACGCTCTTTGCATCGTTGCTGCAAAAAGAGCAAGACAATTACTTGATTATTCTTCAAATCAAGTAGGTAAAGATCAAAAGACTGACAAGCCTTTATCACTTGCTGCAGTAGAAATTCAAGAAGGTAAGGTTACTGCAACCAAATTCTAAGCATTAAGTATGTCCACACGCTTTTATAGGTTTGGACATATTTAATTTTAATCGGTACATTATGATAGCAGAAGTTATTGTTGACATTGCGCATAGCGAAGTAGATAAAATTTTCGACTACCAAACGGGAACGCTTGACGTTGAGTGTGGTAGTCGTGTTGTCGTGCCGTTTGGGAACACTAAAATCGAAGGTGTCGTTATTCGTTTAAAGTCAGAGTCTGATTTTGCGCTTGAAAAGCTTAAGTATATCATAAGGGTGATTGACGAAAGTCCTGCAATAACAAAAGAGCATTTAAAGCTTATGGATTATATGCGCAAAAAGTATCATATACCAAGCGCGCTTGTTCTAAGACAGTTTTTGCCAAGTGAAATGCGAAAAGGGAAGGTTCGTCAAAAAACCGTTTCGGTCGCTTATCTAAATTTTGATATAATAGCTGAAAAGGCGTATGAAATTATAGGAAAGCGCGCAAAGCTGCAAAGAGAGTGCTATGATTTTCTGCTTAACGAAAAAACTTTCAAAATTGCCGATTTAAACTCGAAATTTGGATATTCTTCTGTAAAGGGATTAATTGAAAAAGGGTTGATTTTAGTAAGAGAAGAACGCATTATTCGTTCGCCTTACACCACCTTAGAAAACAAGGTTAATTCTTTTGAATTAAAGGAAGAACAAGCTAAAACAATACAGTCAATATCGACAACTGACAAGCGTGTTTCGCTTATACACGGCGTTACGGGTAGTGGTAAGACTTTAGTCTATTTAAACCTTATTCGTCAAGTCGTTACAAGTGGTAAAACGGCAATTATGCTTGTGCCTGAAATTGCACTCACACCACAAATGTTAAGCCAGCTAAGGGCTTCTTTTGGCGAAGTTTGTGCGATTTTACATAGTGGACTGTCAGCTGGCGAAAAGTTTGACGAGTGGTGGAGACTTCGCTCGGGCGAGGCTAAAATTGCTATCGGCGCAAGAAGTGCAATTTTTGCTCCACTTGAAAACTTGGGGATAATTATTATTGACGAAGAACACGACGGAAGTTACGATAGTGAGTCAAATCCACGTTACTCAACGATCGACATTGCAAAATTCCGTGCTGAATATAATGATTGTAAGCTTATTTTAGGAAGTGCAACGCCGTCTATTGACGCTTATCAAAAGGCGCAAAGTGGTGAGTATAACCTTTGTGAAATGAAGTCTAGAATAAACCAAAAGCCACTTCCTGAAATGATTATTGCCGATATGCGTGACGAGATTCGTCGTGGTAATAATTCAGCCTTTTCGACTGCGTTAAAAGACGAGCTTGAGAAATGCTTAAAAGGTGGAAATCAAGCAATAATTTTTATAAACAGAAGGGGTTATTCTCAACAGGTTATTTGCCGTGAGTGTGGCTACGTTGCAAAATGTGAAAACTGTGACGTTTCCTTGAATTATCACTCGTCTGGCAACCTTTTAAAGTGCCATTATTGTGGCGCGACTTACCACATGCTAACAAACTGTCCGGAATGTGGTGGTGTTCATATCAATTATGTTGGAACAGGCACTCAAAAAGTTGTTGAAGATATCAAAAAACTGTTTCCGAATGCAACAATTTTGCGTATGGACAATGATACTACACAAAATAAAGAAAGCCATTTTAAGATTTTAAAGCAGTTTTCCGAGAAAAAAGCTGACATTTTAGTTGGAACTCAAATGATTGCAAAAGGTCACGATTTTCCGTCTGTTACACTCGTTGGTATACTTGATGCGGATATGAGTTTGTTTTTCTCAGATTATAGAAGTGGCGAAAGGACTTTTCAACTATTGACACAAGTTGCTGGAAGAAGTGGTAGGTCAAACTTAAAGGGCGTTGTAGTTCTGCAAACTTATTCACCGAATAATCCTGTGCTAAAATACGCAATCAATTATGATTATAAAGGTTTTTACGAAAGAGAACACGCACTTAGAAAAACAACGGCTTTTCCACCGTTTTCGACTATTTTACGTATAATGGTTGAGTCTGAAAGCGACGCAGACGCCCTGGAAGGTCTTAGATGCGTTTTTACAGAAATAAACGAAGTTTATGAACAAAATAAAGATAAGTTTTTGTTCTTTAATAAGATGAAATCGCCGATAAAAAGGCTTAAAAATAAATACAGATATCAAATATTAATGAGGATAAAACAAGGCTCGGATGACCTTATTGACGAGATTTATGAAAAGTCGTTAAAGCATTCGACTTCAAGCGTTTTAGTCTACGTTGAAGTTAATCCGAGCAATATGAGTTAGGTGAATTATGGCAATAAAAAAAATTGTTCAAATCGGTGACGAAGTTTTAAGAAAAGTAAGCTCGCCCGTCGAAAAAATTGACGAAAATATCTTGAAATTATTAGAAGATATAAAAGATACGCTAATTTTTTCTCAAGGTGCTGGACTTGCTGCGCCACAAATTGGTGTAAACTTAAGAGTTTTTGCAATCAATATTGAAGAAGGATATTTTGAGTTTATTAATCCTGTTATTTTAAAGACTTCAGGAAAGCAATTTGGACCTGAAGGTTGCTTGTCTGTTCAACATAAGCAGGGCGACGTTGAAAGACCGAATAAAGTTGTGGTAAAATATCAAGACAGAAACGGTGATTGGTTTAAACTTACTGCATACGACTTCTTTGCAAGAGCAATTTGTCACGAAAACGATCATCTCGACGGAGTCTTATATATTGACAAGGCGCAAAATCTTAAGGAGATTCGCGATTAATGAAAGTTGTCTTTTTTGGAACCCCCGATTTTGCAGTAAATGCGCTTGATAGTATAGTAGGTAGTAGTCATACCGTTTTAGCCGTTGTTACTCAACCTGATAAGCGCGTAGGAAGACATTCCGAGCTTCAGTTTTCAGACGTGAAAAAACGAGCAATTATGCACGATATTACCGTTTTGCAATATGAAAAAGTAAGTTCTGAAGGCTTAGACGATTTAAGAAAACTTAACGCAGATATTTTCGTAACTTGTGCTTTTGGACAAATTTTATCAAAAGAACTTATTGATATCCCAAAATATGGTGTAATTAACGTTCACGCTTCACTACTTCCTAAATACCGTGGAGCAAGTCCAATTCAACACGCAATTTTAAACGGTGACAAAGAAACGGGTGTTACCATTATGCAAACTGAAGTAAGCTTGGATAGTGGCGATATAATTTTATCTGAAAAAATTGATATTTTGCCTGATGAAACGGCAGACGAGCTTTTTGTTAGACTTTCAATTTTAGGGGCTAATCTTGTAGTTACAGCACTTGACAAAATTGAAGATGGAACTGCTACGTTTACAAAGCAAAATCACGACGAAGCTACCTTTGTAAAACAAATTAAAAAGCAAGATGCGTTAATTGATTTTTCTAAAGATCCTATTACCTTGCGCAACTTTGTTCGTGGTATGCAATCTTGGCCGTGTGCATTTACTTATTTAAACGGAAAAATGTTAAAAATATTCAGGGTTAATGCAGTAAAATGTGATAATTTACAAACTGAGTTCGGCACTGTTTTAACTGCTGATAAAAGTGGTTTAACCGTTTCTTGTAACGGTGGTTATATTGAAATTTTAGAGCTTCAATTAGAAGGCGGAAAGAGAATGCCTGCAAGCGATTTTTTGCTTGGTAGAAAAATTCAGGTAGGCACTAGGTTAGGAAAATGATAACGACTTTTTACGATTGCTATCAGGTTTTGACGAAAGTGTATTCGCAAGGTGCGTTTATAACAAATGCGCTAAACTCAACGCAAGTCGAGCCGTTAAAACGCAGAGAAATTACTAAAATTTGCTATGGAGTTGTCGATAAGGATATAGAACTTTCTTACTATATTACAAAACTTACTTCAAAAGCACCAAAGCAAGCGATAAGAACACTTTTAAAGATTGCTATGTACTGTATAGCGCACCTTAATAAGCCGAAACACGCAGTTGTGTCGTCAACGGTAGAGCTTGTTAAAAAACTTGGAAAATCGGCAAATTCTGGCTTTGTAAACGCTGTCTTGAGAAAATTCGATGTTGAAAAAATTGAGTTGCCAAAAGAAAAAATAGAATATTTGTCTGTAAAATACAACTATCCTGTTTCAGTTGTTAACCTTTTAATTGATACTTATGGCGAAGAGCTTGCTAAATCAATTATAAGCTACGACGAAAATCATAACTTTGTTAGGTTTGAAAATGGTGTGGATGGTGAAAAATACCTTCTTGAAAATGGTTTTGAATATGAAAAAACACCTTTTGATAGTTTGTTTGACGTAAAAGGTCTTGCAATTAACGACGATTTTAACGAAGGCAAGTTCACTTTTCAATCGATTGGTTCGGTTGCAATTTGTAACGCGATTACAAGTGGCGAAAGTTTGCTTGATGCCTGCTCAGCTCCCGGTGGGAAGAGTGTATTACTCTCAGACAGGTTTAATAGTGTTGTTTCGTGCGATATTCACGAGCATAGGGTAGAACTTATAAAATCTTATGCAAAACGCATGAAAAAGTTGAATATTACTGCAATTATAAAGGATTCTTCAAAATATTGCGACGACTTTAGCGAAACTTTTTCGCATATTCTTTGCGACGTTCCATGTTCTGGTTACGGTACTTTAAAAGATAACCCGGATATAAAACTGAAAAAGTGCGAAATTGAGCTTGAAAATCTTAACAAAATCCAGTCAGATATTCTTTGTAACTGTTCAAAATACCTTAAAAACGGTGGAGAGCTAGTTTATTCGACTTGTTCTATTTTTAGGGAAGAAAACGACGGAATTATTGATAAATTCTTAAAAAACAATCCTAATTTTATTGTTGAAAAAGTAA
Source organism: Clostridia bacterium (assembly GCA_017407325.1). GTDB lineage: Bacteria > Bacillota > Clostridia > Christensenellales > Borkfalkiaceae > UBA4636. The sequence goes on along the minus strand of JAFQWV010000020.1, from coordinate 77,193 downwards.
ATTCACCACTAGACAGTATTAAAACAGAGTACGGATTGCAATTTTTACCAAATATTAGTTTTGGCGCAGGCTTTTATCTTTGCAAGTTGAGAAAAATAAAATGAAAATAATAAGCGATTATTCTTTAGAACAACTTAGTGAAATTCTATCTGGCTTTGGCGAACCAAAATTTCGCGCAAGGCAGATTTTTCGCGCCGTTCATCAAGGAAAACGCTTTAAAGATATGACCGATTTGAAGATTTCTCTAAGAGAAAGGCTTGAAAAAGAATTTGTCGATAATCCTTGCGAAATTATCGAAGAATTAATTTCTAAAGACGGAACGCGTAAATATTTGTTTAAGTTGTACGACGGAAATATAATTGAAGGCGTGCTAATGAAATATAAGTACGGGTACACTCAATGTGTTTCAACTCAAGTAGGGTGCCGTATGGGATGCGCTTTTTGCGCTTCAACCTTAGGTGGGCTTGTAAGAAATTTATCTCAAGGCGAAATTTTAGGTCAAGTTTTAGAGGTAAATAAAAGAATTGGTGGAAATTTAGACAAAAGACAAGTTACAAACGTCGTTTTGATGGGAAGTGGCGAGCCTTTTGATAACTACGATAACGTTATAAACTTTTTAAAGCTAATCTCTTGTTCTGACGGAATTAATATAAGTCCAAGAAATATCAGTATTTCAACTTGTGGAATCGTTCCCAAAATGTTTGATATTGCAAAGGAAAATTTGCCTATTAATCTTACGGTATCACTTCACTCTCCGTTTGATGAAAAACGTAAAAAGATTATGCCTATTGCTAAGGCTTATTCTATAAAAGAAGTTATAAACGCGTGCAGAAATTACTTTGAAATTACAAAAAGACGCGTGTATTTTGAATATTCACTTATAAACGGCGAAAACGACACTAAAGAGTGCGCAGATAAGCTTTGCGAGCTTTTGCGTGGTTTTCCTTGTCACGTCAATTTGATAAAGCTTAATGCCGTAAAAGAGACCGGTTTAAAATCAACGGGTGATAAACGCGCACAAGAATTTATGAAAATCCTTGAAGATAAGGGGATTTCTGTTACAATCAGAAGGTCTATGGGGGCTGATATTGAAGGCGCATGTGGACAGTTAAGACGTAAATTTTTAGATAAGAAAGACTAAGTTTAGGGGGAAAAGACTATTAAAGGTCAGATTGTAAAAATAACTGCATCTAAATATACTGTTTACGACGGCGAAAATTTTTATAAACTTTCTGCGCGAGGCTCGGTTAAGTTTAAAAGCGGGAAATTAAGCGTTGGTGACTACGTTGATTTTGACGAGGTTAGTATTAACACGCTTTTTGAAAGAAAATCTAAGTTTTTGCGCCCAAACGTTGCTAATATTGACTGTGTAAATATAGTGATTGGTGCTCCGCCTAAGCCTGATTATTTGTTGATTGATAAAATAATTATAAGCGCAATTTCAGGTGGCGCAGAAGTAGTTATAACGGTTAATAAGTCAGATTTATCTACCGAAACATACGATTACGTTCTAAAAAATTATGCAAACTCAGTAGATAAAATTTTCTCCGTATCTTCAGTAACGGGTGAAAATATTGATAGCTTAAAAGAGTTTTTAAAAGGAAAGCTATGCGCGTTTTGTGGTCAGTCCGCGGTAGGAAAAACATCGCTTCTTAACAAGCTTTTTTCAATGAGCGAAAGAGTTGGAAATTTGAGCGAAAAGACTATGCGTGGAAAGCATACGACAACTTCTTCTGAAATACATTTTTACGAAGATTTTAAAGTCATCGATACACCCGGCTTTAGCGCAAATATTTGCGAAGTTAAAGCTGATGAAATTAAAGATTATTACAGAGATTTTACCGAATTTTCTAACGGTTGTTATTTTCTTGATTGCAAGCACATTTCAGAGCCTGATTGTGCAGTTAAACAAGCTCTTTTAGAGGGTAAAATATCAAAAGACAGATACGATAGATACATAGAAATTTTTAATGAACGAAAAAAGGAAGAAAAGTATGGAAAATATTAAAATTGCACCTTCGATTTTATCTGCCGATTTTTCTAAAATGGGCGAAGAAATTATATCTTTAGAAAATTCGGGGGCGGATATTATACACTGCGACGTTATGGACGGCGTTTTCGTTCCTAATATTACTTTTGGAATTAAAATGGTAAACGATATAAGAAAGTTGACGAAATTACCACTTGATGCGCACTTAATGATAATAAACCCAGAAAATTACGTCGAGCAATTTGCAAAAGCTGGTGCAGACTTTATAACCGTTCACTATGAAGCATGTAAAGAAAAATTAGCTTCTGTTCTACAAAAAATTAAAAATGCAGGGGTAAAGTGTGGTTGTGTAATTAATCCTGACACTGATCCAGAAAAAATCAAAGACGTAGTTCCACTTTGCGATATGATACTTGTAATGAGTGTTTTTCCGGGCTTTGGCGGTCAAAAATTTATTCCGTCTGCGCTAGACAGCTTGAGAAAGGTTAAGAAAATGATACTTGATAGCAAAAAAGATATTTTACTTGAAATTGACGGTGGTATTAACCTTGAAAACGTAAGTCTTGTAAAAGACGCTGGTGCTGACGTTATCGTTGCTGGAAATACTGTTTTTTCGGCTAGTGACAGATCTGAAATTATTAAGAAATTGCGTGAAAACTAATGGAATATTTAATTGTATTAAACGGCGAAAAAATTGAAGATTTACAGATAAATTCTGAAGATTTTGTGATTTGTGCAGACGGTGCGCTAAATTTTTTAAATAAAAAAAATATCACCCCGAATTTAATCGTAGGTGATTTTGATTCGCTTGGGTTCGTGCCGGAAAATTCTATTCAGTATCCAACGGATAAAGATTTAACCGACGGCGAAATCGCGCTTATAAAAGCAAAAGAATTGGGTGCAAAGCGTGTCAGAATAACTTGTTCAGGGGGCTTTCGTGACGACCATTTTCTAGGAAATCTCGCACTTTTAGAAATTGCAGAAAATCTCGGGATTTTTGCAACGATTGAAACACGATATTCAGAAATTTATTTAGTAACTAACAGCATAGAAATTAACGTTGCTAAAAATTGTTACGTTTCACTTATAGCACTAGAAAATTCGACAATATCATATTCTAATGGTTTAAAATATGAATATAATAATACTAAATTATTAAGGGCTTCAACTTTAGGTGTATCAAACGTCACGATAAGCGATAATATCGAATTAAAAATCGATAGTGGAAAAGTGCTTTTAATAGTAAATAAAACTAAAAAATAAAAATCCACCCAAAAATCAACTGAGATTTGATAGGGTGGATATTTTTTTATAAAAAAATAAGGTCGACCAATTTGTGGGCGACCGGAAACTGATTATGCTCTTTCAACGCTACCGCTCTTTAAGCAACGGGTACAAACGTATTCAGAAGAAACTACGCCGTTTTTAACGACTCTTACCTTTTGAACATTCGCATTGTAGGAGCGTGGTGTCTTACGGTTACTGTGGCTAACTAAGTTACCACTAAGTTTTCCTTTTCCGCATACACTGCAAACTCTTGACATAATAACACCTCCAACTCGCGTTTTATCATTAGCCTAATAAATATATCACTAATTTTATAAAATTGCAACAAATTTTAATGTGATTTTTAAAGAAAATGAGAAAATTTGCAAATTAATTTTGATGATATTGTGAAAAATAGTAAATTGCAATAAAAACTCTTGCAAAAGTTTCATAAATATAGTAAAATATAAACATTAATATAGGAGGTCGGAATATGGCAGTCAGTACGAGTAATATTTACGGAAACATTTCAATTTCTGATGAAGCGATAGCACGCGTTGCGTCTCACGCTGCGCTTGATTGTTACGGCATAGTCGAACTTGTTTCACCAAAGTTAAAGGACACAATTTCCGACTTGTTTAATAAGGGCGTAAAGGGTATTAAAGTTAATACTACCGGTAACAAAATTTTTATTGATATTTACGTAATTATAAAGTTTGGCGTATCAATCTCTGCGGTTGCAGAATCGCTTAAGCAATCTGTAAAATATCAAGTAGAAAAGTTTACCGGCATGATTGTTCATACGGTAAACGTAAACATTCACGGCGTTAAACTATAGGAAATAAAGGAGTTATTTATGCCAAAGAGTATTAACGGTGCTACTTTTACCAAGATGGTAATTGGTGCATCAAAGTTGCTCGATGCAAATAAAAACAAAATCGACGCGTTAAACGTATTCCCTGTACCTGACGGCGATACGGGAACTAATATGAGTTTAACGATGCAATCAGCAGTAAGGGAACTAAAGCAAAGTTCATCAAACCGTTTATCGGAAATTTCTGACCGTGTTTCGCGTGGTGCACTTCGTGGGGCGAGGGGTAACTCGGGCGTTATCACTTCTCAGATTTTTAAAGGTATTTGTTCAACAATACACGACGAAACAGAGGTTACGGTTAAGGTTTTTGCAAAAGCGTTAAAAAATGCGACCGAAGTTGCATATTCTGCCGTCGCTAAACCAAAAGAAGGTACAATGCTTACGGTTATCAGAATGATGGGCGAATACGCTCAAACCGTTAAGGCAAAAGATATCGAAACTTTCTTAGAACTTGTGATTGAACGTGGTAACGAAGCGCTCAAGATGACACCGGAACTTCTTCCTGTTTTGAAAAAAGCAGGCGTTGTAGACTCTGGTGGTATGGGTATCATCACTATTTTTAAAGGCATGCACATGGCTTTGACGGGTGAAGAATTCCCTGAAACTGACGAGGTAGAGCTTGAAGTTAAGAAAGAGCCTGAAGTTACACAAGCAGACGTGTTAAATTTGGGTAGCATAGAATTTGGCTATTGTACAGAGTTTTTCGTTGTTAACCTAAAGAAAAAGACCACGATGGCTGACATTGATAGATTCCGTGAAACGCTTATGAATATGGGTGATAGCGTAATCGTTGTTGGTGATCTTAGTTTTGTAAAAGTTCACGTTCATACGAACACTCCGGGAAAAGCTTTAACTGCAGCGTTACAGCTTGGTGAAATTAACAATGTTAAGATTGAAAATATGCTCGAACAGCACCGAGAACTCGTTAGAAAATACGAAGAAGAGAGAAAGCCAATCGGTCTTATTTCAGTTTCTCAAGGCGACGGACTTACTTCGATATTTAAAGAACTTCAAGTTGATAAGGTTATTGAAGGTGGCCAAACGATGAACCCAAGTGCAAGCGACATTGCAGATTCTATTATGCAAGTCAACGCAGAAACTGTATTCGTTTTCCCTAACAATAAAAACATCATTTTAGCTGCTGAACAAGCAAAAGACTTGGTTGAAGGTAGAAAAATTATAGTAGTTCCTACTAAAAATATTCCTCAAGGCTTAGCTGCTGCGCTTGCGTTCGACTCTGATTTGTCAGCTGACGAAAACTTGATGAATATGCTTCACGCTGTTGATAGTGTAACTGACGGTATGGTAACTTACGCAGTAAGAAACACAAAAATCGACAAGCTCACACTTAAAAAAGGTGATATAATCGGTCTTAACAGCAAGAAGATTTTAACAAAATCTAATACGGTAAGTGGCGCAACTATCAGTTTGATTGAAAAGCTTAAAGATAAAAACCACAGTCTTATCAATCTTTACTATGGTGCAGACGTAACTGAAAGCGATGCAGAAGCACTTTCTCAACAAGTTGCCGAAACTTATCCAGATTGTGACGTTGAACTTTATTTCGGTGGTCAATCTGTTTACTACTACATTATTTCATTAGAATAATTTTTAAAGGGAAAATTAAATTTTCCCTTTTTTCATACAAAATTTGGGCGTGGAAAAATTTAAGGAGTTAATTATGGAATTAAGGTATATTAAAGGCTTAAGTGACAAAAGAATAACCGACCTTAATAAGATGGGTATATTTACTGCTGAAGACCTTGTTAGACATTTTCCACGCAATTATTTAGACCTTAGAAGGGCTGTAAAACTAAGCCACGCAATCCATAACGATTTCGCTCTTATAAAAGGTAGAATCGTTGGAAAGCCTACGCTTGCAAAGAAAGGTAAATTAAGTATCGTAAAGGCTTTGTGTGAGCAAGAAGGTGAACTGTTCAATATTATATGGTTTAACCAGCCTTACGTTGAATCGAAACTTGTAACTGACGAAGAATATTTGTTTTACGGTAGAGTTAGAAATAGGTTTGGTCAAGTTTCATTAACAAATCCGTCTTTTGAACTTTTGGATAAGAATATTTCTTTAAAAGGAATCGTTCCTGTATATTCCGTTAAAGGTTGCTTAACTCAAAAGGTAATGCGCTCGGTTATAAGTGATGCGCTAAGTAAATTAAATTTTACAAGTGTATTGCCAAAAACTGTAGTAAATTACTCGGATTATGCATCTTTGAAAGATGCTTACTGTTCCGTTCATAATCCTAAAAGTTTTGAAGAAAAAGACAGTGCGAGCGAGCGTATTGCACTTGAAGAATATTTTATATTAATTTCAGCTTTTAAAATAATAAAAGGTGATAAAGAGCAAGCTAGGATTAACCGTTACAGTGTTACAGGTGCTGACTTAAAGTCTTTCTCTGAAAGGTTTGGTTTTGAGTTTACAGAAGGTCAAAAAAATGCTGTAAATGATATTTTTAGGGATATAAAAGGTCCTAAAACTATGAATAGACTGCTTCAAGGCGACGTAGGTAGTGGTAAAACGGCAGTTAGCTTATGTGCGTTATTTTCTAGTGCAAAAAGTGGTTATCAATCTGTAATGCTTTCACCGACTGAAGTTTTGGCAAAGCAAAATTACGCACTTATTCAAAAATATTTGCCTGAATTTAAAATTGCTTTTTTAAGTGGTTCAACTTCTCAAAAGGAAAAAACATTGATAAAAAGCCAGATAAAATCTGGTGAAATTGATATCGTATGTGGAACGCATGCCGTACTTGAAGATAGCGTTGTTTTTAAAAATTTAAGTTTGGTAGTTTGCGACGAGCAACAGCGTTTTGGAGTTTCTCAGCGTTCAAGTTTAGTTGCAAAAGGCAATGCTTGTGATGTTTTAGTTATGAGTGCAACGCCAATTCCAAGAACGCTTTCTCTCATTTTTTACGGCGACTTGGATATTTCAACGATACCGGATAAACCAAAAGCGCGCGCAGAAATAAAAACAAGCATCGTACCACAGTCAAGATACCAAGATATGCTTAATTTTATACAGGAGCAGGTTAATAATGGGCGACAGGCATTTTTTGTTTGTCCTAAGATTGAAGGGGATCCTGAAGGCTCGGTGATGAGTGTAAAAGAAATTTTTGACGAGCTTAAGAATAGATTGCCAAATCTAAAAACAACTATGCTGCACGGCAAGATGAAAGATGCAGAAAAGACTGAAATTATGCTGGATTTTAAGGATAAGAAGATTGATGCTTTAATTTCTACGACTGTAATTGAAGTAGGTATTGACGTGCCTAATGCAACTATTATGGTGATTTATGGCGCTGATAGATTTGGTCTTTCACAACTTCATCAACTTCGTGGTAGAGTTGGTAGAAGCGATTTGCAAAGTTATTGTTTCTTGCTTTCGGATAATGAGAGTGAAAAAGCTGCTTTAAGACTTAAAGTTATCAAAGATAACGAAGACGGATTTAAAATTTCAGAGTGTGACTTTGAAGAGCGTGGTAGTGGTGACTTTATGGGAACACGTCAAAGTGGAAAAATTATTGATACACTTGGTGCGCTTAAATATTCTACGTCAACTATATTTTTAGCAAAGAAACTTTCAGACGACGCTTTCTCAAGTGGCGAAAATATTGCCGTTTTAAGAAAACTTGCGCTTGAAAAATATAATGCCTTAAAAGACGTAACTTTAAATTAATGCAAAATTTAAACAATCAAAAAAACCTTGTAAATTATTGATTTACAAGGTTTTTATATTTAAAAATGTGGATTAGGTGTGACTAAAATTGTCTTGTGGTTTGTGTAAATTACCATACCTGTTTTTAAACCGTTTGGCTTTTTAACAAACTTTCTTAAAGTGTAGTCTACTGGAACTTTATCCGAATTTTTTGCTTTACTATAATAAGCGCAAATTTCAGCAGCGTATTCAATTACTTTATCTGGAATTTCTCTACCCATTGACTTAATTATTACGTGTGCAGAATGATAGTCTTTTGTGTGTAAAAACATATCATTACGTTCGCTTGATAGGGTTAATCTGTCGTTTTGAAGGTTGTTTCTGCCGACTAATATCTCAAAACCAAGATATTCATATCTTCTCGGTTTTGAAGGTTGTTCCTTTTGTTTTGTGCCTTTTTTAGGTTTAATTATGCCGTTTAAAGTAAGTTCTTCTTCAATATCTGCAAAATCTGACAGGCTTTCAGCATCTTCAAGTTCTTTAAATAGGGTTGAAACGTAATCTAAAAGTTGTTGATTTTCTTCAATAAACTCTCTTGTTGCTGTTAAAGTTTTCTTTTGTTTAGCGTATTTTTTAAAGAATTTATCTGCATTTTCTTTTGGCGTTATTGTTTTATCAAGTTTAATTTCAACAGTAGGGCAGTCTTCTTTTGAATAATCTATTAAACATACTTTATCGGTGGGCGATTTTAGTTGATATAAATTGCTTATAATTAATTCTCCGTAAAGTCTGTTTTGTTCCATATCCTTGCAAGATAATTCCCTTTCAAGTAAAAGCTGGTGTTTCTTTCTAAGCTTTTTATCAAAAGCAGAAATCACTTGTAAAAGTTTTGTTTTTTTACTGTCGAATAACTTCTTCTCTTCCTTTTTTGTAAAGTGGTGGTCAATGCAATCTAAAATGCTGTCAAAATAGATTTTTTCACCTAAAACACTTTTGTAATCTGTGATATAAAAATCGCTTCCACTTTTTGTGTTAGTTAGGTTTGGATTGATTTTTGGTGAAACATAAAAATTTTTAAAATGTTTGTAAAATTCAATAATATTTAAGTTTTTTACAAAATCATCATCAAGGCTATTTTTTATTTTAAAACTATGCACAATTTCAACTGCAGTTGATTTTGCAATGCCTTTAAAGTTAGTAAAAATAAAGTTTTCTAAATCGCATCCGTTGAATTTTTCAAGCATATCTAAAGATGCTTTTTCATCTGTGATTTCAACTTTTTCCTGTGAAATTGGAAGTGTGTATTTTAGTCCTGAAAATATAGGTCTGAGATTACTTTCGTCTAAAGTCGATTGCTTTAGCGCACCTAAAATTACTCCGTTTTCAACTAATATAATATTTGAGAATTTACCCATAATTTCAGAGTAAATAATTTTGTCTGTAATTTCCCAAAGTTCGTTTTTGCACTCGAAAGTAATTTTTATAATTCTTTCAAAACCTAAAAGCTCGATATCTTTTATGGTAGCGTGGCTTAAGTGTTTTCTTAGTAGCATGCAGAAATTAGGCGCAGTAAGTGGATTTTTGCTTTCTTTTTTAGTCAAGCAAACTCTTGTATTTTGTGCATTTGCGCAAAGTATAAGCTTTAAGTTTTGATTAAGCGCTCTAATCGACAGCACAACCGTATCATTATCTGGTTGGTTGACTTTGTCAACGCGCGCGTTTTTGATTATTTTTTCAAGTTCTTTGGTTGTGTGATACAGTGAAAAAGCGTCTTGTGGCATGATTTCTCCTTTATTTTCCAAAATATTATACTAAATTATTTTAATTTTGTAAATATTTGCGCACAAAAACTTTACAAAATTTGCAAAAAATGCTAAAATATTTTACATATAAATAAAAAAGTATTAAATAGGAGCAAGACAATGAAGTACACTTGTGAAAAGGCTGAAAAAAGCCAAGTAAAAATCACCCTCACTATTGAAAAGGAAGATTGGGACAAAGCAATCTACGATGCTTATCTCAAAAACAAAAGTAAATTCAATATTCAAGGTTTTAGAAAGGGCAAAGCACCGTTTAACGTAATTTGCAGTCAATATGGTAAAGACGTTTTCTTTGAAGATGCTTTAAATATCGCAATTTCTAAGTATTATCCTGAAGTTTTATCTAGCGAAAAAGATTTACACGTAGTTGGCGATCCAGATATTAGACTTAACGATTTTAAAGAAGACGAAATCGTTTTAGACGTTTTAGTTCCTGTTATGCCTGAAGTTAGCATTGAGGCGTACAAGGGTATAAAGGTTAAGAAAGTTGAGTATAATGTTACGGACGAAGACATTGAAAACGACTTAAAGAGACTTCAGGAAAGAAACGCAAAAGACGTTCCTGTAACTGACCGTGCTTGCCAAGAAGGTGACACTGTTGTAATTGACTTCTCTGGTAGTGTTGACGGTGTTAAATTTGAAGGTGGTACAGCAGAAAAATATAGATTAGGTCTTGGAACTCACTCTTTCGTTCCTGGATTTGAAGAACAAGTTTGTGGGATGAAGATTGGCGAAGAAAAAGATATTAACGTTAAATTCCCAGACGATTATACTGAAGAACTTAAGGGTAAAGATGCAGTATTTGCAATCAAGTTACACGAAATCTTTATTAAAGAATTACCTGAAATTACCGACGAATTTATCAAAGATAAGACAGGTGAAGACGGAATTGAAGCTTACAAGGCTAAAATTCGCGCAGATTTCGACAAGGATAATAAGCGCCGTGAACGCGACGAAAACGAAGACAATCTTTTAAACGCTATCAGCGATAAAACTACGGTTGAAATTCCTGATGCTATGGTTGAAAACGAAGTTACAAGCATGATTCAACAATTTGAATACAGACTTATGTATCAAGGCTTAAAGCTTCAAGATTATCTCAAAATGATTGGACAAACTGAAGAAGATATGCGTAAATCTTACAAGGAAACTGCTTATTCGAGAGTTAAAAAGCAACTTATCGTAAATAAGATTATCGAGCTTGAAAAGATTGAAGCAACTCAAGAAGAAATTGACGAAAAAGTAAAAGAACAAGCAGAATCTGTTGCTAAAGACGTTGAAGAATACCGTAAGACTATGGATCCAAGACAACTTGAATACATCCAAAATTCAATTATCGTTGACAAGTTGTTTGCGTTCCTTACTGCTAATAACATTATGGAATAATTTGCAAAATTTTAAGCTTACAAAATTTATTTAAAAATCAAAAATTTTAACAAGGGGAATAATAATTATGAAATGTCTAACCGTTTCTGAATCAACCGGCCAAGGCGAAAAGATGATGGACCTTTGGTCAAGACTTTTAGAAGACAGAATTGTCTTTGTTACAGGCGAAATTGACGATGCTCTTGCTAACGCAGTCGTTGCTCAACTTATTTACCTTGAAGCAAAAGATCCCGATAAAGACATTTGTCTATACATTAATAGCCCGGGTGGTAGCGTAACTGCAGGTTTTGCTATTTACGATACTATGAACTATATTAAATGTGACGTAAGCACAATTTGTTTAGGACTTGCAGCAAGTATGGGTGCATTCTTATTGTCAAGTGGCGCAAAAGGTAAGCGTTTTGCATTACCTAACAGTGAAATTATGATTCACCAACCACTAGGTGGTGCTCGTGGTCAGGCAACTGACATTAAAATTGTTGCAGACCACATTATGAAAACTAAAGCAAAACTCAATCAAATTCTATCTCAAAATACCGGTAAGCCAATCGATCAAATCGAAAAGGATACCGACAGAGATAACTATCTTTCTGCTGAAGAAGCAAAAGAATACGGCTTGATTGACATGGTTTACTACAAAAGATAGTTTTTCATATTTTTTGGAGGGTTAATGAACAACAATAGCAATAATAACGATACCAAAAAAACGGATTTAAGTTGTTCGTTTTGCGGAAAGCCTAAAGAGCTTGCTAATATGCTAATTGCAGGTCCGAATAACGTTTTTATTTGTGATGAATGTATCGAGGTTTGTAAAAACGTTATTAAAGAAGGCGATCAAAAAGCGTCTAAAGACGTTGTAAAATTATTAAAACCACAAGAAATTAAGGCTGAGCTTGACAAATATATCGTTGGTCAGGAAAAGGCTAAAAAAGTGTTGTCGGTTGCCGTTTACAACCATTATAAACGCATAAATATGAATGCGAAAAATAAAGGAAAAAACGGCAAATTTGATGATGCAGAAGTGGATAAGAGCAACATCTTAATGCTTGGACCGACAGGTTCTGGCAAAACTTTACTTGCAAGTACGTTAGCAAAAATTTTAAACGTTCCTTTTGCCGTTGCAGATGCTACGACTTTAACCGAGGCTGGTTACGTTGGTGAGGACGTTGAAAACATTTTATTAAAACTTATTCAAAACGCCGATTACGACGTTGAAAGGGCAGAGCGTGGTATAATTTATATCGATGAAATCGATAAGATTGCAAGAAAGGGTGAAAACGTTTCTATAACGCGCGACGTTTCCGGCGAAGGTGTACAACAAGCACTTTTAAAAATTATCGAAAGTACGGTTGCGTCAGTTCCGCCTCAAGGTGGAAGAAAGCATCCACAGCAAGATTTTATTAGAATTGACACAACAAACATCTTGTTTATTTGTGGTGGGGCGTTTGTTGGGCTTGACAAAATTATTGAAAGAAGAAAAGACGGTTCAAGCTTTGGTTTCAATGCTACTGTTACTTCTAAAAACGAAGATAATAAAGAAATTTTAGCTGAAGTTCAACCACAAGATTTAACAAAATTCGGCTTAATTCCTGAGTTTGTGGGTAGAATTCCGATTACCGTTTCACTTCTTGCGCTCGATGAAGATGCGCTTGTCAAAATTATGACAGAGCCTAAAAATGCAATTGTTAAACAGTATAAAAAGCTCGTTTCTTTAGACAACGTTGAGCTTGTCGTTAAAGACGATGCGGTTAGAGAAATTGCGAAAAAAGCAATAAGTTTAAAAACCGGAGCAAGGGGACTTAGAACGATTTTTGAGAACTTAATGCTCGACGCCATGTACGATATTCCTTCTGACGATTCAATTGAAAAAGTGGTAATTGATAGCGAAGTAGTTTTAGGCAAAAAGAAACCTGATTTAATAAAAAAGCAAATTGCATAAAAATTTTGAAAAAAGAGACTGCAAAGTCTCTTTTTTTGTTGATATTTTTATAAAATTTGTTGTTTTTTTTGTAAAAAAATGTTAATATATTAATATCTATATTTATATGCACGTGCGCGCGACGTACATGCGTGCGTAAGGAGATTTTATGGAAAGAACGGAAATTAAAAGCCTATACTTAAAAAGCACCGATTTTGATGGTGCAAACATAACTGTTATGGGTTGGGCTAGAACCATTAGAGATTCTAAATCATTTGGTTTTATTGAGCTTAACGACGGAAGTTACTTTAAGAATTTACAAATAGTTTTTGAACGCGAAATTTTAGACAATTACGACGAAATTGCAAAACAAAACGTTGGTGCTTCTTTAGAAATTTGTGGAACGCTTGTATTAACTCCAAACGCAAAACAACCGTTCGAGCTTAAAGCAACTAAAATTTCGGTGCTTGGTGAATCTACCCCTGACTATCCTTTACAAAAGAAACGCCACAGCATGGAGTTTTTGCGTGAAATTGCTTATCTTCGTCCAAGAACTAATACTTTTAACGCAGTATTCCGGATCAGAAGTGAAGCAGCGTTTGCAATTCATAAATTTTTCAATGATAGGGGCTTTGTGTACGTTCATACTCCTATAATTACAGGTAGCGACTGCGAAGGTGCAGGTGAAATGTTCCAAGTTACTACTTTAGATATGGACAAGGTTGCAAAAGACGGAAAAGTTGATTATTCTAAAGACTTTTTCGGCAAGAAAGCATCATTGACTGTATCTGGTCAGTTAAACGTTGAAACATACGCTATGGCGTTTACCAACGTTTATACGTTTGGGCCTACTTTCCGTGCTGAAAAGTCGAATACTTCCCGTCACGCTGCAGAATTTTGGATGATTGAGCCTGAAATGGTTTTTGCAGACCTTGCAGAAGATATGCGTGTTGCAGAAGCTATGGTTAAGGCAATAATCGGTCACGTTTTAAAAACATGCCCAGCTGAAATTGAGTTTTTAAATAAATTTGTTGACACGGGGCTTGTTGATAGACTTAATAACGTTTACAACAACGAATTCGTTCGTTTGACTTACACGAAGGCTATTGAACTTTTAGAGCCTATTAAGGACAAGTTTGAATATCCTGTATTCTGGGGTTGCGACCTTCAAAGCGAACATGAAAGATATCTTACAGAAGTTATTTTCAAAAAGCCTGTATTTTTAACTGATTATCCAAAGGAAATCAAGGCTTTCTATATGCGACTTAATGACGATAATAAAACCGTTGCAGCAGCTGACCTTTTAGTCCCGGGAATTGGCGAGCTTATCGGTGGTAGTCAACGTGAAGAACGTTTAGACGTTTTAATTGAAAAACTTAAAGAATTTAACTTAAATCCTGATGATTATGCTTGGTACGTAAACCTTAGGAAATACGGTGGAGCAGTTCACTCAGGCTTTGGTTTAGGTTTTGAAAGAATGGTTATGTACCTAACCGGAATTTCTAATATCCGTGACGTACTTCCATTCCCAAGAACCGTAGGAAATTGTGAGTATTAATATGAAAATTATAGTTGATTGTTACGGTGGCGACAATTCGCCATACGCTCAAATTAAAGGCGCGATAAACGCGGTTAATAATTGCAAGGATATTTCTGTAGTTTTGGTTGGTAAAAGTGCAGAAATAAATCAAGAGCTTGAAAAGTATGATTTTGACGAAAATCAAGTTGAGGTTTTAAATGCAGACGAAGTTATTAGTTGCGATGAAAAGCCAACTTTGGCAATAAGAGAAAAACGTAACTCGTCACTTGTTGTAGCGTGTGATCTATTAAAGCATGATGAAAGTTGTTCTGCATTAGTTTCTTCTGGTAGTACAGGTGCAATTTTAACAGCTTCTGTTATGAAAATTGGCAGAATAAAAGGCATTTCTAGGCCATCTTTAACGCCACTTCTTCCAACGGCTAATTCAACTGATCAAAGGGTTATGCTTGTTGACTGTGGCGCTAATGCAGAATGCAAGCCTATAAATTTATTACACTTTGCGCTTATGGGCTCTGTGTATTTTAGAGAAGTCCTTGGTGTTAAAGTGCCAAAAGTTGCAGTGCTTTCAAACGGAACAGAAGAAGAAAAGGGTACGCTGCTAACGAAAGAAGCGTATAAACTCATAAAGGATATGCCTGATATCGAGTTTATGGGAAATTGTGAAGCGCGCGACCTTTTCTCTGGAAAGTTCGACGTAATCGTAACCGACGGTTTTAGCGGTAATATTGCACTAAAAGCTGCTGAAGGTGCTATTAATCTTTGCTTAAAGACGATTAAAACTGAAATTAAGTCTTCTTTTATCTCAACTATTGGTGCAATTTTCTTAAAAAAGACTTTCAAAAACGTTAAAAAGCGTATTGACTATAACAGTTTCGGTGGCGCAGTCGTTTTAGGTGCGGATAGACCTATTATAAAGGCCCATGGTTCTTCAAGCGAAGTTGCGATCGAAGCTGCTATATATCAAGCGTGTGACGTTGCTAAAAATGATATTATCGGGAAAATTAAACAAGGACTAGGGAAATTAGGCAGTGAAAACGAAGATTGATATTTCTTTGGTTGAAGAAATAATCGGTTACTCTTTTAAGGATAAAAAGCTTCTTGTTGAGTGTTTTACTCATTCGTCCTTTTCTAACGAGCATAAAGGCTATAAAAACAACGAAAGACTTGAATTTTTTGGTGACGCAATACTAGGGTTCATCGTGACTGAGTATCTATTTGAGAATAATTCTAAAATAGACGAAGGTAAGCTTACCGAAAAGAAGCAAAAAATCGTTTCTAAAAAACCACTTTCGTATGCCATAACTAAGCTTGGTCTTGAAAAATTTTTAATTTTAGGTGAAGGCGAAAAAAATAGCAAGATTAAATCGCAGAATTTATCTGAAAATTTATTTGAAGCACTCGTTGCCGGAATTTACATTGACGGTGGATTGGAATGCGCTAAAAAGTTTGTTTACGATAAACTATTATCATGCGAAGATTGTATTGACGATCGCACAGATTTTAAAGGTGCTTTTCAAGAATACGTGCAGAAAAACCATTTGGGCGAAATTTCTTACGAGCAAGTCAAGGTTGAAGGTCCAGCGCACAACCCTGAATTTACAATGTGTGTAAAACTTTCAGGTAAAATTTTGGCGACAGAAAAAGGTTCGTCAAAACAAAAAGCAGAGCAAAAATGCGCAGAAATTGCGCTTAAACTATTAAAAAAACTAAGGGGATTTGAAAGTTGAATTTTCAAAAGATTGAAATAATAGGTTTTAAATCATTTGCAGACAAAGTCGAGATTATATTCGACAATGGTGTTACAGGTATCGTAGGTCCTAACGGATGTGGAAAAAGTAACATTGCAGATGCAATTAGATGGGTTCTTGGTGAACAGTCTGCTAAATCTCTACGTGGTTCAAGCATGAGTGACGTAATCTTTAGTGGTACGCAAAACAGAAAAATGCTTTCTTACTGCGAAGTTTCGCTTTATTTTGATAACTCAAATAAAATTTTCCCGTCTTGTGAATACACTCAAGTAATTCTTACTCGTAAGCTTTTTAGAAGTGGTGCTAGTGAGTATTATATCAACAACCAACCTGCAAGAATGAGAGATATTATCAATCTTTTGCACGAATGCGGTGTATCTAAAAACGGTTATTCTATTATCGGTCAGGGTAAAGTTTCGGAAATTTTGTCGTCTAAACCAGAAGATAGACGTCTTATTTTTGAAGAAGCAGTCGGTATTGCAAAAACTAAGAGTGAAAAACTCGAAAACGAACGTAAACTTGAAAGAACTCGCGATAATATTACCCGTATAGTAGATCTTACGACCGAGCTTGAACGTCAACTTGAGCCAAGCCGTAGAGCCGCAGAAAAAACCCGTAAAAGTATAGAGCTTTACGAAGATTTAAAATACAACGAAATCAATAACTATTTATATAAATATGATAACGCAAGCACTGTTAAAGAGAAAATTAACCTTAGACTTCAGGGCTTGATTGAAGAATATGCTATTAGAGAGCGTGAATCGAAAGAAGCAAACGATTCGTACAATTTACATATGGCTCAGGTTAATGAGTTTGACGCAAAAATCAACGAACTTAACGAGCAAATTTTGGCTGAAACCGTAAAGCAAGAAAGAACTGAAGGTAACACGAAACTTCTTCGTGAAAAGATTAGTTTCTGTAAAAGCGATACTGTTCGTCTTGAACAAGACAATGCTGAAAAGGCTGAAAAACTTGAACTTTTAAATAAGGCCATTGAATCTAAACGCGAAATGGCTAAATCTTTTGATGACGAGATAAAATCGCTATCAAAAACTGTTGACGAGCTCAATAAAGAGCTTGGAAAGGTCTTAAAAGAAATTCAGTCGGGTGAAGACCTTGCTCAATCAGCGCAAAGTAAGATTTTAAAGTCAGCAGATGCTCTTGCTGACATAAACAGAAATATAGGTTCATTAGATACTGAAAAGAACGTTATTTCTTCACAACAGAAAGAAGTTTTAGATAAAGTAAACGCTTTAACAGCTACTTACGATAAGCTTACAAAAGAAATTGCTAGATTAAAAGTAGAAATTTTAACTAACGAAAGTTTGCAAGAAAAGAAAGTTCAAGAAATTGGCGATATTGAAAAAGCTATTTCTGAAGCAAATAATTCAGTTTCTGAAATTTCAAATAAAATTTATAAACTTAATATAGAAATCAACTCGCTTGAAACTAATCACAGAATTTATTCTAACATTAAAGAGTCGTTTGACGGCTATCCACAAGGCGTTAAAAACTTAATGCTCAGTGCAAAGCAAAATTCTGTCCTTAATTCAAAGATAAAGGGCGTTGTTGCTTCAATTATTAAAACTGATTCTAAATATGAAATTGCAATTGAAACGGCAATCGGTGGGGCAGTTCAAAACGTAGTAACGGCTACTCCAGAGGACGCGCAGTACCTTGTAGAATACTTAAAATTAAGTAAACTTGGCAGAGCAACTTTCTTACCTGTCAATAGCGTTAAACCAAGAACGGATACTCGCGAATTTCTAAGTGCACTTTCTGAAAAAGGCGCAATTTGTTCTGCAACAAAAGCAGTTAAATACGATTCTTATTATGAAAGTGTAATTCAATATTTATTAGGTAATACTTTAATTGTTGATAATATTCAAAATGCCGTTCAAATTGCTAAAAAATATCGTTTCTCATTTAAGATTGTCACACTTGACGGTGATATTTTAACTGCAAGTGGTTCGGTTTCTGGTGGTTCGAAAAAGCAAAATCAGTCAACCTTACTTGCAACCGACAATAAATTGTCACAAATTGACGATGATTTAAAGCAAAAGCGCGAACTTTTACAAAAACTTACAACCCAAAAAGACGGTTTAGTTCAAAAAAGCAACCGTTTAGTTGATCAACTTGATGAAAATAACAAACAAGTTCAAGACTTAAAGCTTACTTTAACTTCGCTTAAAGAAAAACTCACAAGTTATAAAGAATTATCTGAGAACTGTTTGCAAGATATTCAAGCTAACAACGATGCTATTGAACAAATTGCAGCTCGTCTTAACGATATCAGTCAAGAATACCTTGATATTGAGCTTGGAAACAAGAAATTACAACAAGAAAAAGAAAGTGCATCTGACGACGCTCAAAAGCAACAAGCTGCTTATGACGTTTTAAGAAAAAGACGTGACGAGCTAATTGAAAATAATACGATAAAACAAGCGCGTTTGTCTTATTTACACTCTGAAATCAAGTCTGCAAACGACGATATCGAGCGTATGAAAGGCGAATACAACGATACCGAAGAAATTATCAAAAAGAACCTTGCAGGTATTTCTCAAAACGAACAAACTGTTGCTAATTTATATGATCAAATTGAGAATATTACAAGAGTTTATGAAGAAAATTCGGGTATCAAAACTTTGCGCGATGAACTTATTAGTTATAAGGAAAAGAAGTCAAAATTATCTGACCAAATTTCTCAAGATGATTTAAGACGTCAAGTTTTGGCAAGTGAAATAACAAAACTTTCAGAAAAACGCCACGCAGAAGAGCTTGCTATAAGTAAAGTTGATACAGAACTTGAATATATGCAACAACGCGTTGAAGAAGAGTATCACTTAACTTATGAAACTTGTCAGCATTTAAGAGATCCGGAATATAATTTTGCAACTTCACAACAAGTTATTAACGACTTAAAGCGTAAATTGAATTCTTTAGGACCTGTCAATCCGTCAGCTATTGAAGAATATGAAACCACAAAAACCCGTTATGACGAATTGATGGTTCAAAGAACAGACCTTGAAAAGGCTGAAGATGACATAAAGAAAGCAATTCAAAAGCTTACAAACGAAATGCTTGCTATATTCAACGATGGATTTGAGCAAATTAGATCACATTTCCAACTTATATTCAAGCAATTATTCGGTGGTGGACGTGCTGACTTATTGTTAGACTATACAAACGTAGAAGATCCACTTGACGCAGGTGTTGAAATCGTTGCAGAACCACCTGGAAAGAAATTGCAAAAAATTTCACTTCTATCTGGTGGTGAAATGTCGCTTACCGCTATTGCGATTTTGTTTGCGATTTTAAAACTTCGTCCAATGCCGTTCGTTGTATTAGACGAAATCGAAGCAGCGCTTGATGATGCAAACGTTGAAAGATTTGCTAGATACTTACAAAACTTCTCTAAAGAAACTCAGTTTATAGTAATTACGCACAAAAAGGTTACTATGGAATTATCTGATGCGTTGTTCGGTGTAACAATGCAAGAAAAGGGTGTATCAAAGATTGTTTCTGTTAAGCTTAGTGATATTGAAGACGTGGTTGACGCAGATTAATTTTAATTGTAAAAAACTTTAAAAATTAAGGTGAAATATGGGATTTTTTAGCAAAATTGCGAACGCATTAAAAAAGACTAAAGATGCGTTTTCATCAAAATTTACCAAACTTTTTGCTCGCGATAAAATCGGTGAAGATTTTTATGAAGATTTAGAAGATATCTTAATTTCTTCAGACATAAGTTTTTCAACAAGCGAAGATATCGTTGAAGAATTGCGTGATCGTATGATCGAAGGAAAAGTTTCAGATAAAGATGTTGTCGTTGAAGAATTAAAAGACATTTTAATTGATAAACTTAACGATACCGACGATTTCGATTTCGAATATCCTTGTATCATTATGATTGTCGGGGTGAACGGAGTTGGTAAGACTACTTCGATAGGTAAACTTGCAAATAAATTTAGAAAAGAACATAAAACGATTACAATCGCTGCAGCAGACACTTTCAGAGCTGCTGCAAGTGATCAACTTGAAGTATGGGCAAAACGCGCTGACGTTAGAATTATTAAGCAATCTGAAGGTTGTGACCCGTCTGCTGTAGTGTATGATGCTGTAAATTCTGCAAAAACTAAGAAAACTGACGTTCTTATTATAGATACTGCAGGTAGACTTCACGTTAAATCTAACTTAATGGAAGAGCTTAAGAAAATGAATCGTGTCGTTGACAGAGAATTTCCTGAAGCTAACTTCTATAAAATGATAGTTTTAGATTCAACAACCGGTCAAAACGCTTATTCTCAGGTAGATTTATTTAATCAAGCAATAGGTCTTGACGGTATAATTTTAACTAAGCTTGACGGTACTGCAAAAGGTGGTTTTGTAATTTCACTTGCAGACAAGCTTAAAGTTCCTGTTAAATTTGTAGGAGTAGGCGAAGGCATTGACGATATCGAAGATTTTGATTCTGAAGAATTTGTTGAAGCTTTGTTCTAAAAAGTGTATTTCTCAAATGTTAAAACAACGTTGAAAGCTATGAAAAATACAAAAGAAAAGAAGAAAATTCAAAAAATACCTAAAAATCGTATAATATCAACAGTAAGTTTTTTCGTAGTTTTGATTATTCTAGCAACAACAGTGTATTTATTGCAAGGTGGTTGCGAAAAATTATCAAATTCTAATAAAACTATTCAAAAAACTATCAATTCTGTATATAAAAATGATTTGAAAGTGCATTTTATTGACGTTGGACAAGGTGATGCAATTATAATTCATTTACCAAACGATGAATATTTTATGATTGACAGTGGTCCAATTTCAAGTGAAAGCAAGTTGTTTTCGTATATTGATAACGTTCTTTTAATTGATAAAATTGATTACGTTTTAGCAACTCATCCAGACAGCGACCATATCGGTGCAATGGCAGATTTATTTAATCGCTATGAAATAGGGTATGTTTTTAGACCTTACGTTTACTTTGATTTAAGTGGTAAAAATTACAATTTCCCAGAAAATTTTAATGTCGGAGCAGCTGAAACTTTAATTGATAGTTCAGACGTATATTTCAACTTTTTAAAAGCAATAGTTAATGAAAATTGTGGCTGGGAATTTTTTGATAATTCAAGTGACTTGACAATAAACGTAAAATTGAATAATTCTCAAAATGCCGTTTGTTCTCTTGATTTTTTAACTTCTTTACAAGATTATAAAGTTGATAATATCAATAACGTATCGCCAATTTTAACGCTAAGTTTTCTTAATAAAATATTTATGTTTACAGGTGATATTGACAGTGATTTTGAACAGCAATTTTTAACAAGTTTTGAAAGTGCAAAGCTACCAGACGTTGATGTTTTAAAAGTTTCTCACCATGGCTCTGACTCGTCAACGACAGAAGAATTTTTAAAAGCTATCCGTTGTGAGTACGCCGTAATTTCTTGTGGCTTAGATAATATATATAAACATCCGCACTTAGCGACATTAGAAAACATATTAAACAATAATACAATATTATTCAGAACTGATCTTCATGGAAATATCGTCATGACAGTTGAAGGTGATGATAACCTAAAAATTTCAACTGACTATAATGTATTAGCAGACCTAATTTATCAAGCGCCGTAAAATTTAGAAAATAAAAAATCGCACGATTTTTCGTGCGATTTTTAAATTGTTATTTTATGCTTTTGAAATTTCAGCATTATAAGCATCTAAAACTGAACTTATAATTGCTTCACGAGTTGGAGTGTTGATTGGGTGGGCGATATCCTTATATTCGCCGTCAGCTGTTTTTCTGCTTGGCATTGCAATAAACAGTCCGTCATTACCTTCAATAATTTTAATGTCATGAACGACAAAGCAATCTTCGAAAGTGATTGAAGCGACTGCTTTTAGCTTACTGTCTTCTTTTTGAATTAATCTTACTCTTACGTCTGTGATTTTCATATAGTTATCCTCTTTCTCCTTAGTCGTTTAACGACTTTTATTTATTATACAACGAAAAAGGAAAGATTTCAATAGCAAATGCAAAAAAAGTTGCAAAAATTTTTAAAAATATATGTTTCCGTTATATTTATTTACTATTTTTAATATAATTTAGCATGTTTAAATCTAAATTTCGACAAAATAAACCAAAAATTTTCTTTATCGGCATAGGTGGAATAAGTATGTCGTCACTTGCAAAATATTTGGTAATTAATGGTTTTTCTGTAAGTGGAAGCGATAGAGTTTTAAGCGAAACAACCGAATATCTTTCACAAATTGGTTGCGAAATCTTTATTGGGCATAACGCAAAAAATATCGAAAATTGTGACGTTATAATTTATAACTCAGCAATAAATAATGATAATGTTGAGTTAAAACGTGCAATAGAACTTAAAAAATGCGTTATAAAGCGAGTTGAACTTCTTAAAATGATTTTATCAAGTTTTGAAAAATCAGTTGGTTTTAGTGGTTGTCACGGCAAAACAACCGCAACTTCAATGTTTTCGCATATATTATATAATTCTGATATTGGGTTTACTTCACATATTGGTGGTTTTGATATGAAACTTAGCAATCTTTATCAAAGTGGTAAAGAGATTTTTGCAACCGAAGTATGTGAGTTTGACAAAAATATCAATAATTTAACCGTAAACATTGCCGTAGTTTTAAATATTGACAACGATCATATGAATTCATATAAAGATTTTAATGAGTTAAAATACGCGTTTTTTAGCTTTTTAGATCGAGCTACAATAAGCGTAGTAAATATTGATGATAAAAATCTTTACGAGTATTCGATAAACAATAGATTTTCGGTAACTTTTTCAATGATTGATAAAACGGCTGATTATTTTGCAAAGGTTTTATATGGAAAAGATAAATTGACGGTACGATTTTTTGAACGTGGCAAGAAGTTGTATGATATAAGACTAAATACAAATTGCAATTTTAACGTGTATAATGCGTTGTCAGCGGTTGCAGTTGCTCAGATAATTGGTGTGCCAGCAAAAGCAATTATTGAAGGTTTAAAAGGTTTTTTAGGCGTTAAAAGACGGAATGAGGTTATCGCAGTTATAAACGGTTGCAAAATTGTATGCGATTATGCGCATCATCCGAAGGAAATTGAAAGCATCTTATCAAGTTATAAAAACGAAAAACCACTAGTAATTTTTCAACCGCACACGTATTCGCGAACAAAATTGTTATTTGACGATTTTGTTAAAGTTTTATCAACGGTTGAAAACTTGATTTTATTTAAAACTTATCCTGCAAGAGAAGATGTAGATTGTGGTTTAGATGAAAAAAGTTTAGCTAAAGAACTTAAATGTCGGGTGTTTGATGATGTTTTTAGTTTAGTAATAAAAATCAAGGAATTATCGTTAAAAAATAAGATTATTTTGTTGCTTGGCGCTGGAGATTTATACGATAAAATTAAAAATGAAATAAAAAATGCTTAATCAATTTTGATTAAGCATTTTTAAGTTATGAATAATATCTTTGATTGTCAAGTTTTAAATATTTTATAAAGAAATAGATAGGTAAATTTAATATAAATATTAACGGATAGAACACGAAGAGTGTTAACTCTTTAGCATCTGTAAAATCAATATTAATTAAGATTGCATAAACGATAACGATTAATATTAAATTTAACGCTACGATAAATATAAAACTTATAATACTTTTGAAAGTAATCAAGCTTTCAACTTTGCGTTTAGGGTCAATAAAATACAAAATTAAAGCAACAATTGGGAAAACAGCCATACAAGCGCCGAATATTATGTATGCACTGATATTTAATCCAACAACAGTTCTTGTTGTAAATCCTAATAGTATAATTTCAGCAAGTAACATTAAGTAAAAGGTGATTGATGAACTTGCCAAAAGCTTGTTTATGTAAATTTTGCCGATATCTTTATTTGTTCTTGCTGTTGAAGTTCTAAGTTTAAATCCGTCAGAATCTGCAAGTTCTTGTAAATCACTAAAATCGTACTTAACGTCGTCAGTTTTTATGTTTTCATCATATTCAGGACGCTCTGACAAAACCTTTGATTTTTTAAGTTGTTTTATATGTTTATGACTTGGTTTTTTAGCTTCAGAAAGAATGATTTCAGGTTCTTCTTGCGCTTGTGGAGTCATATCAAAGTATGTTGAAACGTCTGGCTCTTTAGCAGGTTCATAAGCTGTTTGTGGTGTTTCTGTTTGCGTTGGAAGTTCTGGGAAAAGCTTTGATAGAACTGATTTATAATCATGAGTTACAGGCTCTTCACCAGAAAAATAATCGTCGATTTGACTTTGATTATTGTTTGATGTATTTTGATTATAATTGTAGGAATTATCTTGGTTTTTTTGAGTAATTTCAGGTTTTGATTCGCTAAAAATTGGTGAAGATGCAACAATTTCTTCTTGATTACTTATTTCTTTTTCAATGTCAAATAAGTCTTTTTCATAGCTTTTATCTTTGGCTTCTTCAATAGAAATAACTTTAGTTTCAGAAACTACAATATTTTCTTTCGGCTGTTGAAGAACTTCATCTTCAGGTTGCTTGAATTCTTCAAATTCACCGGCTAAAAAACGTTCAAGCTCAGTAAGATTTTGAGTTTCTTCTTTAGCTTCAATTTGTTCATCAACAGGTTTTTCTTCTATAACTTGTAAAGCTTCGTTTTTTTGCTCGTTTTCCTTAATTTGATTTTCAATTCGCTCAATTTTACTGTTAAGTTCTGAGATTTCATTAGCTTGCTGATTAATAATTTCGGCCTGTGATTGCTTAGTTTTATCGTAAGAATAAACAGAATCGATAGGCGTATCGTCTTGCGGAACTTGAATTAGAGTGTCAATAACGTTGCGAGAGAAAAGCCATTTATCCTTATTATCTTCAATGTAAGCTTTACCTTTTTCAGTTAATTGATAGAATTTACGACGTTTTCCGTCTTGTGATGAAGAACGGTATTCGGTAACGAAACCTTGAGAAACGATACGTTGTAAACAACTGTAAAAAGTGCCTTGCTTTAATTGGAATTGTCCATCAACACGGCTTTCAATTTCTTCTTTAATTTGGCTTGTGTGCTTATCGCAATCGAGTAGTGATAGTAAAATAATAGTATCAACGTGACCGCGAAGCATTTCGCTTGGAATAGTTTCCATACAAAATAACCTCAAAAATCATTAGACTAATTAAGTAAATTATAGCATTATTACGAATTAATGTCAATATCTTTTTTAAAGTTTTATAATACAAGAAGTTAAAAACTTGCTTGCAAGGGTTTTCAAGTTAGCCGTTTAAAACTTAAAGTGTAAAAACAAAAAGCTTTTACGGTAAAACATTGTTTTGCAAAGATTTTACAAAAAGCAAAAAATTTAACTTTTAACAGTTTATAATATTTAATATAAATTCACATAAAAAAGGTTTACAAATGCGTAAAAATGCGTTATAATAATAATTGAGAATTGCGAATGTTTTTACGCATAAATATATATTATAAAGATTTAAACAAATTGTAATAGAATTATAAATATAAGTATAAAAGCGAAATTTTAGATTTTTTTATAAAACTGATTTATTTGTTATAAAATGTATATATCTATACCAAAAACTATCGTTTTACGCATAGATATATTTATGTCACCTATAGCAAATTTTTTAAAATTTGTTTATTTTTTACCTATAGAAATGCTTTAAGGAGTTGAAAATGTCAAACGATAATAATTATTTTTTACAAAGAAAAGTTAAAGTGTTATCAAAAATTGATGAGATACTTAAAAAACTTCCACATTTTGTAACAGAATATTTTGTAGGAATTGAAAATAACTCGTCACCACTTACCCGTTTAAATTATGCAGTTGATTTGCAAATATTTTTTGACTACGTGTTAAATAAATATGATTATGAATCTGTCACCTCTATCCCACTTTCTGTGTTAGACAAGATGACTGCAAGTGATATCGAGCATTTTTTAAGTTATTTATCGAGTTTTGAGTATAACGGAAAGCATCATGTATGCAATGAAAAAGCTAAAGCAAGAAAGTTAGCTTCAATTCGTTCTCTATATAAATATTTCTTTAATAAGGATAAGATTATAGCAAATGTTGCTTCAAAAGTTGCGACACCTAAAATTCACGATAAAGAGATAATAAGACTTGAAAATAGCGAAGTTTCTGAACTTTTAAATACGGCTGAAACAGGAAAAGGTCTTACAAAACACCAACTTGCATACAGCAAGAACACTCAAATACGCGATATAGCGCTCCTTACCCTATTTTTAGGTACAGGAATTCGTATAAGTGAGTTAGTTGGCTTAAATATTGACGATTTCTTCTTTGATACCAACAGCTTTGTTATTACCCGTAAAGGTGGAAACAGAACTATTTTATACTTTACAGATGAAGTAAAAAATGAACTTTTAAAGTGGCTTGAATATAGAAAAACTTTAGAAAAAGTTGACAAAAATGAAAAAGCAATGTTCTTGTCACTAAGAAACAAGAGAATAAGCGTACGTGCTGTTGAAGAGCTTGTTAAAAAGTATGCTAAAGTCGTTACTCCACTTAAACGCATCACGCCACACAAACTTAGAAGCACTTTTGGTACTAATTTATACCGTCAAACCGGTGATATTTATATCGTTGCCGACTATTTAGGTCATAAGGATATAAATACAACAAAACGCCATTATGCGGCAATAAGTGATGATATGAGAAAGAGCGCAATTCAGACATTAAAATTAAAAGACGAATAAATTTTAAAAGACATAAAAAATTATAAAATCATTGATAATTACTAAGATATGAATGAAAATTACGAAAAAGCAATAATACTTGAACCACTGCTTGACGGTGAAAATCATGCTGAAAAAATAGAAGAAATAGAATCGTTACTTCTTGCTACTTCGTGCGAACATTTTTTAACAGTTACACAAAAAATTCGCGAAATAAACCCTAGCACTTTTTTTGGCACGGGAAAGCTTGACGAGCTTAAGGAAGTTATCGAGCAAAATGAAGTTAATCTTGTTGTTTTTGATGGAGAACTCTCCCCTTCGCAAGTTAATAACATTTCTGATAGATTAGACGTTAAAGTTATAACAAGAACAACTTTAATTTTAGATATTTTTGCTCAGCACGCACTTTCTCCTGAAGGCAAGATTTTAGTTGAACTTGCCCAGCTTAAATATTTATATCCAAGACTTCAAGGTAAAGGTATAAAATTATCACGTCTTGGTGGTGGTATTGGTACGCGTGGACCTGGTGAAACTAAGCTTGAAACCGATCGTAGACATATAAAAACTAGAATAAAATATCTTGAACGCAATATTAAAGAGATTGAAAAACGCAGAAAAATGCAACAAAATCGGCGCGAGAGAAACGGTGTAAAAACCGTTTGCTTGGTTGGTTACACTAACACGGGTAAGTCTACCTTATTAAACTTATTATGTAATAGTGACGTTTTGGCAAAAGATCAACTGTTTGCAACGCTAGACCCGACTGCTAGAAAAACTGTTTTTAACGGACATCCGTTAATTATAATGGATACTGTCGGTTTTGTTAAAAATTTGCCACCTGACCTTATTGAAGCATTTAAGTCAACGCTTGAGTGTGCTGTTTATGCCGATTTAATTTTGAACGTGTGTGATATTTCGGCGAATTTTGAGATGCAAATTGAAACCACTAAAATGACACTTGCTGATTTAGGCGCGACTTCAGAGATTATAACTGTTGCAAATAAATGCGATAAAATCAAGGATTTTGAAGATATTCCTAAAAATTTTACATTAATATCGGCTAAAAATAATCTAGGTATAGAAGAGCTTAAGAACGTTATTTGTGAAAAATTATTTCAAGACGTAATTAAAGGTTCGATAACACTTGATTATAGCAAAAAATATAACTTAACTAAAATAAAAAGCGTTTGTCAATCGATTGAATTGTCTTATAATGATGACGGTACGACTATTAAATATTTAGTAGAAGAAAAAAACTATCAAAAATTAATGGAATATTTTAATGAAATAAAAAGTGGAGAATAAAAATTCTCCATTTTTTTATTTGTAACTTTCTATAGTTTTTTTAATTTCATCAAAATGACGTTCAAATTCTTTTGCAAGTTCTATCTGACAGCGCGCCCTAACTAAGTTGTGGTCTTGATATTTAATTTTAAAATAAATATCGCCGTCAAGATAGTCTTTTAAAAATCTTGAAGCAAGTTCTAAAGTAATAACTATAATACCGTCGCTAAGTGAATCAAATTCTTCATTTGATAAAGTATTTTTCACTTTTGAAACAAAACCTTTTGTAAAAGCGTTAAATTTCGACATGTTAATTTTTACCTTATTAAGGTCAGTTTCGTCTTCTTCGCAAGTTGCTGCAACGCATCTTATGGCATCGCCGTAGTCGTAAGCAACGATACCGGGCATAACTGTATCAAGGTCAATAACAGCAAGCGCTTGATTTGTGTCTTGATCGAATAAAACGTTGTTACATTTTGTGTCGTTATGAGTAACTTTAATAGGAAGTAATTTATTTTCAATCTTATTACACAAGCTTGAAGCAAGTTCTTGTCTTGATCTTAAATATTCAATTTCAGCTTGAACTTCACCTGCCCTTTGTGCAACGTCTAAATCGTATGATTCGAAAAGTCTAGTAAATCTAAGCTTAGTATTATGAAAATCTGGAATACTTTCGTGTAGAGTTGTTGCATCAAAATCACATAAAAGGCTTTGAAATTGACCAAAAGCTTTGCCAGCTTCTTCAATAATAAACAAGTCGTCAGGGTTGTTGTACGTAACAGAATCGTTTATAAATCGATAACAACGCCAATATTCACCTTCTTCGTCTGTGTAGTAAGCATAATTATTATCGGCTAGCATATAATGAAGAACCGTTCTGTCAATAGATGCGTCGAGTTTTTTTAATTTATTGATAAGATGCTGAGAAATGCTTAAAATATTTTGCATAACGAGCGCAGGTTTTTTGAAAACGTTTTGATTAATGCGTTGAATTATGTATTGCTCGTCTTTATCGTTGTTTTGAAAATAAACTTTATAAGTATTATTGATTATGCCAGAATTAAGCATTTTTGCTTTAATAAATTTGCCTTTAATTTTAAATTTAGAGCAAATATCTTTAATTTCCATAGTAAACTCCATAAGTTTAATCCTATATATTATACCATAATATAATATTAAAATCAATACTATTTTTGATAATAATTAGAAAGAGTGAATTTATAAGGCTTGTAAATTCACTCTTTTATTTTATTTTTTATCGTATGGATTTACACCGTAAAGCGACTGAACGTCGTTTTTAAAAGCGTTCATTTTAGAACTTTGCTTAATTTCAAGATCTGTATCGTACTGAGTAAGCATTTCTTTTTGCGCGCGTGAAAGTTTTGTAGGAACTTCGATAAAAACTGTTACGTACATAGTTCCGACTTGCATACGCGACTTGATACCTTTTCCACGAATAGCAAACACTTTTCCGTTCTGAGTACCTTCAGGAATATCTAACATAAATGTTTCATCAATTGATGGAACGGCAATTTTACCACCCATTACTGCAGTTTTGTAAGAAATTGGTAATTCTAAGTACAAGTCATAGTTTTTACGTTTAAAGAACTTATGTGGTTCAACGTTGATAACAACGTATAAATCACCCGGTTCACCACCGAGTGGTGAAGCATCACCCATGCCACGTTTCTTAATATAGCTTTTGTTATCTGCGCCTGCAGGTATATCAAATTTGAGTTTAGTTTGAGATCTCGAATAGCCAACTCCACCACACTTAGAGCATTTGTGGATAATCTTTTTACCCGTACCACGACAGTCTGGGCAAGTTTTAGTGCTTACTGTTTGGAAAATAAACGCGTTAGTCGTATATTGAATTTGACCTGTACCGTGACATTTTTCACAAACCTTAAAACTTGTGCCGTCTTTTGCGCCTGTGCCTTTACATTCGGCGCAAGGCTCTTTTCGCGAGTAATTTACTTCTTTAGTGCAACCTTTAGCAGCATCTAAGAAAGAAATTGAAATTTCGATTGTTCTGTCAGCGCCTTTAGTGTCGGCTTTTCTTGAACCTGAACCACCGAAACCACCTGTAAACATATCAAAAATACTTGAAAAGTCGCCAAAACCAGAGCCACCACCGAAACCACCTTGCCCACTTGCGTACGGATTTTCAAGCTCGTAGTCGTATTGAGCGCGCTTTTGTGGGTCTGATAAAACTTCGTTTGCTTCATTAATTTCTTTGAATTTGTTAGCAGCTGCTTCGTCATTTGGATGAAGGTCAGGATGGTATTGGCGTGCAAGCTTACGGTATTGAGATTTTATCTCGTCCTGACTTGCTTTTTTGTCAACGCCGAGAATTTTATAATAATCCTTAGCCATTATTTACTCCGTCACTTAATTTTCGAGTGGCTTTTAGCCACCCGAAAAAAGTAGTTAAATTAGTTGTTATCGTCATCACCCGGTTGATGGAATTCAGTATCACCATCATCACCTGGTTGACCTGCTTGGGCTTGTTGATAAACTTTAGCAAAAACAGCTTGAGCATCGTTAGAAAGCTTTTCTGTTGCTTGCTTAATCTGATCGGTGTCGTCAGAAGCGAGAGCATCTTTTGCAGATTTAATGCTATCTTCTAAAGATTGCTTATCATCATCAGATAACTTGTCGCCGTTTTCTTTTAAAGTCTTTTCGATTGAGAAGATTAAACCGTCGAGTCCGTTTTTAGCATCGATTGCTTCTTTTCTCTTCTTGTCTTCTTCTTCATATTGTTCAGCTTCTTTTACAGCCTTATCAATATCTTCGTCGGAAAGGTTTGTAGACGACGTGATAGTAATATCAGTCATTTTATTAGTGCCAAGATCCTTAGCGCTTACGTGAACGATACCGTTAGCGTCAATATCGAAAGTAACTTCGATTTGTGGTATGCCACGTGGAGCTGGTAAAATACCCGTTAAGTCAAATCTGCCGAGAGTTTTATTGTCCTTTGCAAATTGTCTTTCACCTTGTAAAACGTGGATATTAACTTCAGTTTGATTGTCTGCAGCCGTAGAGAATACTTGAGATTTCTTTACAGGAATAGTAGTATTTCTTTCGATAAGTTTAGTAGATACACCACCTAAAGTTTCAATACCTAATGAAAGTGGAGTTACGTCTAATAATAAAACGTCTTTAACGTCGCCAGATAATACACCACCTTGAATAGCTGCACCGATTGCAACGCATTCGTCTGGGTTAATTCCTCTGAACGGTTCTTTGCCTGTTGCGCGTTTAACGGCGTCAATTACAGCAGGAATTCTGGTAGAACCACCGACTAAGATAACCTTCTCGATATCGTTAAAACTTAAGCCAGCATCTTTCATAGCCTTAGTTAAAGGATCGATTGTAGCTTTAACTAAATCTTCAGTGATTGCATCAAATTTTTGTCTAGTTAAAGTTACGTCAAGGTGTTTAGCATCACTTCCGACTGCAGTAATGAACGGAATATTAATATTAGTTGAACTAAGCGTAGAAAGTTCGATTTTAGCTTTTTCGCTTGCTTCTTTAAGTCTTTGCATTGCCATTTTATCGTTAGTTAAGTCAACGCCTTCTTGAGCTTTGAAAGAAGAAACTAAGAAATCAATAATTCTCTTGTCGAAGTCGTCACCACCTAGCATATTGTTACCACTAGTTGCTAAAACTTCGAATACGCCGTCACCAATATCCATAATAGATACGTCGAACGTACCACCGCCAAGGTCGTAAATGATAACCTTGTGAGCTTTTGTGTCTTTATCAAGACCGTACGCAAGTGCAGCAGCTGTTGGTTCGTTGATAATACGTAAAACGTTTAAACCTGCGATTTTACCAGCATCTTTCGTTGCTTGACGTTGGCTGTCAGTAAAGTATGCAGGACAAGTAATAACTGCGTCTGTTACCGTAGTGCCAAGATAAGCTTCAGCATCTTTTTTAAGTTTTGATAAAATCATTGATGAAATTTCTTGTGGTGAATATTTTTTGCCGTCAATATCTACTTTGTAGTCAGAACCCATATGGCGCTTGATAGAAATAACTGTTCTGTCACCGTTTGCAACTGCTTGACGCTTAGCAATTTGACCAACTAGTCTTTGTCCGTCCTTTTGAAAACCAACGACACTTGGCGTAGTTCTAGAGCCTTCAGTGTTAGTGATAACGACAGGTTCGCTACCTTCGATAACTGCAACGCACGAGTTAGTCGTGCCTAAGTCAATACCTATAACTTTTCCCATTATATAAACTCCTTTAGATAATATTTACAAAATTATTTAACGACAACAACCTGCGCATAGCGTATGGTTTTGTCGGTTAATTTATAACCTTTTTTGAAAACTTGTTTGACAGTACCACTTTCTTCGCCTTCGCCACCGTCAACGATAGCGATTGCTTCAGCAGTTTCTGGAGTGAAGATTTCCCCAATAGGATTAATTTCTTCAACTCCTAAAGCCTTCATAGTTTCTATAAATTGTTTTTGAATAAGTTCAATACCTTGTTTAGCCTTTTCGTCGATATCCATTGAAAGAGCTCTATCCAAAGTGTCGCCTATTACTAAAATATTTTTAATAGCATCAACTTTTCCTTCTTGGTAAGAAGTTTTTCTCAAATCTTGATTACGCTTTTTATAATTTTCAAATTCTGCAGTTGTTCTATACCAATTATCTTTAAATTTTTCAGATTCTTCTTGTGCTTTTACAAGATCTTTAATAATTTCAGAGTTGGATTCTAAAACTTCTGATAAAATTGTTTTTGCTTGTTCTTCAGTTAAGCTTTCAACGTCAAGTTTATCTTGTTCTTCAGTATTTTCAACTTCGTCAGCGTTGTGAAATTCTTCATCAGAAACTATTTCTTCGTTTAAATTTTTTTCTTCCATATTTATTACCTATTTGACAATATATTTTCTAAGATTTTACCAACGTTTTCTAACACGGCAACAACTTTACCATAGTCCATTCTGACAGGTCCTATTACGCCGTAAGTTCCAAGTTTTACGCCACCTACCGAATAAGTTGCAGAAACGACCGAGCAGTCAGACGGCATTTCTTCATAGCCTTCAGTACCAATTTTGACGTTGATTTTAATATCTCTACCGTCGTTTGACAAAAGATTGATAACCTTATCTTTTTTGGTAACGACACTCATAAACTTTTTAAGTTTTTCTAAGTCAGCATACTCAGGATGCTGTAAGATTTTGTCTTGACCTTCAAGTATAACGTCGTCAGTCGTGGTGACGTAGTCTTTAAGAGCATCAATAACCTTTAAAAATACAGATTTATAGTTTTCGAAGCTTTCATCTAAATTATAATTATAATTACATATATCTTTAAAAGTTTTTCCAACAAACATTCTTTCAAGCAATACGTTAGCTTCGTCTATTCTATCATCGCTCATATCTTGAGAAAGTTCTATGACTGAATCTTTTAAAAGCTTAGTATCCGTTACGATAATTAAGAGCGCACCGTCAGGTTTAAAGCGAAAAAGCTTTATATTATTAATCTTTTCGCTTTCATCGTGAGAAGTTACGGCTAAAGAAGTTAGCGAAGTTAGCTCGCTTATAACTTTTGCAGTTTGCTTAATAACCTGCTCTACGTCGTTTGTGTTTTCAAGGAAAATTTTCTTAATATATTCAAGCTCGTTTACACTTAAATTATCCTTAACCATCAAATCGCTTACGTAAAGCTTGTAAGCATCAATCGACGGAACGCGCCCAGCCGACGTGTGAGGTTGAGATAAATAGCCAAGCTCTTCAAGTGCAGCAAGCTCGCTTCTGACTGTTGCAGAGCTAAGATTAGTAAGATGCTTTTCAGTCAAACTTTTTGAAGAAACAGGCACGGCGGTTTCAATGTAATCGCTAACAACAAGTTGAAGAATTTTTTTCTTTCTATCCGACAATTCCATTTTAGCAAACCACCTTTTAGAGTGTTAGCACTCAACGTGTTTGACTGCTAACCTAAACATATTCTACACTAAAGTATGCGCGTTGTCAACATTTTTTATATAAAATTTTGGTAAAAAATTTTTATTTTTATAAAAGAAAAAACCGAGTTTAAAAAATTACTCGGTTTAAGTCGAATTTTCGTTAAAAAATCAGTGGTTTTGAGTTTTTGTACAAAGTAAATTGAAGTGAGTATCCGTTAGATTCTAAAACTTCTGAGATATTATTTCTCGTCCAATTATCAAGTAAATCTAAATTATCGAAAAATACTTCAGCTTCGCCGTCTGCGTCAACTCTTGTAATGTAAGCTTCGTCGCAATATGGATACATCGTTCGATAAAACATTGCACCACCTATAACAAATACTTCGTTAGTATTGTAGTCTTTTAAAGCAAGTCTTAATTGGTCTAAGGTATGAACAATCGTGCAGTCGTCTCTTTCAACGCCTTCTGGCGCAAGCACGATATTTACTCTGTTTTTAAGCGGTTTTGAGTTTGGAAACGAAAGTAGCGTGTTATATCCCATAATTACTACTTTATTTGCAGTAGTTTCCCTAAAAAATTTCATATCAAGTGGGATTGAGAAAAGCAAGTCGTTCTTTTTACCGATACCCCAATTTTTATCAACGGCAACTATTAATTTCATTAGATTGCAACCTCCAGCTTGACATTTAGTGGAGTTGATTTATAATCAACAAGCTCAAAATCGTCTACTGTAAAGTCGTAGAAATTCTTTATATCCTTATTTATAATAAGTTTAGGCGCATCAAACTGTTCGTTTTTAAACACTTTTTCAAGTGCTGGAATATGTCTGTCGTAAATGTGAGCATCACTTATAACGTGAACTAATTCGCCAGCTTCAAGATTTGAAACTTGTGCAAACATCATTAAAAGTACTGCATACTGAACCACGTTCCAATTATTTGCAACGACCATATCGTTCGAGCGTTGATTTAAAATTCCGTTAAGCTTATTTCCACTTACGTTGAAAGTCATAGAATACGCGCAAGGATATAAATGCATTGCGTGCAAATCTTCAAAATTGTAGATATTCGTTAGAATTCTTCTTGACGACGGATTATTTTTAAGGTCAAATAAAACTCTGTCAACTTGGTCAAACTCACCTTCTTTATACTTGTGCTTAATTGCTAGTTGATAGCCGTACGCTTTACCGATAGAGCCTGTTTCGTCTGCCCAACTGTCCCAAATATGAGAATTTAAATCTTTGACGTTATTAGACTTTTTTTGCCAAATCCACAAAATTTCATCTACTGCAGACTTAAAAAACGTCTTTCTAATCGTTAAAATAGGAAATTCTTTAGATAAATCATATCTGTTGACAATACCGAACTTTTTGACGGTATGTGCTGGCGTTCCGTCTGCCCAATGTGGACGAACCTGTTGATCTTTGTCCCAAGTTCCGTTTTCAATGATATCTTTGCAATTTTCAATAAAAACTTTATCAGCGTAGCTCATAAGTATCTCCTAAAACGCATCTTTTTCTTTATTAGAAAATTTACTTGCGATTATTTTTATTTTAATAAATTTAGGCGTTATTTTTTGAAAGAAATTAACTACTTTATTGTAAAATCCGGGAATATAGTTTTTCTTTCTATTATCTAATGCTTTTAAACTCTTTTTTACGATATATTCAGGCGATTTTTGAGATAATTTTCCTGTTAAACCTTGTTTTTTAATATCTTCAATAATATCAGGTCGAGTCGGAATTGAGCCCGGAAGAATTGTCGTAACAGTAAATCGTTTATCCTTTTTAAGTTCGTATCTTAACGCATCAAAAAAAGTAACTAAAGCCGATTTTTGTGCTGAATATATTGCAAAATATGGTATTGGTAACGTGCCACAAATACTTGAAATAGTCAGTATTTTTAAGCCGTTTGGACTAATAGATAATAAATATCTCGTAATTGAAATTGTACCTTCAAATAAAACTCTTGTCTGAAAAGTTAATTTTTCTTCTGTATATTGTAAAAATGTTTTTTGAATATCTGCCCCAGCCACGTTAATAAGCGCATCAAACTTTACGTCATTTTCTTTAATATAATCAAACATTTCTTGTCTGTTTTCAGAATTTGTTAAATCGCACGCAAATTTTAAAACGGTTATATTTGGCGATATTTCCTTTAGTTTATCGGAAAGTATATTTAATTTTTCATCACTTCTGGCAGTTAAAAATAAGTTTTTGCCTTGCGTTGCTAAGCTTATAGCAAACTGTGAACCTAAGCCCCCCGTTGCCCCAGAAATAAAAGTGAAATTTAAGTTTTCCATATTAATAAAAGTCGCTTTTTTTTATTTCGCATCTAAGTTTTTCGATAGCTTTTTTCTCAATGCGTGATATGTACGACCTTGAAATTTTCATAAGCGAAGCAACTTCTCTTTGCGCAAGCGGTGTATTACCTTTAAGTCCGTATCTAAGAACTAAAACCTTATACTCTCTATCGCTTAACTTCTCTTTCAAAATGCTTAAAAATCTGCCTTTTGATATGGATTTTTCAACTTTTTCAATAACTTCGTCGTCATTTTCAAAAAGTAGGTCTATTAAAGTTAATTCGTTGCCGTCTTTATCAACACCAACCGCATCTGAAAGAGAAACTGTATTTTTGTACTTTTTGTTTGCTCTTATAAGCATTAAAATCTCATTTTCGATACAACGAGAAGTGTAGGTTGATAAACTAGTTCCCTTGTTTGGCTTGAAGGTGTTAATAGCCTTAATAAGACCGATAGTTCCTACTGAAATTAAGTCTTCACTATCTTCAACACCTTGATATTTTTTGACAATATGTGCAACAAGTCTAAGATTGTGTTTAATAAGTAAATCTCTCGCTTCTTTGTCGCCGTTTTGCATTTTTATTAAGCACTCGGCTTCTTTTTCCGAAGTTAATGGTTTTGGAAAACTATCTCCTCCTATTGACGAACAGAAAAAGATACATTTTCCTAGAATAAATAAAAGAAAATCAAGCATTTTACGTTTACCCCTTTGGGTAAATTTATGACAAATTTCTTTTAATTATTACTTTCTTAATATGTCACCTTCTGAAAGTTCAATTTCTGTTTTAATAAATAAAATTTGTTGAACTTTTTTTGCATCTTCAACTTGCGCAAAATTCTCGTCAAACATTTCATTTACGTCAATTACTTTATTATGATAAGAATTTGGAGATAAAATCTCTAATTTATCGCCTATTTTAAAGCGATTACGCATTTCAACTTTTGCAAGCTTTTTCTCCTTATCATATCCAAGAACTAAAGCTATAAACGTTCTTTCACCAACAGATTGCGTATCGTCATAATTTACTGTTTCAGAGTTATTGCTAAGACAGTATGCAGTCGTGAATGCACGGTGATTTGTTTTCATAACTTCGTTTAAAAACAAAGAATTTTCCTTATATTTTGAGCCTAATTCTAAATAACTGTCAATCGCTTTTCTGTATGCGTTTATAATGGTTGCAAGGTAATATTCGCTTTTCATTCTGCCTTCAATTTTAAACGAACATACACCAGATTTAGAAACTTCGTCTAAGTAGTTTATAAGGTTTAAATCTTTACTGTTTAATATATAAGTTCCCCTTTCGTCTTCACTTATTTCGTAAAATTCACCGTTAGAAGATTTTTCTCTTATTTCATAGTTCCATCTACATGCTTGAACACAAGCACCACGGTTAGAGCTTCTGTTAGAGAAATAATCTGAAAGCAAGCATCTTCCACTGTACGATATACACATTGCGCCGTGAACGAAGGCTTCAAGTTCAATACTATCGTCTAAATATTCGCGAATTTCTTTAATTTCTGCTAAGGATAACTCTCTAGCTAAAATTATTCTCTTAGCCCCTAAATCAGCCCAAAATTTTGCCGAATACTTGTTTAAGGTGTTTGCTTGGGTTGAGATGTGTAAGTCAGTATTGGGCGCGTATTCCTTTGCGATAACGAATAAACCGGGATCTGAAATAATTATTGCATCTACGCCAATTTCATCTAACTTTTTAAAATATTCTTTTGCACTCTCGAAATCGCTGTTTTTAGCATAAATATTTGCGGTAATATAAATTCTCTTTCCACGGTCGTGTGTGTACTTTACGGCATCACGAAGCTCGTCAATAGTGAAATTATCTGCAAAAGTTCTAAGCGAAAAAGCTTTTCCACCAACGTATACAGCATCTGCGCCGTAATAAAGGGCAGTTTTAAGTTTTGAAAAATTGCCACAAGGCGCTAAAAGTTCAAGTTTTTTCATAATTTATACGAAATTAAAATTCCATCTCCTACGTTTAATACGTTAGTTACAAAGTCGTTGTTTTCAGTTAATGTGTTAATAAATTTTCTTAAGTTTCTAAGAATTGTTCTATCTGACTTTGGACATTCTTTACTTCCGTCGATATATCCACGAAATAGAACGTTGTCAGCAAAAAGTACGCCACCTTTTGATAAAAGTCTTATAATATCGGGCAAATAGTCAATGTAACGCGCTTTAGGTCCATCAAGGAATATAAAGTCAAATTCACCGTCTAAAAAGTTTAAAATTTCGCCTGCATCACCTAAATATTGCGTTATTTTATCGTCAATTTTACTCTCTTTAAAATTCTTCTTTGCTTCAAAATAGCTTTCTTCGTCTTTTTCTAAAGTAGTCAAAACTGCATCGGGACAAGTATAAAGCATACTAATACCACTCATACCTGTTGCAGTGCCTATTTCTAATATTTTTTTAGGCTTTTTAATCTGCAAGGTAAGAAGTAGCAAATTTAGAGAATCATCTAAAATGGTAGGAATACCGCTATTTTTATATTCAATACGCATTTTAGTGATTTTTTCAGGGATTTTAGGTTGTGAATTAAAATTAATTAACATTATACTTCCGTTATAAAAGGTAAAATCATAGGACTGTTTTTAGTCTTTTTAGTTATATACTTTTTAATATTTCTTCTTATTTGACTTCTTACTTCGCGTTTATCAACGCTTTTTAAATCGTAGGAAGAAAGCGTATTTTCAACGATTATTTTAATTTGTTCAATCTGTTCTTCACTCGCAATAAAACCTTTAACAATCAAGTCAGGTCTACCAACGATTTGACGCGAAGTTAATGAAATGCAACAGTGTACGACTATGATTCCGTCTTCAGCCATATGAACTCTGTCGCGAACAATCGTTTCGTCGTCGTCAATACTTAAACCGTCAACAAAGCGCGTTCCAGACGGGAATTTTTCGATTTTACGCATTGTTTTTGAAGTCAACTCAATAGAATCGCCCACTTCTGTAATCATAACTTGGTGATCTTTTAATCCCATTTCTTTCGCAAGACGAACGTGCTTATATAAATGACGATATTCGCCGTGAACAGGAATGAAAAACTTAGGTTTAATCAAAGAATGGAAGATTTTGAGTTCTTCTTGACAAGCGTGACCGGATACGTGAATTTTTTCAAGTGATTGATATAAAACTTCTGCGCCTTTTTTATAAAGGTTGTTAATTACTTGGAAAATGCTTTTTTCATTTCCCGGAATCATATTTGCAGAAATGATTATCGTGTCGTTTTTGGTAAGCTTTACTTGTGGATAATCGTCTGATGCCATTCTTGTAAGCGCACTCATCGGTTCACCTTGAGAGCCGGTGCAAATAATAACTAATTCCTTATCAGGTATATTTTTTGTTTTGTCGATATCAACCAAAATACCTTCTGGTATTTTTAATTCATTAATTTTTTGCGCAGCTTCAGTAACGTTCAGCATACTTCTACCGCTAATTGCAACCTTTCTTTTGTATTTTGAAGAAAGATTTAAAATCTGCTGAATTCTGTGAACGTTGCTAGAAAATGTTGCAATAATAATGCGCTTTTTTGCGTTATCGGCAAAAATTCTATCAAACGTTTCACCTACTACTCGTTCACTTAAGGTATAGCCTTCACGTTCTACGTTAGTAGACTCGCACATCAAAAGTAAAACGCCTTTTTTGCCTATTTCAGAAAGCCTTGTCATGTCCATAAGCTCTCCGTTTATAGGTGTTAAATCAATTTTGAAATCGCCAGAGTGAACTATAACACCAACCGGTGTCGTTATTGAAAGCGCGCACGCACCTGCGATAGAGTGATTTACGTTGATAAATTCAACGTTAAAAGCACCTAAATTAATTCTTGATGACGGCGTAACTGCTTTTAATTTATAACCAGATAATTTCATTTCTTTAAGCTTTGCTTCAGCAAGGCTTAAAGTTAACTTCGTTCCATAAACAGGAACGTTCACGTCTTTTAAAAAGTAAGGTAATGCGCCGATATGATCTTCGTGACCGTGAGTTAAGACTAAGCCACGAATTCTATCTTTGTTTGCTAAAAGATAAGACGTGTCCGGAATAACTAAATCTATTCCGGGCATATCTTGCGACGGGAAAGTTAAACCACAATCAATAACGATAATGTCTTTGCCATATTCTAGCGCAGTCATATTTTTACCGATTTCACCTACACCGCCTAAAAATCTTACGATAAGTTTGTTTTTATTTTTCATTTAACCCTAAGTCGAAATTAAGACTCATACTCCTTTAAATTTAGCATAATTTTTGCTTTTAATCCAAGGTATTTTTCGAGTTTTTGCTTTTCAGCGTCAACTAAATTCTTAGGTGCTTTAGAGATAAATCCTTCGTTTTTAAGTTTACCTTCCGCGCGCGCGATTTCCCCTTCAACAGACTGTAATTCTGATTTAAGTCTTTCAATTTCCTTAGAGATATCAACGAGTTCGCCAAGTGGAATATAAATTTCGAAGCCATTTAGAATTTGCGAAACAACTTTTTCATTTATTTCTTGTTTAGATGAAACGAACTTAATTTCATTAACACCAGCAAGTTTTTGAATATAATTTTGAGTATCTTTTACAAGTTTTTGGTTGTTTGTTACAACTAATAAATCAACCTTTTTAGAGTTCGGTGCACCAGTTTGAACCTTAATTGCTCTAACAGCCTTAATAATATCCATAACCGAATTCATTTTTTCAAGGTCTTTCTTGTAAGTTTTTCTTGTATTATATTTAGGGTATTGACTTACCATAATACTTTGAGTTGTATTAGGTAAATTTTGGTAAATTTCTTCAGTAACGAACGGAATAAACGGATGTAAAAGCTTTAATGTTTCAGATAAAACGTAAATTAATACGCTTACTGTATTTTGCTTTACAACCTGATTTTCGCCGTAAAGAGCCGTTTTAGTAAGCTCGATATACCAGTCGCAGAAATCATACCACATAAAGTCGTGAACTTCAGATAAAGCAACGCCTAAATCGAATTTTTCCATGCTTAAAGTTACGTTTTTGATGCAAGAATTAAGCTTAGACAAAATCCATTTATCGCAAACGTTAAGCTTGCATTTTTCAAGAGGTAAAACTTCAATACCTTCTGCATTCATAAGAACGAAACGGGACGCGTTCCACATTTTATTGATAAAGTTTCTCGAACTTTCGCATTTTTCCTTAGAAAATCTTATATCACTACCCTGTGCTACACCACTTAAAAGTGAAAATCTCAAAGTGTCTGCACCATATTCATCAATAACTTTAAGTGGGTCGATACCGTTTCCGAGCGACTTACTCATCTTTCTGCCTTGATCGTCACGAACTATTCCGTGAATAAGTACAGACTTAAACGGAATGCGCTTCATATGTTCAAGACCGCTGAATATCATTCTAGCTACCCAGAAGAAAATAATATCGTAGCCTGTAACTAAAACGTCAGTTGGATAGAAGTATTTTAATTCTGGAGTCATTTCTGGATAACCAAGTGTTGAGAACGGCCAAAGCGCAGAACTGAACCAAGTATCTAAAACGTCTTCGTCTTGATAAATCTTAGTAGAACCACATTTTCTGCATGAAGTTGGATCTTCTTTAACAACCATAACCTCGCCACAGTCAGGACAGTACCAAACAGGGATTCTGTGTCCCCACCAAAGTTGACGGGAAATGCACCAGTCTTTAATGTTTTCCATCCAGTTGTAGTATATTTTAGTAAATCTTTCAGGAGTAAACTTAATTGAGTTGTTTTTTACAACTTCAATAGCAGGCTTAGCAAGCTCTTCCATTTTAACGAACCATTGTTTTGAAACGATTGGTTCAACCGAATTTTTACAACGGTAGCAATGACCTACGTTATGCTTGTGTGGCTCGAATTTTTCAAGTAAACCAATGTAATTTAAGTCTTCAATAACTCTTTTACGACATTCAAAACGATCCATACCGTTGTAACGACCGCTAAGTTCGTTCATCGTACCGTCATCGTTCATAACGCGAATAACTTCAAGGTTGTGTCTAAGACCAACTTCAAAGTCGTTCGGGTCGTGCGCAGGCGTAATTTTAACGCAACCTGTACCAAACTCAAGATCTACGTAATCGTCGCTTACAACAGGAATTTCCTTGTTAACAAGTGGTAAAATAAGAGTTTTTCCGATTAAATCTTTATATCTATCGTCGTTTGGGTTAACTGCAACCGCAGTGTCACCAAACATAGTTTCAGGACGAGTAGTTGCAACAACGACAAATCTATCCGGTTCGCCTTTAACGGGGTAACGAATGTGCCAGAAATATGAATCTTCTTCAGAATATTCTACTTCTGCATCAGATAAAGCCGTCTTACAGCAAGGACACCAATTGATAATTTTAGAGCCTTGATAGATTAACCCCTTTTCATAAAGGTTTACGAAAACTTCTCTAACCGCGCGAGAACATCTTTCGTCCATTGTGAACGCAAGTTTAGTCCAGTCGCAAGAAGAGCCGAGTCTTTTTAATTGTTCAACGATTCTACCACCGTATTGCTCTTTCCACTGCCAAGCGCGCTTTAAAAAGCCTTCGCGGCCGAGTTCTTCTTTTGAAATACCTTCACTTTTAAGCATTTCAACGATTTTAACTTCGGTTGCGATAGACGCGTGGTCGGTTCCCGGAAGCCAAAGCGCTTCATATCCTTGCATACGC
Source organism: Clostridia bacterium (assembly GCA_017407325.1). Lineage (GTDB taxonomy): Bacteria > Bacillota > Clostridia > Christensenellales > Borkfalkiaceae > UBA4636. The sequence goes on along the minus strand of JAFQWV010000020.1, from coordinate 34,109 downwards.
TTAAAACGAATGATACTGTCTTGTAAAGTTTCGTCAAGCGCGTGACCGATGTGAAGTTGACCGGTAATATTTGGAGGTGGGATAACGATAGTAAAAGGTATTTTTTTATCGTTTGGAGTAGCTGTAAAATAACCTTTTTCTTCCCAATCCTTGTATATTCTTCCTTCAAATTCCTGTGGATTGTAATTCTTCTGCATTTCCATAGTCTTATATTTCCTTAATTTTGTTTTTATATACAGTTAAAATATATTATATATATTTTTTTCGATATTGTCAAATAAAGTAAGCATAAAAACGCAATTGTCAAAGTTAAATTTCTAAGCATATAGTAAAATTGTGAACATTATTAAAATTCTGGAGGAATAATGAAAAAAATACTAACAATACTACTTGCTTTTTGCATGATATTTTTAATGGTGTCGTGTAAAAGTGGCGATAAAACCAAAATTCGCGTAAATGAAGTAACCCACTCTATTTTTTACGCTCCATTTTACGTAGCAATAGAGAAAGGTTTTTTTGAAGAAGAAAATATTGAAATCGAACTTACTAACGGTGGTGGTAGCGACGCATCTATGACCGCGCTCTTATCAAAAAGTGCCGAGGTCGTTTTACTTGGACCTGAAACGGGAATTTACACCCAGCTTGGTGGAGCAAACGATCAACCTGTAATATTTGCTCAGCTTACAAAGCGCGACGGTTCTTTCTTAGTTGGAAGATCTGCTGAACCTGATTTTTCTTGGAAAAACCTTAAAAATAAAGAAATAATCGCTGGTCGTCGTGGCGGTATGCCTGCAATGGCACTTGAATACGTTTGTAACCAAAACGACTTATTTGACGGACAAAATATTACGCTTAATTACGACGTTCAATTCAACCTTACTGCAGCAGCATTCGAAGGTGGAACCGGTGATTACGTAACAATGTTTGAACCTACCGCATCTGAATATCAACGCGCAGGCAAAGGCTACATAGTTGCAAGCGTTGGAGAGTATACCGGTGAAGTACCTTACACCTGCTTTATGGCAAGACAAAGTTATTTTGACGAAAATCAAAAAATTATCGAATCTTTCACAAAAGCAGTATATAAAGCCATAAAATATATTGAAGAAACGGAAACTGGTGAAGTTGCTAAATGCTTAGTCGAGCAATTCCCTTCAACTTCACTACAATCAATCGTCGATTCAATTAACAGTTACAAAGGAATTGATGCTTGGATGAAGAATATGAGCATGAAAGAAGATGCTTTTAATAGACTTCAAACAATCATGACAAACGCAGGAGAACTTGATCAAAAAGCAGATTTTTCTAAATTAGTTAACAACTCAATTTCGGAAAAGGTCTACTTAGAAATTTTTGGATAAAACAATTACCTGCGACTAAAATCGCAGGTAATTTCTTATTTTTTAAAGTTTTTTACGAAAATGGAAAACAACTATGAACAAAATATTAACCTTAGAAAACGTAACACTTAGCTATCAAACGAAAACAAGTGAAACTAAAGCTGTATCAAACCTAAACTTTTCTGTATCCGAAGGCGAATTTGTAGCAATGATTGGACCAAGTGGTTGCGGTAAAACAAGCATTTTATCCTTAATTGCAGGTCTTATAAAGCCATCTTCAGGCAAAATAACTATGTTTGGCAGCGAAGTAATCGAACCGTCAAAGAGAACGGGCTATATGCTTCAAAAAGACCACCTTTTCCCTTGGCGTAATATTGAAAATAACGTATTTTTGCCACTTGAAATCAAAAAAAATAAAACTGAAGAAAACTTAGCTTATTCTAAAGGCTTAATTGAAAAATACGGACTTAGAGAGTTTAGCAAATATTATCCTAAACAACTTTCTGGCGGTATGCGACAAAGAGTTGCGCTTATTAGAACTTTAAGTCAAAAGCCAGATATTTTACTTTTAGACGAACCGTTTTCTGCCCTTGACTATCAAACTCGATTATCTGTTTGCGACGATGTGTACAAAATCATAAAATCTGAGAAAAAAACAGCGATTTTAGTTACTCACGACATATCTGAAGCAATATCGCTTGCAGACACCGTTTTAGTGCTTTCAAAGCGCCCTGCAACCATTTTAGATAGTTGTGAAATGGATATCGACAAGTCGCTTACCCCACTTAAGCGCAGAGAACACCCAGCTTTTTCGAAATGGTTTGAAAAGCTTTGGAAGGAGTTAAACTTATGAAAAGACAACTGACAGAACATCAAAAATATCTTGATAAACTAAAAAAAGACAAGGCTATAGTTATATTTTTTAGAATCGCTATACTTGTAATTTTTCTGGCTGTTTGGGAGCTTTTAGCCGATTTAAAGGTAATTGATAGCTTCTTATTTAGTAGCCCGTCAAGAGTGCTTGTCACTTTGTTTAACCTACACTCCTCAGGCGAACTATATTCGCACATTTTTACTACGATTTTTGAAACTTTAGCAGGCTTTTTTATAGCAAGTATTTTGGGCGTTTTAATTGCAGTAGTACTATGGTGGTCCGAAAAACTTAGAAAAATTTTCGAGCCGTACATCGTAGTTTTAAATAGCTTGCCGAAAATTGCATTAGGCCCTATGATTATAATTTGGTTTGGTGCAGGCATGAAAGCAATTATATTTATGGCAGTAATTATTACTGTAATTGTAACCATAATCAACATGCTTTCTGGTTTTATAGAAACTGATGAAAACAAAATATTACTGCTTAAATCGATGGGAGCTACAAAATCGCAAATTTTTTTAAAACTCGTCTTACCAAGCGCACTTCCGACGATGATTTCAACACTTAAAATCAACGTTGGTATGAGTTGGATTGGATCTATTATGGGCGAATATTTAGTTTCAAAGCGCGGTCTGGGATATTTGATAGTTTACGGTGGTCAGGTCTTTAAATTAGACCTTGTAATGGCATCAACCGTTGTATTATGCGTGCTCGCTGCGATTATGTACCTTGTCGTTTCGATAGTTGAGAGAACCTTGATAAAATGGAAATAACTATCAAATAAATTATACCTATAACCCCTGTTATCGGGTATAAATAATTTACAATATTATAAAAACCGAATCTTGAAATCGCAAAGGCTATAAGTAATACAAATGCTTTTGCGATTTTTTGTTTTTGAAAATTTTTAGCAAAGTTAAAAAGCGGATAATGAGCGGAAATAAGCGTTGTAACTATTCCAAAATATGCTATAATAGAGTAAACTGAGTATAGTACTTTATTATATTCTAAATATTCAAGCATAGGAATTGCAGAATTAGTAATTTTATCACCGCTTTTTGATAAACTTGAATATATTAGTAAAATTAGTAAAGACAATATAAACGAAGATAATAGTGCTGAAAAAAAACTTTCTTTTTTTGATAGTTTCTTTCCTAAATCAATAAAAACAACTGACGAAGTAAAGGTATTAACGCCAACGTAACAACATAATGAAAATAAATTTAGTTTAATCCTATTTTCAATATTAAAAGTCTTTTTCGTAAAGAGAGCTGTCAATATAAAAAGTATTATAATTGGGACTAAAAACATATTTACCCGTTTAAGTCCATCCACCCCTTTCGAAACTATAAAATTTGATAAAATTAAAGTAATTATCGAAAAAAATGGAAATTTTTTCAAAATTGGAAATAATGAAAAAGTTAATTCGTCAATGGCTGAAATCATACCTGACAATATAATTAAATTACTAAATAAAACCAATGGCTCGAATACTTTTATAATTTTTCTATCAGGTAAGTTTTTTATACTTAAAAGCAAATAAAAAGCTGATGAAAATAAAACGAAAATTAATATTGTTGCAAATACGATTGATTGATTATTAAAAAACGATAATACTTCCCTACCTGATATAAAGCCAGCTCCTATAACTGTTCCGATTATAACAAAAACAACATTAATAATAGAAAAAATAGGCGTTTTCATACGCCTATTTTATTTACAAATTATTTTGTTTATTCTTTATTTTAAGTAATTTTAGTAATAATAACAGAACACCGACTAATACAAAGATTATTGCTATGCCCTGCGATGGTGTTAAAAATTTAATTATAAACTCTCCACGGTCGTCTGCTCTGAAGTATTCGATAACAAAACGCCAAATTCCGTAAAGTATGCAATAGGTTTCGAGCTCAAAATCAATATTTTTAAGGAACATAACAGCCAAAATTCCAAATAAAACAAATAAAAATATCGCTTCGAAAAGTTGCGTTGGGACACATTTGTAGTAGCCTTGAAGCTCGTCAACCCACATATTAATTCCAAAACCACTTGTAACCTTTCCGTGACAACAGCCTGCAAATAAACAGCCAAGTCTACCAAATCCGTGTGCTATCGTTACACAGCAAGGAGCGACTTGAGTAATTTTAGGAAAATAAGTTAAGTGTTCTTTTTCTTTAAAAACAATTTTACCAACAATGAAGGTTAAGAGTAAAAATGCTGTAACACCACCTATTAACCCACCGTAAAAAGTCATGCCAGCCTTAAATAACTTAAAAGTTCCGGTTTTTAAAAAGTCGAAAAACGATTGGAATAAGCTTGCGAAGAAAAATCCTAAAATAATTGATGAAACAGCAGTTATTAAGTAGAAATTATATACTTTTACAGGCATCACTTTTTCGGTTACAAAGAACCTGAAAACCAAAAAACATGCGATAATACCTATTAAAATCATAATTTCATAAAGGCCATAGCCAAATATAATTTCGTTAGGATACATTTTCTCTACTCTCTTTATCTAAGGCGTAATCTAAAATTTTCATTGAAAGGGATGCTGAAGTTACGATTGCCACTGTTTTTAATATTGAATCAAATAAGATAAAATTTGTTTCAACGACAGAAATCGAATATAAAATAATATTTAGCATAACCAATAGATAAAGTGACTTTACCATAGGTTTTTTCTCGATTTTTGTACGTTCTTTATATGAAACAACCGCAGCAACAACAACTGACAAACTGGTAAAATGTAAAGGCATATAAATAAAAGTGTTAAACAAGTGAGCCTTGAGCTGTGATAAGCTTTGTTTTAATCCTTCTGTATCATTTAATATAATTCCAACGTTATAAAAGGCCCCAACCTTACCGTCAATCGCGATTTTTGAAGATACGAATAAACTTTCAAACCCGGTTAAAAAAGATTGCGCTAAAGCATAACCTAGGGCAAAACTAACCGAAACTAACAAACATTCAGGAAGTTTTGATACACGCAAAATGTTACAGCAAATAAAAACGAAAACGTATAAAATTAACGTCCAAGCTATAGGTCTACCTATATATTCGACGTAATTTTCATATACAAAAGTTATTAAAAACTTATCGCAGATTGTTGTTACGAACGCATATGAAAATACACCTAAAAGCAACATTAATACAATATGTAACGGATAAATACTTCTTCTTGTGTTAAATTCGATAAAAAATACTATCAAAATCGACGGAACTGCAATTACGTAAAACAAAAGTGTTAACGGAATTACAATTTTTAAATCGACAAACGTTTCCATCACTAAAAGAAGAATTGTAATAACAAGCAAAAACGCAAACGTTATTAGCGTAAATTTAGGAACGGGAGTTGAAAAAGTAGCATTCTCTTTAAACTCTCTTCTTTTAAAGTTTTCTGATTTTAAAGCAGATATTAATATAGAAATAACTGTTGGATTTTTCTGCTTTATTACAGGCGAAATTTCGCGCGGAGCATGAACGGAAACGACAGTTTCATCATCTTTTTCAGTTGTCGCCCTCAATTCGTCGTACTTACTCAACTTCAGTCTCCTTGTTGTTATTATTTACTTGTTTAAACTGAATAAAGAAATTGCTTCCAATGTCTTTTTTGCTTATAACTCCAAACTTAACTCGGTGATTTTCTAATATAGTTTTAACAATAGATAAGCCAAGCCCCGTTCCCTTTATAGGTCTATGGTGAGTGTCGCTAAAACGGTAGTATTTTTCCCAAATTGTTTCAACGTTTTCTTGAGAAATACCTTTACCAGAATCAATAGATTCGAATAAAACATAATCATTTTCAAGACTTAATTTGACAAAAATAGTTTTATCGTCACCTGTATAGTTAATTGAATTACCAACTAAATTATATACAACCTGCTCAATTTTTTTCTCGTCGCATAAAGTATATAAATCAGGCTCAATCTCTTTAATAATTTTATAACCAGATTGCTCTGCAAAATCGTTAAACCGATGCAAAACGCGCTCGCAAAGGCTTGATAAATTTACCACCTGCAAATCTTGTTCTTGCGTTTGGCTTTGAAGCTTAGACAGGTCTAAAATATCGTTTACAAGCATAGTAAGTCTATCCGCTTCATCAATAATAACGTTTGTGTGGGCGTCGCGTTTTTCCTTGATATCACCTGACAAATCGCGAATCATTTCAGCGTAAGCTTTAATCATGGTAAGTGGAGTTTTTAGATCGTGCGAAACGTTTGCAAGCAAGTCGCGCTGTAACACGCCTGTTTTAGAAATTGCTTCTTTTGAGTAGTTTAGCGTCTCACAAAGCTCGGAAAGTTCTAAATAACTGTCGTTGCTAAAAACAATCGATTCGTCACCGCTTGCCCATTGTTTTGCGGTGTTACTCATTTGTATTATCGGTTTTGATATTTTAGTTGATATATAGTAAGAAAGGAAAAATGCAATAATTACAATAATGATAGAAATAATTATAAGTTGCGTTTGAATAATACTAACTGTTTCAATCAAAGCTTGTTGACTTGTTCTCAAAACCAAGTAACCGTTAATTATCTCATTTTTTACTGTTGTAGCATAAACGTAAAAGGTTTCGTCAATATCTTCACCCTTGTACTGATAGCATACGGTATTATTTCCATTAACAATTAAGGCATCTATGGCGTTAATTGCAATAATTTCGTCTGTATCGTCAACGTTAGTTTGAGTTTGAGAACTCGATAAATCTGAATTATTGGAAATGATAAAGCCAGAATAAATCGTTTCAACAATTAATTTATTATTTTCGTCATAATATGCTAAATACGAATAAATTCCCGCTTCGTTAGCGTCAACCGCAGTTTTAAGCCAATTATTCAGAATATTATCCGTTATCTTTTCGTCGGTATTTAACTGGACAGATAATTTATCACCCGTTTGAGAAATTGTATCAAGTTTTTTCTTTTGATAAATTCTATCAAAAAATAAAATTTGCGTAATCCAAACGATTGCAAGCAAAACAACTGCAAATACGATAAAATAAAACCAGATATTATAACGTAATTTTGCTAATTTTTTATATTTCATACTTCAAATTTATAACCAAGACCTCTTAGAGTTACAATGAATTTTCTATATTCTTTTAAATTACTTCTTAAGGTTTTAATATGAGTATCAACCGTTCTGTCGTCGCCAAAGAAATCAAAGCCCCAAACGTCGCTTAAAAGCTTTTCACGAGAAAGCGCGATACCTTTATTTTTTACCATATAGAATAGTAATTCATATTCCTTTGGGGTAAGTTCAATCTTTTCACCGTCGATAAAAACATTCCTACCTTTCAGGTCAATTTCCAAGCCTTCAAACTTTAAAATATCAGATGTATTCTCTAAATTTTGATTGCTCAAATTTCTTTTTATAATCGCGTTTACGCGCGCCATAACTTCTTTTGGAGAGAAAGGTTTAACAACGTAGTCGTCAACACCTATTTCAAAACCGAAAAGCTTATCGTATTCTTCTGCGCGTGCGCTTAACATAATAATTGGAACGTCAGAAACCTTTTTAATTTCTTTTACTGCAGAATAACCGTCAAGCTTAGGCATCATTATATCCATAATGATTAAATCATACTTTGTGCTTTTGCACATAGAAATTGCTTGCATACCGTTTTCTGCTTGTTCAGTTTCATAGCCTTCGAACTGAGCATACTCACAAAGAACCTCTCTTATCATTGCCTCGTCATCAACTATTAAAATCTTCATTAGAATTCCTCCGTTATCATCAATTTGTAATTTAATTTCAATTATACAATGTTATTGTGTAAAATGAGTGAAAAACACATAAATATTTTATTTATTTTCAATAATTTCTTGAATTTCAACGCTTTCAATTTTACCAAAATTATTTTTAACTAAATAAGCCTTTCCACCTGCAGAGATAGCCCCTGTTAATTTACCGTCAATAAATTCTATTGCGCAATCATCTTCGATCGCATAGGCATAATCTAATGTACTATCCTTAAAAGAGCAGATAAAATCAGAAATTCTTTCGTTATAATGCGGGGTACAGCATCCGTCTAATAAGCCAATACCTGGGTGCATATTATAAGGATTACCATCTATTTTTAGCTGTGCGCTATCCGTGTACATCGTCTTAAACCAAAAAATAGCACCGGCTGAAAGTCCAACCATTATAACGCCACGATGGTATGCGTCAAGCACAAGGTCGTAAAGTCCACTTTTTTTCCAATGCTCAAGCATAAAAAGCGTATCGCCACCGCCAATATAAATAAAATCTGCTTTTTGAAACTTTTCTTTTATTTTATCTATATTCATTTCTCCGTACACAGTGAGTGCACAGTCTGCTTTAATATCAAAAACCGAAGTGTATGTTTTTCTAAAGCTGTTAAAGTAAGGCATACTGTCGTGACTTGCAGTTCCAATGAATAAACCGTATGCACGTTTATCGCCTGCTTTTTCTTTAGCAAGGCGAGCCACGTATTCGTCAATTTTAAGTGTGGTTTTTGATTTTAATTCGCCACCACCGAAACAAATAATTCTTTTCATAGTAAAAATTATGTCAATCGTAAAAAGTTTGTTTTTTTAAGCAATAATCAATGATTTTATAAAATATTATGTTTAATATAATTTTCAATGATTGATTTAGAGTTCCTTAAAACACCTTTCAAAACTAAATCAAAAACAAGCGATAGAACTTCACCTATTTTCTTATCTTGAATACCTAATTTAATACAATCATCACCTGTAAAATCAAGATCGGAAAACTTATAACATTCTTTATTGTTTATAATTTCGTTATAAAGCTTTATTGTTTTATCTAAGTATGGTTTATATTTTTTAATACCGTGTTCAGAATGAGTGATTAGGTCACAATACTTATGTTTTAATAACCTATCAAAAAATTCAAGTGAATGCTTTGACAAAATCAATTTAATTTCATATTTTGTTTTCAAGTCTGCATCGTGGTATAAACAAAGCTTAGAAACTTCAAAAACAACGTCGTTTGGCGCTCTAAGTCTTGTTAGAACTTGTTTAGCAATTTGTTCAGAAGCCTCCCAGTGCCCGTAATAATGTCTATATCCATCATTGCCGTCTTGGAAGCAATACACCTTTCCAACGTCGTGAAAAAGTGCCATTAGCCTTAAAACAAGGTCGTTTCTATCACAAAGCGAAACAACTTCTAAAATATGTTCATACACACCCTGCTTGTGCGATAAACTTTTTTGATCAAAGTTTTTAGTCTTTTTAAATTCAGGAATTATCTCAAATAAAACGTCAGAATACTCTGTTAACGCCATTTTGACAAATTCGCCTTGCAAAATCTTACATAGTTCTGTGTAAATGCGCTCTTTTGATATATTGTTTATAAGAGGAAGACAAGTAGTTATTGCTTTTTTAGTGTTTTCTTCAATTTTAAAACCTAATTGAGAAGAAAATCTAACTGCACGTAAAATTCTAAGCGCATCTTCTTTAAAACGCTGGGCAGGATCACCAACAGCACGAATAATACCGTTTTTAAGATCAGCTTGACCGCCAAATATATCAATATAACCGCCTTCTGGATTATAACACATTGCGTTGACAGTAAAATCTCTCCGTTTTAAATCGAGTGTTAAATCGTCGGTAAATTCAACGTTTTTTGGTCTTCTATTATCTTCGTATTCACCGTCACGTCTAAAAGTTGTAATTTCAAACCAAGCGTCTTCAAAAAGAACTCCGATAGTTCCGTGTTTTTTTCCAAAAAAAGAAGTTTTACAGTCAGAAAAAACCGCTTCAATTTCGTCTGGTTTAGCGTTAGTAGTTATGTCGATATCGTGACACTCTTTTTCTAAAATCATGTCTCTAACCGCGCCACCGACAATATACGCCAAATAGCCGTTATTATTTAGTTTTTTAACAACTTTTAAAGCGCGATTAAACATATTTCCCTTACAAAATGCGTTTATTTACCAACGCAAAATTTCGCAAAAATTTCATCAATTACAGCTTGATCAGAAGTTTGTCCACTTATTAAACCAAGATAATGCCAAGCATCTTTTATGTCAACCGTTACAATATCAAGTGGAAGAACGCCAATATTTTCTATTGCAGACTTTAACGAATTACTTGCATCTTTTAGTGCGTAGAAATGTCTTTCTTCCGTAACGAAATCTGCATCGAAATTTACTTTTTCTACCTTAGATTTATTAAAGATTAATTGTTTAAATTCTTCAATATTTTCACCTGTTTTTGCAGATATTTTTATATCACAATCAATGCGAACATCGTCGCACACATCGCTTTTATTTAAAACAGTTATATAATTTAAAGACGTAATTTTATTTAAAATTTCTCTATCGTATTTATCAAAACCTTTTTCAGCATCAACCACAAAAACAACTAAATCTGCCGTTTCAATTGCTTTTAGCGAACGTTCGATGCCAATTTTTTCGACTTTATCTAAGCTTTCTCTGATACCTGCCGTATCAAATAAATTAAAGCTTACACCGTTAATTTCTATCGAGCCTTCTACAATATCACGCGTAGTGCCTTCAATATCCGTAACGATTGCTTTATCGCACCTTAAAAGCGTATTTAATATCGAACTTTTACCAGCATTAGGCTTGCCACAAAGAGCGATTTTAACACCTTTTTTAGCTTTTGAAGCCCCAAAATATGTAGAAATTAGCTTTTCTATATCGTTATAAACGTTAAGCAACCTATTTTTTACAACAGTTTCATCTGCTGTAGGAACGTCATCTTCAGGATAATCGATATCAACGTCAATTTGAGCTAGAATATTGGTAAGCTCGGCTTGTTTCTGATTTATATTATTAAATAATCTTTCTCTGTAAAGATAGAAACCGCATTTTGCTTCCATTTCAGTCTCACCGTTAATCATATCGATAAGTCCCTCACAAGAAGAAAGAGAAAGTTTTCCGTTTAAAAAAGCTCTTTTAGTAAATTCACCGTTAGTTGCTGGTCTAGCGCCAAGCCTAAAGGTTTGCTTTAAAACGGCGTTAGATATTGCAACACCACCGTGACAATGAAATTCGACCATATCTTCGCCCGTATAACTTTTAGGAGCTTTGAAATAGACGCACATACCAAAGTCAGAGAAATTTTCGCAGTCAATTTTTCCAACGTATAATTTATATGGCTCAAAATCAACGTTTTTTGATTTAAACATTTTTTTAGCAATTTCTAATGAACCTTCACCACTCAATCTAATAATCGCAACACCTGCTGCGCCTTTAGCGGTAGAAATTGCAGAAATACAATCGTTCATAAAACACCTTTAATCAAACAAATCGTCACTATTATCGTTATTTTCGCGCTTTTTGTTATTGTCGTCAGTATAGTCAGCTTTTGGTGAAAAATCCGAGAAAACGTCTTGGTCAAGTCCTGAATCAGTAGGCTTTTTATCACTAAATTCTTCAAAAGGATCATCTATATTATTTTGAGTGTTTTGATTTGGATTACCGTAATTTGTGTTTTGCGCTTGTTTTTGTTGCATTTCTCTTTGTTTTGCGAGAAATTCGTTTATATCAAAAGGTTTTTTGTTCTTTAAAACCATAACTACGATTGCTAAAACGAGATTATAAGTTAAATAGAACAACTCCGTCGAAAATAAAAGAGTCATAATAATAGATAGTAAAATCGTATGTTTTTTGCTGAATTTTGATACAAAACAAATGTTAAACCAAACAATAAACACGATTAATACAAAATATAAAACAGTGTCTATCGTTGAGAAAACTGTAAACAATACGCTTGGAACGTAAGTTATTTCTTCTGGAATATACCCTTGAGTTATCAATATATAAAATTCGTCGTAATAACAGTAAATATCAATAAAATTAGAAATAACACAAGCTATAAATAGCGAAATCGATAATAAAACGCCGATATTTTTTACTTTTAATGAAAATATTCTAATAGGACCTGTAAGCTTTCCTAAAACCAAAAAGTTAGCAAACGGAACAAACGCAAGCCAAGAATTTTTGACTTGGTTATTTCTTGCCATTAAAAATATTGCGATACTTTTGAAGATATAAATTGACAGTACGAGGACAAGCGTAAAACTTAACACGGTAATCGCAAGCTTTGAGTACGAAATATCAATAATTCCTTCAGAAGTGCTTTCGTATGCTAATTGAAATGAATAGATAAATTCTAATATAAATCGAAACATTAATAACTCCTATAAAGACAAAAACAGGCAAAGTACCATAAATATTGCGCCGAAAATAAATAAGATTATTTCAAGTATTTTATTTTTAGAGTTGTTTAATTTATGAAACCTACCCTTATATAAAAATACGTTATCCGACTCTGTTGAAAGCTTTGAAAAATCAACGTCACTCATTTTGACAATTTCATATTTTTCATTGCAGTAAGTGGTTTTATAAATGCAAGCAACCGTATCTTTATAATTATCAAACGGCTTTTTATTTTGCAAGCTAAGTTTTTGGTTATTTAGCAACTTTTTACCAAAATAAATAACAGAAATTATAAGGAATATTATTCCATAAATAATATAGAACGCATCTATGAACATATCGGCAAACGGAGCGCTAGATAGGTAACTCATTTGCAATACGTACAAAACTTGCACGCAAAAATTATTAACAAAGTGCATTATTGCACCAATTAAGAAATTCTTAGTAATGTAAACGACTACGCAAATTGCAAGACCACCTACAAATTGTAAAATTACTTGTTGGAAATTACCGTGCATAAGTGCAAATATTATACTCGAAGTGATAATACAAAACAGCGGACCTTTACCGGAGTATCCCCTTAAAATTACGCCCCTAAACAAAATTTCTTCACATATTGCCGGAACTATAGGCGTCAAAATATAAACGTATAAAAATGCGAAGAAATAATTTGAATAATCGTAGCTATCATTAGCGCCTAAGATGGCTTCAAAGCCTTCACCGTAATACGAATAATATATGTCGTCAGTAAACGCATAATGAGTTGCGTTGAATACGCAATAGATTCCAAGTGTTAAAAGTACGGCAAACAAAATATCAACTATTTCAAATTTATACCGATATCCACCACCTGAAAACAACGGAACTTTCTTTATTGTTGAGAACAAAAATGCAATTAAAAAGATTGTTCCTTGCGAAATTATAAGCATTATCGTACTCAGCAAATAATAGTCGTTAGTAAAATTTAAAAGATATCTAACTAAATAACCTATCACGAAATCGTAAATTAAAAACAAAAGCATTGTAACGAAAAAACAAATCGTTGCATCAAGCGTAGTATAAGAATTTGGGTTATACCATTTTTTATTTTTTAGACTTTTCGATAAATCGTTTTCAATACTTTTTTTCATAATAACAACTCAATAAAAATTTCTATTAATAAGCTCTCGCGAAGTAAACGATATGCTTAGCTTCTTTTCCACAAACGGCACATTTTTTGCCTGTTGCATCGTCTGGAGCAATTACTCTTGCGCTTGCAGCAGTTTCCGTCTTTATTTTTTCTTCACATTCTCTACAACCACACCAAGGCACTTTAACGAAGCACTTATCTTCAACAGCGCTTAAAACACCTTCAATACTATCTGCAAACTTAACCCTATCCTTTTGGATTTCGCGTGCTTTTTCAAGCATATCTTTTTGAATTTGATTTAAAATTTCAGGAATTTTATCAAGCTCTGTTAAACTTAAATTCGTCTTTTCAAAATTATCGCGTCTAGCTACTACGCAAACGCCATTTTCAATATCGCGTGGACCAATTTCAATTCTAAGTGGAGCACCTTTCATCTCCCACTCGTTAAACTTCCAACCGTTAGAAGCGTCTCTGTAATCTGCTTCTGCTCTAATCCCCAAGCTTACGAGCTTATCAACGATTTCTTGTGCTTTTTCCTTAACGCCGTCTTTATGTTGAGCGACAGGAATAACGATAACCTGAACAGGAGCGACAACCGGTGGAAGTTTTAAACCACGTTGGTCGCCGTGAGCCATAACTAAAGCGCCAATCATTCTTGTAGAAGTTCCCCAGCTCGTTGAGTAAGCATACTTTAATTCACCGTCACTATCCAAGAATTTCATATTGAAAGCCTTAGCAAAGTTTTGACCTAAATAGTGAGAAGTGCCTGCTTGTAAACTCTTTCCGTCAAGCATCATTGCTTCTACGCCGTATGTTTCAACTGCCCCTGCAAACTTTTCTTTTTCTGTCTTAATGCCGGTAAATACAGGGATAGCAAGACAGTCTTCAAAGAATTTTTTATAAACGTTAAGCATTTTGATGGTTTCTTCTCTGGCTTCAGCTTCGCTTGCGTGCGCAGTGTGCCCTTCTTGCCACAAAAACTCGCTTGTTCTAAGGAAAGGACGGGTAGTTTTTTCCCAACGCATAACGTTTGCCCATTGGTTGATCAATATAGGCAAATCGCGATAACTTTGCATCCACTTAGAATACATTTCGCAAATTATAGTTTCACTCGTAGGCCTGATAACTAAATTTTCAGTAAGTTTTTCACCACCAGCGTGAGTAACGAGCGCAACTTCAGGTGCAAAGCCTTCAACGTGTTCTGCTTCACGCTTTATATAACTTTCAGGAATAAGCATAGGGAAATATGCGTTTTTAACCCCTACTGCTTTGAAACGTTTGTTCATTTCGTTTTGAATATTTTCCCAAATAGCATAGCCGTAAGGACGAATTACCATAGTGCCTTTTACAGGGCCGTAATCAACGAGTTCAGTCTTTATAACTACGTCGGTGTACCACTGTGGAAAATCTACCGTCATGTCGGCTACTTCTTTTACAAATTGTTTATCTTTTGCCATAATAATATCTCCAACTATATAATTACAGTATATTATAAGCAAAATACGAACTTTTGTAAAGTAAAATTGAGTAAATCAAGAAATTTAACGCATTCTAAGATTTTATTTTAAAATTATTAAATTTTAATAAAAGTATTTTAATACTTCAGTCAAAAAAACCTTGACTTAAAGCTTTAAAATTTTGTATAATTATTACCGTACGATTTGGAGGCACACATGGATAAATTCGAAACGGCAGTAAATTCAGTAAGAATACTTTCTGCAGAAGCAATTGAAAAAACAAAATCAGGTCACCCCGGTCTTCCACTAGGCGCGGCTACTTTTGCATTTACGTTATTTAGTGATTTCTTAAAATTTAACCCAAAAGATCCTAATTTTGACAACAGAGATAGATTCGTTCTTTCTTCTGGTCACGGCTCAATGCTTTTATATTCGCTTTTACATCTTTTTGGATATCCAATTTCAAAAGAAGACCTTGCTAATTTCAGACAATTCGACTCACTAACCCCCGGTCACCCAGAATATAAGCACACTCCGGGCGTTGAAGTATCTACCGGCCCACTCGGTCAAGGTATTGCAAACGCAGTTGGTATGGCTATTGCAGAAACTAAGCTTGCGGCAGAATTTAATAAAGATGGATATCCTATCGTAGACCATTACACCTACGCACTTTGCGGCGAAGGCTGTTTAATGGAAGGTATTGGCTATGAAGCATGCTCTCTTGCTGGCTCTTTAGGACTAGGTAAGCTTATCGTATTTTACGACTGCAATAAAATTACTATCGAAGGCAAAATCGAAGGTGTTTTTGATGACGATATTGCTATGCGCCAAAAAGCACTTGGTTGGCAAGTTTTAGAAGTTAAAGACGGTAATAGTCGTGCAGAAATTTCAAAAGCTATTAAAAAAGCACAAAAAGAAACTAATAAACCTACTTTAATTATCGTTAATACCGTAATCGGTTTCGGCTCTAGCTTAGCTGGTTCTGAAAAGTCGCACGGTGCTCCACTCGGCGCAGAAAATCTACAAAAAATGAAGGATTCTATCGGTTGGACACTTCCACCGTTTGAATACCCAAGCGAAATTCAACCACTATTAAATAAGACTATTAATCGCGGTAAAAAGCTTTATAAAAATTGGCAAAAATTATTCGCAGATTACAGCGAAAAATATCCTGGACTTGCTAAGAAATATCAACAGTGGAAAAATCCTGATTTTTCAGAAGTTTTACCAGCGCTTGAAAAATTAGATTTAAGTCAAGTTGAAGCAACTAGAAAATCAGGAAATCGCGTAATTAACGCCATTTCAGAAGTAGTTCCTAACCTTTTCGGTGGCTCTGCGGACCTAACTCCGTCAAACCTTACAAAGCTTAACAATCGCGAGTATTATACTAAAGACAACAGACTCGGTGCAAACATTCAATTCGGTATTCGTGAACATGCAATGGGCGCAATCGTAAACGGTATTATTGCACACGGTGGACTAGTTCCTTACTGCTCAACTTTCTTCGTATTTTCAGATTATATGAAAGGCGCATTGAGAATGTCGTCAATCATGAAAATGCCTGCAATTTACGTATTTACTCACGATTCTATCGGTGTTGGAGAAGACGGACCTACCCACCAACCTATTGAACAATTAATCGGCTTAAGATCAACGCCGTTTATGCACGTGTTTAGACCTTGCGACGGTAAAGAAACGGCAGCAGCTTGGTACTCAGCGTTAACAAGTGGTCACCCTACTGCAATCTGCTTAACACGTCAAAACCTTAATCCACGTTGTAGCAATATAAAAGATGCTTTAAAAGGCGGATATATTCTTTCAGACAGCGAAAAATCAATTCCTGACGTTATAATTATTGCAACAGGCTCTGAAGTTGACGTCGCAATGGCTGCTAAAGATATGTTAAAAGATCAAAACGTTGATGCAAGAATTGTTTCAATGCCATCAATTGAAGTTTTTGAAGAACAATCTGAAGAATATAAAGAAACCGTATTACCTAAATCTGTTAAGGCTCGCGTTTGCATCGAAGCAGGCTCACCTTATTCTTGGTATAAATACATGGGAAGCTACGGTGAAGTTATTTCTATGTTAGATTTTGGTAAGAGTGCTAAATTCCCAGATCTATTTAAACACTTTGGCTTTACAGCAGAAAACGTATGTGACAAAGCATTAATTTCTATTAATAACGCAAACAAATAATTCATAATTAAAACAAAAATCCCGCTAAAATCGCGGGATTTTTTATGTTATTTTTTATCTTCTTCAGGAATAATAACTCTCGTTGGCCTTTCTTCTTTTAACGACATAATATAATTTTGATAATCAGTTTCTGTTAATTTAATAGGTCTTTTACGTTTCTTTTTCATTAAACACCTCATATAAATTTTGTTTTATTATTATTTACAAAAATCAAAATTTTATACTTGTATTAAAAATTTAATTGTATTTTTTCTGCGTGTAATATATAATAAAATTATGAAAAACTTATTATACTTTAAAAAATACCTATTTTTAATTGGTTATATTTGTATAATTGCATTTTTGTGTTTCGAAGCACTAAAATCTGGCGCCGACTCACAAAATACAAGCAATAAATTTCAGGAAATTATCGGAGCCACCCCACCTTATCAATATCTAGACAGCAAAATTCCTAATTTTGACAAGGTAACAAGGAAGCTTTTCGGGCATTTCCTGCTCTACTCATTGCTTGGTCTTTTTTCCTATTTTACATATAACTCATTTATAAATAAAAAAATAATAGCTCAAAGCGTAAATCTATCTTCAGGTTTTATATTATCTGTATTTACTGAATTTTTACAAGTGTTTGCAAGCGAACGAGGCCCAGCGTTTCAAGACGTAATTATAAATTTTGAAGGATTTTTATTAACAAATATTCTGATTTTACTGTTTATTATTATCTTTATTACAAAAAATATTGAAAAAATAAAACTTAAAACGATAGAAATACTTTTAGTTTTTGGCTTAGCTATTTTATTTATTTTTCTATTTATAATCTTTGCCAAAAAGATAAACTCACTATTGTTTTGTAATATGATTTTTGTAATTGCTACCGTAATTTCAATAATACTTATTTTAATAAAATATTTTCTAGCATATAAAAAATCACGCTAAAAATGCGTGATTTTTTTATGTCTAAATTTCGTAAATTATTGTTACAGGTCCGTCGTTTAACTGCTCGATTTTCATATCTGCGCCAAACACCCCACCTTTAACGATAACCCCGTTTTCTTTTAATTTTTCCATAAAATATTCATAAAGAGGTTTTGCAATTTCGGGCTTTTCTGCAAAAGTAAATCCGGGTCTATTACCATGCGAAGTATCTGCATATAAAGTAAACTGAGAAACTGCTAAAATTTGTCCGTCAACATCTTTTACAGATAAGTTCATTTTTCCATTTTCATCTTCAAAAACACGTAGATTGCTAATCTTTTTTGCAAGATAATCTGCCTTTTCTTTCGTATCTCCAACACCAACGCCAAAGTATACCACTAACCCAAAATCTATCTCAGAAATTAATTTACCGTTTACTTTTAACGTTGTATTTTTAACCCTTTGTACTACTAATTTCATATTGCTCCTTTTTATTAATTTTTAATATTAAGTAAAGCACAAAAACACCGATAATTACTGAAATTATAACTGTTTCTAGAACTTGATAAACACACCAAATTTGACCTGAAATTATACCGTTTTCCTGCAAAAGCCCACCGAAATTATATATGAAATGAAGAAGAATTGGAATAATCATTTTTTTAGTAATTAGAAATGACAACGAGAACAAAACACCTGTTAAAAACGAGTATCCAACCTGAATTACAACGTAAAATATGTGTTCGCCTGCAAATAAATTTACAATATGCAGTAAACCAAAAAGTGCAGATGAAATTATAATTGATAAAAGCACTCTATTTTTATTTTCGAGCAATAAATCATACAAAAGAATAAAAATAACTGCACGAAAAACAAATTCTTCCATCAAGCTTGCTGAAAAGCACTTAAAAATATGTATTATCCATAATTTAACTTCGCTTGAAACCGTCAATTTATCAAGAAAAACAGATATAAACGGAAAATTGTTTAGACAAACAATTAAAATCGGCAAAATTAATAAAATGTTATATTTTTTGTTATCTTTAATTAAATCAACCGTACAAAATTTATATATAATAAACGGCAAAACAGTTAAAATTAACCTGCTTATTATAAAAGAAATATCAACAGCTAAATCACCTTCAATAAACAAATTTGCGATTTTTGAATAAGGAAAAAACGCGCATAAAAACGCATATAAATACATTATAAGTATAAAATTTTTCTTGTTCCTAAAAACAAATTCGCAAATTTTTTCTTTCATCTTACAACCTTTTTGTACAAATTATAATAAAAAATGACTTTATTATAATAATTTCTTGTTTCGTTAAACGGTATCTTATCTAGGTTTTTTCCATCTTTACTATAATTTTTATTACTCAACCACTTAGCAACGTTTCCTTCACCTGCATTGTACGCACAAAGCACTAATTTTAGCGTATTAAACTTAGTAAATAAGTATCTTAAATAAGCACAGCCAAGCATTATGTTATCGCTTTCATTAAAAATATCTGGCTCGTAAGACAATTTTTCTTTTTCTTTAATAAAATCAAACGTCGAAAGTTTAAGTTGCATAAGTCCATAAGCACCTTTATCTGACTTTGCATCTTTATTAAAATTACTTTCAACTTTTATAATTGCAAGAACCAAATTTTTGTCAATTTCATAAGAATTTGAGTAAAATTCTACTTTATCAGTGTATTTTTTTACGATTACATAATTTGAAACAAATACTGTAAAAATTACTAATACAAGCAGAATTATACAAAAAACAAACAAAAACTTAAGAAATTTTGCGCTCGATATCTTCAATAACTCTATCCACCTTTGCATACAATTCTTCAACTGAATCGTCGTTATAAATTAAAGTATGCTCAGATTTAGATACATTATCATAATTATATTGATTTTTTATTCTTAAATAAGCTTCGTCTATTGAAATATTATCTCTTTCCGCCCCACATTTTGCCCTATCTTCAGTATTTTTCATAACGACGATAACTATATCGAAATCGCCTTCTTTACCGCTTTCAAACAAAAGTGGGATCTCAAAAACCAGTTTAGAGTCAATAGAGCTTCTATAAATATCATTTATGACTTCATAAACTCTATTATGAGTAAACGAATTTAGCTTATTAAGCTTTTCCTTGTTATTAAAAACTAAATTGGAAACTGCTTTTTTATTAAGTGTTAATTTTCCATCAATTTTTTGTGGCGGAACACCTAAAATCTCGCAAATTTTCAATACAAATTCTTCGTTTTTAAGTAAATCTTTATAGATTGTATCTGCGCTATAAGTTTTAAATCCACGTTCAAAAAAGCGTGTTAAAACAGACGATTTACCACTTGCGTATCCGCCTGTTATAGCAATTTTTAATTTTTTAACGTTATTTTGCGTCATACCAACAATCACACGTAGCTGCAGAAACGTCTAACGGAACCAAAAGTGAAACTGCATTTTCCATTTCTTCAACTAAAATTTTATATACTTCGTCTTTTTCAGTCTTAATTGCATCAATAATTAATTCGTCATGCACTTGAAGAATAAGTTTTGATTTATATCCACCGTCTTTTAGGCGTTTATAAACGTTTATCATTGCAATCTTCATAATATCAGCTGCAGAGCCTTGAAGTGGCATATTCATTGCAACTCGCTCTCCAAACGAACGAAGATTATAGTTTGGCGAATTTATTTCTCTAATGTATCTCTTTCTACCAAGAAGCGTAACTGCATAGCCGTTTTTTCTTGCAAATTCTACGTTGCTATCCATATATTCTTTGATTTTAGGATACATTTCAAAGTATTTTTTGATATATTCACCGGCAGTTTTTCTTGAAGATTTAATGTTTTTTGCAAGCCCGAAATCGCTGATTCCATAAATAATCCCAAAGTTTACAGCTTTTGCGTTAGAGCGCATTTCCTTAGTAACCATATCTAGTGGAACTGAAAAAACTTGTGACGCAGTTACTGCGTGAATATCGATCCCCTTTTTAAAGGCTTCAATAAGCGTTTCACTTTCAGAAAAATGAGCTAAAAGTCTTAATTCTATCTGAGAATAATCGGCATCAATTAGAATATGATCGCTATCTCTCGCAATAAACAATCTTCTAATTTCCCTTCCCTCATCTTCTCTTACGGGAATATTTTGTAAATTAGGCTCTCTTGACGATAATCTTCCCGTAGCAGTTTGAACTTGATTAAAAGTTGTATGCACTAAGCCAGTTTTTTTGTCAATTTGTCTTTTAAAGCCTTCGATATAAGTTGAATTTAACTTGGTTAATTGACGGTATTTTAAAATTAGTGGAATAACTTCGTGCTCTGAAGCTAGCTCCTCTAAAACTTCTGCACTTGTAGAATATCCGTTTTTATTTTTTTTGCCGTGTTTTAGTCCAAGTTTTTCAAACAAGACTTCACCAAGCTGTTTTGGCGACGAAATATTAAATTCAAACCCACAAATTTTCTTGATTTTATCATCAATTTCCTTAATTTTAGCGTTTAAACTTTCACCCATCTCGTCAAGCGCTTTTTCGTCAATTTTAAAGCCGGCGTTTTCCATATCGTATAACACGTCAGTTAGCGGCAATTCTAAATTTCGATAAAGCTTCATCTCGTCATCCTGCATTTTTTCAAGATAATTCTCGTAGAGCAAAGAAAGCGAATATGCAGGCATTTTTTTATTCAAATCGTAGTCGGTGAAGACGTCTTCAAGTTTTTCATCTTTATTCGTATAGTCAACCAAATATTTCATTATTGAAACGTCATCAACGCTTGCAAGCATTTGAATATCGTAACTTTCCAAAAGTCGTCTGATTTGATTTTTATAATAGAGTATTACCGTTTTAGAACTGTCTTCAAACAAAGGTTTTAATGCACAAATTGCATCACTGTACTCGAAGCCTTCGTCAAAGAAATCGCGCTTAACTCTTAGTTCAACTTCAGTATTTTCAAAGTTGTAAAAACTTACACTTTCGTCGATAATTACAGCGATTTTATTATTTTTTATGAAAGGTATAATTTCATTAGTATCAATAATTTCAATCTTTTTACACTCAGCTTTATTAATAAATTTTTCTACACCTTCTAACTTGAATAAGCTTTCTTTTTTCAGTAAATTCCTAAGCTCTAACCTTAAGAATATTTCTCTAGTTTTTTCAGAGAACGGAAACTCGAATTCATAGTCTTTAATACTTAAATCAATAGGTACGCTCGTATTAATAGTAGCTAAGGTTTTAGATAAAAATGCAGTATCTTTATCTATTTCAAGCTTTTCTCTTAACTTACCTTTAATATTATCAATGTTTTGATATAAGTTTTCAATACAGCCATAAGTTTTTACAAGATCTAAAGCGGTTTTTTCGCCCACACCTTTAACGCCGGGAATATTGTCAGAGCTATCCCCCATAAGTGCTTTTAGATCTATAACTTGATTTGGTAAAATTCCGTATTTTTCCTTAAAATTATCGTGAGAATATACGTCTAAATCGGAAATACCACGCTTTGTGAAATAAACTTCAGTAGACTCGTCAACAAGTTGAAAACTGTCCTTATCACCTGTGATAATAATCGTGTCAAGATATTCGTATTTTTTTGCCAAAGTTCCAATAATATCGTCTGCCTCAAAAGTCGCAAGCTCAAAGCGCGCAATACCCATAGCATCTAAAACTTCTTTAAGTAACGGGATTTGCGGTCTTAAATCGTCTGGCGCAGGTTTTCTCGTTCCTTTATATTCTGCAAACATTTGATGTCTAAACGTCGGCTCTTTCCTATCAAACGCTACTAAAATATACTTAGGCTCAACGTCATGAATAATTTTAATTAACATATTACAAAACGCGTATACTGCGTTCGTTGGCTCGCCTTTAGAATTAGACATAGGAGGCGTCGCGTAAAACGCCCTATTTATTAAACTGTTTCCGTCAATTAATACAAATTTATCCATAAAAATTACCTAAAACAACTAAATTTTGTTGCAAAGTTTAGTTTGTTGTGCTATTATAATTAAGCAATATATAAATATTATTACACATTTTTATTTAATTTGCAATTAAATTCAATAATTTTTTGCCGCTGTGACGAAATTGGCAGACGTAGCAGACTCAAAATCTGCCGTTGGTGACAACATGCCGGTTCGAGTCCGGCCAGCGGCACCAAAAAAGCATAAACCCATTTTTGGGTTTGTGCTTTTTTCATGCGGTCGGACTTGAACCGGCTAAAAGCGTAAGCGTCGAGTTATATAATGATTTTCGGCGTTGAAACTTGTTTCAACATTAAAACACGTAGTGTTTTCCGAAACATCTCCGAGTCCGGCCAGCGGCACCAAAAAAACACATATCAAATGGTATGTGTTTTTTATATCAAATTCGCAAGAATTTGATTATAATTCGAGCGATAGCGAGTTATAATATTGCAACGCAATTTATCATTTCAACAGCGAATTTGAATTATATTGCGCTATGCGTAAATTATAGTTCGTTCCACTCACATTATAACCACCTACGGCGGAATTAAAAAATATTTTTTATGTATAGCGTAAGTGTATTTTTATTATTTAGACTTTTTAAATTTTAATACGTTTAATAATATGTATATACCTAAAAACAATAAAACAGCGCAAATTAATACGATATACATAACAAAAATAGGCACTTGTTTAGAGAAAAAGTATAAATTACAATCAACAGAATTTTTAATATTATTCACAGCGTCTATCGGAAAACCTGAGTTTGACATTTCATTAAAAACACCGTTTAATGCGTGATTTCTTAATAATGAAGTTCCGTAAGTTCCAGGCAAAAACATAATAACTTTTTGCAATCCTAATGGAAATGATGAAATTGGCATATACGCGCCACTTATAAACCCATAACCAGCACTTATTATTGATCCAACAGCCGAAATTTGACCTTGGGTAGTCAAAAAGAAGTTTATAATTGAAGAAATTGCAGTCCCCATCATAGAAAGTAAGAATACGTCTAATAAAATCAATAAAATTTCAACAAAACTTATATACCATCCAACGATGGCAATATATCCAAGACAAATTGTGGTTGAAATATAGCAAATTATGAGAGTAGATATTTCAGTTGCAATAAAATAACTTAATGCTAACATTTGAGGCTTTACGGGTGCAATCAAAAGGTCGTTTATAGTATTATTCGCCTTATCCTGTACCATAAGCATATTTGAACAAAACGCGACGGTTATACAAGATACTGCCAAAATAGAAGAAATTAACTGACCTCCAACACAACCGTTAATCAACTTATCTTTAACAACGGCAAAACCGTTTATTGCGTTTAAAAAACTGTCCTTATAGATATTTCCCAAGAAAGTTACGTACAAAACTAGTAAAATTGCAGGAGTAATTAAAGATGTAAAAAACATACCTTTATCTTTAAAAAACAATTTTACGTTTCTTTTAATAAGTATAGATAATTGCTTCATTTTTGATTATTCTCCATAATTTTTTTACCTGTAACAGCAAGAAAAACATCGTCCATTTTTCCTTTGACAATCTCATAATCAACAAAAATTTCAGGATATTTTATAATTAATTGAGTAGCGATTTTCGTATTTGGTACTAAAATTTTATATCCACCGTTAACTACCGTAAAATCATCGGTAATTTTTTGAACTTGTTGTAAATCGACTCCGTACAAAGTAATATAATCCCCAGTATAAAAATTTTTCAATTCAAGAGGTGTGCCATTTGCAACAATTTTACCACTATCCAAAATAACGACGTAATCAGCGTCTGATGCTTCTTCCATGTAATGAGTAGTTAAAAAAACAGTTAAATTCTGCGATTTTCTTAAATTCGAAATAACGTTCCAAAGAGTTTTTCTGCTTTGTGGATCAAGCCCCGTCGTTGGTTCGTCTAAAATTAAAATTTCAGGGTTATGAATTAACGACCTTGCAATATCAACCCTTCTCCTTTCTCCCCCTGAAAGTTTATTGACAGTCCTGTTTAACAAATGTTCAAAGTCTAATAATTGGGCAAGTTCTTTTACTCTTTTTAAAAATTCGTCATTATAAATTTTATATAATGATGCGCGACTTCTTAAATTATCTAAAACTGTTAATGATTTATCTAAAACGGAATTTTGAAAAACAACACCTATTTTTGATTTAATATCAAATAACTGAGTGTCTAAATCGTAACCATTAACAAAAACGCGCCCACTATCTTTTTTAATATTGCCACAGATTATGTTAATAGTAGTAGATTTTCCTGCACCGTTGACACCTAAAAAAGCAAAAAGTTGCCCTTTTTTGACCTTAAAAGATACGTTATTTACTGCTAATACGTCTTTAAACGACTTATTTAAATTTTCAATTTCAATAATATTTTCCATAGCTACCCCTTAAAAATAAAATAAATCTTCAAATTTACTGTTTAACGCGATGGCAATTAATAGTGCAAGTTTTGCACTCGGACAAAACACACCTTTTTCAATCGAAATGATCGTTTGGCGTGTAGTTCCTACCGTTTCAGCAAGTTCAATTTGTGAAATACCGCATTTCGTTCGATATTCTTTAACTCGATTATTTAAAATCAACCCTTTATCCATTATAAAACACCTACTGCATACAAGATAAAAAACGTAAAATTAATGATAAAACCTATAGAATTTAAAACTGCACCGATTAATACTTGCCAAGGTCTTTTAGCAATAAAAAATTGACAATAGTAAAACACGGATGCCCAAATAAAAATTACAGAAGCAATCGCGTAAATTGAAGTAAAATGACCTAAAAAGCCTTCAACAATCATTAATATTACTGCAAAAACACAAGCAGTTATATTACCTATCCAGTTTGAACGGTTGATATAAGTTTTTTCCATTTCACCAACGATATCTTTATCTTTTTTTGCTTTTTGTAAAATTTCTTTGTTATTCATAGTTAACTCCTTTTGAAAATTTTATGTCAAGTATACTTTACATACACATATTAACACACAAAACCGCCTATGTCAAGTATACTTTACATTATTTTCAAAAAAAAGTCCGAAAATTTTCGGACTTTTTTTGTTAACGAATACCGTATTTTTCAATTATATAATCCATATCCTTGTCGCCACGACCTGATAGGTTAACTAAAACCGAGCCTTTTTTCAACTTTTTAGCAAGTTTTACTGCGTACGCAATAGCGTGGCTTGACTCAATAGCTGGAATAATTCCTTCAAGTCTTGATAAACTGTAGAACGCATCAAGTGCTTCTTCGTCGCTTGCAGTATCGTAGATTACCCTACCGCAATCTCTTAAGAACGCATGTTCTGGACCACTTGACGGATAATCCAGACCACTTGCAACTGAGTATACAGGAGCAGGCTCGCCATTTTCATCTTTAAGCATAATACTGTTAAAGCCGTGCATAACGCCTTCAGTACCGTAGCAAAGGCTCGCAGCGTGGTCTCCGTAAGTTTTTCCACGGCCAAGTGGCTCAACGCCGTAAATATTTACAGGGTCGTTCAAAAATCCAGCGAAAAATCCCATCGAATTTGAGCCACCGCCAACGCAAGCAACGATATTATCAGGAAGTTCGCCCGTCATTTCTAAAAATTGTTCTCTTGCTTCAATACCCACTACGCTTTGGAAATCTCTTACCATCATTGGGAACGGATGAGGACCAACTACCGAGCCGATGCAGTAGATACTGTTTTTATAGTCTTTTGCATACGCCTCAAACGCAGAGTCAACAGCTTCTTTTAAAGTCTTTAGACCGTGCTTAACTTCTACGATTTTTGCGCCAAGAATCTTCATTCTTGCAACGTTTGGAGCTTGTTTAGCAATATCGACAGAGCCCATATGAATTTCGCACTCTAAGCCGTAATACGCCGCAGCAGTCGCGAGAGCAACGCCGTGTTGACCAGCACCTGTTTCAGCAATAAGTTTTTTCTTGCCCATATATTTTGCAAGTAATCCTTCGCCCATGCAGTGATTCAATTTATGCGCACCCGTATGATTTAAGTCTTCACGCTTACAGTAAATTTGAACGTTCCCTAAACTTTTTGAAAGTCTTTCAAGATGAGAAATTGGTGTAGGTCTGCCTTGAAATTCTTTTCTGATTCTTCTTAAATCGCTTACGAATTTTGAAGATTTGCAAATGGTAAAATAAGCTTCAGTTACTTCATCCATCGCCTTTTTTAGACCTTCGTCTAAATAAGCACCACCGTATTTACCAAAATATCCGTTTTCATCAGGATAATTTTTAAAATAAGTATCAAAATCTATTCCGTTAAATTTCATAATATCTCTCCTATTTAAGTAATTTTTGATGAATTGATTCTATATTTTCACCATCGTTTTAAATAGAATAACAAATACAACTTTTCCATAAAAACTCCAAAAAACAAAAACGCCCAAAAGCAAAAAAACTTGCTTTTGGGACGAAATTACTCGTGGTGCCACCCAAATTCGTTTTGTAAAAACAAAACCTTAAGCGAAACTTACATATCGCCATCCACTAACGTAGGAAAACGTCAAGCGCTACTATTAATTTCACGCCTACCCTCCGCAGTCCATTCACACAAAATTTGTAGCCATCTCACACCAACCGATAACTCTCTGAATACAACTTTTTGTGATACTACTCTGCATCAACAGTTTATAATATGATAATATCACTCAACAAACAATTTGTCAACCAATTTAATTTAACAATTTAATTTTTGAGTAGCGACTTTACGTTCTCAACTGTAAGTCCGTTAGAAATTAACTGACTTTTTACCGTAGCATGTTCAATAAACCTATCTTCAACACCTAAAATATTAACTGATTTAGGGATATTTTGAGACGAATAGAACTCTAAAACAGCACTTCCAAACCCACCGATTTTGACGTTATCTTCAAGAGTAATGATATTCATATCTTTGAGCTTTAACAATAATTTTTCGTCAAGTGGTTTAACCGTTCTTGCGTTTACAACCGTAGCGTCAATTTCTTTAGTAGCTTCAAGTGCAAGCTTTAACATTCTTGCGCCAGATGCCAAAATACAGTTATTTCCACCGTTTTTTACAACTTCCCACAAATTATCTTTAGAAATAGATAATCTTTCAGAATAATCTTCAAATTCGCCGTTAGGATATCTTATTGCAACCGGTGAATTTAAAGAATACGCAAATTCAAGCATTTCATTTAATTCAATCGTATCCTTAGGCGTTAAAACGGTCATATTCGGCATATGACGAAGATATGACAAATCGAACACGCCTTGGTGCGTACTGCCGTCAGAACCGACTAAACCAGCCCTATCAATCAAAAAAATAACAGGAAGATTTTGCAAGCATACGTCAACCATAATTTGATCGTAACTTCTTTGTAAAAAGGTTGAATACATACAAACTATCGGTCTCAAACCACTGATTGCCATACCAGCGGCAAAAGTTACAGCAAACTCTTCACTAATACCTACGTCGTGATATCTGTCTTTAAAATTTACAGAAAAGTCTTGCATGCCCGTTCCAAGCGTCATACCAGCACAAATTACGTTGATTTTCTCGTATTTTTCTGCTAATTTTTGCACGAATACACCCGCACTTTGTGAAAAAGTATTTACAGATTGAGAAAGGTCTTTTGAAACTCCGTGGAAAAATTCAGATTTATTTTCTGCAGACTCAAATCCCTTTCCTTTTTTAGTTTTTATATGCAATAAAGTTGTTCTTGGGCTGTTTTTATAATCAGTTAACAGTTTAACTAAAAGTTTTATGTTATTTCCGTCAAACGCGCCTAAATATTTTACACCTACGTTATCTAAATAAGACAAGTTGCCGATTGAGCGCTTGAAAGATTTTTTAATTCGCTTCAAGCCTTTTCCAATAAAATTCCAACCAAAAATTTTATCCATAAAGCCCATAAAGTTAGAATAGCGCTTTTTCATTGAAATTTTAGAAATCGACTTGTACAAACCGTTAGTATTTTTAGAAATAGACATGCCATTATCGTTAAGAATAATCAGCAATTTTTCAGGTTTATGTTCTGAAGAAAATAATGCTTCTAAATTCTCGCCATTAAAAAATGAACCGTCTCCGACAAACGAAATAATGTAATAATCTTCACATAATTTTTCGCGAGATGCAGCGTAACCTAAAGATGCTGCGATAGAAGTGCCAGCGTGTCCGACGGTAAACGAATCGTACTCACTTTCAAAGATGTTTGGAAAGCCACTCAACCCACCTTCGGTTCTGATTGTTTCAAAAAGTTCACGTCTTTCAGACAATATTTTATGTGCGTAAGATTGGTGACCAACATCAAAAATTAATTTATCTTTTGGAAAATCAAAAACGTAGTAAAGTGCAATTATAGCATCAACAGCACCTAGGCTTGACGCAAGGTGTCCACCGTTAGAAGATGCAACCTTTATTATTAGTTCTCTAATTTCGTCAGCTAATAAATTAAGTTCATTAATATTTAATTGTTTCAAATCGCTTGGAGATTTGATTTTTTCAATTAAACTCATAAATCGTGTATTTTCCTATTATTTTAACTTTTTATCTGCTTTAAAACTCTTTCCGTTAACAAAAGAATAAGCTTTAGTCCTGTCTTTCTTTTTTAGCTCAACACCGTCTAAACTGTCAATTTTAAGCGTTGCAAATTCTAAAACTTCCAAGCACTTACCGCAGTTATCACATATTTTAGTAGGATCTAAATCGCAAAACTCACACTCTTTGCAATCAATGCAATCCCTATCGTATAATACGCATTTTTGTTTTTCCATAAATCACCTTAATTATATATCAAAAGACTAATAATTTCAATATTTTATCAAAATTTATTTATTTTTTAAAAAAATTATAGAACAAATGTTTGATATTTTATTAAAAATATGTTATTATCCAAGTACATAGGAGTAAAAAAATGGATAATTCAACTAAAGTTTTAAATTTTATCGAAGAATACCTTGAAGAATACGGCTTCCCACCGTCTGTTCGAGAAGTTTGTCAAGAACTTGGTTTTAGCTCGACTTCAAGCGCCCAATATTACATTAAAAAACTTGAAAAACAAGGCTTGATTAAACTTAGCGGAGCAAAAAACAGAGCAATAAGTTTAACCGATAAAAACAAAAGACGTGCAATTTACGTTCCAGAAGTTGGCACTGTAACTGCAGGCACTCCTATTTTAGCAGTCGAAAATTTAGTTGGTTATTGCCCACTTCCTGAAGATTTTTCAACAGATGATGACGTTTTTGCCTTAAGAGTAAGTGGTTTAAGTATGATAAACGCAGGAATTTATGACGGCGATAAAATCATTGTGAAAAAAACTTCTACTTGTTCTGACGGAGATATCGTCGTTGCTTTAGTTGATGATAGCGCAACCGTTAAACGCTTTTACAAAAAGGATAAAAGGATAATTTTGCATCCTGAAAACGAAACCTTCTCTGACATCGTTTTAGATGACGTTTTAATTCTTGGCGTAGTTATCGGTCTAATTAGAAAATTCTAAAAAATTATTGATAATTACTTGTATTTTACAAATTTTTATGAATAACATAAAATCATTTACCGACTATTTTTTAGTCGGTATTTATTTTATAAATTTTTCAAAATTTCTTTAATTGCAATTATAGAATGTTCTATTGTTAAACCACCTTGAATGTATGCAACAAACGGCTCGCGAATAGGAGCGTCGCAAGATAGTTCAATTGATGCACCCTGCACGAAACACCCTGCAGCCATAATTACAGGGTCAGAATATCCTGGCATATCCCAAGGCTCACATGTTAAGAAACTGTCAACCGGTGAAACGGCTTGCACTGATCTTATAAACTTAATCAATTTATCTTTATCACCAAGCTTTACCGATCTTGTAATATCATAAGGCATACTCTTTGCTTTTGGAATAGTTTCATAACCTATCTTCTCCATAATGTATCCTAAAAGCATACTACCTTTCAACGCTTGATTTACAGTGTGTGGAGCCATAAACAATCCTTGATAGAAATATTGATAACCAAACGCATAAGAACCGACTTCACCACCAATACAAGGCGCAGTAAGTCTAGATTCAACCATATCTATATATTTTTTATCACCTGCAATATAGCCACCTGTCGGCGCAAGTCCACCACCTATATTTTTAATAAGCGATCCTGCGATTACGTTACATCCAACACTAGTAGGTTCAAGCTTTTCAACAAATTCACCATAGCAGTTATCAACAAAAATACATCCGTCAAAGCCTAATTCTTTTATAAATTTAACAACGTTTTGAATATTTTCAATAGAAATTGCTTCTCTTTCAGCATACCCACGTGATCGTTGAATGTATATCATCTGAACAGAATTATTGTTTAAATAATCTGAAATTTTATCATAATCAAAATTCGCACCAACTAGTGGAATATAGTTAAACTCAATCAAATTTGCGGATAAAGACATATCGCTACCGCTAATTACGCCATCTAACGTATCATAAGGCTTGCCACTAATAGAAAGAACTTTATCTCCCCTTTTTAAAATCGAAAATAAACCTAATGAAATTGCATGAGTACCAGAAACGATATTTGGCGTAACTACACAAGCTTCAGCATCTAAAACTTCGGCGTAAACACGTTTTAGCGTATCGCGGCCTTCATCGTCATAACCGTACCCCGTAGTACCGTTAAAATGTCTTAACGCGAGTCTACTGTTTTTAAACGCGTTCAAAACTTTTTCTTGGTTAACTAAAGAAATTTCATCTAGCAATGAAAATTCTTTTTGTAACTCGCAAAGTCCTTCATTTATTAAATTTTCAATTTCAATATTAGTTATCGCCATTATTTATCACCTTAAAGACAGATTTAATCGCACTTTCTGTGTCAAAATCAGTTAAATACGTTAAATTTTCAAGTTTTTTGAAAAAAGTTATCTGTCTTTTTGCATATCGTCTGCTATTTTGTTTAATATTTTCTTTTATTTCTTGTAGATTACTATCAATATCATTAAACTCAAAAAACTCTTTATAACCAATGCCTTGCATACTTTGATTCTCAAGTGTTAAACCACCTTTTATCAAGCCTTTGACCTCATCTAAAAGACCTATTTCGAACATTTTATCAACTCTACGATTAATCCTATCGTAAAGCACGCTTCTTTCATAGTCGTAGGAAAAAGCAAAAAACTTAAATTTCGGCTTATTATCATCAATTATACTTGATTTTTTTACGCCAGAAGTCTCAAAAATTTCAAGCGCACGAATAACTCTCATAGTGTCGTTTGGATGCAATTTTTTAGCTGTTTCAGGGTCTAATTCAGTCAAAATTTCATATAAATACTCGGCACCGTAATTATCTAAGATTTCTTGATATTTTTGCCTTACGGCATCATTTTTACCACAATTACCGTAACTTAAATCGTATAAAAGCGACTTAATATAAAAACCTGTTCCACCACATATTATAGGAACCTTATTTTCATCAAACAATTTTTTCACAACGCTTGACGCCATATTTTCATAATCAGAAACGGTAAAGCTATCGCTAGGCTCAACGCAGTCAATTAAATGATGCTTAACAAGCGCCTGCTCAGCTTTAGTCGGCTTTGCAGTCCCTATATTTAATTCTTTATATATTGCTATCGAATCTGCAGAAATTATCTCAGTATTTAATATTTGCGCCAATTTTATCGCAAGGTCCGATTTTCCCGAACCTGTCGGTCCACAAATAACGATAGCATAATTATTTAAATTATTCTTTTGAACCATTTATCTATTTCCGTTCTCGTTATTTTAATAGCAATAGGTCTGCCGTGTGGACATTTTAAACCTAAGTTACTTTTAAGTTGCCCCATAAGTGCGTCAATTTCAGAATAGGACAAAAGTTCACCTGCTTTTATTGCCGATTTACAAGCTTTTTGCATCAATTTTTCTCGAATAACAGTAGGAATTTTTTCAGTTTTAAACTTATTATCCGTTAAAATTTCATAGATAAATTTACCTACGTCCATACCTTCAAAATCTTCTGGAACAGCGTAAATTTTAAACGAAGTTTCATCTTGATAACCGATATCGAAACCAATTTCGTTTATGTAATCCATCATATCGTAAAGCATATCAAATTCTTGTGCATTAACCGTTATGCAGTATGGAATAAGAAGTTGCTGTTTCATAACTTTACGCGATTTAACCTTTTCTAAAAGTTTATCGTATAAAAGTCTTTCATGCGCTGCGTGCTGATCAATAAGAAACAACACGTTTTTGCCTTCAAATAATAAATAAGTCTTGAATAATTGACCGATAAGCTCTAAGTCTTCTCCAAGTTGCATTGATTGTTCTTCTGCATTTTCAAGTGCTTCTTGTTCTTCTAAATACTTTTTATTTTCTGCAAAAATATCGTCGGCATATTTATGTCTAACGCTTGTATCCGAATCGGAAAGGTCTACGTCTCTTTGACGCAAATGGTCGCTAACAGCAGGCTTACCTACCCCGTAAAAACTTTTATCATATGGAACGTATTCAAGCTCACCTTTTCCGTTAATAAAAGTTTTAGCAGGATATTTAGAGTCGTCGCTTTCATAAGTTTTGTGCATACCTAAAGTATCGCTTGTGTAGAGAAGTTTTTCAAGTTTCCGTTCTTCTTCTATTTCGGCTTGAGTTTTTTCTTGCTCTTTATCAAGACCGTGTACTTTATCGAAACTTTCGTTGATCTCGCCAAATGAAGTTGAAGTGCGAATAATGTCAAGCGCTTGAGAAGAACCGTCAATTACTTTAGAAACGACAGAAAAAACAGTACCGTAAATAATCTGGTTATTCTGAAACCTTACTTCAGATTTTTTAGGGTGAACGTTTACGTCAACAACTTCTGACGGAACGGTTATTGATAAAACGTAGAACGGATATTGTCTTTTCATAAGATAAGACGAATAAGCATTTGATATTGCAGAAGATATAGTAGAATCTGTTACGTATCTTCCGTTTACAATTATGGTTTGATAGGTCTTATTAGCCTTTACAAAATTAATATTGCCTAAAAAACCTTCAAATTTTATACCGTTTTTTACAGTTTCAATCTCTTGACAATTCTCAACGGTATTTTTTGAATAAACAG
>JAFQWV010000019.1 GCA_017407325.1 Clostridia bacterium | reverse complement strand
TGGGGTATTCAACTCGCTACGGTGATAGCGTAGGCGACTTTTCACCGTTATCTAACTTTACGGTTACCGAAGTTAAACAAATAGGTTATGAACTTGGATTAGATAGAAAATATATCGAAAAACCACCTATAGACGGGCTTTGTGGGAAAACTGACGAAGATAATTTAGGCTTTACTTACGCAGAACTCGACCTTTATATTCGCGAAGGTATCGAGCCTGAAAAATCTAAAAAAGAAAAAATCGACCGACTTCATAATCAAAATTTATTCAAACTAAAATTAATGGACTGTTGTCCAAACGACTAAAAAAACGCATTTGAACGGAAAGTTCAAATGCGTTTTTTTTAATCTCTGCGTCTTAGTGACGAAATTACTAATATAAAGCGAAGTAGGTATAAAAGTGAAATTATCATTGATGCTACGTAAGTCCAAGCCGCGGCAGATAGAACTTTCGATGCGCCACGAATTTCTTTCTCATCTAAAACGTTGGTTTGTAAAAGTAGCCTTTTAGCGCGATTTGATGCGTTAATTTCAACGGGTAAGGTGATGAGTGCGAACACGAAAGTTAAAGAGTAGGCTATAATTCCGATAAAAAGAATAAATTCGCCAAACTCGCCAAAACCTTCGAAAAAAGTTAATATTAAACCAATAATTGCAAGTGGAATTGCAAGGCGCGAGCCAAGATTGACTATTGGAACTATCACTTTTCTAAATTTTAACGGTGCGTAATGCTCGTTATCTTGTATGGCGTGGCCGACTTCGTGCGCGCTAACAGCTAAAGCGGCGATAGAACTTGAGTCGTGTACCGTTTCGGATAGGTGAAGGGTTTTATCGCTGGGGTTGTAATAGTCTGTTAAAGATCCACCCGTTTTATAAACACGAACACCACCAGCGCCAGCGCGTTCTAAAAGCATCTCACTCATTTCCCGTGCTATCCAGCCCGATTTTGCGCTAGTTTTACTGTACTTTTTGTAGGCTGAACTAACTTTTATCTGTGCAAAAATTGCTAAAATCATACCCGGGATTAAAATTATCCCGCTAATCCAATATAAAAAATAAAAATCAAATATCATTTTTCTAAATTAATTTTGTCCGAAACTATATATTCAGGACGGTTTTTAACTTCGTCGTAAACTTTGCCAAGATATAAGTTTCCGATAGCGTCGATTACAAACTTTATACCAAACAAAAGTCCAACGGTTGGGAATAGCCATGCAACCAGATTTGAATAAACGCCGGTTGCAAGTAAAACTATTAAAGTGATAAACCCAGCAACAGATAAAAACGAGAGTAAAAGTCCGAACTTAAAGCCGAGAGATAGTGGATAGTTAGAGTTAGAAACTATACCAGCCTTAGCAAGGTTTATCATCTTCTTTAAAGAATAGTGCGTTTCACCGGCGACGCGTTCAGCACGGTCAAAGTCAACGAAGGTTTGCTTAAAGCCAACCCAGCTTTCTAAGCCACGCAAATATTTTTCGTGTTCTGGCATATTGCAGATAACGTCAACCACGCGTCTATCTAAAAGTTTGAAGTCGCCCGTGTTTCTAGGCATTTCAAAACTGCTGATTTTCGCTAGGAATTTATAATAAATTTTAGCAGTAAATTTTTTAAAGAATGATTCGCCGTGACGAATTTTACGTCTTCCGTGTATGACGTCGTAGCCTTCGCGCCACTTATCAAGCATTTCTAAAACGACTTCGATAGGGTCTTGAAGGTCGCAGTCAAGCTCGACTACGCAATCACCGCTTGAATGTCTAAAACCACACAAAATAGCGGCTTGTTGTCCAAAATTTCTTGAAAAATTAATAACTTTTACGCGAGTGTCTTT
Source organism: Clostridia bacterium (assembly GCA_017407325.1). Taxonomy (GTDB): domain Bacteria; phylum Bacillota; class Clostridia; order Christensenellales; family Borkfalkiaceae; genus UBA4636. The sequence continues at coordinate 95,734 of JAFQWV010000019.1, read as the reverse complement.
TTGGCTTAGCGCAGTAAGCTTTTCTAAAGTCTTATCACGAGAGCCGTCGTTTACGAAAATAATTTCGTAATCCATATCCGAGCGATCAAGAACAGGCACGGCTGTATCGTAGAATTTTTCTACCGTTTCTTGCTCGTTATAGCAAGGAACGACTACGCTTAATTTTTTCATTGGTTTTCCCCCTCAGCACTTTCTTCTACTTTAGCGCTTTCTTTTTCCCCTTTAAAAATGAACAATCGTCTCGTTACGTAGTTGTAAATAAGGACGATTAAAGTCATAACGATTTTAACAACCCACTCGTTGATTTTGAGTTTTCCAAAGAAAACGAGCATACCTACTTCGTGGATAGCAAGGCCTATCGCGCTTAAAATTGTAAACTTAATAAAGCCGGATGCCGTTTTTGATTTTCCTTTTTCGTTGAATACGAAAATTATAGAAAGTAGGTAGTTTGCAAGAAGCCCAAATAAAAAGCCGACACCCGTACCGATAGCGCTTGATAGAGTCGAAGGCTCGCCACCACCAAAAAAGACGTTGTAAAAGTGTGGGTAAGTCGTTTCAGGCTCTAAAATATAAAGCACGACTGCCATAGCTAAAAAGTCGATAACGGTGGCAATACCGCCAACGAGTATGAAACGCATAATCTCGCCGAAAAGCGTTTGTTGATTAATAAAATTTAAAAACTTCTTTATCATAGTAAAACTATGATATCACGAAAGAATTTAATTGTCAATAGTAATTAAAGCACAAAACCACAAAACCACACTTAATCGTCAATAGATAGGTCGTGGATTTTATTTTGATTTATTGAAAAAGAAATAAATTTTATATCGCTTTTAAAAACTAGTCCGATTTTATCTTTTTTATGGGCTAAAAACGGTGGAATTATATAGTCAAAATTACCTATAAACGAAGGGAGTAAATTTGCTTTTCCCTTAAGCTCGTCAGATAAAAAGTGTGAATAATCGCCACATAGCGCGATTTCTTGTAAAAATGCGTATGGTATAACTTCTGTAGGATAGTCTGAATTTTTGCTGTTAATCTTACGCCCAATATGCAAAAACGGATCGCCGATTTTCCATAGGTCTATGCACTCGTGCCTAGAAACGTCGTTATATCGCGTCGTAATGCTAAGCTCGCTCGAAAGATTGTATTCATCGCAAAGACTGTTAAATAAAATTTTTATATCTGGAAGCTTAACGCAAACTAAATGCTTTTTATCTTTTTCCAGCGAGATAAAAAGATATGGCGCGTTGTCGCACGGTATTAAATTGACTTTTTCGGGTTTGAACAGAAGTTCAATCTCTTCGTGATAATAATCTCCAGAAATTATAAGTTTTATACCACCGTCCGTTGAAACGGCAATATTAAACTCGCGCCCATAATAACCTTGAGTTTTAAAAAACAGTGTTTCTCGGGGTAAGTTTCTTTCTCTTATAAGTTTTGGAATTATCAAAAAACCGTCGTATAAGTCGATTAATCGCAAGTTTTTATAATAGTTTTTCTCGCTTTTTAAAAAATAGCAAGGCAGAAAGTCGTTTTTTGGTATTAGTTCTAAAAGTTGGTTTTTACAAAAATCTTTTAATAAAACCACGTTGTTTTTAGTGAGATAATAACTTTCATTTGCTATTTTTATAATTTGGTCGCACGGACTGAAAATATAGATATTCATACTAAAATATATTCTTTTTTTCTGCCGTTATGTATTTTATAACGAAAATGTGGCAATAATCAAAACACAAATAAAAGGAGTGGAATAAATTATGAAAGGATTTAGCAGAGAAGAAATTGATGTTTTGTTAGAAGAAGCAAATAAAGCGCACGAAACAGGTGAAAGTTTAACAGAGGTTTTCGAGCGCGTGTCATTTAAGTTCAATCGCGCAAAGGGAAGCGTAAGAAATTTTTATTATCAACTTATGAAGTCAGAGGATAAGGAAATTTTAGAAAAAATAAAGTTTTTAAAGTTAAAGGTGGAAAAGAACGTTTCCTTTTCAAAAACTGAAGAAGAAGATTTAGTTAGGCTTGTGCTTTCAGAAGTTAAGAAAGGAAAGTCTGTAAGAAGAGCGATTATCGACCTGTCTTTAGGAGATAATAAAAAAGAATTGCGTATTCAGAATAAGTTTAGAAACTTGTTAAAAACAAGCCCCGAGCTTATTGAAAAGACGGCAAAGGAATTAAATATTGAAAAGAAGTTTGCTAAAAATAAAAAGCATAAAAATGACAATTTAGCTTTTTTAGTAAAGAAGGTTTCAGTTGAGATTGACTATCTTGTTGAAAAAATTAAAAGTAAATATTACGAAGAAAACGAAAGCTTGAAAAAAGAAAATAGAGAGCTTAGAGAAATTATTGATAAGCTTAGTAAAAATCTTGGCATATCTCCTTTGACAGACTACTTTAAAATCAACAAAAAAACAATGTAGAATTTATAAAACTTGTGCATAATTTGCGCAAGTTTTTTGCGTTTTTTTATATATAAACAGTTGACACTTTTTCGTTATAAGAATATAATTAATGAGAAAGTAAATACTACTAAAAAGGTAGTAATTAAATTGAGGTAAAAATGAAGATTTCGTCGCAGGCGCATTACGGACTTCAAGCATCAATAATACTTGCAAGAAATTACCCGAAAATTGTTTCTGCAACCGAGCTTGAGAAAAACATTGGCGTTTCGAAAAAATATCTTGAAAGGATAATGCGAGCGCTCTCTACCGCAGGCGCAGTCAAAGCAAATCGTGGGGCAAGTGGTGGTTATACGCTTACAAAAAGCCCGAAAGAGTTGTCGTGCGGGGTGATTATTCGTGCGCTTGAAAACGATTTGAAAATTGTTGACTGCGTTGTAAAGCCTTGCTCTCGTGAATGTGAGTCGCTTTTTGTCTGGCGCAAACTTTACGACGGAATTAACGAAATACTCGATAACATCAGTTTGTATGATGCTGTATTTAACAGATCGGAGGATAAATGAAACCTATATATTTAGACCACGCCGCAACCACACCACTTGATAAGCGCGTGCTTGAAAAAATGCTACCGTATTTTACTGAAAATTACGGAAATGCAAACAGTCAGCACTCGTTTGGTCAAACGGCAAAAGTCGCGGTTGATAATGCGAGAAAAACTATTGCTGATATTATCGGCGCAAAGCCGAGTGAAATTTATTTCACGTCAGGTGGAACGGAGAGTGATAACTGGGCGCTTAGAGGAACTGCTAAACGATATAAAGACAAGGGAAAGCACCTTATAATTTCTAAGATTGAACACCACGCAATGCTTACTACGGCAAAAGAACTTGAAAAAGAAGGATTTGAGTTTTCGTATATCGGCGTTGACGAGTATGGCAGTATTAACTTGGACGAGCTTGAAAAGGCAATCCGTCCTGATACGATATTTATCGGCTGTATGTACGCAAACAACGAAGTGGGAACAATTCAGCCGATTGAAAAAATTGTTGAGATTGCCAAAAAGCATAATATCGTTTGCTTTACAGACGCTGTACAAGCCATGGGCGCGATTGAAATAAACGTTTCAAAGCTTGGCGTTGATATGATGAGTTTTTCTGCGCATAAGTTTGGTGGACCTAAAGGCGTTGGCGCGTTATATATAAGAAACGGCTTAGATTTAGGTAAAATTATAACGGGTGGACACCAAGAAAGAACTCGTCGCGGTGGCACGACCAACGTTGCGGGAGTCGTTGGTTTTTCAGAAGCCTTAAGACTTTCAAGAGAGTCGTTAGATAAAGATAACGAATATATAAAGGGGCTTAGGGATAGATTTATCGAAAGAGTGGAAAGTGAAATTCCGTACGTTAAGCTAAACGGCTCAAGAGAAAACAGGCTTAGTAACAACGCAGACTTTTCATTTTATTTTATCGAAGGCGAGTCGATACTTATGATGCTCGACCTTGAAGGGATTGCCGTATCGTCTGGTTCTGCGTGTTCGTCAGATTCGCTGGATCCGTCACACGTACTTCTTGCGATGGGAATACCTGCAGAATACGCGCACGGCTCAATCCGTTTTACTTTCGGAAAAGATAACACTTTAGAAGAAGTTGAATACACGGTAGATAAGTTAAAAGAAATTATTCACAAATTAAGAGAAATGTCACCGCTATTTAAATTAAACAGTGAGGTTAAAAATGTATAACGAAAAGGTAATAGATGCGTTTAAAAATCCAAAAAACGTAGGGGAAATTGAAAATTACGACGGAATCGGCACGGTTGGTAACGCAACCTGTGGCGACATCATGCAAATTACGATTAAAGTTGAAAACGACGTCATAGTTGACGCGAAGTTTAAAACTTTTGGCTGCGCTGCGGCAGTTGCAACAAGTTCTACCGCAACCGATATGATTATCGGTATGACGATAGATGAAGCTTTACAGGTTACTAACAGAAAAGTAATTGAATATTTAGGTGGACTTCCGTCACAAAAAATTCACTGCTCAGTTCTTGCAGAAGAAGCAATAAAGAAAGCGATTGAAGATTATAAATCTAAAAAATAATTAAAGGCCTTGCGTGTTCGCAAGGTCTTTAAAATGTCAAATAATCGACTTATACCGCGACTTTTAATTAAGTTTTTCGTTTTATCATAATTTTTTTTGTCTGTTAATATACTTTATTAAGGAGATAAAGTATGGAAAAGATTGTTATTGATAAAAGAAAGTATATGGAAATTACAGAAACAAAAGAGATTGACGAATACGGTGAAAAAGAAATAAAACTAACCCTTCTTGACGGCGTCAGGCTGTCTGTTTTAGGGAGTAATTTAAAGATTGTAAGTTTTTCGAAAGAGAGTGGAAATCTTGTTTTAAACGGGGAAATTTTTGAAGTTAAGTATAAACAAAAGTCAACGAGTTTTTTAAAGAGAGTTTTTAAATGACGTTTGATGCTGAATTTCATTTTTATTACGCAATAATTTTGTGTGCATACGGAATATCGACAGGTTTTTTATATGATTTATTTTACTTTTTTGAGCTTTTTGTAAAAAGTAAGATATTTCAAGCAGTTTTAGATATTTTGTTTTGGGCATTTTCTTTTTTAATTTTCTTTTACGTTAATCAAAAATACAAATTTTCGTCGCAAAGATTTTATTTTTTACTATCGTTTTTAGGTGGTTTTTGGCTTCAGCACAAAAGTTTTCACAAAATACTTGCAATTTTTGCAGAAAAAGTATATAATAAAGTAAATAAAATACTTTTTAAGTTAAAAAATAATATTAACATATTTTTTAATAAACGGAAAAACAATGGACGAAAAAAGAGCAAAAAACATATTGACGGCGTTTCTATCGTCGGGGGTACTACTGCTAATCGTTTTGGTAAGCGTACTAGTTTACCAATACGCTTTAATGGGGAAAACTCGCGCAAAAATAAACGACTTAAAGCAAGAAATTGAAGTTTTAGAAGATCAAAACGCCGAAACTCAAGACGATATTGATATTTGGCTTAATGAGTGGAAGATTACCGAGCGCGCAAACGAGCTTGGCTATCTTTACGGTGAAGATAAATGAAAAAAGCAATAATTGATATTGGCTCTAATTCCGTTCGCTTGTGCGTTTTTGCGAACGGAATAGTTATATTTAGAGATAAAATAACTTCGCAACTAGCCGAAGGCTTGAGTGATGATTTATATCTATCAAAACAGTCTATCGAAAGAACCGTACAAGCTTTGAAAGAGTTGGCTGAAAAAGCGTTAGCTTTGGGTGTAGAAAGAGAGAAAATTTTTGCGTTTGCAACTGCTGCCGTTAGAAATTCTGTAAATGGTAAAGAATTTTGTGACCTTGCAAAAAGTGTCGTTAATCAACCTATTGACGTGCTTAGTGGTGATTTAGAAGGTGAAATGGCACTTCTTGGCGTATTCTCTGGTGGTGACGGTGTGTGTTTAGATATAGGTGGTGGCTCGACCGAGCTTGTCGTTGCAAAAGATAGAAAAATCCTATATTCGCACTCAATAAAAATTGGCGCAGTAGTGCTTTACGATAAGTGTGGTGAGGATAGAGATGCTTTACAAAAGCTTATTAATGAAAAATTAAGTGAGTATAAGGATATCAAAATTGAAGCCCTTACTGCAATCGGTGGAACGTGTTCGATTATAGCCATGCTACAACGAAATTTAAAAAAGTACGATAGAGAAATTGTCAATAATACCTATATTGCTCTTTCTGATCTTGAATTGATTGTTGAAAGGTTGTTTACTCTCAGCAAGGAGCAAAGGGTGGAAATTTTAGGAATAAAAGAAAAGCGAGCAAAAATTATTTGCGGTGGCGCGCTGATACTTTTATCAATTCTGAAAAAATTTAACCTTAGTGGTGTAACAGTCAGCGAAAACGATAACTTGGAAGGGTATTATAGATACCTTGAAGGTATGCGCTATGAAAAATAAAGTTTATAAAGTGCTTTTGCCCGTTTATTCCGTGATTTGTCTTGTGCTACTAGTCGGGATATCTTACGCGGCGGACGACTATCCTATTTTTGAAAGTCAGCTTATGCAATTTTTGTTAAGCTTAGGGCTTTGTGTTTTGGGTGGGATCGTCGGGAACGCAATCCATCTTGTACTACATGAATTAGGGCACGTCATACCACTTTTGAAAAAAGCAGAGATTTTTGAGTTTTCTGTGCTTTTTGTAACTTTTATAAAGGTGGATAAAGGGTATAAGGTAAAGCTGTTTAAAAATTTAAAATACGGTGGGAAGGTTGCTTTTGTCGGAAAAAACCCTGAAACTGCGGGCGTGCTTGTATTTTCTTCTGCGCTATGGGCGTGGGTGGCTACGCTAGTTTCCTTGGTGATTTATTCATTCTTATTTTATCTGAGTAACTCGTATATAGCATATTGCGTTTTTGGGGGTGCAACGCTTGGAACGTTCTATTCGCTACTTATTAATTTTTTAAGTGGAATGCCGTCAAGCGATGGCTTGCTACTGTTTAAACCAGATAGACATACCGACAGGGTGTTCGCGCTTTGCGAAACAGAGTCGCGCTTATATTTAGGTGAAAGCTTATTGGATATGAGTGACAAATTATTTTACAGCGAAGAAAACAAAGTCAATTCTTATTACAGTTATCTAAGACTTATGCAAAAGGGTGACCTTGAAAATGCTAAAAATATGCTTGAAATCAGTTGTAAAGAAAATGAAAAAACGCTTGATAACGAGCCTATAGCCATAGATTTGGAAAAATTTTACCTTGCTCTTATCGAAAACGACAAAAATACTGTTGACGTTTTAAAAGACGATATTGTTTATTACTGCGATAAAAATATAAATGCAACAACTTTGCGCGTTATGGTTAAATACCGTCAATTTACAGGTGAGACCGATTGGGCGCGTGCGTTAAGAGTGACTTTTGAAAGACAGTCAAACGGCGTTTTTAAGGGGCTTTTTAAGACCGAAAAAGACATCTACGACAAATTCTCTTAAAATTGACTTAAAACTCGTTAGGGTGGCAATGCCACCCTTTTTTATTTATTCTCGCTCAATGCGTTTAAATGGCTTTAAAAAGGTGTAAAATTGACTGCTTTTTAAGAGATATTTTTACTAAATTGTGGAAAAGTTTAAAAAAAAATTAAAAAAATATCAAAAATCGCTTTACATTATATAATATATTATTATATAATATTAGCAACTAATTATATATTATTATATTATATTATTAAAAGTAAAGGGGTAAACAAATGGCAGACGACATCAAAGTTCAAGGTCAGTACGGGGAAGGCCAAATTCAAGTTCTTGAAGGTCTTGATCCGGTAAGAAAACGTCCGGGCATGTATATCGGTTCGACTGATACGCGTGGACTTCATCACTTAGTTCAAGAAATCGTTGACAACTCTATCGACGAAGCTCTTGCAGGCTACTGTAACACTATCACGGTTACCATTAACGACGACGGCTCGTGTACGGTTAAGGATAACGGACGTGGTATTCCTACAGACATTCACCACACTGAAGGCGTTTCTGCCGTTCAGGTGGTTTTAACCAAGCTTCACGCAGGCGGTAAGTTTGGTGGTGGAGGATATAAGATTTCAGGCGGTCTACACGGCGTAGGCTTGTCGGTTGTTAACGCGCTTAGCGAATGGCTCGAGGTTGATATTTTCCAAAAGGGAAAACACTTCAAGCAAATTTACAACCGTGGTATTCCACAAAGAGAATTGCAAGTCGTTGGTGAATCGGATAAAACGGGTACGCAAGTAAGCTTTATGCCAGACGGCGAAATTTTTGAAACTCTTATATTTAATTATGATAATTTGAAAGGTAGACTTAGAGAACTTGCTTACCTTAACAAAGGTTTGAGAATTATCATTGAAGACGCTAGAAAAGACCAAGAAAAGCGTGACGAATTCTGTTTTGAAGGCGGTATTATCCACTTTGTTGAAGACCTTAACAGAAATAAAGAAGTTATCTTCCCTGAACCGATTTATTTCGAACAAAGTTATGGCGACAATATCGTTGAAATTTCACTTCAATACAACGACAGTTACGTTGAACAAACTTATGCGTTTGCAAACAATATAAATACTGAAGAAGGCGGTTCTCACGTAGACGGTTTCCGTTTTGCATTATCTAAGCTTATCAACGACTATGCAAAATCTCACAACCTTATCAAAGATGACGACAAATTATCTGGTGAAGACGTGCGCGAAGGCTTAACGGCTGTTATTTCCGTCAAACTTCCAGAACCTCAATTCGAAGGTCAAACCAAAACTAAACTCGGCAACAGCGAAATGCGTGGGCTCGTACAAAAGGCTATGGCAGAGTGCTTTGGTACTTTCCTGGAAGAAAATCCTATCAAAGCAAAAGAAATTATCCTTAAATCGGTAAACGCTAAGCGCGCTAGAGAAGCTGCTAGAAAGGCAAGAGAAGCAACTAGAAAGAGCGCGTTTGAAAGTTCTACACTTCCTGGTAAACTTGCAGACTGCTCGGAAAAGAATTCAGAGCTATGTGAAATCTTTATAGTCGAGGGTGACTCTGCAGGTGGAACTGCTAAGCAAGGTAGAGATAGACGCTTCCAAGCAATTTTACCACTTCGCGGTAAGATTTTGAACGTAGAAAAGGCAAGAATTAACCGCGTACTCGAAAACGAAGAAATCAAGGCTATGATTACGGCGTTCGGTGGCGGTATGTTAGAAGAGTTTGATTGCTCTAAGCTTCGCTACGATAGAATTATCTGTATGACAGATGCCGACGTTGACGGTAGCCATATCAGAATATTACTTTTAACCTTCTTCTTCCGCTATATGCGCCCACTTATTGAACAAGGTCACGTATATATCGCTCAACCACCGCTTTACAAGATTACGAAGAATAAAGTGGATAAATATTTCTACACCGACAAGGAATTAAACGATTTCTTAGCAGAAAACGGCAAGTGCGATATCCAACGCTACAAAGGCTTGGGTGAAATGAACGCAGAACAACTTTGGGACACTACTATGAACCCTGCAACCAGAACTATGCTTAAGGTTACAATGGAAGATGCGATCGAGGCAGACTCAACCTTTACGCTACTTATGGGTGACGTTCCTGAAGAAAGAAGAAAATTCATTGAAGAAAACGCAAAACTCGTTGCGGATCTTGACGTATAAGGGGGGTAAGTAGACATGGCTAAGAAAATGGCAAGTCCAGAATTAACCGAAGAATTTAAGAGAACCTTAGAACAAACTAAGCTTATAAATATAGAAGTCGATAACGAGTTAAAGCGTTCGTTTATTGCATACGCTATGGCGGTTAACGTTTCGCGTGCTATACCTGACGTTCGCGACGGTTTAAAGCCTGTTCACAGAAGAATACTTTATTCTATGAACGAACTCGGTTTAACGCCTGATAAAGCGTATAAAAAGTGTGCTACCATCGTCGGTGACGTGCTTGGTAAATATCACCCACACGGCGACTCGTCGGTATACGACGCGCTCGTTCGTATGGCTCAAGACTTCTCGATTAACCTTCCACTAGTTGACGGTCACGGAAACTTTGGTTCGGTCGACGGCGATCCACCTGCTGCGTACCGTTATACTGAAGCGAGAATGAGTAAGCTTGCGCTTGAAATGCTTCGTGATATCGAAAAAGAAACGGTTGACTTTTATCCTAACTTCGACGATACGAGAATGCAACCAACCGTACTTCCTGCAAAATATCCAAACCTTTTAGTAAACGGTGCAGACGGTATTGCAGTTGGTATGGCAACTAATATTCCACCACACAACCTAAACGAAGTTATTGACGGCGCTGTAGCGTATCTTGATAACCCGGAAATTACTATTGAAGAGCTTATGGAATTTATTCCTGCGCCTGACTATCCAACTGGCGCAATACTGCTTGGTAGAGCGGGTATTAAGCAAGCGTACTTAACGGGACGCGGTAACTATATCCTTCGTTCCAGATGCGAGATTGAAGAATTTGCTAACGGAACGAGAAACAGAATTATCGTTACCGAACTACCGTATCAAGTCAATAAGCAAAAACTTATCGAAACTATCGCCGATATGGTTAAGCAGAAAAAACTTGAAGGTATTTCAGATATCAACGACGAATCTGACCGTCACGGTATGAGAATCGTTATTGAAGTTAAGAAAGACGCTAACGCCCAAGTTGTTTTAAATACTTTATACAAACACACGAGTTTGCAAACGAGCGACGGTATTATTTTACTTGCACTCGTTGACGGTGAACCTAAGGTTTTAAACCTTAAACAAATTATCGCAGAATACGTTAAGCACCAAATCAACGTAACCGAAAGAAAAACGCGTTACGAATTAAACAAAACTCAAGAAAGAGAACATATCGTTAAAGGTTTGGTTATTGCGCTTTCTGACATTGACGAAGTTATCGCAATTATCAAAAGATCGCAAGATAGATACGAAGCGGCTAAAAACCTTATCGAACGCTTTGAACTTTCTGAAAAGCAAGCAAACGCTATCTTGGAAATGCGCTTACAACGCTTGACTTCTTTAGAAGTTGAAAAGCTTAAAGAAGAACTTGCTGCGCTTGACGCGTTGATTGCAGATTTACAAGATATTCTTGCTAAACCTGAACGTATCAGACAAATTATTAAAGACGACTTAAATAATTTGAAAGAAAAATATAACACTCCAAGAAAAACTGAACTATCTTACGATCCAAGCTCGATTGACGAGGCTGACCTTATCGCTCGCGAAGACGTCGTTATTTCTATGACGCACTTTGGCTATATCAAGAGATTGCCTGTTGCAGAATATCGCGCTCAACGCCGTGGTGGTAGGGGTGTAACTGCTCATAAACCTAAAGATGAAGACTACGTTGAAAGACTTATGGTTTGCTCAACTCACGACAAGCTTATGTTCTTTACAAATATGGGTAAAGTCTTCGTTGCAATGGGCTATATGATTCCTGAAGCGCAAAAAACAGCGCGCGGTAGAGCGGTTATTAACCTATTACAGCTTTCTGAAGGCGAAAGAGTTACTTCTATTATTCCACTTAAAGAAGATAATACCGGCTTTATCGTTATGGCAACCAAGAACGGTCTTATCAAAAAGACTGCGCTCGACCAGTTCGACAATATCAGAAAGACTGGTAAGATTGCTATTAACCTTAACGAAGGCGACGAACTTATTTCTGTTCAATTCTCTAACGGCGAAAACGAAATTATTCTCGGCTCGCACCAAGGTAAGTGCATAAGATTTAGCGAAAAAGACGTTCGCGCTATGGGTAGAGATACTCAAGGCGTTCGCTCGATTGAACTTAGCGAAAACGACTACGTTGTGGATATGAGTGTAGTTAAAGAAGGCTACGATATCCTTACAATCAGTTCAAAAGGCTTTGGTAAGCGCAGTTCTATTGAAGATTACAGATTGCAAACCCGTGCAGGTAAGGGTATAAAAGCAGGTGTGTTCAACGAAACGACTGGTCTTTTAGTTGCGTTAAAGCAAGTCCTTCCTGAAGAAGATATCATGATGATTACTGAAAACGGAACTGTAATCAGAACTCAAGCTGGCGAAATTTCTAAGATTGGTAGAGATACTAAGGGCGTAATCGTAATGCGACTTGAACACGGTGAAATTGCTTACGTTTGCGTTGCTCCACACTACGAAGACGACGAAGAAGCCGTTGACGGCGAAAACGTAGAAGGTGAAGAAACCGAAGTTGTTGAAACTGAAACGGTAGAAACTACTGACGGCGAAAATTAATAAAAAATAAGCCGATAATCGCGCTATAGGTGGATTAATTTGAAACTAGCAGAATAATTTAATAATGCTCTTATAAAAATCACGACAAATAATAAACTTATACGTAAAAACAGACACGGGGAGTTCTTTCAGCGGTTTAGCGAAAGAATCCCCGTGTTTTACGTTAGTTGTTTTAGTTCATTAGTTTAGTTTTGTTAGCTGATGCGTGCTTATCTTTCGGCGGAGCGAAGCGACGCCGACTTGTTAATCAAAGATAAGCACGCATCAGTGCCAAAGTTAATCTTTAAATTTAATAAAAATTATTTTTTAACGTTAAAATATTTGTGTTTTTTTTCTATAAGTGTTAATATCTAGCCATATTACTTGGGGAAAATGAAATGAAATATGGAAAAAAAGTACACGGTTTGCTGATAAGATTGAAAAATGGAGAAAACTGTTTCCGTGAATTATACGATTTAGTCTATAAGCATTTACTTGTGGTTGCGAAAATTTATTTAATAGATAAATCTTTAGCAGATGACGTTTTATCTGAAGCATTAACTTCTGTCTATAAAAACATAAAATCTTTTAACGAAGATAAAAATGGTTATAGTTGGCTTTGTAAAATTGTTCAGAATGAGGCTTACGATATAAACAAAAAGACGCAAATTTATGAAGAATTAAACGATAATACTAAATCGCCTCTTGATGAAATCGCGGTAGCTTCTTTAAAATGTGATATTGATATGGCGCTTTTAAAACTTAGTGAAAAGGAACGAGAATTGATTATTTTAAGATTTTATCAAGGAAAAACTTTCGCAGAAATTGCAGAGGCAAAAAATGTTTCGCCTCCAATGATACATAAAAGCATAAATAAAGTATTGAAAAAATTGGAAAAATTACTTTAAATGGTTAGTAAAGAGAAAAAATAGAAGTATATAAAGTGAAATGGTGATCAGATGAAGGAAAAAGATTTTCATAAAAAAATAGAAAAATATTTAACAGAAGAAGAAAGACTAAATAAAGAAAAAGATTGGGATTTAATTGTAAAAAGAACTGGCTATGAAAGCGATAAAAAAGCAGTAAAGTTTAATTTTGTTAAAGGCGCTTCAGTTCTATCTATATTTCTCATTGTTCTTATAATTCCTATTATAATGATAGTTCAAAATAACAATGTTAAAAATCAAGCTGGTATTTCTAATCCTCAAACAATTTCTCATACTTCGCAATCATTTTTACAAAGTAAAGGTGAGATTATAGGTGAGAATGCTGAAATAACAACACCTGAATTTTGCATTATCGGAATTATTATGATAGAAAATGATAACAATAAATATTTTTATTCAATTGATGGAATATATAAAATATTATTGACAAAGAAAACGCCTATCGAAAAATATAATAGTAGTGTTAAACCAAATTTTAATGATTTAATTAGTAATACACCTGTTTTTGCAATGATAGTAACAGAAAATAATAAAATATTTTTTCCTAATAATCAAATTGGAGATTTGTTAAAAATAATAATCAAGTAAAAGAAATTGCGCCAATTCGGTGCGATTTCTTTATTTTTTTATGATTTTTTTTAAGAGTTAGGTTAATATTTTTTAGTTGTAAAAGGTATAAATTATAAAAGAAATATAAACAAGGAGATGTTAATGCATTGGTGTAATTCATTATTATAAAAATTATGCAAGTTCAAAGGAGGATGACTTTTGAAGAAATATTTAATTATATTATTAATTTTATGTGTTTTTGCGTTTTCTGCTTGCTCAAATAATTCAGGCGAAAATAGTTCAAATTCTATAGAAGATTTACCTCAACCTACTTCACCAAGTTTTAGTTTATCCATTGAAGAGAATAATTCAACCAGCGAAGAAAAAATTGTTATTTCAGAACACTTTCAATATACCAGAGGAAAAATAACTATAGAAGATGGTATTCTATTTGTTGCAAGTAATAATAAATTTAATTTGCCTGTTTTAGAAGACAAATGTCAAATTTACCTTATGGTTTTAGTGAATCAAGGTGAAGTTTCTCAAGACTACGTGAAGCAAGAGGCAGATAGTTCTATATTAACTAATGAGTTAAGCGTAGATGTTAAAGTAAAAACTTTGGTTACCACTATAAATCACAATATAACAAATATTGAATTTTTAGAAATAATTGAAATATGTGTTTATCCACCAGACCGTTTTTAAAATTATTTTTAGAATAAAAAAATTAAAAGGAGAAATTATGAGAAAATTAATTGCATTTTTGCTAAGTATAATATGTATAGCAAGTTTTAACGTTGTTACTGTTAAAGCAGATAGTTTTGTAGTTGATGCAAATAACTTTGTAACGCTTAACACGCAAGATAACGATAAACGAATTGAAGAAGTTGATGTATCTAAATTAATTCCTAGCGAATCGATATTGTCTCAGCCCCATGATATTTTAATTCCAGGCACAAAAACTGAGTGGAATATGGTGACAAAGTTTTTAAGCAGTGAGAATCTGAGATTTTTTAATTTTGATGAAGAAACAATGATTTCAACAACAGTTTCAACCATGACTAAAAACGGACAAACTTTAGTTTTAAATGATACTTTCCAATCAGCGACTTTAAATTCTGTAGGTGGTTCATTAGATGATGTTAAAACATATGTTAATAGAGATGGAAATATATCTTTATATACAGAATCTTATTTACCTAATGATGAAATACCATCTAAAAGTGTTGTTGGGGGTTATGATGGTAGACAAGAAATTTCAAATCCAAATCAACATCCGTATCGTATGACAGGTTATTTATCTATTAAATATAATAATGTTCCTACTCAAAGTGGAGCAACTAAAAATAGGAATTTCAGAGGAACTGCGTTTTTAGAAGGACCTAATTTAATAGTAACTGCAGGGCATTGCTTATATGCTGATGTAACAAATGAAGACGAATATCAAGATAATAAATTTAATCCTACATTTCCAGATGAAGTAATTTTTTATCCAGCTAAAAACGGAGTAACTAACCCTTATGGAGGAATTTCCATAACTGAAATTCATATTGATGAGAGTTATTATACTAATTGTAATACTAGCAATGACTGGGGTGCGTGCACTTTAGAGTCTAATATAGGTAATACGGTTGGGTGGAATGGAAAGATAAGTTGTTATTATGAGCAAAATCATGATGCTACAATTTGGGGTTATCCATTAGAAGTTAATGGGCAAACTCAATACTCAATGTGGCAAGATACGGATAAGCTTACAGCTCTTGAAGATGGCGAACTTAATTATTTAATTGATGCTTCAGGGGGGCAAAGTGGTGCTCCAATAGTAGTAAATTTAGATAGTGGCTCATATGTTTGTGGAATACATACATACGGTTCTGGAACATCCTATAATATTGGAACACAGATTAATAATTTTATGTTTTCGTTTCTTCAAAGTTTTGTTGAGCCACCACTAACAGAATGTTTAAATAATGGTGTTTATGAAATAAGGACGAAAAGACAATTTAATGGTTTACGTTCTATATCAACATCGGGAAAAACTTTTAAATTAATGAATGATATAGACTTGGGTACATCAGATTCTAATCCATGGACTCCAATACCTAATTTTTATGGCGTTTTAAATGGAAATGGCTATAAAGTAACAAACATGTCTATTAATACAACTGCAAATACTGGATGGTTTGGTTTATTCGCAACGAATGCAGGAAGAATTGAAAATCTAACCGTAACTGGTCAAATAATAATTACAGGTTCTGGTGGACAAGTCATTGCAGGCTTAATAACAGGCATAAATTGGAGTGGTGGAGTAATTAACAATTGTCAATCTAGCGTTTCTGCAGCAGAGGGGAATTTTATAGCAAGCACTCAAATACATGAAAATGGTGGATATACTGCATGGAATTTTGAGTTTTTTGCACAGAGACATTCTGCTCAAGTTGGTGGAATTGTAGGTGAAAATCAAGGAACTGTAAGTAATTGTGTGAACTATTCCGAAATGTTCGGGAATGGCGATATAGGTGGAGTGGTCGGTAGAAATTTTGGTGGAACGATCAATAATTGTATAAATAGAGCAACTATTAATTTATGGTTTGTCACTAACAGAACTGTTGGAGGCATCGTTGGGTATGTAGGAAGTGGAACGATTAGCAATTGTAAAAATGAAGCGCAAATTGCCTGCGTTAATCCTAGTTTTTCAGACGATACAAGTATTTTCCCTCAAATGGGACAAATAATTGGTAGAAAAGTCAGTGGATCAAGTTATGGTAATAGTTGGACAGGTTCTGTTAGTTCGGGAGCATTGCATGGATTTTATTATTCTGGTAATAATTATCATAACCAAGCAGTATATGTAAGCAATGGTGAAATAGGTTTAGTAGGTTAGAATAGAATGATAGAAGTTAAATTATTATCACATACTTATAAAACTAAGAGCAAGAGCGAAGTTCTTGCTCTTAGTGATATTTCTTGTTGTTTTCCTGATACGGGGATGTGTTTTATTCTAGGAAAATCGGGTAGCGGCAAGTCAACCCTTTTAAACTTATTGGGGGGATTAGATAAAATTAATAGTGGAGATATATTAATAGATGGCAACTCTATGCTCAAATTCGCAGAAAAAGATTATAATTCTTATCGTGCTACATATGTAGGAATTGTTTTTCAAGAATTTAATTTATTAGAAGAACTTACTGTTTTTGAAAATATCGAATTACAATTAAATATTGCAGGTATAAAAGCAACCACAGAAATAATAACTCAAAGTTTGGGGAAAGTGGGGCTAAATGGATATGAAAAAAGATTTCCTTATGAACTTTCTGGAGGAGAAAAGCAACGTATTGCAATAGCTCGTCAATTGGCAAAGGGTGTTAAATTGTTACTTGCTGACGAACCTACCGGCAATTTAGATACGGCAAACAGTGAAAACGTATTTCAAATTTTAAAAGAATTATCAAAAGAGTTGGCTGTTGTTGTCGTTACTCACGACGTGGATTTTGCAAGTAAATATGCAGATAAAATTATTACTCTTAAAGATGGTTGCATTGAAAATGAAGAAATAAGATGTGAAAGAATTATAGAACAAAAAGGAAACGTTGACTATACTCAAAAAAAATCTCAGTTTCCGAAAAAGTATATTTTTAAATTTGCTTTAAAAAATATTTTTAAACGTAAAATAAGATTTATTATCTCAGCATTTTTATCAATTATTTCATTTGCATTATTTGCTGTTTTAGGTTCGGTTATGACCGTTGACCCCGAACGAAGTTTAGCAGAACTTTTTGCTGATGGAAATAATAACACTTATGTTGCTTATCAAGCATATTATGCAGACAATGATTTAAATAAAGAAAACATGCTTCAATTTCGTGGGGATAGAGTGTTAAATAGCACGTTTGTCGATAATTTTACTAATAAATACGATTTGCCACGCATTAAGTTGTATAAAGGTGATAGAAATTCTACAATTGGTTTAATTTCATCTAGTGAAGACATTAAAAATGTTTTGGGTTATAATTTAATGGATGGATTTTTACCACTAGATGAAGATAGTGCGTATATTACAGATTATTATGCCAATATGCTCATTTTATATGCTAAGTACTTGGAAAATGATATAGAAAAAACATTTGATAAAAACACGTATATTGGAAGTTTACTTGGTAAAAGTATAGTTGTTAATGGAGATTCGTCTGGAGCTAAACCAACCTTTTACAAAGTTGCGGGTATAATCGACACAGATTATGAAAATTTTACCTATCCAGAACTTTCGCCTGATAATGTAGGAGGACAAACCGGAGGTGTTGGATATAATGAATATAATTTAGCAGAAGAAAAAAAAGCGGATATATATAATGTTTGTTATTTTAATAATGACGGTTTTAAAAAAAGGATGGCTGATAATAGTTTAGTTATTAGTAAAGTTGAAATAAGTGAAGACGATTTTTTTAACGGTGTAAATTTTAACAAGCACTCAGCTATATGGGAAAACGAATATAATAAATATCTTGTTCTGACTAATGATGCAGAATATAATTCTGTAAACCTAAAAGAATTTAATAACAATGAAATTTTATTGCCGCTTTCTTATTACGATAAAATTTTTAACGAAAATGATTCGTATAATAAATATTTTAAAGAAGAGTTTGTTGGTTTTGGATATATTCAAGAAAGAATTGAAGGTGTTTACCCTAAACACATTGGCGAAATGATTGAACTAAAAATATTCGATAGCAAAGGTAATTTATTAGATAAACGCAGTTATGTTTTTGGTGGTTTGGTTATTTCGGAAAATGTTTATTCTGAGTCCATGCCTCTTATGTTTATTAACGAAGAAAATTATTCTGATTATACAATGATGGTAAATGCAAAATTAATGAGATTGTCGTTTTCCTCCAATTTAAAATATGAAGATATTTTAGATATATTGCGTTATAGTAAACAATCTGAGGTGGTTATAAATAGTCAGTATACACAAGCTGTTTATATGAAAGAATATGAAATTTTAACAATGAAAAAATTTTTCTTAACAATAGGCTCAGCATTTCTTATTTTATCGGTCGTTGTTTTTGCAAGTTACATTGCATCGACAATTTCTGATAAAAAGCGAGATATTGGCATCATTAAAGCGTTAGGCGGGACGTCTTTCAATATATTTAGTATTTACTATTTTCTTGGAATAATTTTTAGCATTATTGTTTCAGTCTTTTCGTTAGTTGCTTATTTTATAGGCTTACCATTTTTAAATAGTTCATTTGCTGTTGGTGTTATAAGTAAAGCAACTTTACTTTATATTTATCCGCCAGTTATAGTCGCAATTTTTATTTTATCTTTTGTCGTTATGACAATGGCATCAATTGTACCAATTTTAAGAATTAGCAACAAATCGCCAATAAAAAGTATTAAAGATAATTAAATATTTTGTTTTAGCATCTTGTTTTATATCTTTAAACGATGCTAACACAATTGATAAAGCAAAACATAAAAAAGAGAGATTGCGAATTTAATCTACAATGATTAAAATCACAATCTCTTTTTTAATGTTTATTAAAATACGGCTCGTATCAAATTCCCTTGCCTATATGGCGATTATCGGCTATTTTTGTAGCCTTTGGGCTACTCGATATGCAAAAAATTTTGCTCGATATGCAACCTGTCGGTTGCTCGATATGTTGCTAACGCAACTCGATAGCAATTTTAAAAAATTGCTTAAAGGTCTGGACAGTTTTTAAATTTATTATAACTTACTAATCTTTTTTATATTCAAGTATATCTTCAACCTTACAATCTAAAATTGAGCACAAATCGTTTAAAGTAACCGTCGTTATCGGTTTGTTGTGCTTTAACCTGTCAATCAAACTGCGACTTAGTTTGTATTCGTTGATAAGTTTATAGGTCGAAATACCTTTTTCTTTTAAAGTTTTATAAAACGGTTCGTAAGTTATCATAAGTTTTTACCTGTGTTTAAAGTATTAACATGTTAAATGTACACTATTTATAGAGTATTGTCAATGCTTTACAAGTATTCTTGTATAATTTAGATAAATTATAGAACGTAGCAGGTATTAACAAAATTTATTTGTAAAACGTATACTAATATTGTCAAATAATAATTTTGAAAAATTTAGCGAAAAATGGTTGACAGTAAAAAAGTTGTCTGCTATAATTTGCTCAAATAGATAGAGGTGCATTGCACAAATAGTATCACTAATCGTTATAGAAACTTCGCCGTTTCAGATTGTGAAAAAGGTGTGCTTTGCCGAAAGGAACGCTTTGGCGAAAAGGCGTTTGCTTGGTTAATCGTAATAAGATGCGTTTAACTGTCGCAATTTTTTGCGGAGTGCTGTCAAAAAATTTTATAGTCAATAATCGACTTATAGATAGGTTTTTTGATAGTTTACCGCAAAAGTAAACTATCTTTTATTTTGTAAAATTTATCTTTAGGAGAAAACTGATATGAAAAAAACTGTATTTTTAGGGGCTGCAACCGCGCTCGTTACACCGTTCAACTCTGACGGTAGCGTTGACTACGGCGCACTCGGCGCGCTTGTTGACTGGCAAATTGCCGAAGGCATTAACGGCTTAGTAGCCTGCGGAACGACTGGTGAATCGTCAACTTTAACTGACGACGAGCACAGAAAAGTTATTTCTTACGTTGTAAAAAGATCTAACGGTAAAGTGCCGGTTATTGCAGGAACTGGTAGCAACGACACTGCGTATGCTATCGACTTAACGCGCCATGCGTGTGACGACGGTGCAGACGCTATTTTATGCGTTACACCTTATTATAATAAAGCAACCCAACAAGGTCTTATCAAAATGTACGAAACTATTGCAGATGCAAGCAAAGTTCCTATGATTTTATATAACGTTCCGTCAAGAACGGGTGTTAATATCGAGCCGACTACTTATAAAGCGCTCGCAAATCACGAAAATATCGTTGCAATTAAAGAAGCAAACGGCAATTTGTCAAAAATCGTTGAAACTATGGCGTACGTAAACGGAAAGCTTGACCTTTACAGTGGTAACGACGATCAAATCGTTCCACTTATGTCGCTTGGCGGAAAGGGTGTAATTTCTGTTTTATCAAATATTATGCCAGCTAAAACGGTTGAAATGTGCCAAAAATTCTTTGACGGGGATATTGCAGGCGCTGCACAAATTCAATACGATATGCACTTTATTATCGACGCACTCTTTAGCGAAGTTAACCCAATCCCTGTAAAAGCGGCAACAAGCGCAATGGGATTTGGAACTAACACTTTAAGACTTCCACTTACTCCAATGAGTCAAGATAAAATGAATAAAATGTTTGACATTATGGAAAACTTAGGATTGAAGGTGACGAGATGATTAAAGTTTTAGTGTTTGGCTCAAACGGAAAAATGGGTGGTCACGTAAGAAGTTTTTTGTCTAAAAGTGATAAGGCAGAACTTTTCTGCGGAGTTGACGTTTTAGCAAAAGGTGACGAAAATTACCCTTGCTATAAAAGCTTAGACGACGTTCAAGGCACGCCTGACATTATCATAGATTTCTCGTTTCATCGACTTATAGGCGGACTTTTAGACTATGCAGTTGCAAAAAATATACCTGTTATTATTGCAACTACCGGCTTTGACGACAGCGAAAAAGAACTAATTAAAAAGGCGTCGGAAAAGATTGCAATTTTCTGGTCGTCGAATATGTCGCTCGGTATTCCGCTACTTGTAGACTTTGCGAAAAAGACTGCAGAAGTATTTCCTGATGCAGATATTGAAATCGTCGAAACGCACCACAACAGAAAGGTTGACGCGCCAAGTGGAACTGCTTTAATGCTTGCTGAAGGCGTTAAAAAAGCGCGCCCAGATTGCGAGTTCGTTTACGGAAGATCGGGAGAGTCTAAGAGAAGAAAGCAAGACGTTGGTATTCACGCGCTTCGTATGGCTAATATCGTTGGCGAACACCAAGTTTTGGTTACTACTGACACTCAACAAATAGTTTTAAAACACACCGCTTACGACAGAGCGTTATTTGCCGACGGTGCTGTTTCAGTCGTTCCGTTTATGATCGGAAAGCCTTGCGGAATTTACGATATGAACGACTACATTAACGGATAGTATATTATAAGGATAGTAAAATGTTACACGAGAATTTGAGCGTAAAAAATGGTAGATTACACTTTGCGGGTTACGACACGATTGAACTTTGCGAGCGTTATCAAACACCGCTTATGCTACTTGACGAAAATATGATAAGAAGCAATATGGCTTTATATAAGTCGGTTATCAGTGAATTTTTCCCTGCCGGCTCTATGCCGTTATATGCTTCTAAAGCGTTGTCTTTTAAAGAAATGTACCGCATATGTAAAGACGAAGGCATAGGAACGGATATCGTTTCTATTGGCGAACTTTACACTGCCATAAGCGCAGGTTTTCCGCTTGAGAGAGCCTTCTTTCACGGAAACAACAAGCTCGATAGCGATATAGAGTTTGCAATCGATAACGGCTTAGGCTATTTTATAGTTGATACTTATGACGAGCTTTACGCTATTGACAGAATTGCGAAAGAAAAGTCAATCGTTCAAAAATTGCTTTTAAGACTTACCCCGGGGATTGATCCGCATACTCACGCGGCAATCTCAACTGGTAAAGTTGACAGTAAATTTGGAACGGCAATCGAAACTGGACAAGCACTTGAAATCGTTAAAGTTGCACTCTCTTTAGAAAACGTAAAACTTTGCGGTTTTCATTGTCATATAGGCTCGCAAATTTTTGAAATCAGTCCGTTCTGTAACGCGTCGGATATTATGCTCGACTTTATAAACCAAACGAGAAAAGAATTTGGGTTCGTTCCTGAATACTTAAATCTCGGTGGTGGCTTTGGCGTCAGATACGTTGAAAGTCATGGCACGATTGACATAAGACAGGCTATTAAAGATATTGCGTCGCACGTAAAAGCAAAATGTCAAGAGTACAATCTCGAAATGCCTAAAATTTTATTCGAGCCCGGTCGCTCGATTGTTGCCGCTGCCGGTATGACTTTATACACGGTCGGTAGCATTAAAGAAATTAAGGGCTATAAAAATTACGTGTCTATCGACGGTGGTATGACTGACAATCCACGCTACGCGCTTTATCAGTCTGATTATACCGTGCTTACGGCAAACAAGATGGACGAGCCTACAAACTATACTGCAACCATTGCAGGCAGATGCTGTGAAAGTGGCGACCTTATTCAAGAAGACGTTCAAATTGCTAAACCTACACGCGGTGATAAGCTTGCGGTTCTGGTTACGGGCGCTTACAATTATTCAATGGCGTCAAACTACAACAAGGTTGCCCGCCCGCCAATCGTTATGCTTGGAAAGACGGACAGAGTTGTCGTAAAACGCGAAACGCTTGAGCATTTAACAGCTTTAGACGTCTAATTTAAACGAAACCACACAGAATTGATTTTATAAAACGCAACGAAAAAATTCGTTGCGTTTTTCATTTAGTTTTCACAAAACCGACTTTTTTATATCATATACGGGTGGTATTATAAAGTCGTAAAATTGATTATACACAAAGTTTTGTTTTTTCATATTTTTTTCCTTCCAAAATAATAAAGGTAAAATACGGGGCGCAATCGCGCCCCGTATTTTTCTATTCAAATGTTTCTTGATTTAAGGGGTTAACTGAAAGTTTTACAAAGATTTTGACGATAGTCAAAAGATTCTTATATATATTATAATGCAAGAAGTTAGAAGCTTGCTTGCAAGGGTTTATAACTTCGCCGTAATAGAATAATAAAGCGCGATTACATAAGTAAGCGCGGTAAAACTGAAAGTTTTACAAAGATTTTGACGATAGTCAAAAGATTCTTATATATATTATATAATATGAAAGCAAAAATTGAAAAATTTATACAATTTTGTTGACGGAAAATGAATATTTTAGTAAAATAGAATAGTAAAAATAAGTTTTAACAGCCAAAAATATAAGAAAAATGCTTAAAAAATAAGTTTTTTAAAAAATTTTTCAAAAAAATTAAAAATATGCAAAAAAATATTTGACTTATTTGATTTAATGTTATATTATGTTAAGGCTGTGTAATAAGGGTTGAGGTAGGAAGTTACTTAAAACCGCTGAAAAACTAGTTCGCGAAAAGTTTTTCAGGTAACGGAAGATAATTTCTACTGACAATTGTGGAAGTTCGACTTCTGCGACTAACCGAACCCAAAGTAAATGAAGGTCATCTGCTTAAAAACACACAGCGCAGGTGATTTTTTGTTTGCGTAAGCGTTCGATACACACGGCAGTGTTGTTATAATTTTCCAATCGCTGATAAAGACTGTTGATAAAATCAATAAGTTTATGGCGGTAAGAAAATGGGCTAAAGCCAAGCCTGATAACGACAAAAAGTTAGTATAAAATGGAGGAAACATAAATGGCTGGACAAAAAATCAGAATTAAACTTTCTGCTTACGACCACAAGATGGTTGACCAAGCAACTCAAAAAATCATCGAAACGATGAAAAAGGCAGGCGCTAAGATCAGCGGTCCTATTCCACTACCTACGGAAAAGGAAATCGTAACGATTTTACGTTCTCCACACAAGTATAAAGATAGTCGTGAACAATTCGAGCTTAGAACTCACAAAAGACTTATCGACATTTACTCAACGAACGCTAAGATTTTAGACAGCGTACATCTTCCTGCAGGCGTTGACGTAAAAATCAAATTATAATCGAAAAAAATAAAATTTTTTAATAAATACGGAGGTGAACTTTACCATGCGTAAAGCAATCATTGGAAAGAAGTTAGGTATGACTCAGATCTTTTCTCCAGACGGAAAAGTAATCCCAGTCACCGTAATCCTTGCTGGTCCGTGTCCTGTAGTTCAAATCAAAACTGTTGAACGCGATGGATATTCGGCTGTAAAGCTCGGATTTGAAAAAGTAGGCGAAAAGGCACTCAACAAGCCAGAACTTGGTTTATTCAAGAAAATCGGCGTTGAACCACACAAGGTTTTAAAAGAGTTCCGCCTAGAAGACGTAAGCGCTTTAGAAGTTGGCAAGATGGTTTCATGCGATACTTTCGCTGAAGGCGAAAAAGTAGACGTAGTAGGAACTACTAAAGGTCACGGATTTAGCGGTGTTATCAAAAGATGGAATCAACACAGACTTAAAGAAACTCACGGCGTAGGCCCTGTACACAGAGAAGTAGGTTCTATGGGTGCAAACAGTTCTCCGTCAAGAGTATTTAAGAACAAGCGTATGCCTGGTCAATACGGTGTAGAAAGAGTTACAATTCAAAATCTTGAAATCGTAAAAGTTGACGTGGCAAGAAACGCAATTTTGGTTAAGGGCGCAGTTCCGGGACCAAAGGGCGGAATCGTTACAATTAGCAACAGCGTAAAAGCATAAGGAGGATTAAGCAATGCCAAGCATTAAAGTATACAATATGAAAGCGCAAGAGCAAGGCTCAATCGAACTTATGGACGCATTGTTCTGTGCTGAATATAATGAACCGCTTATTCACCAAGCGGTAGTAACTCGCCTTGCTAACGAAAGACAAGGCACTAAGAGTACTTTGACTAGAACAGAAGTTCGCGGTGGTGGTAAGAAACCTTACCGTCAAAAGGGAACCGGTAATGCTCGTCAAGGTTCAACTCGCGCTCCACAATGGATTAAGGGTGGCGTAGTATTCGCACCAAAGTCAAGAGATTTCTCAAAGAAGATGAACTTGACAGCAAAGAGAACTGCAATGTTCTCAGCACTTTCTAAAAAGCTTAGCGACAACGAATTTTTCGTTATTGACGAAATCGCAGTAGAAAACGGAAAGACTAAAGAAATGGTCGCATTTGCAGATGCGTTCAAGTTCGAAAAGAAAGTTCTTATCGTTATGTGTGATGCAAACGAAAAGGTAATCAGAGCAGCTCAAAACCTTGCAAAGATTAAGACGATTGCAGTTGAACAACTCAACACTTACGATATCGTAAACAGCAACGTAATCGTACTCGCTAAAGGTTCAGTTGAAAAATTACAGGAGGTCTACGGTAAATAATGGATGCAAGAGATATTATTTTAAGACCGATTTTAACAGAAAAGAGTTATGCAGAACTCGCAACTAAGAAATACGTTTTTGAAGTTGCTAAGAAAGCAAACAAGACTGAAATCAAGCTTGCAGTTGAAGAGCTTTTCGATGTTAAAGTAGATTACGTAAACACAGTAAATTGCCGTGGCAAGCTCAAGAGAATGGGTAGAAACGAAGGCCGTACAGCAAGTTACAAAAAGGCAATCGTTCAGTTAACGGCTGACAGCAAAGAAATCGAATTCTTTAAGTCGTTATCGTAGTTTTTAGGAGGCAATAGTAATATGGCTATCAAAAGATATAAACCAACATCTCCTGCCC
Organism: Clostridia bacterium; assembly: GCA_017407325.1. Lineage (GTDB taxonomy): Bacteria > Bacillota > Clostridia > Christensenellales > Borkfalkiaceae > UBA4636. The sequence continues at coordinate 69,745 of JAFQWV010000019.1, read as the reverse complement.
GTCGTTTTATGTCGGTAAGCACTTATGAAGAAATTACCACGACTAAGCCTGAGAGATCACTTCTCGAAGACAAAAAGCGCACAGGGGGTAGAAACGCACAAGGTAAGATTACCGTTCGTCATCACGGCGGTGGAAATAAGAGAAAATACCGTATTATTGACTTTAAGAGAAATAAAGACGGTATTCCTGCAACCGTAAGAAGCATTGAATACGATCCAAACAGAAGCGCAAACATTGCACTTCTTGTATATGCTGACGGTGAAAAGAGATATATACTTGCTCCTGTAGGTATCAGCGTTGGCGACAAGCTTTTAAGTGGTCCAACTGCAGATATCAAAGCAGGTAACGCACTCGCACTTGACAACATTCCTGTAGGTACTATGGTTCACAACATTGAACTTCAACCTGGTAAGGGTGGTCAAATCGCAAGAGCAGCTGGTATGAGCGCTCAACTTATGGCTAAAGAAGGCAAGCTTGCAACTTTAAAGATGCCAAGTGGCGAAATGAGATACGTTTCAATCGCTTGTAAGGCAACTATCGGACAAGTTGGTAACCTTGATCACGAAATTGTTCGTATCGGTAAGGCTGGTAAAGTAAGACATATGGGTATCCGTCCAACCGTTCGTGGTTCTGTAATGAACCCATGCGATCACCCACACGGTGGTGGTGAGGGTAAGAGCCCAATCGGTAGACCAGGCCCAGTTACTCCTTGGGGTAAACCAGCACTTGGCTATAAGACGAGAAAGAAAAAGAACAAATCTAACAAGTTTATTATTAAACGCGTGAACTAATAAAGGAGAATCAAGATGAGTAGAAGTGTTAAAAAAGGACCTTACGTGCATGAAAAGTTACTCAAGAGAGTTGAAGCTTTAAATGCAGAAAACAAGAAAACCGTTTTAAAGACTTGGTCAAGAGCATCAACGATTTTCCCACAAATGGTTGGTCATACAATCGCAGTTTACGACGGTAGAAAGCACGTTCCTGTATACATTACGGAAGATATGGTAGGATGCAAACTCGGCGAGTTCGCACCAACAAGAACGTTCAAAGGCCACGCAGGTAGCAAGACTACCGGTGGAAGATAATAAGGAGGAGAAAAATGGCTGGAAATATGAAGAAAAAGACCGCTCGTATCGAAGAGTCTCGCGACAGAAGACCAAGAGCGTGTGCTAAATATATTAGAATCTCTCCTTATAAGGTAAGAGTAGTCCTTGATATTATCAGGGGTAAGAGTGTTAACGAAGCAGTTGCAATCTTAGAAAACTGCAACAAGGCTGGCGCATTGCCAATCAAGAAGGTAGTTATGAGTGCTGCTGCAAACGCTGAACACAATTTAAGTATGAACGTAAACGACCTTAAAGTAGCAGAGTGCTACGCTGATATGGGTCCAACTCTTAAGAGAATGCAACCAATGGCACACGGCAGAGGTTACAGAATCTTAAAGCGCACAAGCCACATCACGGTTATCCTTGATGTAATGGCTAAGTAAGGAGGATATAATGGGACAAAAAGTTAATCCGCACGGAATAAGAGTTGGCGTAATTAAAAATTGGGATACTCAATGGTATGCAGATAAGAAAGAATTTTCTGTATATCTTAAGGAAGATTACGTTATCAGAGAATACATCAAAAAGAAATACTACCAAGCAGCAATTTCAAGAATTTTAATTGAAAGAGCAGCTCAAAGAGTAGCAATTACTATCTATACTGCAAGACCTGGCGTACTTATCGGTAAGCAAGGTGCTGAAATTGAAGTAATCAAGCAAGCGATTTCTAAGCTCGCTAAGGGAAAACCTGTTGCAATCAGCATTATGGAAGTTAAAAAACCAGATTGCGATGCACAACTCGTAGCAGAATCAATCGCTGCACAACTTGAAAAGCGTGCATCTTTCAGAAGATGTATGAAACAATCAATTTCACGCGCTATGAGAATGGGCGTTAAGGGTATTAAAGTTATGGTAAGCGGTCGTTTAGACGGTGCAGAAATTGCAAGATCTGAACAATACCACGAAGGTTCAATTCCGCTACAAACTTTAAGAGCAGACATCGATTACGGTTTCGCTGAAGCATTAACTACTTTCGGTATCATCGGTATCAAAGTTTGGATTTATAAAGGCGAAGTTCTCGGTGGTGTAAGAAAAGAAGGAGGCGAGTCTTAATATGTTGATGCCTAAAAGAGTTAAAAGACGTAGAGTGCATCGCGGTAGAATGACCGGTAAATGCACTAAAGGCAACCAAATCGCATACGGCGAATTCGGTTTAGTTGCAGATAGCCCAGCTTGGGTTACTTCAAATCAAATCGAAGCAGCTCGTATCGCTATGACGAGATTTATCAAGCGTGGCGGTAAGGTTTGGATTGACATCTTCCCACATAAGCCTGTAACTAAAAAGCCTGCAGAAACTCGTATGGGTTCTGGTAAAGGTTCAGTAGAATACTGGGTTGCAGTTGTTAAGCCGGGTAGAGTTATGTTCGAAATTGCAGGAGTTGACGAAGCAATCGCTCGTGAAGCTCTAAGACTTGCAGGACACAAGCTTCCTTGCAAAACTAAGATTATTAAGAAAGAAAATATCGGAGAAGGCGGTGAAGGCTGATGAAAGCGAAAGAAATTCATGAAATGACTGACGACGAACTTATTTCAAAGCTCGCTGGGCTTAAACAAGAGTTATTTAACCTTCGTTTCCGTCACGCTACTGGTCAACTTGAAAACCCAATGGTTATCGGCGCTGTAAAGAAAGACATCGCAAGAGTTAAGACTGTTATCCGTGAAAGAGAAATAAAGAAGGCTTAAGGAGATAACTGCAATGAGAAATTTAAGAAAAGAAAGAGTTGGAATCGTTTCTTCCGACAAAATGGATAAAACAGTAGTTGTAGTAGTTGAACAAAAGTCTAAGCATCCGCTTTACAAAAAGACCATCACTACTTCTAAGAAGTTCAAAGCACACGACGAAGAAAACGCTTGTGGTATTGGCGACAAGGTAAGAATCGTTGAATGCAGAAAACTCAGCAAAGACAAGAACTGGAGAGTAGCCGAAATTATTGAAAAGGCTAAGTAATTAGGGGGAAGCGACAATGATACAACCACAAACAAGATTAAAATCGGCTGATAACTCAGGCGCAAAAGAAATTATGTGCATCAGAGTTTTAGGCGGTTCGTTCAGAAAGAGCGGTAACATCGGCGACGTTATAGTTGCTTCTGTTAAGACCGCAACTCCTGGCGGCGCAGTAAAGAAAGGTGACGTTGTTAAAGCCGTAATCGTAAGAACGGCAAGCGGTTTAAGACGCGCTGACGGCACTCACATCAAGTTCGACGATAACGCAGCAGTTATTATCGACAACCAAAAACAACCACGCGGAACACGTATCTTTGGACCTGTAGCAAGAGAGCTCAGAGAAAAAGATTATATGAGAATTATCTCTCTCGCTCCGGAAGTACTTTAATTAGGGAGGCATTAAGATGAAAGTTAAGAAAAATGACACGGTTTTAGTGCTAACCGGTAAAGACAACGGTAAAATCGGTAAGGTTTTATCTGCACATCCATCTGAAAACAGAGTAGTTGTTGACGGAGTAAACGTTCAAAAGCGTTCTAAAAAGGCTCGTTCAGCAAAAGAAACGAGTGGTATCGTAGAACAATTCGGTAAAATCGACGCATCTAACGTTATGGTAGTTTGCCCAGTTTGCGGAAAGGCAACTAGAGTTGCTTACCAAGAAGAAGGCGACAAGAAAGTTCGTATCTGCAAAAAGTGCGGAAAGAGCTTAGACGTAAGCGAAGCTAAAGCAGCAAAGACTGCTAAGAAAGCAACTAAGAAAACCGAAAAGACTGAAAAGGCTGAAAAAGCTGAAAAGAAAACAACCAGAAAGAAAAAGGCTGACGCCGAATAAAGGAGAAATTTATGGCAGTTAAGAAAACTCAGGTTGCTAAAGAAACTGCAACCGAGAAATACGTAAGCCGAGTAAAAGCAAGATACGACGCTGAAGTCGTTCCTGCTCTTATGAAGGAATTTAACTACAAAAACATTAACGAAGTTCCAAAGCTTGTTAAAATCACCATCAACGGTGGACTCGGCGATATCAAAGATAACGCTAAGAGCATTCAACAAGTTCAACAAGAACTCGCACAAATCGCTGGTCAAAAGCCTGTCTTAACTACTGCTAAAAAGTCAGTAGCAAACTTCAAAGTTAGACAAGGTATGAACGTAGGTGTTAAAGTAACTCTTCGCGGAAACAGAATGTACGATTTCTTCGACAAACTCGTTTCTATCGCTTTACCAAGAGTAAGAGACTTCAAGGGTGTTCCTTCTAAGTCTTTCGACGGTAGAGGTAACTACGCAATGGGCATAAAAGAACAACTTATCTTCCCAGAAATCCAATACGATCAAGTTGATAAAGTACGTGGATTTGATATTTGCTTTGTAACTACTGCAAAAACTGACGAAGAAGCGCGTGGTCTTTTAAGAGCGCTCGGAATGCCTTTCAAGGCTAATTAAGGAGAGATAAAATGGCAAAGAAAGCGATGATTAATAAACAGCAGAAAGCTCCAAAGTTTTCTACTCGTGCATACACAAGATGCAGTATCTGCGGAAGACCACACGCTGTAATCCGCAAGTACGGTATTTGTAGAATATGCTTCAGAAATTTGGCATACAAAGGTCAAATTCCTGGCGTAAAAAAGGCAAGTTGGTAAGGAGGTAATTAAAATGACAGATCCAATAGCAGATATGCTTACAAGAATCAGAAATGCACTTGTTGGAAAGAAAGAAGTCGTTGAAATTCCTGTTTCCAACATCAAAAAAGAAATTGCTAAAATTCTTCTCGAAGAAGGCTATATCAACGGCTATGAAATCGTTGGCGAAGGTAAAGATAGTTCAATCAAAGTTGAACTTAAGTACGGCCCTAAGGGAGAAAAAGTTATTACAGGCTTAAAGAGAGTATCAAAGCCAGGCTTAAGAATTTATGCTGGTTACGATGAATTACCAAAGGTACTTGGTGGTATGGGTATTGCAATCGTATCTACTCCTAAGGGCGTAATGACTGATAGAAAAGCAAGAAAAGAACACCACGGTGGCGAGATTCTCGCTTACGTTTGGTAATAAGGGGGTAATAGAGTATGTCAAGAATTGGTAAAGCTCCTATTACAATCCCAGCAGGCGTTACTTTAGAAGTTTCAGAAAACCTTTTAACAGTTAAAGGTCCTAAAGGAACACTTGTTCAAGATTACGACGGAAGCTTAATTACAGTTAAAGTTGAAGGTGCGCAAATTATCGTTGAACGTAAAAACGATTTAGCACCAGCAAGAGCAAAGCACGGTTTATACAGAGCACTTTTACAAAACATGGTTATTGGTGTAACTAACGGTTATGAAAAAGGACTTATCGTAAACGGTGTAGGTTGGAAGGTTAACATGCAAGGTGACAAGCTCATCTTAAACGTTGGTTTTTCACACCCTGTAGAATTCGTTGCAATGGAAGGAATTAAGCTTGCTTGCCCAAGCCAAACTGAAATTACCGTAAGCGGTATTGATAAAGTTAAAGTTGGTCAAGTTGCAGCAAGTTTAAGAGCAATCAGAAAGCCTGAACCTTACCACGGTTACGGAATCCGTTATAAGGATGAAGTAATTGAACGTAAGGAAGGTAAGACTGCCGGCAAATAAGGAGAACTGATATGATTTCAAAAATCGATAAAAATAAAGACAGATTGAAAAGACATGCAAGAATCAGAAAGAAGATTTCCGGCACAAGCGAATGTCCAAGACTTTCGGTTTACAGAAGTCTTAACCACATTTACGCTCAAATCATTGACGACGTAGCAGGAAACACTTTAGTTGCTTGTTCAACAGTAGAAAAAGCACTTGCTAAAGAAATTAAAGGCAAGTCAAAGAGCGAAGTTGCTGTTGTTGTTGGTAAGAAGCTTGCTGAAAAAGCACTCGCAAAGGGCATTAAGCAAGTAGTATTCGACAGAGGTGGATATCTTTACACCGGAAGAGTAAAAGCACTCGCTGACGGCGCAAGAGAAGCCGGTCTTGATTTCTAAGAAGGAGGAACGTTAAATTATGGCAAGAGAAAACAGACCTAACAGAAGACCAGAAGAAAAAGACGGTCTTAATAAAAAGTTAATCGCGGTTAACCGTGTAACTAAGGTTGTTAAGGGTGGTCGTAAAATGCGTTTCTCTGCTCTCGTTGTTATCGGCGACGAAAACGGCAGAGTAGGTTACGGAATGGGTAAAGCAAACGAAGTTCCAGAAGCAATCGAAAAGGCTACTCAACAAGCTAAGAAGAGCATGATTAAGGTTGCTCTTGTAAACAACACAATTCCATACAGCGTAGTTGGTAAATTTAGCAGAGGTTCAGTATTAATGATGCCTGCTGAAGAAGGTACCGGTGTTATCGCAGGTGGACCTGTACGTGCGGTTATGGAAGCTTGTGGTATTAAAAACATCAGAACTAAATCTCACGGCACAAACAATCCAATCAACATGGTAAAAGCTGTTGTTGAAGGACTTAAAGAGCTTAGATCAGCTGAAGAAATTGCAGCACTTCGCGGAAAAACCGTTGAAGAGATTTTAGGATAAGGGGGACGGACAAATGGCTCAATTAAAAATCACTCTTATCAAAAGCACAATCGGTTGCTTAAAAGATCAAAAGGCAACGGTTGAATCGCTTGGTCTTAAAAAAATCAATCAATTTAAAATTCACAACGACAGTCCAGCTTTACAAGGAAAGCTCGCAAAAGTTTCTCACCTTGTAAAAGTTGAAGCGTTATAAGAGGTGTAAAATGAGATTAGAAACATTATCACCTGCAGAAGGCGCTAGAACTTCTAAAAAGAGAGTTGGTCGCGGTATCGGTTCTGGTACCGGTAAGACGAGTACGAAAGGTCACAAAGGTCAATGGGCTAGAAGTGGCGGTGGCGTTCGTCCGGGTTTTGAAGGTGGTCAAATGCCTTTAACTCGTCGCGTACCTAAACGCGGTTTCAATAACTTCTTCAAGAAAATTTACACTATCGTAAACGTTTCTGCTTTAAACGGTTTAGAAGAAGGTACTGAAGTAACTTACGAAGTTTTATTTGCTGCAGGTCTTATTAAAGACGTTAAAAACACACTCGGCCTTAAAGTTTTAGGAAATGGCGAGTTAAAGGTTAAGTTAAACGTAAAAGCACGCGCTTTCACCGCATCTGCAAAAGAAGCGATTGAAAAAGCTGGCGGTACTTGCGAAATCGTATAATTTTTAACCAAAAACTACATTTTTCTAAGCGGAGGTTGAAATGTTTGAAACTTTAAAGAAAGCATTTAAAATTAAAGAGATAAGAAACAAAATTCTATTCACCTTGCTTATCGTTTTAGTATACCGTCTTGGATGTTATATCCCTGTACCTGGTATTGGTGAAGGACTTATTGCTGGAACTGATTTAACAAACGTTTCTTACCTTAACATTATGAGTATGATGACCGGTGGTGCGCTCTCTAACGGTACTTGGTTTGCTATGGGTATCGGACCGTACATTAACGCATCAATTATCATACAACTCTTAACTGTTGCTATTCCGCAACTTGAAAGACTTACCCGCATGGGTGAAGAAGGTCAAAAGAAAATTGCGAAATACACAAGAGTAGGTGCTTTATTACTCGCTATTATCCAATCAATCGGTATCTTGGTTAATTTTGGACCAACAGCTATTGCGGAAGGTTCTGCAATTATTAAGTTCTTCTTCGGACAAAGATGGCTTGTTTACACTGTATGCGTAATTTTATTCGCATCAGGTACTATGGCAACCATCTGGCTCGGTGAAAGAATTACCGATTACGGTGTATCAAACGGTATTTCACTTCTCATCTTCGTTGGTGTACTTGCGACAGCAGGTCAAACCTTTGTTAGTATGGTTACTAACGCATTCGGAAGTGGTGGAAGTTTAGAATATTTCTGGAAGCTCGTAGGATACGTAGCAGTAATTATTGTAATTTTCTTCTTTATCGTATTTGTCGATTTAGCAGAAAGAAGAATACCTGTTCAATACGCAAAGCGCGTACAAGGAAGAAAGATGTACGGCGGACAATCAACCGTTATTCCTATCAAGGTTAACGCATCTGGTGTTATGCCACTTATCTTCTCTTTCTCAATCCTTTCATTCCCTGAAATGATTGCAACAATGTTCTGGCCAAACAGCGGTTTCGTAGTTTGGTGGCAAAGATGGATGGGCACAAGCTCATGGCTTTATATGGTAGTTCTTTGCTTACTCATTTTTGGCTTTGCGTTCTTCTATGCTTCAATTCAATTCAAGCCTGAAGAAATCTCAAGAAGTATTCAACAAAACGGTGGTAACATTATCGGTATCAGACCTGGTAAACCAACCACTGAATACTTATCAAAGATTCAAAAGAGAATTACTCTCTTTGGTGCAATCTTCCTTGCGCTTATGGCGCTTTTACCAGCGATAGCATTCTCGCTTATAGATAAAGGAAGCTCTGCAATGTTCAGTGCAACGGGATTGTTGATTTGCGTATCAATCGCGCTCGAATTTAACAACGCGCTTGAATCTCAAATTATGATGAAGCAATACAAAGGTTTCTTAAAATAAAATAATTTTAGATTATAACAACAAGAGGAAATCAATGAACGTTGTATTACTTGGCGCACCGGGTGCCGGAAAAGGCACCCAGTCGTCTAAAATATGTGAAAAGCTCGGTATATGTCATATATCGACGGGTGATATTTTCAGAAAGCATATTGCTGAAAAAACACCGCTTGGAATCGTTGCAAAAACTTATATAGACAAAGGTCAACTCGTACCTGACGAAGTTACCGTTGATATCGTTAAGGAAAGAATTAGTAAAGACGACTGTAAAAACGGTTATCTTTTAGACGGTTTTCCAAGAACGGTTGCCCAAGCCGAAGCGCTTGAAGATTTTTGCATAATTGATAGAGTCATCGACATTGACGTTCCTTTTGAATTGTTATTACACAGACTTACAGGTAGACGGGTTTGTCCAAATTGCGGGGCAAGTTACCACGTAGATTTTTATAATGATAAAAATTGTTCTTCGTGTGGGGAAACTTTAATTCAAAGAGACGACGACAACGAAGAAACGGTGGGACTTAGACTTAACGTTTATAAAAGACAAACCGCGCCACTTATTAAATACTACAAAAAAGCTGGAGTCTTAGTGACCGTTGACGGCAGCAAAGATTCTGAAGACGTATTTAGTGATATAGTCGAGGCGCTTAAATGATTTACATTAAAAATCCGTCTGAAATTGAACTTATGAGAAAGTCGGGACAAATTGTAGCTGACGTTCTAAAGCTCATTGAAGACAACGTTAAAGTAGGGGTAAAAACTCGCTACTTAGACAAATTAGCTTATGACTACATAGTAGGGTGTGGAGCAAAACCTTCCTTTTTAGGTTACGGTGGTTTTCCGGGAACAATTTGCGTATCTATTGACGAAGAAGTCGTTCACGGCTTTCCGTCAGAAAGAGTGCTTAAAGACGGGGAAATCGTTTCAATCGACGTTGGTGCGCTATTAAACGGCTATCACGGCGACGCTGCAAGAACCTTTTTGGTAGGAAGCGTATCACCTGAAAAGAAAAGACTCGTCGAAGTTACCAAAGAATGTTTTTTCAAGGGAATTGAAAATCTTATGGTAGGTAGCACACTCGGCGATATAGGCGGAGCAATTCAAGAACACGCCGAATCTAACGGCTATTCAGTCGTAAGGGAAATGGTTGGTCACGGGATAGGAAGAAATCTACACGAAGACCCTGCAGTTCCAAACTACGGCAGAAGAAGAACGGGTATAAGATTAAGACGTGGAATGGCGCTTGCCATCGAGCCTATGATTAACATGGGCAGGAGCGAAGTAGTGATTGACGGTTGGAGTTGCGTAACTAAGGACAAAATGCCTAGCGCGCACTACGAAAACACTGTTGTAATCACTGACGAAGGTGTAGAAATTCTCACCTTAAGATAAAAATAAATTTGGAGGATAGACTGTGTCAAAGAACGACGTAATCGAGGCTGAAGGCGTTATCTTAGAAGCCTTGCCGAAAGCAGAGTTTAAGGTCAAGTTATCTAATGGTTTCGTAATCACGGCGTATATTTCAGGTAAACTTCGTATGAATTATATTAAAATAATTCCGGGAGATACCGTAAAGCTTGAAATGAGTCCGTACGATTTAACCAGAGGAAGAATAGTATGGCGTAGCAAAACCTAAAAATTTATTTAGTTTCTATAAAAATTCGGAGGAATATTAATTATGAAGGTAAGACCGTCTGTAAAACCAATGTGCGACAAGTGCAGAGTTATAAAAAGAGAAGGCAAAGTAATGGTAATCTGCTCTAAAAATAAAAGTCACAAGCAAAAACAAGGTTAATGCAGAAAAATATTCGAAAAGTTTTTTGGTTACATTCCAAGCCAATCGCTTTTCGGTGAACATATAAAATTATCTTAAATCAAATAAACACTATTTTTTTGGAGGTGCGAAAAGCAAATGGCACGTATTGCCGGTGTTGATTTACCAAGAGAAAAGCGTGTAGAAATCGGTATCACTTACATTTACGGTATCGGCAGACCTACCGCTCAAAAGATTTTGAAAGAAACAGGCGTTAATCCTGACACTAGAGTTAAGGATTTAACAGAAGAAGACGTCTCTAAATTAAGAGAATATATCGAACACAACCTTCGCGTTGAAGGTGAATTAAAAGCGGAAGTAAACCTTAACATTAAGCGTTTAATCGAAATTGGTTGCTATCGTGGTGTTCGTCACAGAAAGGGCTTGCCAGTTCGTGGACAAAGCACTAAGAGAAATGCGAGAACTCGTAAAGGTCCTCGTCGTACGGTCGCTAAGAAGAAGACCGCAGGAAGATAAGGAGGTTAATAGAAAATGGCTGTTAAAAAAGTTGTTAAAAAACGCAGAGAACTTAAGAAAATTGATAAAGGTCAAGTTCATATTAAATCTTCTTTCAACAACACGATTATCACAATTACCGATACTAACGGTAACACGATATCTCACTGCTCAAGCGGTGCTTTAGGTTTCCGTGGTAGCAGAAAATCTACTCCGTTTGCAGCGCAACAAGCTTGTGAAGTTGCAGCAAAAGCAGCAATGGAGCACGGTTTAAGATCTGTTGAAGTATTCGTTAAAGGTCCTGGTCAAGGCAGAGAATCTGCTATCAGAGCACTTGGCGTTTGCGGTATTGAAGTAACATTAATTCAAGACGTTTCTCCAATCCCACACAACGGTTGTCGCCCACCAAAGCGTCGTAGAGTATAAAGGAGGATAAGATTAGAATATGGCTAAATATACAGGTTCAAAATGTCGTCTATGCAGACGCGAAGGCGCAAAACTTTTCTTAAAGGGCGACAGATGTTATAAAACTTCTTGTCCGTTCGAAAGAAGACCGGTCGCTCCAGGCGTTCACGCAACGACTAGAAAGAAAGTTTCAGAATACGGCTTACAACTTCGTGAAAAGCAAAAGACGAAGAGAATTTACGGCGTATTAGAAGGTCAATTCAGAGATTACTATGAAAAGGCTGATAGAATGAAGGGTATCACCGGTGAAAACATGTTATCACTCTTAGAAAGACGTCTTGATAACGTAATTTTCCGCCTTGGTCTTGCTAGTTCGCGTTCACAAGCTCGTCAATTAGTAACTCACGGACACTTCACCGTAAACGGTAAAAAGGTTAATATCGCATCATACAGCATTAAGCTTGGTGACGTTATTGCCGTTAAAGAAAACAAAAAAGACAACAAATATTTCACTGCCATCAAAGGCTTAGAAAAGAGTAACTCAATTCCAAAGTGGCTTGAGTTCAACACAGAAACGCTTTCAGGAAAGGTAATTGCTTTGCCGACGAGAGAAGATATCGATTCTCAAATCGCAGAACACATGATTGTCGAATTGTATTCTAAGTAATACCGACTAACAACTAAATTTAGGAGGTAGATTTTTCTATGATGGAAATAGAAATGCCAAAGATCGAAGTCGAAGAGAACGAATCGAGAAGTTATGCTAAAATAACTTTAGAACCTTTAGAAAAGGGTTTTGGTTTGACTTTAGGTAACTGCTTAAGAAGAACTCTTCTCTCGTCTTTACCGGGTGCTGCTGCGCAAGGCATTAAGTTTGCGCCAGCTCTTGGAGTAAGACATGAATTCTCAACAATCCCCGGCGTTAAAGAAGACGTTACGGAAATCGTTTTAAATATCAAAGACGTGGCTTTCAAGGTTCAATCTTCTGATCCTAACTTTAAAACTAAGGTTTTAATCAATAAGCAAGGTCCTTGCGTTATTACTGCAGGCGATATCGAGCTTACTGGCGAAGTTGAAGTTTTAAATCCAGAAAGCTATATCTGCACCGTTGATGAAGGTGGCGTTCTCGATATGGAAATTACCGTAGGTAAGGGACGTGGCTACAAGGGCGCAGAAAACAACAAGACTGACGAAATCGATTATATCCCTGTTGACTCTAAGTACTCACCTGTTAAAAAGGTTAGCTACACTGTTGAGCCAAAGCGCGTTGGACAAGATTCAAACTTTGATAAACTCGTTTTAGAAGTTTGGACTAACGGTGCTTTCTCAGGCAGAGAAATTATCAGCCTTGCTGCTAAAATCATTGAAGAACACATTCACATAGTCGTAGGCTTAAGCGATGCAATGGGTGGCTTAGGTATCTTGGTTCAACAACCAACCGATCCATTACCAAAAATTTTGGAAATGAGTATCGAAGATATGGATTTATCAGTTCGTTCATACAACTGCTTAAAGCGTGCGAACATTCACACAGTAGAAGACATTACTAAAAAGACCGAAGACGATATGCTAAAGGTGCGCAATCTCGGCAAGAAATCACTTGATGAGGTTATCTTAAAACTTGCAAGTTACGGCTTATCGCTTAAGGAACAGGAGGACTAAGAAATGCCAAGAAAATTAGGTATGAAAACCGCTCACAGAATGGCTATTTTAAAAAACCAAGCTTCTAACTTGTTATGGTACGGCAAGATTGAAACCACTCAAGCAAAGGCTAAAGAACTTCGTTCTTACGTTGAGAAAATTTTAACTCTTGCTATCAATTCTTACGAAGATACAGTTGAAGTCGTTGTTAAGAAGACTGACGTTAAAGGTAAGGAAACAAGCGTTAAAGTCGTAAAAGACGGCACTAAGAAATTAGCTGCAAGAAGAAAAATTATGTCTAAAATTTACGACTTACAAGAAGTTAAAGCTAAAGGCGAATCAAAGAGCTCGTACAAAGAAAGAACTAAGGGTATCAACCACCCATTAGTTGAAAAAATCTTCAACGAACTTGCTCCAAAATACGCTGACAGAGCCAAAGAGTTAGGTCAAGGCGGTGGCTACACCCGTATTTACCTTTTAGGTGAACGCCGTGGCGACGCAACCGAAAGAGCAATTATTGAATTAGTTTAATTAACTTAAAAAACAGCCCTAAGGGCTGTTTTTTTATGCTTTTTTTGACAAAATAGGTCAATATGCTATTTATCTCGTCATTTTTATAAATTTAATTTATGTTAAAATTTCTAAAAAGGGGTATAAAATGGCAAGACGAATAGTTATAACAAGTGGAAAAGGTGGGGTAGGAAAAACGACTGTAACGGCATTTTTAGGCGCGTATTTGGCTAGTAAGGGTAAGCGCGTCGTACTGCTTGATTTAGATTTTGGTCTTAATAATCTTGACGTTAGCGTAGGCGTTGAAGATAAGGTGATTTACGATATAATTGATGCAGTTGAAGGCAGATGTCGTGTAAAGCAAGCAATAATAGATTGCGCGCAAAAAAACTTGTTCGTAATACCTTCTTGTCACACTTTTTCGCTTGGAATAAACGCGCAAAGCGTAAAACTTTTAATCGAAGGTTTATCTTCAAGCTTTGATTTTATTTTAATAGACTGTCCAGCAGGGATAGACAGTGGGTTTACAAGGTCGATATCCTGCGCAAACGAAGCGATTGTCGTGGTAAATCCTACGCTTCAAAGCTTGAGAGATGCAGATAAGGTTTTGACGATTTTAAAAAGCTATGAGCTTGACGCTGTCAATTTGGTCGTTAATCGCGCTAGGCGCGACCTTATGAGAAAAGGACTTACGGTTAATTCTAAGGAAATTGAAAATATATTAAAAACACCGATATTATCAACCGTGTACGAAAGCGATGAAATACTTTTATCAAAAAATTGCTGTGCGACGAAATCGCGCGCATTAAAATATTTCAAAAAGCTTGCCGAAAGCGTAATCAATAACGCTCAGAACGCGAGAGATTATACTTCTGTTTATGGGGGATTGTTTAAAGAAAAGAAATGAAAAAAAGTGTAGTTAATAAACGCGCGCAAAAAATGCTTGAAAGTGACAGACTAGGTATATCTTACGACGCTGAAAACGTTATAAAAAGAGATATTGAAAGTTTACTTTCAGAGTATTTTTATCTTAAAAAACGCCCTGAAGTAATAATTGACGGTGACAAAACACATGTTGAAATAAATATAACAGCTGTTGCAAAAAGTGTAAAGAGTTTTAACATTTTAAAATAAGTTCGTGTATAAGTCGATTATTTGTTGTTTTTAATAGTTTTAACGTTCTTTATATTCTAAAATAAACCAATGTTTAATAAAATTATACTAGTAATTATTCGGTGGTATAATTTTGTTTTTTGATATTGCAAAAATATTGTCAGGTATAACGGTTTTTTTGTTAGGTTTACGTTTTATAAGTGTTTATACGGAAAAAGCTGTAGGTGATGGATTTAAGAGTTTGCTTTTAAAAGCAAGCAAAAACAGATTGGTGTCTTGTGGGCTTGGCGCATTTTCAACCTGCATTGCACAAAGTAGCGTTGCAACAAATATGGTAGCGATAAGCTTTTTGTCAACAGGCGCAATAACGTTAACCGGTGCTTGCGCTATGGTAATTGGCACAAATATCGGAACGACTATTACCGCACAGATTGTTTCGCTAAAGTTTGCTGGCTTTTTTGATTTTTCGTCAATCGGCTTTACGGTTGCTTTTATTGGTTTTTTAATAAGTGGAAAAGACGGTAAAATTTCAAGTCTTGGATATTCACTTTTAGGGTTCGGACTTATTTTTATTGGGATAGAAATACTGTCAAATTCAGTAGAGAGCTTTAAAGAATACGAGTGGTTTAACAGACTGTTTTTGATAAAAAGTGCGCCTATACTTCTATTAAACGGCTTTTTTATTACTGCAATATGCCAAAGCTCGTCAGTTGTTTCTAGTATGCTTGTCGTTCTTGCAAGCCAGCATATCATAGGCTTTTCAACAAGCGTTTACCTTCTTTTAGGTGCAAACATAGGAACTTGTATGCCCGTAATTTTCGCAACTATCAAGTTATCTGAAAGTGAAAGACAGGTTGCGCTTTTTAACATTTTGTTCAATATATTCGGTGGAGCAATTTTCTTTTTTCTATTTCAAACGGGCGGTTGGCTTACCGATTTATTAACGTCAACAAGCACGTCAGTTTCTCGACAAATTGCAAACTTTCACACTTTTTTTAATCTTACAACAGGTCTAATTTCTCTGCCACTTTTAAACGTTTTCGTAAAACTGTGTCAGTTAATAGTAAAGCCGAATAAACTTTCAAAAAAAGAATACGCGCAAAATAAATAACCAAAATTTGACAAGAAATTTTCGCATAACTATTGACAAAAATGCAATTTAGTTATATCATTATACATATTAAAAGATTAACAAAACTAAGGAGCTATGTTATGAACAAAAAATCTATCAAGGATATTGACGTTAAGAACAAGCGTTGTTTAGTTCGCGTTGACTTAAACGTTCCTATTAAAGACGGTGTTATCACTGACGAAAACCGTATAAACGGCGCAATGCCAACTATTAAATATTTGCTTGAAAACGGCGCAAAGGTTATTCTTTGCTCTCACCTTGGCAAGCCACACAACGTTTTGGATGAAAAAATTGCTTTAAATAAAAAGGAAAAAGCAGCTGTTGCTAAGCTTCCTGAAAGCGAACAAGCAGCAGAAACAGCTAAACTTATTGAAAAGGCTAAGGGCGACGTTAAGAAGTTTACATTAAAGCCTGTTGCTGACAGAATCGCAGAACTTTTACCTGAAGTTAAGGTTGTATTTGCAACTGATACGGTTGGCGCAGACGCTAAGAAAAAAGTTAGCGAAATGAACTTTGGTGAAATCGTTATTTTAGAAAATACTCGTTTTAACGCTGGCGAAGAAAAGAGAGAAGAAAACTTCTGTAAGGAGCTTGCAAGTTTTGCAGACATCTTCGTAAACGACGCATTTGGAACGGCACACCGTTCGCACGCATCAACTGCTGCTATCGTAGAATACGGCTTTGTTAAAGATGCAGTTTGTGGTTTCTTGATTGAAAAAGAGCTTTCTGTTATGGCTGACGCATTAGAAAACCCTGTTCGCCCGTTCACGGCTATCTTGGGTGGTGCTAAGGTTGCAGATAAGTTAAACGTTATTTCTAACCTTTTAGAAAAGTGCGACACGCTTATTATCGGTGGTGGTATGGCTTACACCTTCTTAAAGGCAAAAGGTTATGAAGTAGGTACTTCGCTCGTTGACGACGAAAAGATTGATTACTGCAAGGAAATGATGAAAAAGGCAGAAGATTTAGGCAAGAAATTACTTCTTCCTATCGACGCTGTCGTTGCTTCTGAATTCCCAAATCCTATTGATGCCCAAATTGCGGTTGAAACGGTTTTGGTTTCTGAAATTCCAAACGAAAAGATGGGACTTGATATCGGAGAAAAGACTGCTGAGCTTTACAGCCAAGAAGTTAAAAATGCAAAAACCGTTATCTGGAACGGTCCTATGGGCGTTTTCGAAAACCCAATACTTGCTA
Source organism: Clostridia bacterium (assembly GCA_017407325.1). Classification (GTDB taxonomy): domain Bacteria; phylum Bacillota; class Clostridia; order Christensenellales; family Borkfalkiaceae; genus UBA4636. Next base: position 52,913 of record JAFQWV010000019.1, on the reverse strand, counting down.
AAGGTACTAATCAAGTTGCTAAAGCACTCGCTGAAAGCGATGCAACGACTATTATCGGTGGCGGTGATAGCGCGGCTGCAGTTGCTCAACTTGGATATGCTGATAAAATGTCACACATCTCAACAGGTGGTGGTGCATCATTAGAACTTTTCGAAGGTAAAAAATTGCCTGGTATTGAGTGTTTAAACGAAAAATAATCTAATCTTACTAAATAAACATCAAGGAGATGGTTTTATGAGAAAACCATTAGTAGCAGGAAACTGGAAAATGAATAAGACGGTGCAAGAAGGCATCGAGCTTATCAACGAGATTAGACCACTCGTTGAAGGCGCGAGCGCAGAAACAGTACTATGCGTACCGTCTACTTCCTTATATCCTTTAGGACAACATTTACAAGGCTCTAATCTTAAACTTGGCGCGCAAAACGTTCACCACGCAGAATTTGGCGCGTACACTGGTGAAATTTCTGCGCTTATGCTTAAAGAGTTAGGCGTTGAGTACGTAATACTCGGTCACAGCGAGAGAAGAACCTTCTTTGCAGAAAATAATCACTCTGTAAACAAGCGCACTCTAACTGCGGTTAAGCACGGCATTAAGCCTATTGTTTGTATAGGCGAAACTCTTTACGAAAAGAAATCTGAGCAAACCGGTCAAGTCTTAACCACTGCGTTAAGAGACGGACTTGAAGGCGTTGAAGACTTTTCTCAAGTAGTCGTTGCTTACGAGCCGTATTGGGCAATCGGTACGGGTAAGACACCAACACTCGACCAAATTGCAATCGTTATTAGTTTTATAAGAGATACGATTGGTCAACTTTATGGTGAAAAGAATTCTGAAAGTTGCCGTATTCTTTACGGTGGTAGTGTAAATCCGTCAAATGCAGAAGAAATTTTCTCACTGCTTGACGTAGACGGTGGACTTATCGGTGGCGCAAGCTTAAAACCGCAACAATTTGCTGAAATTGTAAAAGCAGCAAAGTAACATTAAAAAGATATATGCTCCGAGTTTTTTCTCGGAGCGTATTTTAGGAAATTAACTTATAAAGGATAAATATTATGAAAGATATGAAAACAAGACCTGTTTGTCTTATTATAATGGACGGTTACGCTAAGAGCGACGAAAATACTATAAGCGCTATAAAACTTGCAAATAGCGGTGTTATAGAAGGGCTTATGCAAAAATATCCGTCAACCTATTTAGGTGCAAGTGGACTTAGCGTAGGACTTCCTGACGGTCAAATGGGCAACAGTGAAGTTGGACACCTTAATATGGGCGCAGGTAGAATAGTATATCAAGAGCTTACTAGAATTACTAAAGAAATCAATGACGGCGACTTCTTTGAAAATGAAGAACTCGTTCGCTCGATAGATAACGCAGTTGCAAAAAATAAGAAAGTTCACTTTATTGGACTTTTATCAAACGGTGGCGTTCACAGTCATAATACTCATTTATACGCACTAGTTGAACTTGCAAAGCGTCGTGGTGCGAAGAAGGTTTTCGTTCACGCGTTTTTAGACGGTAGAGACGTTTCTCCTACAAGTGGTATTGATTTTGTCAAAGAACTTGATGACAAGCTAAAAGAAATCGGTGTTGGTAAAATTGCAACCGTTTCAGGTAGATACTATGCAATGGACAGAGATAACCGCTGGGACAGAGTAGAAAAAGGCTATAACGCGATGATTGGACTTTCTGAAAAGTCGGCAAATAACGCGGTTAACGTGGTAAAAGCAAGTTATGATAACGGCGTAACCGACGAATTTGTCGAGCCTACTACTATCACTCGTTGTGGAAAACCTATCGGTGGGATTGCTAGTGGCGATAGCGTAATTTGCTTTAACTTCCGTCCAGATAGAGCAAGAGAAATTACTCGTGCGATAAGTCAAGCCGACTTTAACGGATTTGAAAGAAAGACGGGCTTTTTGGGCGTTGATTACGTTTGCTTTACTCAATACGACGCAACGCTTCAAGGTGTTAAGGTTGCTTTCAAACCACAAAGCTTAGACAATACTTTCGGTGTGTTTTTATCTAAAAAGGGGTATACTCAATTAAGAATAGCCGAAACTGAAAAATACGCGCACGTAACTTTTTTCTTTAACGGTGGCGTAGAAAAACCGGAAGACGGCGAATATAGAGATTTAATTAATTCTCCGAAGGTTGCAACTTACGACTTACTTCCTGAGATGAGTGCGATCGAAGTTACCGACAAAGTTTTAGAAGAAATTGACAGTGATAAGTTTGACGTTATTATTCTAAACTTTGCTAACTGCGATATGGTAGGGCACACGGGCGTCGTCGACGCTGCGGTAAAAGCCGTTCAAACGGTTGAGTCTTGCGTTCAAAAAATTGTTGATAAAGTCTTATCTAAAGGTGGCACGGCTGCAATTACGGCAGATCATGGCAACGCAGACAAAATGACTGAAAACGATGGCGCGCCGTTTACTGCGCATACGACAAACCCTGTTCCGTTTATCTTGGTTGGAAAAGATTACGAAGGTAAAAAACTTCGCGACGGTGGAATACTTGCGGACATTGCACCAACTTTAATTGACGTTTTAAACGAAGAAAAGCCGTCGGAAATGACAGGAAGCAGTTTAATTATTAAATAAAGTAGTAAAAAATTGCTAAAAAATTACATTGAATATAAATTTTGCTTAAAAACGCTTGTAAAAAATTTTTATATGTGTTACAATTTATAGGCATAAAAATTAATCGGAGAAATACGATATGTTAAATACTTTATTAGCAATACCATATGAGGTTTACAGCAAAATACAGCTTGCTATTTTAATAGTGACTGCTATTTGTGCGTTATTCGTTATATTTGTCGTTTTAATTCAACCAGGTAATTCAAATGGAATTAGCGCAATCAGTGGTGGAACAACCGACACGTTCTATGGAAAGAACAAGGCAAAAACGTTAGAAAGCAAACTTAGAAAATTAACCGTTTTCTGTGTTGTTATTATGGCGTTATTGATGATTGCTTTCTTTGTATTATCATACTTCGGTACAGTTATCGTTGGTTAATAAAAAGGTTTTTTAAGCGACTACTTCTTGTAGTCGCTTTATTTTTGATTATGAGTAAATATTATAGATTAAAAGAACAATTTAACAAGAAATTTTTAGATGGAAAGACTTTTTTGCAGATTGCAGAACTCTTTTTTCTGACGACTAAGCAAGAGAAAAACGAACTTCGTTTAGCACTTGAAAAACTTGAAAGGGAAAAGGTTATCTATTTTTCCAACGGAAAATATTATCTAAAGACGAAAAAGTCTAAAAAGGAGAACTATTTGACGGGTATAGTCCGTATCAACGAACGCGGGTACGGCTTTTTAACCGTTGAAGGATTTAATAGCGACTTTTTTATTCCTGCAAAAAAAATGGGTAACGCTTTTAACGGTGATACTGTTATTTGTAAGCTTGTTGGTGGAGAAAAAGGCGACGAAGTTGAAGTCGTCAAAATTTTAAAACGCGGAATTACTAAACTTTGTGGAACTTTCTATAACGACGGTAAAGTTGATTTTTTAAGACCGGATGATAAAGGCTATATCTACGACGTTGTTCTTTATCATACAATGGGCGCAGATTTTGGCGATAAAGTTTTGGTGGAAATTACCGACTTTCCTAAAAATGAAAACCCAAAAGGAAAAGTCGTTCAGATTTTAGGTAAAAGTTTAGAGATTTTTGCCGAAGAAAAAGCCATTATTTTAACTAATAAAATCGAAGAAGAGTTTTCTAAAAAAGCAATAGACGAGGCAAAAAATATTTCACAAAAAGTGCCCGATAGCGCGATTAACGGCAGATTAGACTTAAGAAATGAGCTAATTTTCACAATAGACGGTGAAACTGCGCGCGATTATGACGATGCTGTGTCGCTAAAAATTTTAGAAAACGGAAATTATCTTTTAGGCGTTCATATTGCCGACGTATCTGAGTACGTAACTTTTAATAGTCCACTTGACAAAGACGCATACGAGCGTTGTACAAGCGTTTATCTTCCCGATAAAGTAATTCCTATGCTACCGTTTGAATTATCAAACGGAATTTGCTCGCTTTCTGAAGGGGTAGATAGACTTACTTTATCCGTAATTTCAGAAATTGATAAATACGGAAAAACGGTAAATACTGAATTTTTCAAAAGTGTAATTCGTTCGTCACACCGATTGACTTATACGAGCGTTCAAAAAATTATCGAGCGTGATGAAGAAGAATTAAAACGCTATCCAGATATTGTTAAAACTATTGACAATATGTTTACGCTTAAGAATATTTTGGCTAAAAATAGACTAGAAAACGGTGAAATTGATTTATCCGTCAAAGAAGCAGACGTATTTTACGATAATGGAAAAGTGTGCGTGTCCGAGCATAAAGTCAACGACGCGACGAAGCTTATCGAGCAATTTATGATTTTTGCAAACGAGCGCGTTGCTGAATATCTTTTCGAGAGAGAACTTCCTTGTGTTTACCGCGTCCACGATAAGCCAAGTTTAGAAAAAGTTGCAAACTTTAATATTTTCTTGAACTCGCTTGGAATTAGCGAAAGCATCAGGGGAAAAGAGCCTATTGAGTATAAAAAACTTTTAGATATGCTAAAAGGTGAAAAAACTTATTCAGCTGTTAATAAAATGATGCTTAGATCTATGCAAAAGGCTGAGTATTCGTTTGAAAATATAGGTCACTTTGGCTTAGCTTCAGACTGCTATTTGCATTTTACGTCACCAATTAGAAGATATCCCGATTTAGTAGTTCACAGAATTTTAAAAGACGCGCTTGACGGTAAAATTGGTGAGTTAACCGACTTATACGGCGATTTTGTTAAAAAAGCGTCGCTAAATTCGTCAGAGAAAGAAAAACTTGCTGCTCTTTGCGAAAGGGACGTCGACGATTTGTACAAAGTCTTTTATATGCAAGATTACGTCGGTCAAGAATTTGATGGTGTTATTAGTGGCGTTACAAGTTTTGGTGTGTTCGTTGAACTTGAAAATACAGTCGAAGGAATTATTAGGCTTGAAAACTTGCCAAGAAGAAATTATCAATTCGTAGAAGAGAAGATGCGCCTAGAATGTGGTAAATTTTCGTTAACTCTAGGCGACAGTGTAAAAATTGTCGTAATTGGTGCAGATATTGCGACGAGAAAGGTAGAGTTTGCGTATATTTCTAAAAAATCTGTATAATTAATAAAGAAATTTAAAAATAGGTATTGATTTTTAAAAAAAACTGTGGTAGTATTATTATGATGAAAATTATTGCTGAAAATAGGTCCGCGCGCTTTGAGTACGTCATTGAAGATACGATTGAAGCAGGAATTAGTCTTGACGGGGGAGAAGTAAAATCCGTTCGTCAAGGTCAAGTTTCTTTAAAAGATGCGTATTGCTCGATATATAAGCGCAGTATTTTTATAAAAAATATGCATATTGCGGTATACGACAAGGCTGGTGCATATAATATAAAGGACGCTAAGCGTGATAGACGACTGCTTTTGCACAGAAATGAAATTAACAAACTTTTGCAAAAAGCAGAACAGAAAGGTTATACGCTAGTACCGCTTAAAATGTACTTTAATAAATCGCTTATAAAAATTGAAGTTGGCGTTTGTAAAGGTAAGCATACTTACGATAAGAAAAACACTATAAAAGAGCGTGATTTAGACAGAGAAACGGCGCGCGAAATTAAAAACTATATCAAGTAACTATCGGCAAAAAGCCGAAAATATAAACACAAAAGGAGTTTTTAAAAAATGGCAAAAAGATACCACATCTCAAAACGCAAAGACGACGGAAAATGGCAAGTTAAGTGCGAAGGCGCTGAAAAAGCATTAAAGCTTTTCGATACTCAAAAAGAAGCAATCGACTACGCTAAGCAAGTTGCCGGCAATCAAGAAGGTTCTATCGTTATTCACAAAGAAGACGGTTCAATCAGAAAACAAAAATACTAAGATAATCGACTTATACGTCGATAATTATTTAGTCCGACAATAAAGCGGGCTAAATTTGGGGTAGCACTGGATTCGACTGGGTGAGAAAGGGACGGTGTAAGCATGCCGAAGTTATCGTCGCTTCGTTAAATAGGCGGTAATTAAATTTAAATGCTGATCAAAAATTAGCTTTAGCTGCTTAATTACAGTAGCCGTTCTACGCAAGTTTTTCGCCGACTTGCGATAGGGCGTCAATCAGGCGAAAAAGCAACGCGTGTTTTAACTTTGGCGCGCAGTGCGAAATTTTAAAAGTTCACGCTCAATTATTTGTGCCTTACCATAGAATTGAGAAGGGAATAAGCTAAGGCTAAGCATGTAGAAGACTTTTCGGTTTTCACGCAAAACGTGGGTTCGATTCCCACCTATTCCACCAAAAGAAAAGGGCGTTTTCTAACGCCCTTTTGTTTTGGTGCAAAATTGTCTGTGGCGGGAATCGAACGGCTGGGAAGTCGCAAATTAACACGTAGTTTGAGTTTATTTACGGAAATTTGCGACCAAAAGTGCCAGTGGCACTTTTGCCAGACAGGCGTGATAGCAAAACTTGTTTTGCGGAGCGATTCCCACTTGTTTGATTTTTTAACGCCCTTTTTGCTTTGGTGTAAAATTGTTTGTGGTGGGAATCGAACGTCAGCCGAAAGGGTGCGGGCTAAACCAGCCCTTAAGGCGCGCCTATTTAGCGCTTTATCAGTTTTTGATTTTGTAGAATTAATATTCGACTTCAACCAAAAACTAAAAAAATCATCTAAATAATCCCGCTTAAGGTTGCTAACGCAATTTTTAGTGGCTAATATTGAAAGGAAAATAAGCCTTAGGGTTTATTTTAAGCGAGAAAATATTGTATATTTCAAGGCAAAGACCGAAGTTAATAGTGTTGCTATTAACAAGGGCTTTAACGCTGAAATAGACAATATTAGCCACTTAAAATCTGGTTTAATTCACACTCTTTCGGCTGGGAAGTCGCAAATTAACACGTAGTTTGAGTTTATTTACGGAAATTTGCGACCAAAAGTGCCAGTGGCACTTTTGCCAGACAGGCGTGATAGCAAAACTTGTTTTGCGGAGCGATTCCCACTTGTTTGATTTTCTAACGCCCTTTTGTTTTGGTGGAAAATTGTTTGTGGTGGGAATCGAACGCCATAGAAAGAACTTGAATTATCATAAGAAATATGTTATAATATATTTACCAAAATAAATTTGGGTCATAATTACAAATAGCAACCTAAATTTGTCAATTTGCAACTTAGGGGTGGTGGAAAAACGAAGTATTATGCATTATAATGATATCGTCAAACAAAGGAGGATTCGTTATATGACAATTGGTGAAAAATTAACAAAATTAAGAAAAGAGCAAAATTTAACTCAAGAGCAGTTTGCTGAACTTTTGAAGGTTTCAAGACAATCGGTTTCAAAGTGGGAACTTGATAGTGCTTATCCTGAAACAGATAAGTTGATAAAAATCAGTAAACTGTTTAATTGTTCTTTAGACTATCTTTTAAAAGACGAGATAGAAAAGATGGATATCAATTTAGCATCGTCAACTGAAGATGTTAAATACGATAAAACTCGTGCAATATTATTAACTTATCTATCTTTTCCGCCTTTATTTGGTTGGATTGTTGGTATTATCTCTCTTAACTTTCAACTAAAACGCATGAAAAACAGTCTACATATAGGCTTATCTATATTAGGAACACTATTTTCATTAACGTTAACAGCGTTAATGATTATAGGTTTCGCGTTAAAATTGTAAACCAAAAAAAGGCGTTTTTGACGCCTTTTTTGTTTTGGTGCGATTTTTAAAAAACTTTTTTCTTTAGTAAAATTTTATCTTATCTATTGCCCGATTTTGCATTTTATGCTATAATTTAATTAACAATCATTACAAAATAAAGGTTGAAAACTATGGAACTAAGCGAAGTTTTGTTAAAAAGAAGAAGTGTCAGAAGGTTTGAAGAAAAAGCCGTTTCTGACGACGTTATTCAAAAACTTTTACACGCCGGTATGAGTGGACCGAGTGCTTGCAACAGAACGCCTTGGGAATTTTACGTTGTAAAAAGTGCCGTAAAACTGAAAGAACTAAAATCTGTTGCTACGTTTTCAAAATACGAAGCACCTCTCGCGATTGTAGTTTGCGGAAATTTGAGTAGGGCGTTACCAGTTCAGCTTGCTGAATTTTGGGTACAAGACTGTAGCGCTGCGACTGAAAACGTTTTGCTTGCCGTAACAGATCTTGGACTTGGCGCTGTTTGGTGCGGAGTTTATCCGCAAAAGCGCGTAGTTGAAAGAGTTAAAAAGTGCTTAAATCTTCCCGAAAAGCATATTCCACTAAATATTATTTATATAGGATATCCGAAAGAAGAACAGCCAGAGCGTGACCAATATAGCGAAAAAAGAGTGCATATAATTGAATAGGTGCAATATGGAAGTGCAAAAACTTGTTGACGAAAATTTAATACAAGACCTTGCGGTGTTTTTTCATAATAAATGGAAGGTTCCCGTTCGTGCGTACGTTGAGAGTATGCAAGACGGTTTAAAGTCTGAAACGGGCGTTCCAAGTTGGTATTACGTACGTGTTAACGGCGAGTTTGTCGCAGGGCTGGGGGTGATTAAAACGACTTCCATAAGCGTAAAGATTTAACGCCTAATATTTGCGCCGTTTTCGTTAAAGAAAATTACAGAAATAGGGGTATAGCACGAAAAATGCTTGATTTTGTTTGTAAGGACTTAGCGGAAAAAGGAATTAAAGACGTCTATCTTATAACTACGCACACGTCGTTTTATGAAAAGTGCGGTTTTGATTATTATTGTGATATAGAAGAAAACGACGGGAATATCGTCAGGGGATATCACAGAAAAACTTACTTATAACCATTTGACAACAATAGTAAAATGTAGTAAAATTTAATAAAAAGACATAAAATAAGAACAAGGAGAAAAAATTATGCAATGGGTATGGTTTGGACTTGCAATAGCGCTTATCGTCGTTGAGTGTTTTACAGTCGACCTTGTAGCAGTTTGGTTTGCAGTATCTTCGCTCGTTATGGGGATTGTTGCTTCCATTTTTCCAGAACTTGACGTTTGGTGGCAAATTCTTATATTCTTACTGCTTGCGTCAGTGCTACTTGTTGCGACGAGACCGCTTGTTAAGAAGTTTTTGAAAAAGGCGAAAAATTCTGAGACTAATCTCGAATTGATTTTAGGGCATACCGCAATCGTTACCGAAAAAATTGAAAACGATTTATCTCAAGGCTCGGTAAAGATTAACGGGCTTGTATGGACCGCAAGATCAAGCGATAACAGCGTTATTGACCAAGATACGCTTGTTATAGTCAAGGAAATTATTGGCAATAAATTAATAGTTGAGAAAAAGGAGAATTAGTTATGATTATTGCTATCGTAGTCGTTTTGATTATCGTTCTTGCATTAGTTATTGCAGGAATAAAAATCGTTCCGCAAGCGAGCGTTTACGTCGTTGAAAGACTTGGCGCTTACCATAAGACGTGGCAAACGGGAATTCACTTTAAGTGGCCGTTTATTGACCGTATTGCTAAAGTTGTTTCAATGAAGGAGCAAGTCGTTGACTTTGATCCACAACCTGTTATTACAAAAGACAACGTAACGATGCAAATTGATACCGTCGTTTTCTATCAAATTACCGATGCTAAGCTTTACGCTTACGGTGTAGAATCTCCTATTATGGCGATTGAAAACTTAACTGCAACGACTTTGCGTAATATCATTGGTGAACTTGAACTTGACCACACATTAACTTCAAGAGATACTATCAACGCGAAAATTCGCAACATTTTGGACGAAGCAACCGACCCTTGGGGTATTAAGATTAACCGTGTAGAGCTTAAAAACATTAAACCGCCTTCAGAAATTCAAGACGCTATGGAAAAGCAAATGAAAGCAGAACGCCAACGCCGTGAAGAAATTTTGCGCGCAGAGGGTGAAAAGGCAAGTAATATCTTGGTTGCTCAAGGTAAAAAAGAAAGTATGATTTTAAGCGCAGAAGCTGAAAAGCAAGCTGCTATACTAAAGGCAGAAGCTATTAAAGAGGCGCGTATCAGAGAAGCTGAAGGTGAATCTGAAGCAATTTTAAGACTTTACCAAGCGCAAGCAGAATCTATTAGACTCATCAACGAGGCACTCCCAGGTGAACAATATCTCTTGCTCAAAAAGCTTGAAGCAATGGAAAAAGTTTCCGACGGTCAAGCAACTAAAATCGTTATTCCAAGCGATTTGCAGGGGATAGTGGGTTTAGTTAATACTATTAAAGAAGCAAAATAAAACCTTATAAACGGCGCATTTCTGCGTTTCTTAAAAAAGCGTTTGACTTAGATGACCAACAAGGTCTATCTAATCCAAACGCTTTTTTAGAGCCTTGAACTGCTTGTTTCTAAGGCTTTATTACATAAAATAAGCAAGGTCTATCCAATCCGAAGGGCTTTTTCGAGCCTAGCCTAACTTGTTTCTAAGGCTTTATTGCATATAAAAGGGCGGAGCGTATGAAAAAGCAATACATAACCGTCGAGTTGCTCGACCTTGTTTCTAAGGCTTTATTTACATATAATAGGCAAATTTTATCACAATTAATAAAATCCTTAGAAAAAATTATATATTAATTTCGGAACGCGCAAGCGTTCACGACCTTTATGCAAGTTGGAAACTTGCTATCGAGTTGCGTAAGCAACATATCGAGCGCGAACAAAGTTCGCGCATATCGAGCAAAGCAACGCTTTGCATATCGAGCGAAACTTGTTTCGCATATCATGTAGCCAATGGCTACATAGTTTCGTCAATGCGACGGTTTTTCTTTGCGAAAAAACAAAATTAATATTTGTCGCGTAATGGCTTGACAAAAATTTTGCTTTCGTATAAAATGTAATAAAATAGGATTACGATTTTAACGGTGGTTAGAAAATGTTAAAAAAATCAATCAGTCTTATACTCGTAATACTTTCTTGTTTGTGTTTTATAATGCTTACAGGATGCGGTTCTCAATCGTTTAATTATTCTTACGAAAAGAACTCGTCGTCAAGCGATACGGCAGTAACCGACTTAACGGGTAACGTTAATTTAACGCTACCAACTGACGGAACGGAGCTTTCAAGAAAGAATTCAAATGGTGTTATAACTACTAAGATTAAGCTCGACAAAACGAGCGTAGTTAAGACTATGGCGTCATCTGGCGTCGCTAAAATTGAAGTTACGTTTGCTTTTACGAAAATAGAAGACAGTAAGGGTGAAGGCGCGTCTCAAACTTGTTCCTTCCTTCTAAAGCTTTTTAGAGAAGAAGAAATCAACGGCGTAAAAGAGTTCGTTAGATGTGAAACCGTTAAGTCAACAAAAGACTTAATGATGATTGGCGACAGTTATACCTACGTTTATTCGTTTAATGCAGACGTAAGCGCTGTCAGAAATTTCAAGATTGAACTTTTTGACGAAATCGTTTAATTAAATACAAAAATTATTAGTCAGTCGAAGATAGCAGAACGAAAGGACTGTTATCAGATGGCACTCCGGAGAATCTCAAGCTAAATTTTTAGCGACCGAGTACCGAAGGGGCAAGGGAAGAAATTCCTAATCTCTCAGGTAAAAGGATGGAGAAATTTGCGAAATCACGCTATTTTTCGGAGAGTTTTTACTCTCCGTTTTTTTTTGTTTTGTAAGGAGAATTATGGAACAGATAACTAAAATTATCACGTTTATCAACGACAATATTTTGTGGGGTATCCCACTAATTATTGCAATTTTAGGAACGGGTATTTTGTTAACTATCAGAATGCGCTTTTTGCAAGTAAGAAAGTTTAAAGAATCCCTTTCAACTACAATCGTGCCTACTGTAAAGTCTATCGGAAAGAAAAAGGTTAAGAAAGATGGGGAAAAGACCATTTCACAATTTGAAGCCTTCTCAGCTGCTATATCGGGTACGGTTGGAACAGGTAACATAGTCGGCGTTTGTGGCGCGCTTCTATCAGGTGGCCCGGGCGCCATTTTATGGATGTGGGTTTCTGCATTTTTCGGGCTATTAACAAACTATTCTGAAAACGTTTTAGGTATTTACTATCGCAGAAAAAATGCAGAAGGCGAAGTTTCTGGTGGACCTATGTATTACATATCAAACGGTCTTGGCTGGAGATGGCTCGCGTTAATATTTGCCCTATGCTGCTCGCTTGCGGCAATCGGTATGGGCATGGTTCAAGCTAATTCAATTTCTGGAACGATACAGGAAGTGGTGGCGGGTGGAGATGCGAATAAAGCGCTTATCACTTCCATTATCGTTGGCGTGGTTGTCGCATTCTTAATCGGTCTTATCGTTATTGGGGGCATAAAGAGAATAGGTAAGGTTGCATCAGTAATCGTGCCGTTTATGGCGTTATTGTTTATCGTAATGGCGATTATTATCGTTATTATCAACGCGACTGCAGTTCCTGAAGCGTTTAGACTGATTTTCGTCAACGCGTTTAACATTAGGTCAGTTTCGGGCGGTTTCTTCGGATATATCATAATGAAGGCAATGCGCTACGGATTTGCAAGGGGCGTGTTCTCTAACGAAGCCGGCCTTGGTTCGTCGGTTATTGCTCACTCAGCATCTGACACAAAAGAACCTGTAAAGCAAGGACTTTGGGGTATTTTTGAAGTATTCATCGATACTTTTGTTATTTGTACTTTAACAGCTTTATCCGTTTTGACCGTATCTATTAAAACAGGTGCGTACGACTTTACACAAATCGTAGCAAACTCTGGTATTTCTAAGTCGACTATTGCACCGTTTGCGTTTACTGAAACGTTCGGAACGTTCGGGCAAATGGTATTTACGATAATTTTACCGCTTTTTGCGTTTACTACAATTTTAGCGTGGTCTTACTACGGTGAAAAGGCTGTCGGATTCTTAGTTGGTGAAAAACACGAAAAGCTTGCTAGCACTATTTTTAAAGTTCTTTACGTAGGCTTGCTTATCGTAGGCGCTATTGCAAGTTCTGAAATCGTATGGCAGCTTGACGATATGTTTAACGCGCTTATGGCACTTCCTAACCTTGTCGCGCTCATCTTCTTAAGTGGTTTAATAAAAGATATTACCAAAAACTATTTCGACAGAAAAAAAGGAAAAGAAGTCGAACCGATGCTGTCGGCGTACCCAGAGGAGAACGAACGGCTGAAGGCTGAATTAAGTTCTGAATTAAAATATGAAAGTGACGAAAATTAATCACTTATCAAGCTATAGGTCGATTATTGGCAAAAAACAATTAAAAAATCGCAAAAAGAGCTTGTCCCTTTTTGCGATTTTTTGTGGTGAATAATTTGCAAAAGTAGCGATGTTTAGCGCGATATTGTTTTTCTGAGTAATGTCCGTATTGTGCATTTGTAGTGCGTTTAAAGTAATTGCGATTAAATGTGAAATGATGTATTATAATAATATATTGGACTTTGGGCGTATTATACCCTTTTAGGTGTTTGGCACAAGGTACCGAAAATTTGAATTGAAATAATATCAAAGAGAGATAGTCAAATGGCATACTTAACTCTGAAAGACATCAATAAGATTTACCCAAACGGCTTTCACGCGGTGCACGATTTCAACCTTGAAATTGAGCGTGGAGAGTTTATTATTTTCGTTGGTCCGTCAGGTTGCGGAAAATCGACTACGCTAAGAATGATTGCTGGTCTTGAAGACATCAGTAAGGGTGATTTCAACATCGACGGCGTTCGTGCTAACGACAAGGGTCCAAGAGAACGTGGTATCGCGATGGTTTTCCAATCGTACGCGCTCTATCCACACCTTAGTGTTTACGACAATATGGCGTTCGGTTTGTCGCTTCAAGGCGTAGACGAAGAGGTTATCGAAGAAAAGGTGCTTAAGACTGCTAAGATTTTAGGTCTTACCGATTATCTTGACAGAAAGCCACGTGCGCTATCAGGTGGTCAACGCCAACGTGTTGCGGTAGGTCGTGCAATTATTCGTAAGGTTGATATCTTCCTTATGGACGAACCGCTTTCTAACCTTGACGCAAAGCAACGTGTTACGATGCGTTCGGAAATTACGCAAATACACCGTGAGACTAAAGCGACTACGATTTACGTAACACACGACCAAATTGAAGCTATGACGATGGCTGATAGAATAGTTGTCATGAAAGCGGGTTATATTCAACAAGTCGGTTCTCCGTTTGAATTGTACTTTAAGCCTGTAAATATGTTCGTAGCTGGCTTTATCGGTGAACCGCCGATGAACTTTATAAACGGTAAAATCGAAAACGGTCAATTCGTTTCCGGTCAAATTTCAATCGACGCTTCAAAGAGTCTTGCGAAAGATAAGGTTGATGCGTACGAAGGTAAAGAAATCGTCATGGGCTTCAGACCTGAAGCAATTAAACTTTTAAACGAGGAAACTGCTTCAAGCGGATACAAAATGGATTGCGTTGTAGAACTTACTGAGCTTCTTGGTGACAACACAAACGTTTACGCTAAGCTTGGTGACGTAAATACGGTATTAAAAGTTGAACCGCTTGACACTCCTGAAGAAGATAAAGAGTGGTCGTTTGCGATCCCTTACGAATCGGTTTACTGGTTTGATAAGACTACTGAAAATATCATTGAACAAAAAGACGTTCAAGAATAAAATGGCGATATAGTTCGGTTAATTTGATTTTTTGGCGGTTGAGACAGTAAACATGCAATTAACTTTTAAAAAATACAGAACGATTGATTTAGTGCTGTTTGCGGTATTGCTTTGTATATTTGAAATCGTGTGTGTAGTCGTTGCCAATAAATGGATTGACGCAGGACTTTTTACGGTGTCGATAACCTACGCGATTTTAGCAATAGTGTATATGCGCTGGAGCGCGTTCGGAATAATACACGCGATTTTAGGCGGTTTCGTTTATGCGCTTGTCTACCGTTTGTGTGGTAGTGACGTTGGTGTAAAAGAGTACGCAATGTATATCGTTGGAAATTTGTTTACCGCAATATCGCTCGTGTTATTTAAAATTATAGGAAAGCAAAAAATTAGGGATAATACACTTTTATCACTGCTTTTCGCTATCATAGTATATATACTCGCGCAGGTAGGGCGCGCAGTCGTGGCTCTTATATATCAAAAAGGCTTTTTGCTTTTGAGTTTTATATCAAGCGACGTGGTTTCATTACTTTTTGCCTGTCTTGCAGTTTTTATTACAAGACGGCTAGACGGTATGTTTGAAGACCAAAAAAACTACTTATTCCGCCAAGAAAAGGCGAGAAAAGAACAAAATAGTGACGGTTACGAAGGCAGACCTATCGAACCGAAAAATAAAAAGTAACCTAACTTTAGGGAGGAAATTTTATGAAGGCTAAAGCAACGGATTATCTCGTATACGACGAAGCGACTGGGACTTATTCTGAAAATCCCGAGCAAAGAGTTCGTGACGACGTTGAAAAGCATCATTGGCTACACGTATTAAAAATCGTTATTAAGGACTGGCGTTTGTATTTAATGCTTATTCCTATGATTTTAATATTCTTGTTCTGGCGTTATTTCCCGATGTACGAACTTTTAGGTTGTTTTAAAAACAACGAAACGGCATCAAAAGTAGCAGATCAATTATTCGTTGGTTTCTATCATTTCAAACGTTTGTTGTTTACGACTGGCGGTTCGGAATTATCGTTAACTTTCTGGCAAGCGTTCAGAAATACCTTCGTAATAAGTTTTTACGGTTTATGTTTTGGTTTTCCTATGCCTATTATTTTGGCGTTGTTCTTTAACGAAATCAAATCAAACGTAATGAGAAGTATATATCAAGTATTGACTTATCTTCCTAAGTTTATGTCGACCGTAGTTATGACTTCGTTAATTACGCTTTTATTGCAAGCAAGACAAACGGGTGCTACTGAAGCAGATCCTGGCGTTGTGTCTCGTTTATTAGCGGCAATAGGTCTTATTTCTCAAGAAACTGCAGATGCAGGTTTGTTGTTTGATCCGAAATATTTCCGTGCAATTTACGAAATTTCAGGTATTTGGGAAACTGCAGGTTACGACAGTATCGTATTCTTTGCTGCCGTTATTGCCGTTTCTCCTACAAGCTACGAAGCGGCTCAAATCGACGGTGCAGGCAAGATGGCTCAAATGCGCTACGTAGTTTTACCAAGTATTTTATCAACCATCGTTATTATGCTTATAACGAGAATTGGTTCGCTTCTTAACGTTGGATATGAAAAAGTCTTGCTTTTATACGATTCAAGAACGTATGCAACGGCAGACGTTATTTCAACCTTCTCTCAAAGATTAGGTCTTGAAAACGGGGACACTGCAATTGCCTCTGCTGCTGAAATGATGAACAATATTATCGGTATGTTGCTCGTTATCGGTGCTAACACGATTGCTAAGAAAGCATCTAACGTATCATTATATTAAAAGGGGGTGTAATCAGATATGAAAAGAAAACTTGAAGTCTCTGAACTTATATTTAAAATTATCAGTTACACTTTCTTAACGATATTCGCAATCTGTTGTCTATATCCGTTCTTGTACGCAGTTTCTGCGGCAATAAGCGGAAGAGACGTCGTAGAAGCAAATCAAATCGTATTACTTCCAAAAGATATTCAATGGTATGCGTTTAAAGAATTCTTCTTTGATAACTCTTTCTGGAACTCTTATACAAACACGTTGTTCTTAACGGTTTTTGGTACGCTTTTCTCGGTTATTACTTCAATCTTAGGTGCTTATGCACTATCTAAGAAAAGATTGCTCTTTAGAAAAGGTTTTAACTTCTTCTTAGTATTTACGATGTGGTTCTCTGCTGGTATCGTTCCACAATACATAAACTATATCAACACGAATATTATTTTTGACGCTATAGGTATTACCGACGATAAATGGCTCGTCGTTATCGCTATGGGTATGGCGGCAATGAATATAATTCTTTTAAGAAACGCTTTCGAAGGCGTTCCGTCTGAAATTGAGGAAGCTGCCCGCGTTGACGGTGCTACTGAAACTCAAATTTTGACAAAAGTTTATATTCCTATGTCAAAGTCAACTATTGCAACGGTAACGTTGTTCTTTGCGATTTCACGTTGGAACGGTTATTTCTGGGCAAGACAAATGATTCAAAACTCTAACGAACATCCGTTACAAGTTTATATTCGTTTAAAACTTGAATCAAGCCTTAACTTGACAGACAGCGTTTGGAGTAAGCCTTACGCAGTTTATTCAGGCTTATACGCACTTATCGTTTGTGCTATTATACCTATTCTTATTATCTATCCGTTTATTCAAAAGTATTTCGCTAAAGGCGTAAATATGGGTGGTGTAAAAGAATAAAAAATTCGCTTTAAGCGATCATTATGGTTATTACGCGGACTCCGCGCTTAACAAGATTTCTTTTTAAAATAATATGGAGGTAAAAAAAATGAAAAGAAATTCTAAATTGGTAATGGTATTAGTTGCTTTAGTACTTTGCTTATCAATGGTTTTAGTTGGATGTAAGCCTTCTGGTGATACTTCATCAGCTGGTTCATCTTCTGACAATGGTAGCACTTCTACTACTGCTCCTGGTACTTCAACAGGTGACTCTGCGGGTTCAAATACTGAAAACGTAGATTTATTACCGTTTGCAGCTAACACTACTTTACGTATGGCTACTGGTTATCAAAAGCCACACCAAGGTATCTCTGTAAACGATTCAGTTTTTACTGAAGTTTTTGGTATTAAGGCACCAGATGCTAAAGATACTACAAAGTATCCACAAGGGGAAGATGATCCTGCCTATAAAGAAGCTTTAGCTGCTTATAACCAACAACTTACATCTAAGAAAGAAGAAGGTTTAAAGCTTTCTGACGGCAAGACTTACAAGGTTGGCGATCTTAAGCCTACTTGGGTAGAAGTTCAAAACAGACTTGGTATGAAGTTCGAAGATAAGTGGACTGGTGCTGGTTCTGCTGAAAAAGAATTCACTTACTGGGAAGAAAAATTAGCAGAAGTTGACATGGTTTCTGGTTCTGCTTCTAAACTTCAAGTTGCTGGTCAAGAAGGTAAAGTTATTGATATTGCTCAATATCTTGACAAAATGCCTAACTTCAAAGCATACTTAGAGGCTAACCCAATCGTTCGTTTATCAATCACTGGTAGCGTTCAAGGTGCTAATAAGGGTGCTATCTACTTCTCACCTTACTTTGACGGTGTAAACGATATCGAACGTATGCCACTTATGCGTATTGACTTCGTTGAAAAACTTCTCAACGGCGAAGGCGAATTTACTGCAACTGAATCTAAGGCTGTAAATACTTCTGCGTACACTCCTTACATGCCAACTACTGGTACTGTAGAAGTTGACGTTGTTAAGAAAGACGCTTCTGGCACTGAAAAAGTTACTAAAGATTACTCTAAGTACGGCAACATCATCGCTAAGATGAACGCTGAAGCTTCTTTAACTGGTGTTCAAGCAGTTAACATGCTCCGTGAATACATCGACAAAACTTACGGTGGTTACTACGGTACAAAACGTGCTGACTTATTCGTAGGTCAAAACGCTGCATGGGACGCTGACGAATTAGTAGCTCTTCTTCGTTGCGTAGTTGCTAACCCACAAACTTTAAACGGAACTGATACTATCCAAGGTTTCTATACTCGTGAAGACTTCAACAACCAACGTGCTGTTGACGCTTTCAGATTTGCTGGTACTTTATTCGGTGTTCGTGGTCTTGAATCTAGACAAGATTACTTATACTTCGATAAAGCAGGCGTTCTCCACGATGCTCGTCAAGAACTTGCTACTTACGAAGCAATCGAAAAAATGAGCGCTATGAAGAAAGAAGGTCTTATTTCAAGCGCATTCGGCGATACTGCTCAAACGAGTGCTAAGAGTGACGAATACCTTAAGAACGACGCTGGTTTAATGTCTTACGACTACAACCAAACTCAAACTATCTACAACGGTACTAAGTTAAACGCTAAGGGTGCTGACGCTACTGATACTGGCGAAAAGTACATGGCTATCTTAGTTCCAGTTGCTAAATGGGACGACGGTGATACTGCAACTCCTGATTACTTCAGATTTACAGAAAGCTGGAGATCAGTTAAGACTGATGGTTGGGCTCTTTCTAAGGCAGGTATCGGTAACGACGTTAACAAGCTTAACGCTGCATTAAAGCTTATCGACTACGCTTACTCTATGGAAGGTCAAATCTTAATGAGCTACGGTCCTGATTCTTTCATCAAAGTTAAGAACGCTAACGCTACTACTGTCGAAGAAAAGTATGAAACTTTCAACTTCAACGGACAACAATGGCCAGTAATTTCTGACGGTTGTGCTGAAGATCTTCAAACATTAGCAGCAGGTAACTACACTAACTTTGCTCGTCACGTATTAGGTTCTACACTTTCATTTGCTAAATCACAAGCATTTGAAATTCAATGTACTCACGAAGTAGGTAAAGAAGGTGCTCAACAAATCTCTAACGCTATTGGATTTGGAATTATTAAGCACCCAGAACTTGCTATCTGTGAAAATATGTGGTATACTTCTATTCCTACAGTTTTACCACAAACTGCAGAACAAAATACAATTATCAGTGGTTTAAGTGAATTAGGTTCTAACGGTAAGTTCTCTCAAGCAAAAGGTAAGACAAACATCCTTTGTCAATTAATCGCAGCTGGTTACGCTCATACTGACATTGCTAATGCTGGTATTACTGATGCTGCTTCAGCAGTAGCAAAAGTTAAAAATGCTCAAGACGGTTGGGGTGGCGCAACTTACTTAATGGCTAAGACTGGTGCTTGGAACTCTCTTAAAGCATACTACAACGAAATTAACAAATAATTTTCGTTAAACAAAATTAAAAGTTATCGGGGGAGATTTTCTCCCCCAGATAACAAAATTTCGCTTTCTTAGGAGGCAGACAATGTATAAAAAACAAATGCTATTTCAACGCATAATATGTATAGCAATTTTAATTGCTTGCGCATTTTGCTTTATCGTATCACTTGGTGTCGTTACTGATATTTTTGACACTGTATTTCCATCTTTTATTTTAACTTTCGAAGATGTAAACGGTTTTAAAGAAAGTATGGGTTTAGACGGTAATACGTATTACTGTGCAAGTTATTATTATAACTTTCAAGATTTTAACAATCAATTAGTAATGTTATCAATTGCGTTGATAGTGATAAGTCTTACATTGTTTATTACCTGCACGAATAGCCGCAGGAGATATTATATTAGCAACTACGTTGCAACTGGTTTAACTACAGTTGCAAATATAGGTGTGTCAATTTGGGCATTTATAAACGTTGCTAAATACGTACGTGAATATCAAAATATAGAGTTTGATAAGTTAAAAGAGGTCGCAGAAATGGCTGGTATGAAATTCCATCAGTCAACTGCATCACTAGAAGTTGCATATCTGGCATTTGGTATATTAGTGCTAGTGACTGCATTACTCGTTTTTAATTTAATTTGGAAAATATTCGTAATGAAAAACGAACAAAAAGCCCTTTCTATAGTAGAGGAGGTAAATCATGACTAACGAAGATAAAATTATCCGAAAAGACAGGTTGAGATTTGAAAAGAACAAGTTGTCGTCAGGACTTACCTATTTAGCAATTTTATTTAACGTTTTTTATTTCGTTAATTTATATGCTTTTTACAATAACAACTATTATTATAATATAAAGATTGGCGCGTCAATCGTTTATAATTTATTATTCTTGTTATTCGCCTTCTTATCAAGCGAAGGTGTTAAGAATTATAAAATAAACATGTCAATAATATTGATAGTAATAGGTGTGTTACAGATTGTAAGAATATTCTACATTCCGTTACAAGCACACTCAACTATGGTTATTATTGATCAAGTTGAAAGACCAGTTATGCTTACAGGTCAGTTTATCTTTGAAGTTCTATGCTTAATCGCATCATGCGTATCAGCAGTAGTTGCTGGCGCATTTGGGGTTATTAGAACTCTTCAATTAAAGTCGCGTTACGCTGAAATCGAAGCAGAAAAGAATAATGCGTAAGGAGTTTTATTATGGCAGAACTTAGTTTAAGAAACCTTGATAAAATATATGATAACAACGTTCAAGCGGTTTTTGGTTTTAATCTTGACGTAAAAGACGGCGAGTTTATCGTTTTAGTTGGCCCGTCAGGTTGCGGTAAATCTACAACGCTCAGAATGGTAGCGGGACTTGAAGATATATCTAACGGTCAACTTATAATCGACGGTAATGACGTTACTAGAATGCCACCAAAGGATAGAGATATCGCAATGGTATTCCAAAACTACGCACTTTACGGACATATGTCAGTATATGAAAACATGGCGTTCTCGCTTGTTTTAAGAAAAGAAAGTAAAAACGTTATACACCAAAAAGTTTTGGCAGCTGCTGAAATTTTAGGGCTAACGGATCAATTAAACAAAAAACCTGGACAACTTTCAGGTGGTCAACGCCAACGTGTTGCAATGGGTAGAGCAATTGTTCGTAACCCAAAAGTTTTCTTGTTTGACGAACCACTTTCTAACCTTGACGCTAAACTTCGTGGCTCAACCCGTCGTGAGATTATGTTACTTCATAAGCGCTTAAAGGCAACTATGATTTACGTAACACACGACCAAACCGAAGCTTTAACGCTTGCTGACAGAATCGTTTGTATGTCAATGGGTTACGTTCAACAAGTAGGAACTCCACTTGAACTTTACAATACACCGGCAAATATTTTCGTTGCAAGCTTTATTGGACTACCACCAATGAACTTATTTGACGTAAAGGTTGAAGACGGAAAACTTAAGAACGACTTATTTGAAGTAAGTCTTGATAGCGAACAACAAAATTTACTTAAAGATTACGTTGGTAAAGAAATAGTATTAGGCGTTCGTCCTGAAAACATTGAACCGGGTAGCGACGTTAAAGCAACCGTTGTAAACGTAGAAAACCTTGGACAAAACACGCTCGTTCACATGCATGTTGGTGCAAAGCGTGTCGTAGGTAAATTCCGCGGTTGGTGTAAGTATAATATTAATGAAGAAATTACCGTTTCTTTTAACAAGATGCACTTCTTTGATAAAGAAACGACTAACGCAATAAGATAAGGGGGCTAGAGTGATGTTTTTTAAGAAAATTGGACTTGGCATCAAAGAGTGGCTTCGTAAGACAATGGTATCAATCAAGCGTAGACCTCATAATATTCCTTTGTTAGTTTGGGTTATTGCTTTCTTGTATTATTCACTTAACCTAACCAACATATCAGATACAACGGTTAACACGCAAGGTTTCTTGCTTGGTCAATGCGCGTTCGTAGTATTTTTGTTCTCAATACTTTCATTTGTAGCGTTTTTAAACGCATTTCCAAAGCGTGAAAAAGTAAAAATACCTATGCTCGTAGTATTTTTTGTGTTAGTTGCTTGCGTTGTCGTTGCTGATTTCTTCTATGGCAATAAGGTTTCAGAACTTATTTTAGCAGACAACAGATATCTTGTTGACGAGAAATTTGCCTACATCAGACAAGCAAGAGTTATCTCAATAGTTCACGGCTGTTTAATGCTATTAGTTGCATTATTAGTAGCGTTACTTCCAGTATATAGTAAACTTTTACGTAAGATTAATACCAGCATTGAAGTTGAAGGCAACGACGATATTGCTGAAGTTGAAATTGAAAGCGAAGATTAAAATTAAAAAAAAGCAACAAAGGTTATGCTTTGTTGCTTTTTTAAAACAAGGATAAAATGGCTAAAAAGTTTTCTAAAAAAGAAATTTTAAAAGACAATTCGAACGACAAATCTAAACAAGAAAATTACTATAATCTTCATACAGAGGCGGTAGAAAAACTTGTAAATGCAAGTGATGAAACTGCTCCTGAAGTTAGCGAACAAGAATTAAAAAAATACCGTTCTGACGGGCTTAGTAAAATTCCCGCATGGATTAAAGCACTGTTTATAAAGTTTTGGTTTAACGGTGCAGTGTGTTACTTTATTATATGGGGATTAGGTATCTTAATCCCAAGCACTTTAGACGTTCTTGTTGTAACTGCAATAGTTATGGGTATAGTAACCGACCTATTGGTAAATAATGCTTTTAGATTTTTTGACGTCGACGGTGAATATTTAAGGTGGACGCTATTTCCGCAAAAGAAGTTCTGGACGTTTTTTGCAAACATTTTATACGCTTTTGTTATAATGTTTTTGGTAACGCTTGTATATGAAGGATCAAACTTTCTGGTTGCTATAAAGTCTGGCAATCTTGACCAAGTTGTTTTAGGTGTAGAGCCAATTTTATTTGGTTTACTATATTTAATAGTTGATTTAATGTTTGTCGGTGCTAAGATTTTTATCAAAAAACTTATATATGATGCAAATAAGAAATTAACAGAGAAAGATAAAATAAATAATGAAGGATTAGAGTAAAAATGAAAAAGAAACATAGTTTATTGTTTGTTTTATTTGTTTTGCTTTTGTCGTTTGCGTTTGTGATTACAGGCTGTGGGGGCGATTTAACTGATGATATCATAAACGTAATAACTTCGAATTCAATTAACAGTGTAGAAACTGTACGTCCTAGTGCTTCGTCGGTTTCAACTGAATTTAGTTCTGTTCAAAACAGCACAGGAAGCAGCGAGTTACCAAACTATTCTACGGCTAATCCTACTTCGGAAGGTCAAAAAAGTAGTAGACCTATACCGAGCGTTAGTGCGTCAACGCCACCTGTCAGTACGGTAACACCAATCATTGGAGTTTCTGGTCAATTACCGTATGCTTCAAATACTGTTTTACGTATGGCTACGGGTTATCAAAAATCAAACCAAGGTATCACTTTTGACGACACAGATATCAAAGACGAAAATGGTATTACTCTTTCAGACGGTGTAACTTACAAAGTTGGAGATCTAAAGCCTACTTGGGCAGAAGTTCAAAAACGCCTTAATATTAATTTTGAAGATAAGTGGACCGGTGCTGGTTCTGCAGAAAAAGAATTCACTAAGTGGGAAAGTGAAAACAAACTTGGTGAAGTTGATATGATTTCTGGTTCTCAAGCAAAACTTCAAGTAGCAGGGGCTCAAGGCAAAGTTATTAATATTGCCGAGTACCTTGACAAAATGCCTAATTTTAAAGCATTTTTAGATGCTAACCCTATCGTTCGTTTATCTATTACTGGAAGTATTCAAGGTACAAATAAAGGTGCGATTTATTACTCGCCTTACTATGATGGCGTAAACGATATTGAGCGTATGCCACTTATGCGTGTTGACTTTGTTGAAAAACTTCTCAACGGCGCAGGTCAATTTACTGCTGCAGAGTCTAAGTCTGTAAATACTTCTTATTATACGCCGTATATGCCAACTACAGGTTCTATTGAAGTTGAAGTTGTTAATCCTAAAGCTTCTGGCGTTGAAATAATTACAAAAGACTACTCTCAATACGGCAATATTATTGCTAATATGAATGCTGAATCATCTTTAACAGGTGTTCAAGCTGTTAACATGCTACGTGAATACATCGACAAGACATACAGTGGCTACTACGGTACAAACCGTGCTGATCTTTTCATAGGTCAAAACGCTGCGTGGGATGCTGACGAATTAGTAGCGCTTCTTCGTTGTGTGGTTGCTAACCCACAAACTTTAAACGGAACTGATTCTATCGAAGGTTTCTACTGTCGTGAAGACTTCAACCTTCAACGTACTGTAGACGCTTTCAGATTTGCTGGTTCATTATTCGGTGTTCGTGGTCTTGAATCTAGACAAGAATACTTATACTTCGATTCAAACGGCGAACTTCATGACGCTCGTCAAGAACTTGACACTTACTTAGCTCTTGAAAAAATGAACGCTTTAAAGCAAGAAGGTCTTATATCTTCTGCTTATAACGATACTACTAAACAGATTGCAAAGAGTGATGAATACTTGAAGAACGACTCTGGTTTTATGTCTTACGACTATAGCCAAACTCAAACTCTCTACAACGCAACTAAGCTTGATAATGCTGCTGGTGAAAAGTACATGGCAGTTATTACCCCAGTTGCTAAATGGGATGACGGCGACAGCGCAACTCCTGATTACTTCAGATTCACCGAAAGCTGGAGATCAGTTAAGACTGATGGTTGGGCTCTTTCTAAGGCTGGTATCGGTAACGACGTTAACAAACTTAACGCGGCACTTTCGCTAATAGATTACGCTTACTCACTCGAAGGTCAAATCTTATTAAGTTACGGTCCTGACGCGTTCATCAAAGTTAAGAATGCTAACGCAACTACTATTGAAGAAAAATATCAAACATTTAACTTCAATGGCGAGCAATGGCCAGAAATTTCTGAGGGTTGTAAAGAAGATCTTAAAAAGTATACTGCTGGTAATTACTCTAACTTTGCTCGTCACTTCTTAGGTTCTACTCTTTCATTTGCAAAGTCACAAGCATTTGAAATTCAATGCACTCACGAAGTAGGTAAGGAAGGTGTGTTAAAAGTGTCTAACGCGGTTGGGTTTGGCGTAATTAAGCACCCAGAACTTGATGTTTGTGAGAATATGTGGTACACGTCTATTCCTACAATTATTCCAACAACAGATCAACAAAACTCAATCATTAACGGATTAACTGAACTTTCTTCAAACGGTAAGTTCTCTCAAGCTAAGGGCGGCACAAGCTTATTCTGCAGCCTTATCGCTGGTGGTTATACTGATGCTGCATTTGCTGGTACTGGAATTACTGACGGTGCAACTGCTGTAACGACTGTTTCTTCGTCTTGGTCAGGCACTACTTACTTAGTAGTTAAGACTGTTGCATGGAACAGCCTCGAGGCATACTACAACGAAATTGACTAATAATTTTAGTATAAAATAGGGGCTGTCGCAACTTAGTTGCGACAGCCCCTTTATGCTTTTAATCGTGTTATAGGTTGAGTTGTTCTCGTTTAAGATAATTTTCCGAGTTCTTTAGAGCGGTTTGCGCACGCTTTAGCACAATCGTCAATAATTCTATCAAACTCTGCGTTTTCGAGTTTTTCTAAGCCTGCTAATGTCGTACCGCCCTTAGAACAAACGTTAGATATAAGTGTGTCGATATCGCCGTAAATTTGAACCATTTTGCTAGATCCTATCATACTTTGTATAACAAGGTCGGTGGCAGTTTGTCTGTCAATTCCACGAGCTACGCTCGAATTAATAAACGCGCGCATAAAAGAGTAGGCATACGCTGTAAAACTTCCACCGATAGGAATAACATCATCCATTAAACTTTCGTCTATTTCGACAAAAGTTCCAACGCTTGAGAAAATATCGCGAGTAACTTTTTTAAGTTGGTCGGTAACTTTATCGTTATAACAAATTGAAGATGCGCTTTCACCGATAACTGCGCAAGTGTTTGGCATAATGCGTGCAATAGCAATTTCAGGGTTGATTGAAGATAAAGTTTCAATAGTGACGCCAGCCATAATAGAAAGGATTAGTTTACAAGAATAGGTCGATTTGATGCTGTCTAAAACTGTTTTAATTTCTTGTGGCTTTACAGCAAATAAAACCACGTCGCAAACTTCAAAAAGCTTGTTGTAATCGTCTACTGCGTTAAAACCTTCACCTAAAAGCTCGGCAATAAGTCGATTATTTACGTCAAAAACAAAGATATCATTCTTTTTGAATAGATTTTGAGATATTTTTGATATAATAGCATATCCCATTTTACCACAACCAATAATACCGAATTTCATAATTATCTGACCTGACCTTTTCCGTAAATTTTATATTGATAAGTCGTCATTTCTTTTAGAGCAAACGGACCGCGCGCGTGGCTTTTTTGGGTGGAAATTCCAAGCTCTGCACCAAAGCCAAAGCAACCACCGTCGCTAAAGCGAGTAGACGCGTTGTGGTAAACGCAAGCGCTGTCAACGTTAGATAAGAAATATTCTGCTTCTTCATCGTTTTTAGTGCAAATACAGTCAGAGTGGTGAGTGCCGTGTTCGTTAATATGTAAAACAGCTTGCTTTACGCCGTCAACTATTTTTACAGATAGGTGATAGTCGCCGTATTCGGTGTAATATCCTTTTTCTAAGAGTGGCAAGATTGAAAGTAATTCAATTTCTTCTGCGCCACCGTGTAAAACGAGGTCAGGAATATTAGTTTTAATGGTATTTATAAACTCAACGGCAATTTCTCTGTCGACAAGTAAAGTTTCGCACGCGTTACAAACGGACGGTCTACTCATTTTAGCATTTTTCAAAACTTCGAACGATAGATTAAGGTCTGCGTTTTTAGATACGTACGTGTGGCAAACGCCTGCGCCCGTTTCAATAACGGGGACTAGAGAGTTAGAAACAACGTATTCAATAAGCGACTTACTACCACGTGGAACGATTAAATCGACGTAGCCACGAGCTGTGATAAGAGCTTGTGCGCTAGAACGGTCGCTCGGCATAAGTTGTACAGCATCTTGTGGAATAGCCGTGCTATAGAGCGTTTTTTGTATAATTTCGACAATTTTTGCGTTGGTTCTTGAAGCATCGCTACCACCTTTAAGTATACAAGCGTTACCCGTTTTTAAGCAGAGAGTAAACACGTCTACGGTTACGTTAGGACGTGCCTCGTAAATAACGCCGATAACGCCGAACGGAACGCTTACCTTTTTAATCAATATACCGCTTGAAGCCGTCCATTCGTCAATGACAACGCCGACGGGATCTTCAAGATTTGCAACACTAATCATATCAGCGCAAATAGCATTAATGCGAGATTTGTCAAGGCGAAGTCTGTCGATAGTTGACGATTTCGTGCCGAGCGCAATTTGATCGGCAACGTCTAACTCGTTAGCTTTTAGAATATCGTCTGCGTTTTGTCTTAAAGCGTTAGAAACTGCAACGATGGCAGAGTTTTTTTGTTCGGTCGTAGCGTTTTTTAAAGCGAACGACGCGTCTTTTGCTTTTAAAAAAATATTCATAATTATTCCTTTGTCAAAACGACGTTGTTAGCGTGAATTATAATTTGTGAATTCGTTTTATTTTTCAATACGTGCTTCAAGGTTGAAGATGAAAAGGCAGAACTTCCACGCGCAATTTCTTTTCCGTCTTCTGTTAAAACTGACACGACAGAGCCGGCAGAAAACTCGCCACTAACTTTAGTTACACCACAAGAAAGTAGGCTTTTACGCGCATATAGGGCAACTTCTGCACCGTTATCGACAAAAATTTGACCACTTATATTAGCGCAAAACTTAAGCCAACATTTTTTTAGGCTTTGTGGATTTTTACTTTGGCAAAAATATGTTCCGATCTCTTTTCCGAGTGCGATTTCCGTTAGCTTATCAACCTTTGTAGCATTTGTGATAACCATAGGGATTCCTGCACAAGTTGCAATTTGAGCAGCGCGAACTTTAGTAAACATACCGCCAGTTCCAAACTCTCCAGACGAACCACGCGAAAGATTGATAATATTTTCGTCGATATTTTCAACGCGAGAAATAAGTTTTGCATTTTCGTCAACGTTAGGGTTAGCCGTATAAAGTCCGTCAACGTCAGAAACTAAGATTAAAAGACTGGACTCTGTTACGAGCGAACTCATAGCAGATAAAGTATCGTTGTCGCCAACTTTTATTTCGGTAGTAGCAACTGCATCGTTTTCATTGATTACGGGAACTACACCAAAATCGAATAAAGCGTTTAAGGTGGTTTTAAGGTTATTAATACGCGTACGGTTGCCAAAATCGTCGTGCGAAAGAAGAATTTGGGCGCACTTAAGGTCGAACTCGTCAAAAATCTGTTCGTAGACCTGCATAAGCGACATTTGTCCGATAGCGGCAAGCGCTTGTTTTTTATTCGTCGCGCTAGGCTTGCGCTTAAGCTTCATTTTCTTAATACCGACCGCGATAGCCCCACTTGATACTAAACAGACGTCAAAGCCGAGTTTTTTAAGTTCGCAAATTTCAGCGACAAGTTTTTTAATTTGAGAAACGTTGACGTTTCCGTTAGAATCAATAAAAAAGGAACTGCCAACTTTGACGGTAATGCGTTTCATAACTTTCACCCTAATAAAAATGCTAGAATAATGATAACACTTTAGGAATTTTTAAACAACTAAAACTAAGTAAAAATTATTCAAAAAGCATAAAAAAATCTAAAATCACAAAAAAATGCAAAAATCAATAGTCAAATTGCAATAAAAAAGGTAAAGAAAACTAAGCAATTTGCATATTTAATAATTAAAGAATAAATATTTTTAATATTGGGTATTGACAATGGCGTGATAAAGTGCTATAATCATCATATTAATAGGGCACACATACGCGTGCGATAATTTATTTTGTAAATACAAGCCCATTTTTTTGCGTAATTTGTATTTAGGAAAAGTCAAATGAAGTATAAATCAAAACTCAGTTTAATATTGATTTTTGCTTTGGTGCTTGTAATAGTAGCGCCGACTTTTGCTTGGTACGAAATTAACGGCTATTTGTACGCAGACTTAAATAACAATATCTCAAAGAAAGTTGACAGCGACTTTAAAATTTCTTACGCACTTCGCGATATGGACGAAGAAAGCACTACGCTACTTGGTATCGCACCTAACAACGATTTTGGCGAAGTTGCTATCGAAGATGCAACAAATTTTGCAAGTGAAACGGATTGGGCTAAAAATAACGACGGCGCAACCGTAACTATTAGCAATATTGCTTTAAGCGAAGGCGCAGTAATTTTACAAGGTCAATTTGGTGATATAGTAACCGGCTCTGGTGGGGGTGCAGGTGATCAGGTAGAAGAAACCGACCCAGAAGATCCACAAGATAACAATATTCCTTTTAACAGTAGCAACGTTTCAGTGGTGACGCCACTTTCAGACGTAACCCCAATTGAAGATTACGATATATCCGTTCCGTCAGGTGAAAGCGACAATCGCTTCAATATCACGGGTAACTTTAGTGCAGAAGAAGATAAGCTCGTCGGTGTGACGGTAAGTATAACACCAAAAGATAGCGAAAACGAATATGACGTTATTGCTGCAAAAAACGTAAATTACGCAATCTACTATCAAAAAACTCATCAAGATGCCGTGGAAATAACCGACGGCTCGAACGAAAAAATTGTTTTTGCAAACAACGCATTTAAGTATATTGCTGACGGAACTTCTAAAATAGCGGTTTCTCAAAACGGATACTTCCTTGCGGAAGAAGGCGCAACGTACAGCGTTGTTGCAGTCGTTTGGCTCGACGGTTTTGGCGATGCTAAAGCAGAGTCCGGGGCGTTTACGTTTGACGCACACTTTAACGACTTAGCAAACATAACTTCAAGCATCGGCACAAATAACGTTGTAAACGGTGAAATTCTAAACTCGATAGAAACTGAAGACTTAATTATTCCGGGTGCTTTTTACAGTGGAACGGAAACTGTTCAAATTACAAAAATAGCAGCCGGCGCGTTCAGAGATAAAGATTATCTTAATTCAGTCGTTATCCCTGACACAGTAACAACCATAGGCGAAATGGCATTTTATGGCTGTAAGAATTTACAAACTGTTCACTTTGGTAATAAGCTAGAAGAAATAGACCAATTTGCATTTACAAACACAAATTTAACAAGCGCAACCTTTGCAAACCCATACGGCTGGACTCCTGACATATTAGAAATGACACCTGTAGAAATAGCAGATTTGTTAAAGAATCAGTTGAGCGTTTGGAGTAAGCAATGAAATGAAAAGTCTTTGACTTTTCATGAAATGGCTTTCGCCATGAAATGATTTTTATAAAATCATGAAATGCAATCGTTGATTGCATTGTGGTCGGGCAAATTAAAATTTGCCGAACAAAATTATATAATCAAGTATTCCTTAGAAAGAAATTATACGTTAATCACGGAACGCATAAGCGTTCGCGACAATAATGCAAAACGAGTTTTGCATTTCATGCAAGGCGTACGCAAAAAGTAGGCTTGCATTTCATGAACAATGACAGTTGTTCATTTCATGAAACGACAGTTTCATTTCATCAATAAAATCTATGAAACAAACCACTGACCAAAACTTAAAAAAACACTTCGTCGTATCTATCGTAGTTGCGTTGTCTATAGTATTATCAATCGTCGCGGCAACCTTTGCTTGGTACGTCGCAAACGATAGGGCAACTGCAAATGTTGGACAAATTACAGCAGGCGGATATGGTGACGAAACGATAGAAGGTTCGGGTGATACCTTTACTCTTTCAAACCCACCGTTTGCTAAACTTGTTGACAATAACGAAGACGGTATAATTGATAAATGGCAGGTAAAAAGCCCTCTAGGTCTTGTCGATTATTCAGACGGTAACGACGAAACGTTGCTCGATACGCCTGCATACACGAACAGTTACGAGCTCGGTTTAATTTATTCGGGCGAAATTGAAGAAAATCAAAACACACATACATTTGATTTACAAGTAACGAAAACTATAATTCAAGAAGATACTACTTTAGGAGATTTTACCCAGTATTTAAAATACGCGCTTGTATCAAGCGACGGAACAATTAGATTTTCTTCTGATATGGAAATCGACGGCGTTTCAATTTGTTCGTTTACTGGTACCCAAGTAGATATAGAGAAGAACACAATCGAATATCACGAAGTATTAACTTTATACGTATGGTTTGACACTGATTCACAGGCAGAAGGCGCAAAGTTACAGAATTTCGAACTTAATCTACACGTGGACTTTGTAGAAGCAGAGCAATGAAATGAAAAGTCTTTTGACTTTTCGTGAAATGGCATACGCCATGAAATGATTTTTAAAAAATCATGAAATGCAATCGTTGATTGCATTGTGGTCGAGCAAATTAAAATTTGCCGAACAAAATTATATAATTAAGTATTCATTAGAAAAAATTTATATGTTAATTACGGAACGCTAAAAGCGTTCGCGACAATAATGCAAAACGAGTTTTGCATTTCATGCAAGGCGTACGCAAAAAGTAGGCTTGCATTTCATGAACAATGACAGTTGTTCATTTCATGAAACGATAGTTTCATTTCATCAATTTTGGTTTTTAGTCTTGTAAAAAGACAAAAATAATAAAAAAATTCATGTAAAGGAGAGTAAAAAACATGAAAAAATCACTTATTTTATCAATCGTTATGACATTGGTATTAGTAATTTCAATGTCTACGGCAACATTTGCATGGTACACTGCTAACAATAGTGCTACAGCGTCTGTTTCCACTATTACAGCAAATACTGCTGCTGGTAACTTGCAAATTAGTTCAGATTCAGGTGCAAATTGGAGTAATACAGCAACGATTACTGGTGACATATTAGACCCTACTTCACCAACTGTTGCATTTGCTGGCGACATGGCTGCGTTTAAAGCAGCAAACTGGGCAACTGGAAATGAAGGTAATTTAACACTGGCTGCTGCATCTGAAGTTCTTTATGGAGAATTTTGGATTAGAAATGATGCTGCTGAAGGATTAGATGTAACAATCGGTATTACACCAACTGGATCATCTGATACTTATTCTTATATTCTTTATGATGCTACAAATGCTAAGATTGTTGCAGGTAAAGGCTATAACCTTACAGTTGCTGATGGTTTAACAAAAGGTGCGGCTCAAACTATTACACCTGATGCAGGCGCAACAACAATTTCTGCGCTTAATAATCAAACTGAAAAAGTAGTGTTACAAATTATTGTTTGGTTTGATGGTTGGGATACTGTAAACACTGACCAAGGCGAGACAGTGCAATTTGCTTTAACATTTAATGGAACAGCAACTCAAGCTCAATCATAATAATTAAGCAAAAAACTAAAATTACTACATAGTAATTAAAAATTAAAAACGTAAGGTGACGGAAGAATATGGAAGAAAAGAAACCTATATCGAAAAACAAAAAAATATTAAATAATATTTTACTCACTATCGAGTGTGTTGTTATTGCGGTATGTATAATTTTTTCCATATTCGTCATCGCTCAGCCTGGAGAAGTGGGCAAAAACGGCACTACGAAGTTTTTGCCCGTTCAGACTGACTCTATGACGCCAACGATACCGGTTGGCGCGCTTGTTATTACTGACGAAACGGATAATAAAGTTTACGATTTAGGAACTATCGTAACCTTCGTAGCATCTTCAGGTGGTTTACAATATTTAGATACCCACCGTATCGTTGGTTACAGTTATAAAGACGAAAACAATGCAACTCAAATTGCTTACTATAAAAAGGGCGAAATTGAAAATGCATCTGACTTTGCCCAACTATATCCTAATTATCAAATTAAATCGTACGTAACGCGTGGTGATAAATATACCACCGAATACGGCAGTATGGACGATTTCGGTTACACTCAACCTGAAAAAATCGGTCTAACTTCTCCGTATTTAAGAGAAGGTGATGTTGTTTTGAGCGTTACGCAATTTGACGATAACTACGACCACCCTGTTTCAAACGTAACTTTTACTGCAATTTACAAAACGCACGTAAACGGAATAGGTGCTGTACTTACTTGGTTTATGCAACCAACACATTTCTTTATAGTTATTTTAATACCACTTATCTTGTTATTCTTATATAACGCATACGGCGTAGTTAAAATTATTATTCAATTAAAAGTAAAGAAAGCAAAAGAAGAAACTAAACTCGACGAAGAAGAAATCAAGCGTCGCGCAATAGAAGAATATCTCAAGTCGCAAAATACAGCAGAAAGCGCAGAGACAAGCGCTGAAGAGCCTAAGGAGACTAGCGCTGAAGAAGTTAAAGAAGAAACAAGCGCTGAAGGGACCGAAGGTTCTGGCGAATAATAGATGATTTGCAAAATAAATTTTGCATGATTTGACGAATAAATTCGTCATGATTTGCAATCACAGATTGCATGATTTGCAAACTATCGTTTGCATTTCGGTCGGGTTTAGCCTTCACCTTGAGGGGAAGGGGGACCGCTTGCGGTGGATGAGGTGTAAAATGAACGACTTATACAATAAAGACCTTATTACACTCTCTCAAAGCCTAAGAAAAAGCATGACGAAAGAAGAAAGAAAGTTGTGGTATGATTTTTTAAAAAGATTACCGATAAATTTCTATCGTCAAAAAACAATTGGAAATTATATAGTTGATTTTTATTGTGCAAAACCTAAAACTGTTATAGAACTAGACGGTTCACAACATTATCAAGAAGAAAACGAAAAAGAAGATAGAATTAGAGACTGTTACTTAAATAGTAAAGGTATAACAGTTTTAAGATATTCAAATTACGAAATAAATAAAAATTTTGAAGGTGTTTGTCAAGATATATTAACTAAGTTAAGAATAAATTTATGATTTACACCTCATCCGTCACTAATGTGACACCTTCCCCTCGAGGGGAAGGCAAGTTGCATTTCATGAACGGCAAGCCGTTCAAATCATGAAAACTTGAAAAGTTTTCAAATCATCCTTGATAGCATATCAAGTAGCCTTTATGGCTACAAAAAGGTAAAAATGGCAGAATTTGATCAATCACAATTAAATAAGCTCGATGCGAAAAAGCAAATCGAACGCCATGGTAAGTTTAAAATTGTTATTACCATTATTTTGGCGATTGTTTTGCTTTTGCTTTTGTGGGGTGCGATTTATTCGTCGGCAGACGTAAACAGTTATAGAATTGTCGTATCAGGTAAACGCGACGGCGTTCTATCTTTAAGTTTTGACCCCGAATTTTCCGATAGCGGTTTTTCAGTATTGAAAGGTTTAGGCGTTCAAAACGCTGAACATAACGAAGGTACCGGTTACACCGAAGGAATTGCCGACTATATCGACAAAGTTGCAAGCGGTGAAATTCCTATGGAAATTCAGCCGAATAACCAAGAAGGAAAAGCGGCAGCTAGCGGAACTGATGAATATATTGCAAGTAAATTTTACCTTAAAAACGTTGCGGATCTTGGTTCCGATCCAATAAAATACCGCATGCGTATCAACATTTTAGAAAACAGCAAAAACGCGCTTTCTGCCGTTAGATTTTTAGTAATTTCTGACACAGAAGGCGAAAAAAATAAAACTATGTACGCTCAGCCTGCTAGTGACGGCACGCAAGAAAAGGCGGCTACAAAATATCGCGGTTCGTCAACTTACGTTTCTGATCCAAAAGACGAAACTAAAGATTGGCTCTGCACGTCGTTACAACTATCTGAAAATAACAACTGGTTCTACGATACTAACGAAACTGACTCTATCGTTTTTGAGTTAGCTCCACAAGAAGTAGTAGGTTACTGCGTTTGCGTATGGTACGAAGGAAGCGATCCAGAGCACACCAACGACATACTCGGTGGATATATTACGTTTAACGTAACGTTTGCTGAAGTGGAGTAAAGATAATGAATTGAAAACCTTTCGGTTTTCATAAATTGCAAAAACAATTTTTTGCATTAAGGTTAAACAACTAAGAGCGTACTTTAGAGATTCTTCGTTTCACTCAAATGACAAAAGGTGGTGTCATTGCGAGCGTTATTTGATATTCTTATTTGTCATTGCGAGCGTTACTTGATATTCTTATTTGTCATTGCGAGCGTTACTTGATATTCTTATTTGTCATTGCGAGCGTTACTTGATATTCTTATTTGTCATTGCGAGCGTTACACAGTAACGCGTGGCAATCTCTAAAGAATTAGCGGAATTTATTAAAAAACAAAAAATATAAAGAACAAATGCAGTATTACGTATATATTTTAACTAATAAAAATTGTACTACTCTATACGTTGGTGTTACAAATAACCTTGAAAGAAGGCTGTATGAACATAAACATAAATTAATTGAAGGGTTTACAAGCAGATATAACGTAGATGTTCTTGTTTATTACGAAATTACAACCGATAGTTATTCAGCAATAGCAAGAGAAAAACAAATAAAGAGTTGGAAAAGAGCAAAGAAAAATCAATTAATTAATGAAAATAATCCCGCTTGGAAAGATTTGAGTTTGGATTTTAATTAGTACAACAGTTATTAAGTTTATTAAAGCATAGTCAGTTCTTTTGAGATTGCCACGCATCGTTTTTCGATGCTCGCAATGACATATTGGCAAAGATTAATTTAATTACGAAATAAATAAAAATTTTGAAGGTGTTTGTCAAGATATATTAACTAAGTTAGGAATAAATTTATGATTTTACACCTCATCCGTCACTAATGTGACACCTTCCCCTCGAGGGGAAGGCAAATCTGATAATATATGGAAAACGAAAAGAAAACTAAAACAGCGACAACTAAAAAAACTGCTACTGCAAAATCGACGGCGAAAAAGTCAACGGCTAAATCGACTGCAAAGAAATCGGCTTCTAAAAAAGTAGAACCGAAAAAGAGCGAAAGAGAAATTAAGCAGGATAAAGCGCGTGTTCAACTTGGAATAAGCCGTCCTGTTGAATATTATTACGTTGTAGGTAAAACAAAAACGAACTTTATCGAATATATTGACGTTCAGCAAGTTTTAAACGACAAGTTTAACGGTAAAATTACTCAAATGATGTATTTTCCTATTGCAGAACAGTCAAAGCGCATTTTCCAGCTTAACAAAATGATGTTCGAGCGCGTGGCAGACGATTGCTTAAAGTATCAAAAAGTTAAATTCTTAATTCAAATTTCTGCTAAGTGGTTCGCAACTGTTCGCGACACTCAAGCACTATTTGATTATATTTCACTTTTTGGCGAGAACGTTATTTTATCGTTTGACTCGGTAACGCTTGTAAAGCAAGGTCCGAAAGCAAAAGACGCGTTAAAGAAATTATCTAAAGATTATCACTTTAAAATTTTGTTCGATAACGTAGAATTCCAAAACCTAAGTCAGCTTATCGGTTATCATCCTGACTACGTTAGACTTGATGCTCGTTTTATTGACAAGGGTGACGAAACTTATACTCAAGTTCTTAAGTTCATGCGCGATTATCTTAAAGCGCAAGGCATAAAGCTTGTTGTCAGAAACATAAAAGACGAAGTTTTGAAAAATTATTTCTTAAATAACGGAGCTGACATCGTTGAAGGTAACGGTGTTTACACACCTAAAAAACTTGTAACGTCAATTTTAAAAGATTTTAAATTAAAAGACGATAAGAAAAATTAAAAAAGTTAATTAATCGCGCTAATGGCGTACTTACAAATAAAATATAAGAGGAAACTTTAATGGTAGCTTTTCAATTTTTAGGCGAATTACTTCTTGAATTCGTCAAAGGTATACTTAATATTTTCTTTTCAACTCAAAACGAAGTAGGTGGTATTTTCGGTGGGTTGTTCAGAATTATTGACATTACTAAGTATATAGAAATTTTAAATTCGTATAAACAAAGTTTTGGCGTAGGCGACTGGATTGTTGCAGTATTAGGCATAATTGTTCTACTTGCCTTAATAGTTGGTTTCTTCTTTGTTTTGTATCGACTTATTTCAAGACTCGTTCGCAGATATTTCTCTAAAAAACCGCTTAACGACGACCTTTTAGATGAAATTGCAAGACTTAATGCAGAACTTACCCGCGTTCACCGTTCAAGAGAAAGACTTTTAGACCTTCAATCTCGTATGGGCGGAACGATTGGTCAACGCGCTGCTCAGGAAATGGCTGAAAGCGAATATGACGAATCCGTTATCGGCGCTCCGCAAGGTGTTGCCGCTGGTATGTCAGGTGGTATGGTTGCTGCCGGTGGTGGTGTAGCCGTTGCTGCAGCTGTTCCTAGCAATATCGTTGTTAGCGCTGCTCCACAAACTTCTTCACTTAGCAATCCTACGGGTAACCGTTATTACAAGCTTATTGAAATTGACGAGCTTTTCCAAGGCGAAGAACCACCTCAATACGAATTCAATAATGACGTTTCGCTAGAAGAAATCTGTGATAATATTCGTCACTGGGCTTGTAAAGAACGCAGACTTTTCTACGAACCAAGAGTTATTCGTTTGTTCGTTTCTGCGCTCGCAACTACTCGTTTAATTATTTTACAAGGTATTTCCGGTACAGGTAAAACGTCGCTTCCATATGCTCTCGGTTTGTTCTTGAATAACCCTGCAACTATTGCTCCGGTTCAACCGTCTTGGCGTGATAGAACAGAAATTTTCGGTTACTTCAACGAATTTACTAAGCGTTATAACGAAACGGAAATCTTGCGTGCTATGTACGAAGCGCTTTGGAACGATAACGTTTACTTAACGGTTATTGACGAAGCGAACATCTCCCGTATCGAATATTACTTTGCAGAACTTTTATCTATCTACGAATTACCGTCACGCGACAACTGGTGCGTTGACTTGACAAGTAGCGGTTGGGATACAGACCCACACTTTATTAAGAAGGGCAGAATGAAACTTCCTGATAATATGTGGTATATAGCAACAATCAACAACGACGATAGTACGTTCTCCGTATCAGATAAGGTTTACGACCGTGCTATTCCTATCAATATTAACTCGAAAGGTATTCCGTTCGAAGCTGACGAAGAAAAGGCTAAATCTTACAGACTTTCTTACAAGCACCTTGAAGAAATGTTCAAGGAAGCTCAAGAAAAATACAAGGTTTCTCAAGAAAATATCGACAAGTTCAACAAGATGGACGACTACGTTATCGAACACTTCCGTTTGGCGTTTGGTAACCGTATCGTTAAACAACTTAATGAATTCGTTCCTGTTTACGTTGCTTGTGGTGGTACTGAAATCGACGGTCTTGACTACGTATTATGTAACAAGATTTTACGTAAGTTCGAATCGCTCAACCTTAACTACATCCGTGACGAAGTTGACGGTTATATCGAATATCTTAACACTCACTTTGGCGAAGAGAATATGACCGAAAGTAAGGAATATCTCTTAAGACTTAAAAAGTTGTTCTAATTTTAACTGTTATACATTTTATTTAGTCGAGCGGTTTCTCCGCTCGACTAACACTAATAAAAACTGTTTAAAGGTTGTTTTTTATGGCTAATGAATATTCAAAGCGTATCAATCAAGTTATTGATATGTTCAAAAACGACGATTTATATAGGGCGTGTGTCGGCTCTGACGACACTTTAAGCGAGTGGCGAATTTTCAGAAAATTCTCGCGTAAAGTTCTAGACACTACTTGGATTGACGTTATCGAAGACGCTCTTATCAGTCTTGACGTTATCGTTCGTAATCCACGCCGTTTTATCGTCGTCGAAGAAGACCTGATTGACACTTCACGTGCGCGTTCTGTAAACGAAGAAGCTGTTAAATATCTCGCTCAGCACACTAACTATATCCACGGTATCGACGGGGATATGGTTTTACCAAGCAAACTTTTAAACTCAACTAAAGAAGAAAGCTACGAAGTATACGAAAATCGCTTTATTTACACACTTTTACGCCGTTTGCAAGCATTCGTTAAAAAGCGTTATGACGCTGTAAAAGACGCTGCTAAAAAGAACGAGCAAATCGAAATCGTCGTTGACAAACGACTTAAAGTAGGTGTTGCGCAAGTTACTATGCGCCTTGACAGTATTGTTAAAATGCCTTTCGAAGAAGCAATGAAAATGAATTCGGAAGAACTCGGCCCGATCGAAAGACTTGCTAAAATTCATAATATCGTTTCAGGCTTTATGGTAACGCCGTTTGCGAAAGAAATGATTCACAGCGAACCTGTTAGACCTCCTATTCAAAGAACGAATGCAATTTTGAAAAACCAAAACTTCAAAAAAGCACTCGCGCTATGGGAATTCTTGCAAGGTTACGACGACGAAGGTTATGAAATTCGCGCCGTCACCGAAAGCGAAGAAATGGACGACGAACTCAAAAACCAATATCGCTTGATGGTATTCTTTAACTCTGTTTTCATGCAAAACCTTGCAAACGAAGACTTTAAAGTTAAAAGCACTCGCGCTCGCGTTCGTGCTGAAGATATTATCAATATCGACGACTTCCCAAAAAGTGATATCCCTGTCGAAGAAGTCAAAACTATCGCAGTTCCTTCTATGTACGATAGTTTGCTAAAAGAAGTTCATCGCGCTGAAATTCTCGGCGCAATCGATCGCTGTTTAGAACAGATTAAAATTAACGATACTAACGTTGAAACTAAACTTTACGAGCGTAGACTTGCCGCTCAACGCCGTAAGGAAAACGAACAAAAAGAGCGTATTTTAAAACTTAGAAAGAGAGAACGCGAACAACTTGCTAAACTTGAAAAGCAAAAAGAACGCGAAAAACTTCGCCAAGAAAATGAATTAAAGAAGATTGAACTTGAACGCAAAAAGCGTGAAAGACAAGAAGCACTTGACAAGAAAAAACAAGATAAAGTTTTAAAAGAACTCGAACTTGAAATGAATCGCCTTGACGAAGAAGCTGTCAATATGGCAATTATGGAAACTCGAAACGAACAAATGCATGCTAATCGCGCTAAAATTGCTCGTGAAATTATTCACTGTAATAC
The DNA here is from genome assembly GCA_017407325.1 of Clostridia bacterium. Lineage (GTDB taxonomy): Bacteria > Bacillota > Clostridia > Christensenellales > Borkfalkiaceae > UBA4636. Next base: position 12,654 of record JAFQWV010000019.1, on the reverse strand, counting down.
CTTGCGCGCTAAATTAAAATCAGAAATGATTAAGTTTGTTGACGAGCAAATTGACGAAATGATTAAAGAAATCCCAAAAATCTTTAACGTAAACTTATGAGTAATGTAAAAAAACAAAAATCAAAAGCGCGTAAAATTGTTGACGGAATATTTATTATAGTATTCGTTATTCTTTGCGTGCTTTTAGTTTTTGTCGGTGTGTCCGTCGCGCGTGGCAAAACCCCGTCGTTTTTCGGTTATTCTATACTGAACGTCAAAACGGAGAGTATGGAGCCTAATATCCCTAAAGGTGCGATAATTCTAGTTAAAAACGTTGATTTTGACGACGTTAAAGATATTGAAGTTGGCGAGATTGTTGTTTTTAAATCGGAAATTAAGGGTATTCCCGTAACCGTTACTCACAGAGTTATCGAAAATAACCAAGAAGATTGCTATCTTATAACTCAGGGTGATGCAAATGCAAGCGACGATGGCGAAATTGAATATTCTCGTGTCGTAGCAAAATATTGCTTTAAGTTTACTATTCTTACTTTTTTATATAAAGTTTTATCAAGTTTCTGGGGATTTTTAGTTTTAATAATCTTACCATCTTTAGCGCTTTTGATTTCTTATATTATCTCTATGGCTAAAGCGAGTGTTTCGCTAAAAACCGCGCAGGAAGAAAGTGCCGACAACGAAAAAATTGAAGAACTTAAAAAGCAGGCGATTGAAGAATATTTAAAAAACAATCCTACGCCAAATAATGAAGAAAAATAAAAAAACCGTGCTATAGCACGGTTTTTTTGATGTTTTTTAATCAAAGAATAGTGGGAGAGTGTCAAGATAATAAATATCTTTTAAATCTTTAGCGGTATCTTCTGCTAAGCAGAACGCTTTTTTGTAAACGATTCCACCAGCCTTTTCAACTATAGCGACAAGTCCTTTTAAGCTTGCTCCACTCGATACGACGTCGTCAACGATTCCGACCTTTTTGCCTTTAATAAGGTCAACGTCGTGTTTTGAAAGATAATAACTCTGTGGTTTTCCCGTCGTTATAGACGATTCAATCTGAACTTCAACGCCGTCTTGCATATAAAGCTTTTTGCTTTTTCTGACTACTGCGTAGTAGTCGTGACCAAGTTCTCTTGCCGTAACGTGGCAAAGTTGCAAGCCTTTTGATTCTGCGGTAATTAATACGTCGCAGTCGGCTAGATATTTAGAAAGTGCTTTTCCGCAGTGCTCGGTCATTTTGACGTTTCCGTGCAAGTTGAAAAACGCGATACCAACACCGCTAGGTAATTTCATTACGGGTAATTCTTCTTTATATCCGTCTAAGTTTACAGTATAAGTCTTTTGCATAAATAACTCCTTAATAAATCTTAAATCAATTATAGAACATTTAGAGCAAAAAATCAAGTCGCAAACGAAAGTTTGCGACTTGTAAATTTTATTTTTTAATCTTAGTAAATACCTTGAGCGATCATTGCTTCGCAAACTTTCTTAAAGCCTGCAAGGTTAGCGCCCTTAACAAGGTTATATTCGATACCGTAAGCCTTGCATGCGTCAACGATTTGGTCGTGGATATTTTTCATAATCCAACCGAGTTTAGCGTCAACTTCTTCGCGAGTCCAAGCAAGTCTTTCGCTGTTTTGAGTCATTTCAAGACCGCTTACAGCAACACCGCCGGCGTTAGAAGCTTTAGCAGGGCATACGATAATACCGTTTTCCATTAAGAAGTCAACTGCTTCGTTAGTGGTTGGCATGTTAGCCGCTTCGTTTACGTATTTAACGCCGAGAGCGATAAACTTTTTAGCATCGTCAAGATTGATTTCGTTTTGAGTAGCACAAGGCATATAAACGTCAGCCTTAACGATTCCCCAAGGCTTTTGACCTTCGTACCAGATTGCTCCGTGGCGCTTTGCAAAGTCAGCCTTGCTTTCTCTGTTTTTACGGCTTTCGAGCATATCGTCAACCATTTCAGCAGTCATACCGTTTTCGAAGTACATATAACCGTCTTGACCAGATAGAGTGATAACCTTACCGCCAAGTTCGATAATCTTTTTAGAAGCACCCCAAGCAACGTTACCAAAACCAGAAAGAGCAAATACTTTGCCTTCGATTTTGTCGTTTTCGTGCTTTAATACTTCGTTTAAGAAGTAGATAGAGCCAAAGCCGGTTGCTTCTGGACGAATTAAACTACCGCCGAAAGAAAGACCTTTACCGGTTAATACGCCGTTTTCGTAAGCGTTTTTAATTCTCTTGTATTGACCGAACATATAACCAACTTCTCTTGCGCCAACGCCGATGTCACCAGCAGGAACGTCAAGGTTAGGTCCGATATGACGATAAAGTTCAGTCATAAACGCTTGACAGAAGCTCATAATTTCGTTGTCACTCTTTCCGCGTGGATCGAAGTCTGCGCCACCTTTACCACCGCCCATAGGGAGTGAAGTTAAACTGTTTTTAAAGGTTTGTTCGAACGCAAGGAATTTCATGATTGAAAGGTTTACTGATGGGTGGAATCTTAAACCGCCCTTGTAAGGTCCGATTGCGCTGTTGAATTGTACTCTGTAACCCTTGTTTACGTGAGTTGCACCCTTATCGTCGCGCCAAGCAACTCTAAAGCAGATAATTCTTTCAGGCTCAACGAGTCTTTCCAAAATACCGTTTGCTCTGTAAAGTTCTTCGTTTTTCTCAACTGCAGGGCGAAGTGAGTTTAAAACTTCTCTTACAGTTTGCATAAACTCTGGTTGATTAGGGTTTCTTTTTTCTGTGTCTAAAATAATCTGTTCAATGTAATCCATAACGAATTCTCCATTAAAGTTTTTAATGAATAAATTTTACTCCAAAAAAACGCAATTTGTCAATAAATTTTAAAGCCATTTATTCAAGTTTATAAATTTTTGTAAAAATTTACTCGATTTATTTATTCATTTATTGTAATTTTCCTTGCGTTGTGCTAAAATTAGTTAAGTAGGTGAAGATATGGATACTTTTTTATTTGCGCTAAACGCGGTTTTACCGCTCGTTATACTCATAGCGCTTGGATACTTATTAAAATGCACTAAAATCGTCAGTGGCGACTTTTTTAAACAAGCAAACAAGCTTGTTTTTAAACTGTTCTTACCTGTTACTCTTTTTCTTAATATTTATAAGATAGAAAGTATTGCTAATATCGACTTAAAAACGCCGTTATTCGCGCTCGGCGCGGTTATTGCAGTATTTTTCTTAGGTCTTATCGTCGCTTTAATCTTCTTTAAAGACGGTCGCGAAAGGGGTGCTGTTTGGCAGGGCGTTTTCCGTTCTAACTACGCAATTTTAGGTATTCCGCTAGCAGGTCTTATCTTTGGCGAGGAAGGAACGAGTGTGGCGTCAATTTTATCTGCTGTAGTCGTTCCTGCATTCAATATTTTAGCGGTAATTGCGCTAAGCATTTTCCGTGGCAACGGCGAAAAACCGCAGTTTAAGAAAGTATGTCTTGATATTTGCAAAAACCCACTTATTCACGGCGTACTTTTAGGAATCGTCGCGCTACTTATAAGATTTATTTTCGTAAAAACGAACGTATCGTTCAGAATTTCCGAAGTCGATTTCTTGTATAAGAGTTTAACTTATATCGGAAACGTAACCACTCCGCTTTCTCTTATCGTTCTAGGCGGTCAGTTCGAGTTTAGCTCGTTTAAAAATTCTAAAAAGTCAATCATTATCGCAACCTTTACAAGGTTAATCGTCGTTCCTGCCTTTGTGCTTACGGTTGCTTGTCTTGCGTTTGGTTTCAGGGGGGCGTCAGTCGTTGCGTTCATTGCAGCGTTCGGCTCGCCGATAGCGGTGTCTAGCGCGATTATGGCTCAAGAAATGGGTGCTGACGGCGAACTTGCTGGCTCGCTCGTCGTGTCGACGACAATAGGCTCGGTATTCTCGCTTACGCTTATAATTGCAATAGTTAAGGCACTTGCGATAATTTAATAAAACAAAAACGGCTTTTAGAAGCCGTTTTTTACTTTAAATTAAAATCTTCTAGCAAACTCATAATCTTTGAAATAGATTGTGTTTTATCTCGCTCAGATAATTCTTTAGACCAGTCGACTGGATTTTTAATATCTACGCCACTATATAAAAATCTTGCTGTTAAATTTCTGTGCGTGTCGTTCCAGCGGTCAAAACCAAAAGGTGAAATTCGTTCGGAAATTTCACAATCAATAAACACACATTTACCGTAGTCCCGCCAAGGCCTAGCAAGAAAAACTTCTGCCAAGCAATCTTTATCAGATAGAAAATTACATTTATAAAAAGTAAAGCCGTCTTTTTGTTTTAGAGAGTGTGCAGGCGCTGTAACGTAGGCTATAGGACGGTTATCGTCAATATTTATAAAATCGCACGCGTAAAAATAGGCTTTTCCACATCCAAATATATAGTCAACGCTTCCGTAGATTTTGCAGTTTTTAAAAACGGATAAAAGGTCGCCTTCAACGTATCTTTCGTCATCTTTTAAAAAACCGTCGTAGCGGTGAATTAAATCGTCTGGAAGTGGACCTAAAAATAGGGTGTCTTGCATAGACTTTAATACAAGATTTTCACCGACGAAGTTATCGCCGTAAACAGAAAGCGCAACAGCTTGACCTTTTGTTTTAGGAGAATACGCATCATTTTCAATTTCTAAATTTTTTAAGGTAACGTTACTTGCTGTAATTATTAAAGTATACGTTCTAAAAGTATTGTATTCAAGTCCGTCAGCGTGGACGTTATTAGCGTAATCACCGTAAACTATTTTAGAACCGTTTACGCCTTCAATGGTCAAGCCGTTAACGGACACTTTAATTTTTTCACGGTACTTTCGCGCTTCTAATATAATCGTTGAATTTTCAGGCGCGTTATCTATTGCTTTTTGCAAGCTTTCGCCGTTTTTAAGATGAATTTTTTGCAAAATAATAATTCCTTTTCTTTTTTTATAATGATAAAATACATTTTAAGTTTTGTCAATCTAAATTTAATTTTTTTAATACAAAAGTTATGGGTATACATTAAACAGTTCTTTATCTTGATTTTTTGGACCTGTTTTTTTTATATCGTTGACAATTTATTTTGTAAGTAGTAAAATTAGTTATACTCAAAATGGGGGAGTGTGAGATGAAAAAATTACTATTAATCGTAACTTGTGCCTTGTTGATGTTGTCTTTCGCGGGATGTACTATTAATCTCGGTAACGGAGTACACGTAAACGAGGGCGGGATTTACAAATCTGATTTACCTACGATTTCCGGTGTTGGAAACAAATCTAATACAAATACACCAACAACGTCAAGCGGTGGTGGTAACAATACCCAAACGTCAAACGGTGGTGGAAATAATACTCAAAATTCTACGGGAAACAACACCCAAACGTCAAACGGTGGCGGTAACAATACCCAAACTTCAAGCGGTGGCGGAAACAACACTCAAACGTCAACTGGCGGAGGAAACGGTGGCGGTGCTTCAGAACAACCTTCAGGTGAAGTAAGTTCTGATATTAAGCCTCTATCTTACGGTGGTTTAAGCGAAGCAGCTTACGTTACGTGGAATGAAACGAGCGTTGCAAGTGCAAAAGCATACTATAAACTTTCTTCTGACTCTAATTATACCGAAGTAGATAAAGAGCTTATTCGTGAAACGGCTTCTGGAAAAGCTAGAGTTGATATATTGGGCTTAAAGGCTGGAACTTACGACTTAAGAGTTCACGTAGGTGGTCAAAACAAAGATATTGAAGTTAAGAGTGTTAAGGTTACACCTTACGACCGTTCTGGTTACGCTCACTATCAATACACTGAAGGTGTCGGTGCGTATAAAGACGACGGTACTTTAAAATCAGGTGCAGTAGTCGTTTACGTTAACGATAGCAATAAAAATTCTGTTTCTGGAAACGGAAAGACTGGTCTTGGAAATATTTTAGCATCTGCAACGGGTTCTAAGCCTGTAGTTGTTAGAATTATCGGTAGAATTGCAACCCAAACTAAGAATAGCAGTGGTAAATGGACTGGTTCTGAAACTCAGTTATCAGGTTTAACCGACAAGAGTGGTAACGGCGACAATTCTTATTATAATATGTTTAACTTATCTTCTATTAAGTATTTAACTTTAGAAGGTGTAGGTGAAGATGCTGAAATTTATCAATGGGGTATGACTTTTAAGAATTCAAACTCTGTTGAAGTTAGAAACCTTACTTTCACTAACTACCCTGAAGATGCTTGCGCATTTGAAGGTTCATCTGGTAGCGAAAGCAAGTATAAAAACTACTGGATACACAATAACTGCTTTAACGCAGGTAAGAACGCTTTCGACGAAACAAGCGAACAAGATAAGGGCAAAGGCGACGGCGCAACGGATATTAAGCGTGTAAACAGCGCAACTTATTCTTATAACGTTTATAACGCTTGTCATAAAACAGGTCTTATCGGCGGAAGTGATAGCGATATTCAATGGAATATAACTGCTCACCACAACTACTATAACGGCGTATCGTCACGCGTACCGCTAGGTAGAAACGCAAATATGCACTACTACAACAACTACTATAATAAAGTAGGAACTTGTATGAGTATTCGCGGAACAGGCTTTGTATTCTCTGAATGTAACTATTTTGCAAGTTGTTCTAAAACTGTAGAATTGAAAAACAGCGGTAAAGTAAAATCTTATAACGACGTAGGTATAAAGGGTGCAACAACCGTATCTTCAAGAACGGCATCAGTTTCGAACAGTTGTAAATACGATACGACCTTCAACTACACTCAAAGCTACGTAACAGATGCTAACACCGCAAAGAGTGACTGCGAAAAATACGCTGGTCCTTGCAAAGCAAACCCTGTTAAATAATTAACAAAATAATTTAGCCGAAAAGCATTATGAAATGCTTTTCGGCTTTTCATTTAATATATCGTCAAGGTCGATAGAAGGTTGTTTTACGGTATTTCCAAAAAATAAAGTAATAAGTCCATAAATAATAAACACAGCACCACATAAAACGTAGTAAATAGGGAAAAACGTAATAAGGCTAAGCAGTTCTAAAATCGAGCCGTAAAGGATAAACCGAATACCATTTTTCTTTTGAAAAAGACCACTAAGTTTAAATTTTTTCGTATCGAGAATTTCAAGATTGTCTAAAAATTCAGGATAAACTTCTTTAAGGTTAGAATAAATTTTTTCTGTGCTTATTAAAGATATCTTTAACGCGTTTGATATATCAATCAAATTTTTAGAAAAAGCGTTCGAAAAAAGCACGATTTGTTTAGAAGAATAATCGACTTTTTTAATCAAAGAAAGCGCATCGCCTGTGGATAATTCGTCGGGTAAAAAACAGAATAAATAGATATATTTTTCACTTTCTAAATAAAAGTCTTTATTTGCACAGTTTTTAATTAAACCTTTGAATAAGTCGATTATCTCATCGTTTTTCATAAGTGAAAGTTTAAATTTCAAAGCAAGCATCCGTTTATTTTGCCATATAGTATTACTTATAAAAATACTTTTTTCTCGCTTTTTTAAAATGAACGCTAATAGGATACAAACAGAAAAAATAAGCGATGAAATTATTGCTATTATTTTAGGTGTATTAATAATTCTGAATATACAAAAACTAAGCAATAAGCACCCTGAAAACGCAATTATGCCGTCTAAAATTAATGATACTTTTTTCATATTAGAAATATTGACAAAAATGTCATTATTTATTCTTGAAATATTACTTTTTTTATGTTAAAATAATAAAAAAGTAATTTTTCTTGGGAGCATCTTTTTATGACTGAAGAAGAATTAAAAAAACTTGCTAAAGAATATCAAGACGGGCTTGACGAAGTTGAAGAAGTAAGAAAAGAGTTTAATGAAAGATTTGAAAATTTGACTGAAGAAGAATTTGAAGAAGAATTTTCAAAAATGTTAGATGAGATATTACAAGACTTAGAGCGCGAAAAAACAAGAAGAAATAAATAGTACTACGTTAATTTATGAAGATAGGTATATTTGGTGGGTCGTTTGATCCTGTTCATAACGAACATATAAAGCTTGCTGAAAATATAATAAACGAATTTTCGCTTGATAAGCTTATAATTTGCCCTGCGTTTATTCCACCGCATAAAATTGGGCAGACGCTTTCTGACTTTGACGATAGGTATAATATGCTTAAACTTGCGTTTAAAGATTGTGACAAAGTTGAGATAAGCGATTTTGAAAAAGTATCAAAAGGTACGAGCTACACCTATTTGACAATCGAGCATTTTAAAAACGTGTATAAGGATAGCGAATTTTATTTTTTAGTTGGCACAGATATGCTACTTGATTTTCCTACTTGGAAAAATCCCGATAAGATTTTGCATAGCGCAAGTTTAATCGTAACTTCAAGAGCCGGTGAAGATCAGAAAAAAGCAATCGAAAATTACTACGATCACTTTTCTAAAAAAATATTATTTTCGTCATACAACGGAACAAATTTATCAAGCACGAAAATTAAGACTTATATTAAGCTTTCTATTGATACAACAGAGTTTTTGCCAAGTCAAATTTTAGAATATATTGAGAAAAAGGCTTTATATAAGTCGAATAACTATTATATTCACGTAAAAAACGAATTGCCACAAAAACGGCTTCGACATACAGCAAACGTAATTGTTTGTGCCATAAAGCTTGCAAAGATGATAGGAGTTGATATAAAAAAAGCAGAGCTTGCAAGCCTACTTCACGACGCAGCTAAATACAAAAGCACGAAAGATTTTCCAAACTTTAAAATACCGTCGTTCATTCCAAAAGAAATTACTGATAAAGTTATGCATCAATTTTTAGGCGCATACGTTGCAGAAGAAATTCTAAACATAAAAGACGAAGATATTTTAAATGCAATAAGATTTCATACGACAGGTCGGGCGCATATGAGCGATTTAGAAAAAGTCGTTTTTATAGCAGACTTGATAGAAGAAGACAGAAATTATCCTCACGTTGACGAAATCAGACAGAATGTGTTTAAAAATTTCCACGAAGGTTTTTCCTTTGCTGTGACAAAACTCGTCGAGTTTTTAGGAAACACAAGCGAAGAAATTTATCCACTTACAATAGAATGTCAAAAATACTATAACTAATAGGAGAAAAAATATATGCAACCAAATGAATTAGCACTTTCAATTTGTAAATTTTTATCAGAAAAAAAGGCGCAAGATATAACGAAGATTTACGTAGCCGATAAAACTATCGTAGCTGACTATTTCGTTATAGCTAGCGCGCGTTCTCAAACTCAAGTTAAAGCACTTTGTGAACTTGTTGAAGAATACATCGAAAAGATGGGTGGTGAAGTAAAAAGCATCGAAGGTGCCCAAGAAGGTAGATGGGCTGTTATTGATGCCGTTGACGTTTTAGTTCATATTTTTAATGATGAGCAACGTTATTTTTATCACCTTGAAAGACTTTGGGGTGATGGTGAAAAGTACGAAGATTAATTAAAAAGGCTTTATATAAGTCGATTAATATATACTTTTCTAATTTTTAAAGTTTTCAGTGTCCGTATCAGTGTAAAGGTGATGAAACTCTTTTGGACTGATTATAGCACCTCTAATTGCGATATCGGGTTCTAATTTTTTAGGCTTTTTCTTAGGCTTTTGAAAATTTGTTATGTAAAAAATTTTAGCGTCGTCATTTTTGGGCGACGTTATTTTTTTGCTCTTTTTCGTATTAAGTACAATATAACAAATTATTAAACATACAGAAAATAAACTTGCTGTTACTAATAAACCAATAAAAAATATCATAATTACACCTTAAATAAATTGTAACTTATATAAGTTAAAAAAAATTGTCGAAAAAAAAGACAAAACAGTTTATTTTGTAAAAACCAAAATTTTGCGATTAAAAACTTAAGTAATGGATAAACTTAAAGCGAGGTGGCGTTATGGAAGATATTAAATTGTTGACTCAATTACCTAAGATTGAAAAACCGATAAACGAGAACCAAACGATTGAACAAGAAAAACAAGAAATTTCTAAATTTCAAAAATCTGCTGAAATATTTGGAAAATCTTTACTAGAGCTTGAAAGCGAATTTATTGATTTTAAAGTTGAAAAACTCAAATCAAAGATTGACTATCTACTTGAAGACAATTTTAGCGAGATAGGTTTAAAAGAAAAAATATTAGCCGCGCGAAAAAACGGATTTTCATCAATTACGGTAATGCCAACAAGGCTTTCGAACGCATCAAAGCTTGCTAAAGACAAAAAAATTGGGTTAAACGCATTAATTGCATACCCACATGGTGAGGATTTTACGCGCGTTAAAGTTTTGTCAGCAAAGCTTTGTGCAAAAACTGAAATTAGTTCTGTTTTGACACCGATTATTCCTGTAATGCTTAATTATTACAGAATTAAAAATACTGAAAGAGAACTTGTAAAAATAAAAAGAGCAGTTGGAAAAAAACAACTTAAAGCAATAGTTAATGCTAACGATTTTTCTCAAAGCGCGCTTACTGCACTGGTAAAACTTTTAGTGCAAACTAAAATAAATACCGTAGTCGTAAAAATAGAAAGTGACGATTTAATTAACGTAAAAACGCTTTTTAATCTATGTGCTGGGAAAATTAAAATAGAAGCAATGGGTGATATAAACTTAAAAACGGGTATTTCACTTTTAAATTTAGGATGTCAAAAATTATCGGCACGTTTTGCCGAAAAATTATGTGACGAACTTATAACAAAGTTAAAAGCATAATGTCGTTAATCGTCTTATAGAGCACTTTTTTATAAAATTTGGATAAAATTAAACGATAGGAGGTATAAATGAATCCGTTTGAATTAAAACCAAAAAAGTTAGAAAATTACATTTCATCAAACTCGTCACTTGCGCTTAAGGCGTACGACAAGCATCAAGTAAGTCCGTATACGAAGGTCAGAATTATTTTAGCCTCAGGAACTGAATTTGAAGCAAATTGGTATTCTCACAATATGCAACGTATGACTTACAATAACGACTTAAGGCGAGAGCTTGCGATGATTAGAAGAATTGAACAGCAACAACACAAAAAGCTTGCGTCATTAAAGCCGATCGATGAAACTATTTTGGAAACGACCTTAACTTACGAACAGGTTGCTGTAGACTTGACTGCAATGCTAGCAAAGCGCGAAAAGAACGCAGTCGTTCGCGAGCAACTTGATTTTGCACTTTTAGAAGATTTTGATCACTTATATCGTTTTAGCAATCTTATTGATCTTGAAGAAAATACAAAGTTTGAAGAAGTTATCGGAAATTACACAGAAGTAATGCCGGGAAGACCTACCGTTTCAGAACCTAGACATCCAAACGACGACATTAGATTTGCTCAAAAAGCGGCGTTAAACGACGTATTGACTAACTTACAGATTGGAATTATTACTGCTGCAGAGCAACAGACAATGAATTTCTATATGAATTTGGGTGCGTACTATCACTCTGATTTAGGTAGAAAATTGTTCAGTGAAATTGCTATGATTGAAGAACAGCACGTATCCGGCTACGGCAGTTTAAAAGATCCGGATTTAACGCACCTTGAGTGCTTATTAATGCACGAATATACCGAGTGCTACGTTTACTATTCGTTATATGAAGACGAAAGCGACCCTATGGTAAAAAGACTTTTTGAAAGCTGTTTTGAAGAAGAAGTTGCGCATTTGCATCACGTATGCGCGCTGCTTGAAAAATATGAAGGAAAGCCTTGGTGTAAGGTAATACCTATCGGTCAATTCCCTGAGCTTATGAAGTTTGGCGAAAATATCGACTACGTTCGCGACGTTTTAAGAACGGTAAGAAATACTTCGATAAAAGAGGGCTATAAGTCTGTAAACGAATTAGATGACGGCGCGGATTTCTTTAAATATCAGAAGAAAGTAGTCGGAAATGCTAAAAATATGCCTAGCCATATGGTAATTGATAAGTATATCGCTAAAAACGGGACAGATCTTAGATTTGAAGTTTCTCCACACCCAATAAAAGAATTAAAGGATAGAAAGAGCGATAATATTGAAATTGCAAGAGTAAAAGGAAAATAAACAAAAAAGACCGAAAAGTCGGTCTTTTTTTATGCTTTCTATGTGCATTTGTTAATATTTCCGTAAAAAACGAACCTAAGCAAGGACGGTTGCAAAAATGAACAAACGTTGAAGATAAAATGGATAATTAAGGATATGGGAGAAAAATTCGTTTATCAGCTAATAAGACGGTTAATTGATGGAAGGCTTTTACAAAACAGATAAAAATATGTAAAAATTGGACAATTGTAAAAAAATGTTTATGTAAAATATATGACTGTTTATGTATTTTTTGTGCTTTTGTTTAATTAAAGATTGACTTATTTGACAAATGAAATTATAATGTTATCGCTGGTGATTTGCGGATATGGTGTTTTTGTGTCGAAGATCGACCAAAAACTCAATTAATTTTCGCGCGAGCGTTATCATATATATAATTATGACGCTTTCCAAAATTTTTTCGCAGATTTCTGATAAAAGCCTTATTCCACGAAATATTATCGTGGAAAATATAAAGGAGGAGAATAAATGGCAAATAACGATTCTCTTCAAAAATTCAGGGCAAGGGTAGCCAAAGAATCGCTTTTAAAGGCATTGCTATTCAGTGGAATGGTAATGTTAGGGGCAGCAGCGGCATACACCTTGCTACTCAACGTATTCCAAGCGAGA
>JAFQWV010000018.1 GCA_017407325.1 Clostridia bacterium | reverse complement strand
GACCTGGAAGGGACTCGAACCCTCGACCTCTAGCGTGACAGGCTAGCGTTCTAACCAGCTGAACTACCAGGCCATATTTAATTAATTTTTCTCGAGTAAGTTACTTTTATTGGTGGGCCTTCACGGACTCTAAACCGCGTTATCGGTTATGAGTCGTGCGTTGTTTTCACCCTACGCTATAATTTTTGGTGGGCCTTCACGGACTCGAACCGCGGACCAATCGGTTATGAGCCGACCGCTCTAACCTACTGAGCTAAAGGCCCGAATTTAATGGTCGGGGTGAAGAGATTCGAACTCCCGACCCCATGGTCCCAAACCACGTGCTCTACCAAACTGAGCCACACCCCGTAAAACCATCGAACGCCTACATATAATATAATAAATATTAATATTTGTCAAGCATTTTTTTAATATTTTTAAGCAAAAAATAAAAATTATTTTACAAAAATTTTTGAAAGCGAAATTTAATAAAAAAATCTTAAAAAACGAGTATAAATTTGCACTTTTTACAAAAAATAATCTTAGTCAAAAGAGTTTAAAGGTTTATACTCTTTAAGACTAGGAGGGAATATGAAAAAGTTAAATCCTGGCGACGTTGCTCCACAAAGTGGTAGATACAACGTCTTAGACAGTCAAGGACAAGTTCTTGACACGATTCAGGTTGACAAGGGAAACAGACTTCCACCAACACAAAGTTCAGAATATTATTACGAACTTAGTGACTAATCAAACTTTCGTTTGATTAAACTTAAAGGCGTCCAATTTTGGACGCCTTTAAAATTTAAATTAGTTATTTTTATTAATTAATTCTGCGATAGAAGCACCACTAAATTCAGCATCTTTCCATTCTCTAACTTCGTCAGAGTTTTCTTGTGCTTTTTCACGTCTTGGTTTTCTCTTTGGTTTTTCTTCGCCGTCTTCTTTCTTATCTTTAGGAGCTTTAGCTGGAGCTTCAGGAGCTGGCTTTGTAGCCTTAATAGAAAGAGTGATTTTTTCTTTTTCAAGGTCGATATTGATGATTTTAGCTTCAACTTCTTGACCAACTTGCAAACCTTCAGTTGGGTTTTCAAGCCATTCGTGAGAAATTTGAGAAATGTGAACTAAACCGTCAACACCTTTTTCAACTTCTACGAAAACACCGAAAGGAACGATTCTAACGATTTTACCGTTAACGATATCACCGACAGCATACTTTTCGCAAACTGTATCCCAAGGACGTGGTAATAATTGTTTATAACCGATAGAAACTTTCTTAGTTTCCTTATCAGCCTTTAATACTACGAATTCGTATTCTTTACCGATTTCTAAAACTTCGCCAGGATTTTTAACGCCAGTCCAAGAAAGGTCTGAAACGTGAGCTAAGCAATCGAAACCGTCAACTTCAACGAACGCACCGAAAGAAGCAAATCTAACGACTTTACCTTTTACGATATCGTCAACGTTGATTGAAGCGAAGAACTTATCTTCTTTTTCTGCGCGGATAGCATCTCTTTCAGCCTTTTCAGCTTCTAAGATAACTCTTTGAGAAGCAACGATTTGCTTTCTTCTTTCTTGAGTTTCAACTTTAATAGCTTTAACTCTTAAAGTTTTGCCAACGTACTTATCTAATTCCTTAACGAAACCGATTCTGATTTGAGATGAAGGAATAAATACGCTGTAAGAACCAAGTTTAGCTTCTAAACCGCCTTTATTAACACTTGAAACGGTAACGTTGAAAATTTTACCGTCAATAATTTCTTGAATTTCTTTTTCTTCTTTTTGTCTTTCAACAATAGCCTTTTGAGAAACGTGAAGTTTAGGTTTAACTTCTAAAACTAAAACTTCAATGTCGTCGCCAACCATAGACTTATAGTTGTCTTTATCATATTCTTCACAAGCTAAATCTTCTTTAGCTAGTAAGATATCGGTTTTACTGCCGATATATAGGTACAAACCACTATCAGTTGCTGAAGAAATAGTTGCACTAATCTTTTCTCCCTTTTTAAATGATACTTTGTTTTCGAACTGAGCTACAGCTTCGTCCATAATGTTTTTTTCAGTGTTTACTTCAGTAACTTCTGCCATGTTTGTGAGAACCTCCATAGATTGTTCGAGTGGTGTCGAAGCACCAGCGACAATCCCTACCTTATTAAAATTAACTAATTTATTTACGTCTAAGTCAGATGCTTTAGAGACGAAAAAAACGTTTTTACAATTTGCTGAGCAAATATCGAATAGCTTTTTAGTATTACTACTTTTAGCACCGCCAATTACCACGATTGCATCGCATTTTTTTGACAATTCTTCAGCTTCAGACTGACGACTAAAAGTAGTATAGCAAATGGTTTTAAAAATTGCAACAGTTTTTACTTGATTTTGATTAAAATTATTAAAAAAATCGTTATATTTTTCAACAGAATAGGTTGTTTGCGCCACAATGCACAATTTATCAAAGCGAGAAAAATCAAAACTTGGGTCAAACTGCTTTAAAACGACGGCTTTATCATCACACCAACCACTTATTCCTTGAACTTCCGGATGATTTGGTTCGCCCAAAATTAAAATTTGATAACCTTCGTTATAATGCTTTTTAACTATTTCGTGAATTTTTTTTACAAACGGACAAGTGCAGTCAACAATCTTACAATTTTTTTGTAAAAGTTTATCGAAAATATCCTTTTTCGCGCCGTGAGAACGGATAATAACCGTTGCACCATCAGGAATTTTGTCTACGTCTTCAACAACTTTTGTACCAAGCCCTAAAATCTCACTTACAACTTGTTCGTTGTGAATAAGTTCACCTAAAATATAAACGTTTTCGCCGTAGATTTTTCTTGCAGTTTCGACTGCTCTTGAAACACCCTTACAAAATCCGCTATTTTTACCGATAATTACTTCCATTTTTATAAATTATTTCTTTTTCTTCTTTTTCTTATTTTCGAAATATTCTTCTAATTTTTGCTTGCAAAGCATAATTTGCTCTGCCATTTTTGCGCTAATTTTATCTGAAAGCTCTTGTGTGAACTTTTCGCCGTAAAACTCAGCTAAGTCAAACGGCTCTCCAATATACATATAGTTTCTTCTAAAAAATCTGTTTGGCTTATTTAAATATACGGGGATAATACGGGCTTTTGCTTTAAAAGCAAACATCCCTGCCCCACCTTTTAACGGCAGAAGATTTCCGTCACACTCTTTATTTCTCGTACCTTCGGGAAATATTATAAGTCTTTTACGCTCTTTTAACAATTTTAGCGTATTTTTAATCTCACTAAATTCAGGCTTATCGCGGTCAATAGAAATTCCACCCATCCCCCTAAGTATTGCGCCAACAAACTTATTTTTAAATACTTCTTTTTTAGCCAAAAAGTACGACTGTTTTTTAAAGGAAGTAGTTAAAGTTGCGCAGTCAAAATTTGACAAGTGATTGCAAATAACCACAGTCGAGCCATCGAAAGGCTGTTCCTTATACCCAAGTTTTTTAGTTGGTAAAAAAAGTTTGTATAACGGACCGAAAATGGTCCTTACAACGGAATAAAAAACACCCATTTACCCTTTAATCCTTTCTAAAACAAAATTTAAAACTTCTTCAATCGACATATCTGACGTATCTAAATAAATAGCGTCATCAGCTTGTCTTAACGGTGCAAATTCCCTGTTAGAATCGTTATAATCGCGTTGCTCAATTTCCGCTAAAAGCGTATCAAAATCAACGTTTTGTCCACGCTCGATAAGCTCTTTATATCTTCTTTCTGCCCTGACCTTGCTTGATGCAGTGATGTAAAATTTATGTGATGCGTTTGGCAAAACGTGAGTTCCGATATCTCTACCGTCCATTATGCAGTCAAGACCTTTAGCAACTTCACGCTGCATATCAACCATTTTAAGTCTTACAGGTTTTAGTGCAGAAATATTTGATGCCATCATTGAAACGGCGTTTTCTCTAATTTTTGAAGAAACGTCTTCACCGTCAAGAATTGTTTTTTGCACACCGTCAACATACTCAATTTTTAAGTCAATATCGTTTATAAAAGAACTAACCGACTCATCAGTATATTCAGTAATACCAAGTTTTAACGCTTTTAAAGCGCAAGCGCGATACATTGCGCCTGTGTCGAGATATAAAATATTAAGTTTTTGTGCTAAAAATCTTGCGATAGTGCTTTTCCCGCTACCACTCGGTCCGTCTATTGCAATATTAATCATACGTAAACATCCTTTATTTAATCAATATTTCCAGCTAAATAGCCGGTTGCAAACGCAATTTGCAAGTTAAAACCACCGGTGAAAGCATCAACGTCAATAACTTCGCCTGAGAAATGTAACCCACTAATTTTTTTGCTTTCCATAGTTTTAGGATTAATTTCGCGAGTTGACACCCCACCACAAGTAATTATTGCCTGATCTAGCGAGAATAAACCTTTAGGTTTAAGGCGTAAATTTTTAATAGTATAAACAAGCTTTTGTCTTTCTTCTTTTGTTAAAACGCTTGTATTTTTATCGCCGTTTACACCAGATTTTTCAATAACTACGGGAATTAACGCTTTTGGAAGTAATAAATGCAGTGAATTTTTAAGCAATTTATTTTTCAATTCACCAAAATCGCGAAGCAGTCTTGCATCAAGCTGTTTTTCTTTAAGCGCAGGCTTTAAATCGAGATACAAATCAATATTTTTTGCCAAAAGTTTATTAATTTGACTTGAAAGAGTCAGTACGATAGGTCCGGAAATACCAAAATGAGTAAATAGCATTTCACCAAACTCACTTGATATTACTTTGTCGCCCGTTTTAGCCGTCAAACTGACGTTTTTAAGCGATAAGCCCATAACGCTCTTACAAAAATCGTCGTAAAGCTCTATCGCACTAAGACCTGCAATCGGTTCTACTATCGAGTGTCCTAAATTTTTAGCAAATTTATAGCCGTCACCTGTCGAGCCTGTTTGCTTATAAGTCACCCCACCCGTTGCGACTATAACTTTGTCGCAAGAATAAGTTTCAAGATTAGTTTTTACTCCAACTACTTTTTCATTTTCAGTTAAAATATCTAAAACTTTTTCGTTTAAATGCACCTTCACACCTGCACCTAAGCACATATTTGAAAAGCATTTTATAACGTCACTTGACTTATCGCTAAGTGGAAAAACACGGTTTCCACGCTCAATTTTTAGATTTAAGCCGTTATCTTCTAGTAAATCCATAAGTCTTGAAGGCGGGAAAGCGTAAATCGCGCTCGTCAAAAACTTAGGATTAGTAACGACGTTTGCCAAAAATTCTTCTTCCGTACAGTCGTTAGTAACGTTACACCTACCCTTACCAGTTATATAAAGTTTTTTACCGAGTTTCTCGTTTTGTTCAATCAGAATAGTTTCAACCCCACTTTTTGCAGAAAAATAAGCTGCAATAAGTCCAGATGCGCCACCACCGATTACGATAGCCTTCTTAACCATAAATTCCTTTTTTCTTTAATTCCATAAAGCGAGAGCAAAAAAACGGCTCTCGCTTTAAAAATATCAACTAATTATGCAGGATAAACCTTGTTTGGATTTGATGCTAAATCTTTATCAACACCCTTGTCGCGAGCGAGTCTGTATTTAAAGAAATTCGTAGCAACTTGTGGGAATAAAGCGTAAGATAAAACGTCTTCTTCCTGAGTGTAGAATTCGCCAAGTTCAGCTTTATATTTAGCAAGTTCTGGTTCAATATCATCAGCAGGACGATAGTCGATAATCTTTTCGTCACCTACAATTTTCTTAACGATTTCAGCGTTAGGCGCAGCAGGTAATTGACCGTATTCGCCCTTTAAAAGACCTTTTGATTCTTTAGTAACCATTTTATATCTTTCACCCATAACAACGTTTAAAACGGCTTGAGTACCAACGATTTGACTTGTTGGCGTTACGAGTGGAGGATAACCGAAGTCCTTTCTTACGTTTGGAACTTCTGCTAAAACTTCTAAAAGCTTATCACTCTTATTTTGTTGCTTAAGTTGTGAGATAAGGTTTGAAAGCATACCACCCGGAACTTGATAAATAAGAGTATTAATATCAATTTTTCTAACTTTTTCAGATAAGAAACCGTCTTTTTGAAGTCTGTCAGCAACAGTTTTAAAGTAGTCTGTAAGTGGTAAAAGTTTTGCTAAATCAATGCCTGTATCGTATTCAGAACCTTGAAGTGTTGCAACGAGTGGTTCAGTTGCAGGTTGGCTAGTACCGTTACCTAAAGCAGAAAGTGAACAGTCTATAATATCGCAACCAGCCTCTATTGCCTTAAGGTTGACCATATCACCCGTTCCTGACGTGTTGTGAGTGTGTAAGTGAATTTTAGTTTCAGGCTTTAACACTTTCTTAAGGTCTTTAACTAAATTGTAAACGGTATACGGCAAAAGAAGGTTTGCCATATCCTTAATACAAATGTTATCAGCACCCATATCTTCAAGCTTTTTAGCAAGTTTTACGAAATATTCGTTTGTGTGAACAGGGCTAGTTGTGTAACTGATAGCAGCTTCACAAATACCACCGTATTTTTTTATTGCCTTCATAGCAGTTTCAAGGTTTCTCGTATCGTTAAGCGCATCGAATACACGAACGATAGAAACGCCGTTTTTAATTGACAAACGAACGAATTCGTCAACAACGTCGTCAGCGTAGTGCTTATAACCTAAAATGTTTTGACCGCGTAGTAGCATTTGAATTGGCGTCTTTTTAAGATGCTTTTTAAGCGTGCGAAGTCTTTCCCATGGATCTTCGTTCAAAAATCTCATACAACTGTCGAAAGTTGCTCCACCCCACGCTTCAAGTGAGTAGTAGCCAACTTCGTCAAGTTCGTCTAAAACGGGAATCATTTCGTCAATCGTCATACGGGTAGCCGCTTGAGATTGATGCGCGTCACGTAAAATTGTTTCGGTAATATATACTTTTTTACTCATAAAATCTAATACTCCTTAAGGAAATTAACCGCAAACGGCTAAAAGAACGCCCGCTGCAATAGCCGAGCCAATAACTCCGGCAACGTTAGGTCCCATTGCGTGCATTAACAAGTGGTTTTCAGGATCGTATTCTCTACCGACGTCTTGCGAAATACGCGCAGCCATAGGAACGGCTGAAACGCCCGCAGAACCGATAAGTGGATTGATTTTTCCACCTGAAATCTTGTTCATAATCTTTGCACATAAAAGTCCACCAACAGTACCCATACAGAACGCTAAAAGACCTAAAACGATAATTCCGAGCGTTTGACCGGATAAGAAAGTCGAGCCGATTGCTTTAGAACCTACCATAACGCCAAGGAAAATTGTTACGGTATTCATAAGACCGTTTTGCGCAGTGTTAGAAAGTCTTCCGGTAACACCCGATTCTTTTAACAAGTTACCGAGCATCAACATACCTAAAAGTGGCATAGCGTCAGGTAATAGTAAACCTACGATTAAAGCAACTGCTATTGGGAAGATAATTTTTTCAAGTTTTGAAACTGTACGAAGTTGTTTCATCTTGATCTTTCTTTCTTCCTTCGTAGTACACATACGCATAAGCGGTTTTTGAATAACCGGGATAAGCGCCATATACGAATATGCAGAAATTGCGATTGCAGGAAGTAAGTGTTCTGCAAGCTTTTTAGTTACGTAAATAGCAGTAGGACCGTCTGCGCCACCGATAATTGCAATAGCGCCAGATTCTTGAGGCGTAAAACCAAGCAAGCAAAGTGCACCAAAGAAGGTAATAAATACACCAAGTTGCGCAGCAGCGCCGATAATCATTGATTTAGGGTTTGCAATTAACGGACCAAAGTCTGTCATACAACCAATTCCTAAGAAGATAATCGGTGGGAAGATAACCCAATCAACGCCTTTATAAATATAATAGAATAAACCAAAATCTCTGATAACTTCAGCAGTTTCAGAAGCGAGCTGTAAAGTTACGGTATATTCACCTTGAGTCGTTGACGCAAGTGTTTGTAAATAAGCAGTAATCTCGCCAGCATTTGCAAAATTCGTGCCGTAAAATTGAGAAATTTCAGTTAAAGTTCCCCTAAAAACTTCTGCACCGACAACGATGTCGCCGTTAGAAGCCGTGTAAACTTCTTGAATAATATAACCTTTCGTACCGAATAAGATGTTGTATGCACCCGGGATATTTACGATAAACATACCAAACGCAATAGGCAACATCAAAAGTGGTTCGAAACCTTTTTTAATTGCGAGATAAAATAGGACGAAGGAAATCGCAATCATGACGTAGTTTTGCCAATTTGTTCCTTGGAAAACACCCGTAGATTGCCATAAATTCTTTAAAGAATCTAAAATGTCCAAACTCTCACAAATCAAGTTTGTACTCATTAAACCTTTCCCCCGAATTAGCCGATAATAGCAAGAACTGCCCCTGTATCAACGTTAGAGCCAGCTGCTGTCTTGAAGGAAATCGTTCCGTCGCAAGGAGCAGTAATGTCGTTATCCATCTTCATAGCTTCTAAAACTAAAACTACGTCGCCTTTTTTAACGGTAGCCCCTTCTGCTACGCTCAACTTCTTAATCATACCAGGCATTGGAGCAGTAAGTTTAGTTCCGCTTGTAACGCTTGCTTTTGGAGCAGCCGCTTGAACAGGTGCGCTTTGAACGGTTTGTACAACAGGTTGAGAAGATGCACCAACTTCTTCAACGCCTACTTGATATTGCTTTCCATCTATAGTAACGATAAAATTACGCATTTTTAAAAATCTCCTTAAATTCTCTTAATTTTTTTAACTTTGAACTCGCAGTTCGAACTTTGGTTGAAATAGTACGCAGTAATTGCAGCAACGATTGCAGCTTTTACGTGATCTGGAATATCTTCATTTACTTCTTCGACTATTTCAGATTGAGTTTCTTGAATTTCTTTCTTAGCTTTTGCTTTTTCATCTTTAACAGACATTATTTTTCCGATGACGCTTACAACCAAAACGATAAGTGCAATACCGAAAAATACTACTAAAATGCCAAGCAAGAATACGAATAAGCCTTGACTGAGATTTACTTTAAAATTATCAATCCAATTTTGCAAAACCTCAGGTAAAAGTAAATTATTCATCTAGCTACCTCACACAAGCATTTGTAACGCTGAAATTAGGTATTGGCGAACGAACTCAGGCTCGATAACGTTGTCAACGAAACCGTTTTGAGCAGCGTTGAACGCATCTTGCTCGTTATCTTCGTAGTTTGCCTTAATTTTTTCCAAATCGCCACCGTTTGCTCCAAACTCTATTTGTGCGCCCGTTCAGAATCGAAAACGGAAATCTTAGCGTTAGCAAAAGCATAGCTATAATCAACGCCCATTGCGCGAGATGCGAACAAGGTATAACCTAAGCCGATTGCTTTTCCGTAAATTACGTTAATTTTTGGAAGTTCGCTCGATGCTGAAATTGCGTAAACTAAATTAGAAATATTCTTTAAGATAAGCGAATTGCTCGTTTCAAGATTTTGTTCAATACCCAAAGTATTTACAAAAGTGATAAGCGGTAAGTTATTATCGCTAGCGTAATAGATAAATTCTTTAATCTTTTCAATGTTGTTGTTATTAAGCACTACGCCGTTTTCTCCGTTAAAAATAATAGTCGCACAAGAATAACCACCGATTCTACCGATAACCGTTACAACTTCAGGCGCAAAACCCTTTCCAAGTTCGATAGCGTAGTCTTTATCAAAAACAGCATCAATTATACATTTAGCGCAAGCCTTTTCGTTAAGGTTTGGTGCGTTTCTGTTTAAATCGTCGCCAGTTTCTAATAAAATTCCGCCAAAATCAGGTAATACGTCTAAAATATTAGCTATAGAATTTCTTACTTCCTTGATATCTTCAACTTCGAAAGTAGTCAAACCGTTTTGTGCGTTAGATTTTGCACCACCTACGCTTAACTTATCTGCGCTTTTACCACTCTTTGCTGAAATTACTAACGGACTAGCGTATGAAAGGCAAGAATCTTTAAGCATGTAAGTGTAATCAGTAGACGCAGCAAAAAGTGCGCTACTTCCTAAAACGTCACCTAAGATGACTGAAAATTGCGGTACTTCATTTTTAAGCTCTTGAATTTTTGCCAAAATTAAGCCAGCGCCTTCCAAAACCTTAACGCCTTCACCTGCTAAAACACCTAATGACGAAAGAAGGTATATAACAGGCGCACCGCTAACTAAAGCCTTGTCCAAACATTTAACGATTTTATTTGCATTAGCATAGCTTAAACCACCGTTTAAAACGTTAGAGTTTTGAGCAACGATATATACAGGAATTTCGTTGATAGTAGCAAAGCCCGTAACAACGCCTTCACCTTGACAGTCTGCTTGATAGAATTCGTTTTTACTAAAACTGAATCTGTCAAGTTCTACGAAACTATCTTCGTCAATCAACTCGTCAATCTTTTTTCTGATATCTTTACTTGCAAGAAAAAGTTCTTCTTTGCGACTTGCAAGCAAGGTTAATTTATCCATAAAGTCCTCCATTATATTTTTCCAAATCATTATACACTTTTATAATTTTAATTGCAACAAAAAAAGGCTCGTTTTTTCAAGCCTTTTTAAAATTTTATTAAATTATTAAAGCAATATTTCTCTAAACACTTAATTTTACTTTTTAAAATATCCCTCAGGGTGAATTGTGTGATTGTCTTTAGGGTTTTCTCTTGCGATTTTTCTATCTTTAAGCCCTATTGCTTTTTGCAAACTTCCTGCACCGAACTTTTTTCTTATACCACCAACAGTTTTTGCAAGCCTTACTTTCTTTTCATAATTTTCTTCGTCGGAAAAAAGTGACGTTTGCATGTCCCCGCTTGAAAAATTACTTACGGAAACACCGAGTGAGCGAACAGAATTTTTAAAGTCGTAATTTTTAATAAAAAGCGACACGGCAAGATTATAAAAATCTTCAGAAAGTACTGACGGAACTTCAAGCTGGGCTTGTCTTGTAAATGAATTTAAGTTTTCGTCTTTTATAGTGATTGTAACCGTGCTAGCTCTTCCGATTTGATAATCTAAAAGCCTAGCAGAAACGCTGTCGCAAAGCACTGAAAACATAATTTTTACGTCGTCTAAAGAAATTAAATCACGATAGCAAGTCATACTGTTTCCAACAGACTTTATCATATCGTTTTCGCCGTCCATTTTTACAGGCGAATTATCTAAACCGTTTGCAAACTCGTATAAATAGTCCCCCCATTTACCTAAGTTTTTAGTTAGAAACTCCCTATCCGACCGAGCAATATCACCAATAGTTTTAATGTTATATTTTAATAACTTCTGCTTAGTTTTTCTGCCAACGAATAACATTTCGTCAGCACTCAAACTCCAAACGACTTCTTTAAAATTCTCGTATGAAATAAGAGTGGTCGCATCAGGTTTTTTAAGGTCAGAACCGAGTTTAGCAAAAACCTTATTAAAACTTACGCCAATAGAGCAAGTCAGCCCCAGATTCCTGACTTCTTCTCGAATTTTGTCGGCAATTTCCACGCCCGAACCAAAAATTTGACTGTGCGTTACGTCAAGCCACGCTTCGTCAATGCCAAAGCTTTCAATCTGGTCGGTGTATTTTCTGTATATATCCTTAACTTTTTTCGAGTATATTAAATATCTTTCAAAATTTGCTTCTACAGTTACAAGATTTGGGCATAAATCAAAAGCTTCTTTTAAAGTCATACCCGTTTTAATCCCCATTTTTTTCGCGCGCAAATTCTTGGCAAGAACGATGCCGTGCCTGTCTTCAACGCTACCGCAAACCGCAAGAAATTTATCCTTTAATTCGGGATTATAAAGTTCTTCTACGCTCGCGTAAAAATTATTTAAATCGGAATGAAGTATAACTCTCATTATTTAGCCTTAGAGTGAAATTTTTTTGCAAACTTTCGTTCGATTTTTTCTCCGTTTTTATATATAAAAATACCTAAAATTATAGTTAAAACAAAAATTATGCACCAAAGCATAATACCCCACCAAGTGTTGTACGGAATAAGGTTTCCGCTTACTGAAAAAGCGGTAAAAAATACTGAAATGATACGCGCAAGGCTAACGGTTATTAAAAAGAATTTCGTACTCATTGACGACATTCCCGACACAAAGCACAAAATATCGTCTGGAAAAAAAGGAAATAAAAACATAAAAGAAAGCACTATTTTGTCTTTTCCTTTCACGTTTTTAAGAACTTTATCAATGCCGTCACCAACAAGCCAACGCGCCGCTTTATAACCAAGCACCCTACCTACGAAAAACCCGATTAACGACCCAATCATTATTCCTATAAAGCTAAAAACCGAGCCTTTTAGTGGACCAAATAGCATAGATCCTGCACCTATCATTAAAACGCCCGGAACGGGTAAAATTATTACCTGTAAAATTTGCAAAATAATAAAAACTATTACCGCAAAGCTACCGGTTGAGGCGATAAATTCTCGAATTTCTTGCGCACTGTCAACCTTTTCCCAAAAACCACTTATTTTTAAAAAATACAGAATTATAAGCACGACGCTTGAGGTAAGCAACGTCAGCATGCAAAGCCTATAAACAAACGATTTATCGTATATTTGAAAAAGTATCGCAATCGCAGTCAAAACGGAAATAACGGCAACGGAAATTGCAAAACACGCAGTTTGGTGATTATATAAAAATCCACCACCTACTTTGATATAAAGATAAGCAAATATTAAAGTCAGTACCGACAAAAGAACGATTACCGCAATACTGAAAACAAGTTCAATTTTTCCGCTTTTAACTTTCATACTAAATAGTATATTAATTTTTATCGTAAATAATCTATAAAGCGAAAAAAATATGGTGAAATTTATTCGACTGTAACTTTTTCTCTCAATTTTTTAATTTCATCTCGCGCAATTTTATCGCAACGATTATTATTTTCGTTGTCGCTATGACCTTTAACTTTGTTAAACTCGACTTTATGTAGCCTTGTAAGTGAAAGCAAATCTTCCCAAAGCTCTTGGTTTTTTACGGGCTTTTTATCTGCAGTTTTCCAACCTGCAAGCTCCCAAGACCAAATCCAGCCGTTAGAAAACGCGTTGATAACGTAGGCAGAATCACTGTACAAAGCGACTTTGCAAGGCTCTTTAAGCCCCTTAAGACCGTTTATAACGCCTAATAACTCCATACGATTGTTAGTGGTTTCCATTTCACCACCCGATATTATCTTTTCTACGCCCTTACATATTAAAATCGCGCAATATCCACCTATTCCGGGATTACCAGAACAAGCTCCGTCTGTGTACAAAATAACTTCTTTCATTAATTTACCTTATATTTTTTCTTTTTTCACACTTTTTTGATTGACTAAACGAAAAAAATCGTATATAATCGCAAATGTTAACAAATCACCTAGGGGAGTGGCTCAACGGTAGAGTAGCGGTCTCCAAAACCGTAGGTTGCGTGTTCGAATCGCGTCTCCCCTGCCAAACATAAAGCACCAAGCACCTTGCTTGGTGCTTTATGTTTGCCCGGGAAGCGATTCGTAACTCGCGCAAGCGAGTAAGTTATATAATTATTCAAAAAGGCGCTGTGCGTAAGCACAATGCGTAAGCATTCGCCGTCGCGTCTCCCCTGCCTTGCTAAACTACTCTCAGACTTAAAGAATGATTCTAATTATATATCTCGTCGTGCAGATTTCTAAATTGATTCCGCATTTTGCAGCGTATCTTCCCTATATTATACCTGCAATTTTTAAAGGCATTTAGTGAATCGCGTCTTCCGTTATTTCTTGTGCTTTGACCAGAATCTCCGCCTCGGTTGCCTTCGGATTCTCCTCCGTGTACTTCACGAGAGCGTCTATTTGCGTTTTGCTCTTCAACATCGAAGTTATCATCTCCGATGTTGTTTGAGAGACTCCAATATCTCTCATAATCCTTACGAACGCTTTCACTATCTCTTTGTTCTTATCCGTGATTTTCATTATATACCTCGTCGTGCAGATTTCTAATTGATTCCACATTTTGCAACGTATCTTCCCTATATTATACCAGCAACTTTTAAAGCCATTTCGTGAATCGTGTCTTCCGTTATTTCTTCACTCGCTTGATATTTCTCTATTAATATCTCGGTTAGTTCCAATTGTCCTTCTTCCGTCAGAAGACAACAAACCGAATTCACCGTTTTCTTGCTCGCGCCTAAAATCACTAACAAACGAATCAAATATTTCTCCACCTTGCTTAACTCTGCCATAGCATTTTTCCTTTTCGTGTTAACAATTATTGTAGTTTTTAATATGGATACTTTTAATGTAAAATTTTAAACCATAGGTTGACATTATCAAAATTATCCAATATAATATCTTTAGAAACAGACTTGTTGTTAATAATTTTCAACCACTTATGCCGTTGGCGATTAACTTGCAATAGTCTGTTTTTTCGTTTTAAATTAATTTTCTTGTAATTATTGACATTTTGCTTTTTATCAAATATAATATCTTTAGAAACAGACTTATTGTTAATAGTTTCCAACCACTCATGCCGTTGGCGATTAACTTGCAATAGGTCTGTTTTAATATTTTACAGCATAAAACTTAGAAATCTTTTATTAGTTTTATTATAACAAATGAAACGGTCTATTTCAAGTAAAATTAAACTTTTATAAAAAAATTTGCGTTGTAGAAATTTACAACGCAATTTTATTTACATATATTTTTTTAAAGTGCTTATAATTTCGTCAGATTGTGACAAACCGATAATTTTATCAACTGGTTGACCGTCTTTAAAGATTATCAAAGTAGGAATACTTACAATTTTTAAATCGTTTGCAATCTGCATATTTTCGTCAACGTTGACTTTAGCAAAAAGAACTTCATCCCCTAAAGATTTAGCGGTTTCTTCAAAAATCGGGGCTTGCATACGGCAAGGGGCGCACCAAGTTGCCCAAAAATCAACTATTGCAACGCCTTTATGTTGTAAAACTGATTGACTGAAATTGTTATCGTTTAATTCTATAACCATAGTAATTCTCCTTATAGTAAGTATTTTCAAAAAACTTTTAAATATTCAAAAGCTTATTATAATCTTTTAATTCGTCAAGTGAAACTTTAAAGCACTCGCCGTCAGACATACGCTTAAGGTTTACGAATCCTTCTGAGAGTTCATTTTCACCGATAACTGCAACGAATTTTGCGTTAATTTTATCTGCGTATTTAAATTGAGATTTAATACCGCGAGAAAGGTGATCAATTTCAACCTTAACGCCCTTACCCATGTTTCTTAGCGCAGTTGCAATTTCAAACGCTTTAATTTTAGCGTCGTCACCCATTGAAGCGATATAAAGCAGAACTTGCTTTTCGTCTGGGATTTTCGCTCCAACCGCTTCCATAAGTAGAAGAATTCTCTCAAGCCCCATGCCAAAGCCAACACCAGAAACTTTAGGACCACCAATTTGTTCGATAAGTCCGTCGTAACGACCACCGCCACAAACCGTACCTTGTGCGCCAAGTTCGGTAGTAACGAATTCAAACACGGTTTTAGTGTAATAATCAAGACCGCGAACGATTAACGGATTAACCGCATAATCAAGCCCTGAAACGTCGAGTAACGCCTTTAATTTTTCAAAGTGAGATGAGCAATCTTCGCAAATATAATCGGTTATTTTTGGCGCGTTTTTAACAAGTTCTTTACACTTTTCTTCCTTACAGTCTAAAATTCTTAACGGATTTGTGTCAAAACGCGACTTACAAGTCGGGCAAAGCCCGTCAAAATTATCTTTTAGATACGCTTTTAAAGCGTCGTTATACTTTTTACGACACTCAGGACAACCCATACTGTTGATATTAAGTTTCACTTTAAGACCAAGTCTAGTTAAAACGCTGTAAGCAAGCAATATCACTTCTGCATCCGTTTCAGGCGCGTTTGAGCCGTAGAACTCAACGCCGAATTGGTGGTGCTCGCGAAGGCGACCTGCTTGAGGTCTTTCATATCTGAATACTGGTGAAAAATAGTACATTTTAAGTGGCATTGCGCTGTTTGTAAGTCCGTTTTCGATAAACGCACGTGCAACACCTGCCGTACCTTCAGGTTTAAGAGTAATACTTCTGTTACCCTTGTCATTGAAGGTGTACATTTCCTTATTTACTATATCCGTAGTATCACCTACGCCACGCAAGAAAAGTTCGGTATGTTCAAAAGTCGGCGTACGAATTTCGCGCACGCAAAAACTGTCTGCAACCGATTTGCAAATATCTTCAACGTAGTGCCATTTGTAACTATCTTGCGGTAAAACGTCTTTCGTTCCTTTTGGAATATTTATCATACTATCCCCTTTAATTACAAAATATATTTTTTCAAATTTCTGCTGTTAATGATGTCTTTTAAGTGTTCTTCGACGTATTTTTTATCAATTTCAAGTTCAATCACAGGGTGAGTTCCGTCAGCGTTAAATGAAATATCTTCTAAAAGATTTTCCATAATGGTATGCATACGGCGTGCGCCAATATCTTCTTGAGTTGCATTAAGTTCAACGCAAAGCTCAGCGATAGTGTCAATAGCGTCTTTAGAAAACTTAAGCGAAATATTATCGACTGCAAGCAACGTTGCATATTGCTTAGTAATTGCATTTTCAGGTATCGTCAAAATGCTTACGAAATCTTCTTTAGATAAACTGGTAAGTTCAACGATAATCGGGAAACGACCTTGAAGTTCTGGAATTAAATCGCCGATAGATGCGATATGGAAAGCGCCCGCAGCGATAAAAAGAATATAGTCAGTCTTTACCGAGCCGTATTTCGTAACGACGGTAGAACCTTCAACGATAGGTAAAATATCGCGTTGTACGCCTTCACGAGAAACGTCAGCGCCACCTGTTTTAGACTTAGAAGCAATCTTATCAATTTCGTCAATGAAGATAATACCTTCTTGCTCTGCACGGCGTAAGCCTTCAGTAATAACCGCGTCCTCGTCAACCATTTTAGACGCTTCTTCATTAGTTAAAAGTCTTAACGCTTCTTTAACGCTAACTTTCTTTTTCTTCTTCTTTTTAGGCATCATATCGCCAAAAATCGAGCCTAAATCAATAGCAGCGCCACTTCCCGGAACAAGCTCCATAGACTTTGGCTCGTCAATAATTTCAATCTCGACAACTACGTCGTCGTACGTTCCGTCATCTAATTTTTCTTTAATTTGGGCAGTGAAAATTTCTTCTGGAGTTTCACCGCGTTGATGCTTGAAAGTGTCGTATAAAATTTTAACGATTTGCTTCTTAGCGATTTTTTCAGCCTTGATAGATACGTCGCGCATTTGTTCTTCACGAACTAGTCTAACACTACACTCAACAAGGTCGCGAATCATAGATTCGCAATCTCTACCAACGTAACCTACTTCAGTAAATTTAGTTGCTTCAACTTTAACGAAAGGGGCTTTGACAAGTTTTGATAAACGGCGAGCAATTTCCGTTTTACCAACGCCTGTCGGACCTTTCATAATAATATTTTTTGGAGTAATTTCGTCTTGCGCTTCTTTTGCAAGCTGACTTCTTCTATAACGGTTGCGAAGCGCTACTGCAACTTCTCTTTTAGCTTTGTCTTGACCGATAATATATTTATCGAGTTCTGCTACGATTTGTCTTGGAGTATAGTTCATAATTATTTAACCTCCTTAACAGTTTCAACACGAATATTGTCGTTAGTAAAAACGCAGATTTGGCTTGCGATTTTTAACGCTTTATAAGCGATATCTTCTGCAGAAAAATCCGTTTCTTGATATAGTGCGCGAGCGGCAGCGAGCGCGTAGTTTCCACCACTTCCGATAGCGCAAATACCTTCGTCAGGCTCGATAACTTCACCAGAGCCTGAAACCATTAAAAGCGTGTCTTTATCTGCAGTAATTAAAAGTGCTTCAAGTTTTCTGCCAACTTTATCGTTTCTCCAAAGTTCTGCAAGTTCAACAGCACTTCTTAACAAATTTCCCGAATACTTATTTAGCATACCTTCAAATCTTTCAGAAAGTGTGAAAGCATCAGAAACAGAACCAGCAAAACCAATAATTACGCTGTCGTTGTAAATTCTTCTAACTTTTATCGCGCTATTTTTAAAAATAACGCTTTCCCCCATAGTAACTTGACCGTCACCTGCAATAGCCGTAACACCGTTACGCTTTACTGCGCAGATGGTAGTCCCTCTAAACTCAATACTCATCAATATTCTCCTTTATTTTTTTTACCGTTTCAAGCGAAATTTCACTCTGTAAACGCTTTTTCTCTGCCTTTTGGCGAACTCTAAAGCCAAGTGGTCTTAAAATTCCAAAATTTGCGTTCATAGGTTGGAAATTCTTATTTTCTTTAGTAACGTATTCTGAAAGCGCACCGATCACGGTTTTATCGGTGAACTCGATTTTCTCTTTATTCTTAAGCTTTCTGTCGAGCGCGATTGCTGCAACAAGCCCAGATGCAATAGATTCAACGTACCCTTCAACACCCGTAATTTGACCAGCAAAATAAGTAAACGGCTTGTCCTTAACAGAGAACGTATTATCTAAAAATAGTGGGCTATTTAAATATGTATTTCTGTGCATAACGCCGTATCTTAAAAATTCTGCATTTTTAAGAGCTGGGAACATAGAAAAAACTCTCTTTTGCTCGCCAAAAAGCAAATTAGTTTGAAAGCCTACGATATTGTACATAGTACCGTACTCGTCTTCTTTTCTAAGTTGCATTGACGCATACGCCCATCTTCCCGTTCTAGGGTCTGTCAGTCCAACAGGTTTAAGCGGACCAAATCTTAAGGTATCTACACCGCGTTTTGCCATAATTTCAACGGGCATACAACCGTCAAAAACCTTGGTGTCTTCTTCGAAATTATGTCTTGGCGCAGTTTTTGCATTTATAAGCTCGTTATAAAAGGCAAGGTAACCTTCTTTATCGATCGGACAGTTTATATAGTCACCTTCACCCGGCTCGCCGTATCTATCTGCGATAAAGGCTTCGCTCATATCAATGCTTTCTGCTAATACAATCGGCGCTGCCGCGTCGTAAAAATACAGTTGCGACGAGAAATTATCTGCAATAAATTCGCTCAATTTATTAGTCGTAAGTGGACCTGTTGCAACGATAGTCGGCTCGGAAAAATCGATAGAAGTAACTTCGCAAGATACAAACTCAATATTAGGCATAGACCTAAGCTTATCCGTTATCATCTGCGCAAAATCTTCTCTGTTTACTGCAAGCGCATTGCCTGCGGGAACGCTAGTTTTATCTGCGCACTCTATAACCATCGAGCCTAAAATGCGCAATTCTTCTTTCAGTAAGCCACAAGCGTTGCCGTAAATATCGTTAGATTTTAGCGAATTAGAGCAAACTAATTCTCCGTAATTTTTATTTGAGTGGGCAGGAGTAAAGCTGTTAGGCTTGATATCGTACAAAACGACCTGATGACCACGTTTTGCAAGATAATACGCAGCTTCCGAGCCAGCCAATCCCCCACCTATTACGTTAATTTTTTTCATTTTTTACTGAATATTTACAATCTTTTGACGAACATTTAACCGTCTTTTTATCTTTAGAATATACAAGTGGAAGACCACAGGTTGGACAGAAAGTTCCCGTTGGCATATCCCAACTCATAAAATTACATTCAGGATAATTCGAGCAACCAAAGAATTGCTTACCACTTTTTGACGTCATTTTCTGAGTAGGCTTGCCACACTTAGGACAAATTCCTGCTTTTTCCGTTTTGCTTTCTGTAGTTTTACACGAAGTACATTGTATATATTTACCGTATCTACCCGTTTTTTCTACCATTTCGCCACCACACTTAGGGCATTTTTGTTTTGAAACGACTTCGTTAAGTGGTTTAATAAACGAACATTTCGGATAATTCGGGCATGCTAAAAATTTTCCGTATTTACCCGTTTTATAAATCAACAATGCACCACACTTAGGACAAGCTTCGTCACTGACTTCAACGTTTTCCGATTTAATGTTTGAACACTCCGGATAATTAGAACATGCTAAAAATTTTCCGTATTTACCACTTTTTCTAAGCATTGGCGCACCACACTTTTCGCAGATAACGTCAGTCATTTCGTCACCGTCAGTTTGCGCTTTTTGTAAGTGTTCTGAAAAAGTTGGATAGAAAGACGCAATAACCGATTGCCAAGTTTCACCGCCGTTTTCAATATCGTCAAGTCTATCTTCCATATTAGCCGTAAACGATACGTCCATAATATCAGGGAAATACTTGACTAAAACGTCAGTCATAGTGAACGCAATTTCAGTTGGCATAATGAATTTGCCGTCTTTTTTGGTGTATTTGCGCTTAGATAAAACCGAGATAATAGTAGCGTAGGTTGACGGTCTACCAATACCCTTATCTTCCATAGCTTTAACTAAACTTGCATCGGTATAACGCGTTGGCGCTTTAGTAAATTTTTGTTCTTTTTCAAGCTTGTCAATGTTTAAACTTTCCCCACCTTTTAAATCAGGGATAGATTTAGAAACGACTGCATCTTCATCTTCAGTTTTATCAAAGTCGTCGTAAACGGCTGTAAAACCTTTAAAAAGAACGTTTTTAGCGCTTGTCTTAAAAGTATAAATATCTGAACCTATAGATATGTTTGAAACTGCGTAAATAGCGCTTTCCATTTGAGAAGCGACAAATCTATCGTAAATTAGCTTATAAACGTTATAGTGGTTTCTATCTAAAAGCTTTTTAACACTTTGTGGAGTTACCGACAAATCAATCGGGCGAATTGCTTCGTGAGCGTCTTGCGCCGACTTTTTAGTGCGATAAAAATTAGGTTTTTTAGGAACGTAATCTTCACCGTATTTATTCTTGATATACTCAAACGCCTCTAATTGCGCTTCTTTAGCAACTCTTACAGAGTCCGTTCTGATATACGTTACAAGCGCTAAATGTCCACCTTCTGCCGTGTCAACACCTTCGTAAAGGTGCTGAGCGATAGACATAATTTGCGGAGAAGATAAACCGAGCTTATTAGAAGCGTCTTGTTGAAGTGTAGAAGTCGTAAACGGCGCTTGTGGGTGTGAAGAAACTTTAGTCGTTGAAACGCGTAAAACTTTAGCACCTGCACTTGTTACTGCGTTGTAAACTTTTTCAGCTTCTTCTTTAGTTGATGGTCTGTATTTTCTACCGTTTCTATCTGATAAAAGGGCTTTAAAGCTTTCGCCGTTTATCGAGAAGGTTCCGTATAAATTCCAATATTCTTGTGGCTTAAACGCTAAAATTTCGCGTTCTCTGTCAACGACTATTCTAAGCGCTACCGACTGAACCCTACCAGCTGATAAACCGTCTTTTACCTTTTTACATAAAAATGGAGATAGTTTATAGCCTACAAGCCTATCTAAAACACGTCTTGCTTGTTGAGAATCTACCAGATTATAATTTATATCGCGTGGGTTTGCAAGTGCGTTTTTAACGGCTTTTTCGCTTATTTCGTTAAACACAATACGCTGAGCTTTACCCTTAAGTTCTAAAACTTCTTGTAAATGCCAAGAAATAGCTTCCCCTTCACGGTCCGGGTCGGTTGCAAGATATATTTTATCTGCTTTTTGTGCTTGAGCTTGAATTTGCTTGATTACAGATCTTTTGCCTGCAGAAATAACGTAGTTAGGCTCGAAATTATTAGTAACGTTTACGCCTAAACGCTTTTCAGGCAAATCTCTTACGTGTCCACCGCTAGCTTCAACCTTAAACGAGCCACCTAAGTATTTTTCAATAGTTTTTGCTTTTGATGGTGATTCCACTATAATTAACTGCATATTACTCCTCTAGCCGAAAGGGTACTAGTTAAACCAGATTTTAAGTGGCTAATATCGCCTATTTCTGCGTTAAAGCCCTTGTTAATACGCAAGTATGAACTTCGGACTTTGCCTTGAAATAGACAATATTTTCTCTCTTAAAATTGTAACCACCCTTAAGGTCAATTATATTTTAATTAATCTTTACCACTTAAATTTAAGTGGAATTATAGAACAAGCCTTAAGGGCTGATTCAACCTGCACCCTTTCGGCTATATTGAAAATTTTTTATATGAAAATTATTTAACAGCTTTGAACTTATTACCCATAAGTTTAACTATAAGCCCCTTTAGTTCGAGCGAAGACAAAATAGGCATAATTTCATACGCCTTAAGCCCCGTTTTATTCATAAGTAAAACTGCGCTGTCAAGCCCGTCTTTTATTGCTATATAAACTGCACTTTCCTCTACAGAAAGATCAATTTTTTCTTCTTTTTCTTGCTTATCAATTCCGAGCGCGAAAGTGATATCGTCAACTGAATCACACAAATATGCGCCGTTTTTAATTAGTTCATTACAAAGCTCGCCCGATTTTATACCGATAGAATATGGCAAAGCGAACACTTCTCTATTGTATTCGGTTGCAAAATTTGCAGTATGTCTTGCACCACTCTTTTTCTCACCACTAATGATAAGTACCCCACGCGAAAGTCCTGCAATTATTCTGTTTCTAATTGGGAAAGTCCAACTTCTTGCAGGAAAACTTGGTGGATATTCACTGATAACCAAACCACTACTTGCAACCTTTTCAATCAAATCACGATTGCTTTCTGGATAAATCATATCGTGACCGTGAGCCAAAACACTTATAATATTACCACTTGATAACGCACCTAAAATCGCACTGCGGTCACCACCGTCAGCGCTACCTGTAACGACGGTTATGCCAAGCGAAGATAACTCACTTGCAATATTTTCAGAAAACTTAAGCGAGTTTGGAAGCGTCTTTCTTGAACCAACAATCGCAAAACAGTTACTGTTTAACAAATCAATATTGCCTTTTGCGTAAATAACGAGTGGTGCAAGCGGTGTTTCCTTTAAAAGCGCAGGGTATTTTTTCGATAAATACGTGATTGCAGTAATCGACTTTTTATCAAGATTATCTGTAATTTCGTCAATATACTCACGATTTAAAGAAAGTTTTAAACCACCTATTTTGTTTTCACCTATAATTTTTCCTATTATCGCAAGCTTCTCGTCTGAAACTGTTAAAAGTTCGTAAGGACTATTAAAAAGTTTTAAAACGTCACGCTTTTTATCGTAGTCAGTTATACCAAGATTATCAAGTGCAATAATCGCAAGGTCGTTTAAATCGTATTTAGCCATTATCTCTCGTTTATATCCATACTTCTGTAATTTATTGCTTCAAGCAAGTGTTTAGGCAAGATTTCTTCTGAAAAGTCAAGGTCGGCAATAGTTCTTGCAACCTTAATAATACGACTTCTACCACGAGCAGAAAGTCCTAGCGATTCATAAGATTTGCGCATAATTTCTTCGCATTTAGCGTCAAGTGCGCAATATTTTTGAATATGCACTTCACTCATTTGCGCATTAACTAAAATATCGTCGTTCTTAAAACGTTCACGCTGAATAAGCCTTGCTTGATTTACCCTTTTTCTTACCACCTGCGAACTTTCAGGAATTTCTTCAGCAACCAAGTCGTCGTATTCTACGTTATCAACTTGAAGCTGAATATCTATTCTGTCAAGCAATGGACCTGAAATTTTGGCTCTGTATTTCTTAATCTGCGATTGAGTACATCTACACTCTGCCGTTTCCGAACCGTAATTTCCACAAGGGCAAGGATTCATACTAGCACAAAGCATAAAGTTTGCAGGGTATTTTACGCTTCCCTTTGCTCTTGAAACGGTAATAACCCTATCTTCAAGAGGTTGGCGTAAGCACTCTAACACGCTACGTGCGTACTCGGGCATTTCATCCAGATATAAAACGCCGTTATGCGCAAGACTTATAAGCCCCGGTTTTAACGCATTGCCACCACCTACTAGCGCAACGTTCGTTGCAGAGTGGTGTGGAGTCATAAACGGTCTTTCAGAAACGATGCCGTCTTCCAGATCTAAAACACCAGCAACGCTGTGAATCTTACTCGTTTCAAGAGCTTCTTCAAAGTCCATATCCGGCATTATTGACGGAATACACTTTGCGAGCATAGTTTTACCACTACCCGGCGAGCCTATCATTATAAGATTGTGGCCACCGCTTACGGCAACTTCAAGCGCTCTTTTTGCCATAAATTGACCTTTTACGAATGAAAGGTCGTTTATTTTATCTTTCTTCTGAAAAGTCTTATATTCTATTTTTTCCGAGACGTTATAGCTTCTTTCAGCTAAAAAATCTGCAACTTCTTGAATAGATTTAACCGCTATTACGTCAATTCCGTCAACGTACTGAGCCTCTTTTTCGTTTGATTTTGGAATAACTACGGTATTAAAGCCTAGTTTTTTTGCTCCTAACACAAGTGGCAGCACACCACTTACGCTTCGAACAGAGCCGTCTAGCGACAATTCTCCTATAAATACCGTTTTTGAAACGTCGCGAGTAAACCCTTCTACACTAGCGCGCAAAAGCCCCACAGCAATCGCAAGGTCAAGTCCTGCACCCTCTTTTCTTAAATCTGCAGGTGCAAGATTTATGGTTATAACCTTTGTCGGAAAAGGAAAACCGCTGTTTTTAATTGCAGAACGAACGCGCTCTTTCGACTCTTTTACAGCCGTATCAGGAAGACCGACTATTTCAAATTTGGGAAGTCCACGAGTTAGGTCAACCTCAACTTCAACCAAGTATCCGTCAAGACCAATTAGGACAATACTGTTTGTAATTGATAACATAATTATCTCACTAAATCAAAGTTTCTATAAAATTTTTAAAGGTTAATTCGAGAATATTTCCCGTTTCGTAGAAAGACGAGTAAACTGAAAAAGCAAAGAAAGTTGAGAACATATAAATGATAATCGGAATAACGGTAAAACTAACTAACCCGATTAAAACTACTCTGCCAAAGAGTGGCTTTTCCACTTTTTGCTTTGCAAATAGAACTACTAAAACTATTTCAAAAAGAACTAAGATTGTATACTTCGCAGTTATTGCAATCGAAAGAGCCGTAAAAAAGCCACTTAAAAGAAAGTTTATTAAACTTTTTGAATAGTCAAACTCATTTTTAAAGTTATTTGCTATAAAATACACTGCCAATATCACAAATGGAATCGCGATAGAAAACGCGTTCGAGAAAAATCCCATAAAAATTAACAAACAAGAAATAACGGAAAGTATAATTAATGCAAGCCTTTTATTCTTATCGTTTATCAAGCCGTAGCATAAAGTAAGCAATAAGAAAACACTGATAAGCGAGAATATAAACGGAATTATTCTTGCGCTGAAAACAGAATTCTTAAATATTAGCACGCCAAGCGAATTAATAATAACACCTAGTGGCGAAGCGTTTTCGCTCGCATATCCATTGCCTGCTAAGAAAGCTTCAACCGAAAAAGCAAACTCTTTTTCAAACGGATAAAGTCTATTAAATCTTGATAACTTTTTAGAGAAACTGTTTTGTGCATCGTTTAGCGCGTGCATATTATTCTTATAATCGAAAATTATTTCATAACCATTACTTGGACTTAAGTACTGACCTAAAACGTAATAATTTATAAGATTTTCATTTTCGTCAAGGAAAACAAGTTCGTTTACAGAAACTTTACCTTTTATGCCGAGCTTTACAAATTTAGCACCTGCTGGCTCGCTTAAAAGATTCACCCACCCTTGCGAATTATTATCAAAATTGACGTATTTTTTAGAATAGGTTCCGTTAGGTATAACCTTTCCTGAAACTAAGTTATCTTCTGAAACGTTAAACGAAAGAATAATTTCTGCGCTTTCGTCGTTATATACCCCACCGATATTTACGTATGCAAAAGATGGAATATCTTCAAGCTCTAAAACGGCGTAAGACTGTATAATACCGTCAGACGATACAATTTTTTCTGTCGTGAACGAATTTTTATAGGAATTAGCATTCCCAAGTAAAAAAGCGCATAAAACTATGCTTATTGCAAAAATCAAAACAGCAATTATTAAGTTTAAATGCTTTTTTAGCGCCGTCATATTAATCCCTTTATTTCAAATTTTTATTATTTTATACCACAATTTAAAAAAAGTAAACTAAAAAATGTACTAAAAAATTAACTTTACGCGCCCACGACTATATTTATTATATATAATTATATAATAAAAAAATTTTAATTAAATTTTATAAATTAAGTATGCTAAAAACTCGACAATTTTTCACATAAAAAACCAAAATTGACACAAAATTTTAGTATGGTAATCATATTTTTTCGAGCAATAATTCTGCTTATAACCCTAATACTAGTTATGCGCCTTATGGGAAAAAGACAAATTGGCGAAATGCAGCCTTTTGAGTTTATTATAACCCTTCTTATTGCAGAGCTAGCGTGCGTTCCAATGAGCGACGTTTCAATTCCACTAATTTATGGTTTAGTATCCGTTTTGGCAGTCTTTATACTGCACCAACTTCTTACGATTTTCGAACAAAAATTTAAACCTTTCCGTCACCTGATCTCTGGAAAACCATCAATAGTTATCAATAAAGACGGCGTTGACTTACTTGAACTTAAAAGAAATAATCTAGGAATTGACGACCTTATTGAATCTCTTCGTGGAACGGGAAATTTTTCGCTTGACTCTGTAAGCTACGCAATTTACGAAGCAAACGGCAAACTTTCCGTATTAGAAAGCGATAACAAAAGCGCAAGTCAAGAACTACCCGTTTTGCTTGTATCAGAAGGTAAAATAGATCAAAAAAACATAAATCTTTGTCATTTAGGTAGCGATTTTATAGACAAAATAATTAAAGACGAAGGTATTAAATCATTAAAAAATATTGAAGTTATGACTCTTGAGCCAAACGGCAGAATTTACTATAAAGAAAATGGAAAAAAATACAAAATTTTGAATATTGATTTACCTAAGGAGAGCAACCCATGGTAAGATGTTTATTGACGATAATTATTACGAGTCTGATAATTATATCAGGTGCAATTTACGAAAATTATTTTATACACTCAACTTTCGACGAAATGCACATAATGCTTGACGAAGTACATCAAAAACTTGAAAACGAACAAGCAACCGTTTCAGATATTATTGCCGTTCAAGATTTTTGGATAACTAAAAAGAAACACCTTCACGCCTATATTCCACACACTGAAATAAAAGAGGTTGACTTATGGATAAGCGAGTGCGTAACTTATACTAAATATCAAAAGTTTGACGATGCAGAAGCAAAAATTGAAGTTGTGAGAGAACTTTGCGAACAAATTCCCAAATCTTTTTTAATAAAGATTGAAAATATATTCTAAAATGACAGATAAAAAGCGTGCTTTTTGAAAAAGCACGCTTTAAAATTATAAAATTTTCTTTAAAAATTGCCCAGTAAAGCTGTTTTCAACCTTGCTTATTTCTTCTGGCGAGCCACTTGCAATAAGCGTTCCACCGCGGTATCCACCTTCTGGTCCTAAATCAATAATATAGTCGCAAGACTTAATGACGTCAAGGTTATGCTCGATAACGATTATAGTATTTCCACTAGCTCTTAACCTAAAGAAAATATCAATAAGTTTTTGAACGTCGTAAGAGTGAAGACCTGTTGTCGGCTCGTCAAAAATATATAACGTTTTACCCGTTGAACGCTTAGATAGTTCCGTCGCAAGCTTAACGCGTTGTGCTTCACCACCTGATAAAGTTGTAGCTGGCTGACCTAACTTTATATACCCTAAACCAACGTCTTTTAGCGCTTTTATTTTTGTATAAATTCTTGGAATATTTGCAAAAAATTCAGTCGCTTCATCAACTGTCATATCCAAAACTTCGGCAATATTTTTGCCTTTATACTTAACTTGAAGCGTTTCTCTGTTATACCGTTTACCTTTACAAACTTCACAAGGCACGTAAACGTCAGGTAAAAAGTGCATTGCAATTTTTATAATGCCGTCGCCTTGACAGTTTTCACATCTTCCACCCGACACGTTAAACGAAAATCTACCCGGTTTATATCCCCTTTCTTTTGCATCCTGAGAAGTTGCAAAAAGTTCGCG
Organism: Clostridia bacterium; assembly: GCA_017407325.1. Taxonomy (GTDB): domain Bacteria; phylum Bacillota; class Clostridia; order Christensenellales; family Borkfalkiaceae; genus UBA4636. Next base: position 17,911 of record JAFQWV010000018.1, on the reverse strand, counting down.
AATATAAGTGAATACACCCGTGTAGGTTGCAGGGTTTGAACGAGGTGTACGACCAATAGGCGACTGGTCAATAATAATCATTTTATCAAAATTTTCAAATCCTTCAATTCTGTCGTAATTAGAATTAATGTTTTTAGTTCTGTTAAGCGATGCAAATACCGCAGGGCTTAAAACTTCGTTTATAAGCGAGCTTTTGCCACTTCCGGAAACGCCTGTAACTGCCGTTATAAGACATACAGGGAAAGATACGTCAATCGACTTTAAATTGTTCTGTCTTGCCCCATACACGGATAAAAACTTATCTGACGGCTTATATCTTTCGGTAGGAACTTCAATTTTTCTTCTTCCAGCTAAGTAATCACCCGTAATTGATGTTTTGCAATTAGCAATATCTTCAGGCGTACCACTAGCCACTATTTCGCCACCGAAAACACCTGCTTTAGGACCGATATCAACAACAAAATCTGCACTTTTTATAGTATCCTCGTCATGCTCGACTACAATTAAAGTGTTTCCTAAATCTCTTAAATTCTTTAAAGTCGCTAAAAGCCTTTCGTTGTCGCGTTGATGAAGCCCGATACTCGGTTCGTCAAGAATATATAAGACCCCCGTTAAACCACTACCAATTTGCGTAGCAAGTCTTATTCGTTGCGCTTCTCCCCCCGATAGCGTTCCACTTGAGCGAGATAGCGTAAGGTAATCAAGCCCTACGTTAATTAAAAAGTTTATTCTTGCTTTTATTTCTTTAATAATGGGCTCGGCGATAATTTTTTGCGAAGTAGACAGTTCAATTTTTAAGATAAAATCAAGCATTTCTTCGACTGACATATCACAAAGTTCAGCAATATTAAGGCCGTTAATTTTAACGGATAACGCTTCTTTTTTAAGTCTTTTTCCGTGACAAGTCATACACGGTGTGTCAACCATATATTTTTCAAGCTCGCTTTTCGTGTAATCGCTTGAGGTTTCTCTATATCTTCTTTCAAGGTTAGGAATAACTCCTTCAAAAGACGAGCTGTAACTACCACTAAAGACGCGCGAAGAATAACTCATTTCAATCTGCTCGCCGTCGTTTCCGTAAAGAAGCATTTGAATTATATCGTCAGGCAAATCTTTAATTGGAGTATCCATACTGAACTTATAGTGCTTAGCAAGGGCTTTAAAGTACATTGAAGCCATTCTGCCGGTGTCTAAATTCCAGCCTGTAATCGTCAAAGCACCTTCATTTAAGCTCTTGTTCCAGTCTTTTACAACCTTATCAACGTCAAACTGCTTTTTATAGCCAATACCAGAGCATTCAGGACATGCCCCGAACGGATTATTGAAGGAAAATAGTCTAGGCTCAATTTCTTCTATACTTATTCCACAGTCAGGACAAGCATATTTTGTTGAATAAAGAGTGTCGATATCGTTACACGAAATAACGACTAAGCCGTCGCTTAACTTTACTGCCGTTTCTAAGCTGTCGGTAAGTCGTTGAGAAATGCCGTCTTTTACGACAAGTCTATCTACAACGACTGAGATATTGTGTTTTATATTCTTTTCAAGTTTAATTTCTTCGCTTAAATCGTAAACAATTCCGTCAATTTCAACGCGAACGAAACCACTTTTTCTAAACCCTTCAATTTCCTTAGTAAATTCGCCTTTCCTACCACGAACGACGGGCGATTTAACTAAAATCTTACTGCCAGAACCTAATTCCATTACTTTATCTGCAATTTGATCTACCGTCTGCCTTGCTATAGGTTTACCACAATTAGGACAATGTGGAACGCCAATTCTTGCAAATAAGAGTCTTAAATAGTCGTAAATCTCAGTAACCGTTCCAACGGTTGATCTCGGATTGTTAGAAGTCGTTTTTTGGTCGATTGATATTGCTGGAGATAGTCCGTCGATCTTCTCAACGTCAGGCTTTGCCATTTGCCCTAAAAATAAACGCGCATAACTTGACAAACTTTCGACGTATCTTCTTTGACCTTCAGCAAAAATAGTATCAAACGCAAGAGTCGACTTACCACTTCCAGAAAGTCCTGTAAAAACGACCAATTTCTCTCTAGGGATGTCAATATCTATATTTTTTAAGTTGTTTTCTTTTGCACCTTTTACGGTAATATAATTTTGCATATTATTTTCTCATCTTTTTCTTCAATTCTGCGATAGTATCTCTAATTTCAATACACTTTTCAAACTCAAAATTAGCAGAGAATATTTTAAGCATTGCTTTGAGTTTTTCAATTTCTTCAGGGATATCCTTAAGTTTAATTTCCGAAACTTTAGAAACCTTTTTAGTGATATTAAGCGTACTTTTAATTTCTTTTATAATGGTCGTAGGAACTATTCCATGCTCGTCGTTATAAGCCATTTGAATTTGTCTACGACGGTTAGTTTCATCTATTGCGCGCTTCATACTTCCTGTTATAGTGTCAGCGTACATAATAACACGACCTTCAGAGTTTCTTGCCGTTCTGCCGACCGTTTGAATAAGCGCAGTATCACTTCTTAAGAAACCTTCTTTATCCGCGTCAAGTATCGCAACGAGCTTAACTTCTGGCATATCAAGCCCTTCTCTTAGTAGGTTAATACCTACTAAAACGTCAATTTCGCCACTTCTTAATTCGTTAATGATATCAATTCTTTCAAGCGTGTCAATCTCGCTGTGCATATACCTTACTTTGTGACCGTGTTCTTTTAGATAATCAGTAAGACTTTCGCTCATTTTCTTAGTTAAAGTCGTAACTAGAACTCGACCTTTGTTTTCAATAACCTTAACGATTTCGTTCATAAGGTCGTCAATTTGTCCGTCGGTTTTTCTGACTTCAATAATCGGATCAAGTAGTCCCGTTGGGCGTATAAGTTGTTCAACCGTTTGGTCGGAAAGTTCTAATTCGTAGTTTTGCGGTGTTGCCGAAACGCAAATCCATTGATTAATTCTTTCTTCAAACTCTTGAAATTGTAGTGGTCTATTATCGTATGCAGATTTAAGTCTAAACCCGTAATCAACGAGATTTTTCTTTCTTGATCTATCGCCGTTATACATTGCGCGAAGCTGTGGTATAGTCATATGACTTTCGTCAACAAAAACCAAGAAGTCGTCTGGAAAATAATCTAAAAGTGTAAACGGTGGTTCACCAATTTCTCTTTTATCAAAATATCTAGAATAGTTTTCAACGCCACTACAATATCCAATTTCGGACATCATTTCAATATCGTACGCAGTGCGCTGAGAAAGGCGCTGTGCTTCGATTAGACGGTCGTTCTCCTTATGCTCGCGAACTTCGTCGTGCATATCGTTTTCAATGTTTTTAAGGGCATCTTTTAATATATCCGTTCCAACAGCATAGTGGCTTGCAGGGAAAATTGCGGCGTGCTTAAGTTCTGAAATAACCTTACCCGTTATTGCTTCGGTTTCGCAAATTCTGTCAATCTCGTCACCAAAAAATTCTACTCTTATTCCCCTTTCAGAGTTTGAAGCTGGAAAAATTTCAACGACGTCACCACGCACTCTGAAATTTGAACGGGTAAATTCTATGTCGTTTCTAGTGTACTGAATAGAAACTAATTTTCTAAGCAACTCGTCGCGTTCTAACTTCATACCCGGTCGAAGTGAAATTGACAAACTGTAATATTCTTCCGGTGCACCTAAACCGTAAATACACGAAACTGATGCAACGACTATAACGTCTCTGCGTTCGCATAGAGCGCAAGTTGCACTGTGGCGCAATTTATCTATTTCATCGTTTATTTTTAAATCTTTTTCAATGTATGTATCTGTTTGAGGCAGATAAGATTCAGGCTGGTAATAATCGTAATAAGAAACAAAATATTCCACCCTATTTTCAGGAAAAAACTCTCTAAATTCGTTACAAAGCTGGGCTGCAAGCGTTTTGTTGTGTGCAATTACTAAAGTCGGACGGTTGCAGTTTGCGATAACGTTAGCCATAGTAAAAGTCTTACCGCTTCCGGTAACACCGACTAAAACTTGCGTTCTAAGCCCGTCTTTTACCCCTTCGGTAAGTTTTTCAATAGCTTCCGGTTGATGTCCCGTAGGCTTGTATTTAGAGTGTAAAATAAATTTATCCATATAACCCTTAAGTGAAAAAGAAAAATAAAATTCTACCGACTATAAAAGTTGCAACCGCACTCATACCGGCAAGTAAAAGACGAATAAAAATCATACGTCGAAGTTGAACAATCTCACGCCTAAACGACAAGCCTTTTGAATGTAGATTAATACATAAAACAGGCTCGCCACGGCGTTCGGAATTAACAACTTCAAAATAGTCGTCAAGTTCTAATAAATGCACGACTTTTTGTATGTTTTCTTTAGTCATTTTTCTGTTTTTAGAAAGTTTTTTGTAAATTTCGTCAATCGATATCAGACAGCAAGTACCACTTTTGCATTTATTATAAATGACGTTCATAACCGCCCTTTCTTTTTTGTTTAGCATATCCCACCAATGAGTTTAATCAAAAAAAACGCTAAGAAAGTTCCTAAAAAAACGCATAGGAAAATGAAAAAATAGCCAAGATAATCACGATTTTTCGGCTCGTCTATCTTTTCTTGCTGTTTTTTCGCGCTTTCAATATACTCTCTACCTTTCGGAGTTGGCGATATGCAAAACTCGTCGTCTTTATCAAACTTAACGGAAATAAAATTTACGCTTGTAAGCGCTGTAATCATAAGTTTAATAAGGTCGCTATCTGCTTTGTAATAGCTTGGAAACTCTTTCACAAGCTCGTCAATAGCTAAAACCTTATAGCTACCTTCGGCGCATTTTTCATTTATAATTTTAAGCAAACAAACTGTTCTTTCGTCTAACATATTTAACTGTATTTTGTGATTTTTTGGTCATTTTAATACAGAAATAATGAAATTGAAATACGTTTTAAAAAATCAATAGCGACAAAAAGCTATAATCGGGATTTGCAATTTCCATCATAGCGATAAAAATTGATAATGAAACGGTAAATACCACGTTCATAATGATACCTAAAAGCCCAAGATTTTTAGCCCATAAAAGCGATTGACTTTTGATTTTTTTGTATTTTACGTTTGCAAGTATAAACCCCACTATTGAAAGTGGTAAACCCGAACCACAAAACAACGACAAAATTAAGCCAAACAGCGAAAGAACAAGTGGAACTTTCATGGCGCGCTTTTGCCCTTTAATTTTATCCTCAAGCGAAGATTTTTCAGCTTCTTTAAATTCAGAAATTTGAACTTCTTTCTCGCCTTGGCTATCTGACGGCTCATTATCTAATTTAAAAGTATCAAAATTTTCTTCGTCAACATTTCCGTCGATACCCTTTGTTTCAATTATTTCGTCATTATTTAATTCATTTTCTAAACTTTCATTTTCAAAATTAAAATTATTTTGGTCCATATTTGCCCTATTTTCGGTTAAAAATTGTATTTTTAACACGAAAGTATAAATTTAGTAGAAATATCATAACATATTTTTTTATTTTTATCAAATACTTTGTAAAAATTCTTGACAAGCAAATAAAAATTTTGTAAAATAAACGAGCATTGAATTTGTCGGGGTGGCGGAATCGGCAGACGCGTACGTTTGAGGGGCGTATGGTTAACCCGTGTGAGTTCAAGTCTCATCCTCGACACCAGAAAAAAAGCACACAATGTTTCGGACATTGTGTGCTTTTTTCAACGAAATAAATCGCTCACGCGATTTGTGAAATGCACTCGTGCGTGAAATTTGACTTTTGTCAAGTGAAATGCCTTTGGCGTGTAAAGATTTATTTCATTTCACATTACGAAAGTAATATTTCACAATGTGTTACACATTATTTCACATTTGGTAAGCCAAATATTTCACTTTATAAACACTAAAGCGTTCGACCATAAAATCGTGGTTGAACGCTTTTAAACTTATTATTCTGCAAAATTACCTAAGAAAGCAAGGGTTTTAGGATTTTGTGATTTTTCAAAAATTTGCTCGGTTGTTCCCATTTCTTCAATTAAGCCGTCAGCCATAAAAATCACTTTATCAGAAACTTCTTTTGCGAATTTCATTTCGTGAGTAACTATAATCATTGCAATTTCAGGACTTTTTAGTTCTTTAATAACCCTTAAAACTTCACCGGTAAGTTCTGGGTCTAATGCACTAGTCGGTTCGTCAAAACACAAAATTTTAGGCTTCAGTGACAGTGCGCGAGCAATAGCAACGCGCTGCTGCTGACCACCAGAAAGCTGACAAGGATAATAATCAATTTTATCTATTAGTCCAACTTTATCTAAAATGCTTTTTGCATATTCGATATTTTCTTTTTTAATGTCTTTCATCAATTTTTTTCTTTGAAAATAACCAATTTTTTGTTCTTTTAACTCATTTTCAGCCTTAACGTCAAGTGCAAGAGTTACGTTTTGCAATGCTGTGTATTGTGGAAACAGGTTAAAGCTTTGAAAAACTAATCCGATATCGTGTTGAATTTTCGTAAGTTCCTTATCGGTGTATTTTTTATCTGCAGAAAAAATTTCTTCACCGTCTAAAGCGATTGTACCTACGCTAGCAATTTCCAAGAAATTGATGCATCTTAAAAGTGTAGTTTTACCGTTACCAGAAGATCCTATTATCGATAAAACTTCTCCACGTTCAAGGTCAAAATCAATCCCTTTTAAAACAACGAGATCGCCAAATTGTTTATGTATGTTTCTAACTTCTAAAAATGCCATAAACTACTCCTTATAGAACGAGAGTTTTTTCTCGATAAATCCAAAAAGTATAGTTAAAACGCCAACGAAAATCAAATAGTAAATCGCGGTGTAGAAAAGTGGCCAAATCAAGCCTTTTGCAGTAAAATCTTGTGCTACTTTTAAAATCTCCGTAACGACGATAACGCGCGCTAAAGACGTATCTTTAACGAGCGTTATAATTTCGTTAGACATTGGCGCAACTATTCTTTTTATAACCTGCAAAAGAATAATTTTGCTAAAAATTTGAAATTTGTTAAGCCCAAGCACCCTACCAGCTTCTGATTGACCTTTCGGAATTGCTTCTATACCACCTCTGAAAATTTCAGAGAAATAGCAAGCATAATTTATAACGAAAGCAACCATAACTGCAATAAATCTTGGAAGCATACCAATACCTTCAAAAAGCAAAGCAGGACCGTAATAAACAGCAATAACCTGCAACATTAAAGGCGTTCCGCGAATTATCCAAACGAAAGTTTTTACCACAGCTTTAAGTGGCTTAAACTTACTCATAGCACCAAAGGCTATGATAAGACCTAATGGTAAAGAGAATAAAAGTGTAAGCCCAAAAAGTTCTAAGGTGGTAACGAAACCTTCTAAAAGTTGTAACGTAACAGTTAAAAAATCCATGATTATGAGTAATATTTTGCTAAAAGCTCGTCAAATTTTCCGTTTTCTTTTAGTTGTTTAATAGCGTCATTTACTAAATCTCTGGTTTGAGTATCCTTCTTTCTAAAACCAATACCAAAGTATTCTATTGGGAAATCAACGTCAACGTAATCAAGGTCTGGATTTGTTGAATTTGGTCCAACTAAAACTTTAGCCATTAGCATATCAATAATACCAATTTTTAATGATGAAGTTTTAACCTCGAGTATAGTGTTTCTTTGCGCTTCTAAAGTTAATAATTTTGAAGTATCAAAACCAGCAACTTCTTTTGCAACGTTTTCACCTGCAGAGCCTGCTTCTACTAATACTTCGCTTGCATTATTGATGCTTTCTTTTGACGTATAGCTATCTTTTACGCTTGATTGACAAATAATAACTTGCTTATTTTCTAAGTAAGCATCAGTGATAGCCATCGCTTCTTGCAATTCTTCAGTAATCGTCATACCATTCCAAACGCAATCAATTTCGTAAGTGTTTAATGCGGTAACTTTATTATCCCAAACGATTTCTTTAAATTCAATTTCAACTTCTAAAATCTTGCCAACTTCTTTAGCAAGTTCAGTATCGAAACCAACGAAAACGCTTTTAGCATCGTCTTCAAAATAGTTCATTGGTGGGTAAATTGTGTAGCCAACGGTCAAAACACCGTCGTCTAAAGATGGCTTAACGTTACATCCACTAAACATAAATAAACAAGATAGCGAAAGAACGAAAACAGAAATAAGTGTAATAATCTTTTTCATTTTTGTCTCCTTTTATTTTTAATACTTTAGTTAAGTAAAGTGTTAATACTTTAACATTATACTAAATTTATAAATTTAAGTAAAGCAAATAACGCTCGACTTTTTAAAAAGTGCGAAAAGATATATTTTTATAATTATACGACTTTATGTTATTTTTATAAATGTATAATTTTATTCAAAAAATTAATATTATTAAACAAAAAATTTTTTATAAAAAATTGGGTATTGACATAATAATTTTACTGTGATATAATGAAAACATAATATTTTAATTGTTAAGGAGATAAACACAATGGCAAATGAACTCGATGAAATTTTACAAAGTTTTGTAAACAGTTCTCGCGAAGATCTTTACACTGTTGCAGCACACGCTATGTCTATAGTTTTACCACATCTTACCGAAAACCTTTCTAACGAAGATAAAGCCGCTGAACTATTAGCAGGATTTATTTTTACCGTTGTTGCAGTAGACGGCAAGCTTTCTAAAGATGAACTTCAATTTATTAAAGACGTTTTCCAAAGCTTTTCTGAAGAAGAACTTATTAATATGGTAAAAACGCACAGAGATGAAAAAATGGTTAATTTATTTGACGAAGTCGTTGATAATATGCCAGCAAACATTAAAAGCGAACTCCTCAATCTCTGTACAGCAACCATCGCAATAGACCATAACATTAACAACGTTGAATACTCTTATCTAATCAAATTGATTAAATAATCAATTCAAACTATAAAACGCACCTCGAAAATTCGAGGTGCGTTTTTGAACGTCTTAAATTAGATCTTAAAGCATTTTTGAATATTTTTGTCGCTACCTAAAACTAAAATTCTATCACCTTCTTTAAACATAGAAAGTGGCGTAATAGCAAGATTAAGCGTGCCTTCGTGCTTAAGAGCAAGTAAGTTGATATTGTATTTTTTACGAATATCGAGTTCGACTACCGTTTTTCCAGCCCAAGACTTAGGAACTTCAACTTCGAATATCGAATAACCTTCAGCAAGCTTAATATAGTCGAATACACGGTTTGAGCTATATCTTATAGCGACCCAATCAGCAAGCTCTTTTTCAGGATAAACTACTTCGTCAGCGCCGTTTCTTAATAAGAATTTAGCATGTACGCCACGCGCTGCACGAGATACTACAAACTTTGCACCAAGCTCTTTCAAAAGAGAAGTCGTCTCAAGCGAGCTTTGGAAATCGTCACCGATAGCAACGATACAAACGTCAAAGTCGCGAACGCCTAAACTATTTAAAAATTCTCTTTTAGTGCTGTCGCCAATCTGCGCGCTTGTAACGAACGACAATACGGAATTTACGCGTTCTTCGTTGTTATCGACTGCCATTACGTGGTGACCAAGTTCATGCACTTTATTTGCAATATGTCTACCAAATCTACCTAATCCTACAATTAATATTGATTTCATAAATCACCTTTTAAATTTTAACCAACGTTAATACTTTCTGCAGGAAGCCTTGCGCCGTCCTGCTTATTACCTGAAGTCGCAAAGATAAGCGTTAAACCACCCACACGACCAAAGAACATTAAGAATATCAGTATCAATTTCGAATAAATCGAAAGTGAAGTCGTTATACCTAAAGTAAGACCTACCGTTCCTATTGCAGACGCAACTTCGAACATACATTCCATCATCGAAAGGCCTTCAATCGCGCCGATTGCAACACTTGAAACAAAAAATAGCACTAAATACATCATAAGTATGGTTGATGCGTTTTTAACGGTATCGTCCGCTATTCTTCTACCGTAACAATTTGCGTCAGATCTTCTTCTAAACACTGAAGCAGTAGTAGCCAATAAAACGGCAATGGTCGTAGTTTTCATACCACCTGCAGTTGACCCCGGTGCGCCACCTATAAGCATTAGCACGATAATTACGATAAGTGACGTTTCACTCATATCACTAAGCGAAACAGTGTTAAATCCTGCAGTCCTTGGTGTTACCGCTTGAAAAAGAGACGCCAGTATTTTATCTAACACACTAAACTCCGACCAAACGGGACGGGAAAATTCATAAAAATAAAAGAATACCGCAGGAATAAATATCAGCCAAAATACCATAGTAAGTATTACTCTACTTTGCATTCTGTAACGCTTAATTCTAAGTTTATTCGTTCTTATATCGTCCCAAGTCGAAAAACCTAAACCACCTATTATGATAAGCAGCATAATTACCGTATTAACAACGATATTAGAATTAAACAAAACGAGCGATGAAAACTGCTCGCGAGTACCCATTAAGTCAAACCCAGCATTACAAAACGCTGAAATCGAAGTAAATATAGCACGCCACACACCACCAAAAAAGCCAAACTCCATTATCATTGTCGGCGCTAAACAAACCGCACCAATAAGCTCGATAATTAAAGTCGTTCTTATGATAAAGTTCGTAAGTCGCATTATACCACCAACTTGTGGGGCAGAAATTGCAGCCTGCATAGTGTTTCGTTGCATAAGACCGATTTTTCTACCGAATCTCATCGCAAAGCCAACTACTACCGTAACTACGCCAAGACCACCTATTTGAATAAGTATCAAAATTATAAGTTGTCCAAACCAAGTCCAATACGTCGCGGTATCTTTAACAATTAGCCCCGTAACGCATACGGCACTCGTTGCAGTAAATAGCGCGTCTTGAAAACTTGCAAAACCGCTTGCCGTAGATGAAAACGGTAGCATAAGTAGTAGCGTTCCAATCAATACAAGCCCAACGAAACCTAATACGATTATCTGGAAAGGCGAAAGCCTTTTTTTAATTTTTATTTTTCTTTTAACCTTTTCTTCTTTCATAAATAAACATTATAGTTAATACATAACTACAACTAATAATTTCATACATTATACTACATTTTAATAAACTTGACAATCTTTTTTTGCGTTTTTTCAATTTTTAACATTTTATTACTTATCAATTTTTTAATAAATTTTAATACAATAATCAAATTTATGCAAAATTTGTAAAATTGTTTTTTGTATATTTATTCATTATCGCATAAAAAATAAGGTAAAAATTCAAAAAAATAAAAAATATAAACAACTTAAAATAAAAAATCAAACGATAAAATTTCTCGTACAATCAAACTTGTGACGACATATCACTCCTTTACAATGGATAAAAAAAAACGACAGGCTTTTACCTGTCGTTTTTCTATGGAGCTGATGACGGGACTTGAACCCGTGACCGCCGCCTTACCAAGGCGGTGCGCTACCGTCTGTGCCACATCAGCGCATATTAGCATTGTAATTGTATATTAAAAATAATTAAAAGTCAAGAAAAAAGACAGCTAATTTTAAATTTTTCAAATTTCAATAAAATAAATGATAGATTAAAAATTTTTATAAAAAATCGTTGCAATAATAATTAATTTGTGTTACAATTATAAGGCTTAGTGCTACTGTGGCTCAGTTGGTAGAGCAGCTGACCCGTAATCAGCAGGTCACCGGTTCAAATCCGGTCAGTAGCTCCAAATTAAACGGTGATTTTGACTTTAGATAAAGTTAGGGTTGCCGTTTTTTTATTATTTTAAATAAAAATGAAAAAAGCATTTTTTATATTAAAATACACGTTTAAATTAAATTTTGAATTTAGTTTTTTACTAGATAAAAAAATATATGTAAAAATATGGCTCGGTGCGTTTAATTTAGTTGTAAAATAAAATCGCTTTTGATATAATGTTCAAGGATTGATTTTTTCAGTTCTCGTTCTATTTTGTAAAAATTTATAGAAATTAACTGTCATGTTAATTTTAAGGAGTATAAAGAAATGGATTATCAAGGAACTATTTCTAGAGGTATCAGAGCGCCTATCATAAGACAAGGCGATAACTTAGTTCAAATTACCGCAGATTGCGTTGTAAACGCATCAAAAAACGGTGGTTTCGAACTTCAGGACAAAGACGTCGTTGCAGTAACTGAAGCAGTTCTTGCTCGCTCACAAGGCAACTACGCAACTGTTGAACAAATCGCTAAAGACGTTTCAAACAAATTTGGCGATAACACGGTCGGACTTATATTCCCAATTTTATCGAGAAACCGTTTTTCAATGATTTTAAAAGGAATTGCAAAAGGCGTTAAAAAACTCGTTATTATGCTCTCTTATCCATCTGACGAAGTTGGTAACAGTTTCGTTTCTATGGAACAAATCTTAGAAAAGAACGTAAACCCGTACAGCGACGTTTTCACTTCTGATGAGTTTTATAAAATCTTTGGTGACGTTCGCCACACTTTCACTGGTGTTGATTATATTCAATATTATAAAGAAATGGGAAATTGCGAAGTAATTTTGGCAAATAACCCAACAGAGATTTTAAAGCACACTAAATTTGTAATTAACGCAGATATTCACAGCAGAAAAAGAACGAAAAAAATTCTTTTAAACGCTGGTGCTGAAAAAGTTGTTTCACTTGACGAAATTTTAACGTCTTCAGTTGACGGCAGTGGTTTTAATCCAAGCTATGGCGTACTAGGCAGCAACCTTGCAACTGAAAATAGCGTTAAACTTTTCCCAAGAGATGCACAAAAATTTGTTGAAGAGCTTCAAAAAGAATTACAAAAACGTACTGGTAAATTAATCGAATGTATGGTTTATGGCGACGGCGCATTTAAAGACCCTGTTGGTGGTATTTGGGAGCTTGCTGACCCTGTTGCTTCCCCTGCATTCACAGAAGGTCTAAAGGGTAAACCAAACGAAATTAAGCTTAAATATCTTGCAGATAACGATCTTGCTAATCTTTCTGGTGAAGAAGCGATTGAAGCAATGAAACAAGCTATCCGTTCTAAAGAAGACGATTTGGTTAACAATATGAAGAGCCAAGGAACAACCCCACGTCAGATTACTGACTTACTTGCAAGTCTAGCGGACCTTACAAGTGGCAGCGGTGACAAAGGTACACCTATTATTCTCATTCAAAACTACTTCAAAAACTTCTCTATGTAAATAAACTCGTGGCGATATCGAATTGATATCGCCACTTTTATTTTTATTAAAAATAATTACTTAAAATCGCTTGAAAAAAACTATGTTTTTTTATATAATAAACATAAGAAAAATATACTTTTTCAGGGGGAATTATGAAAGTATTAATTATAAACGGTTCGCCAAAATCAAAAAATAGCGAAACGCTTAAGCTTACAAAAACTTTTGTAAGTGGTATGGATGTAAAAGCAAAAGAAATTGACACTATAAACTGTGATATCCGTCCTTGCTTAGGTTGTTATAAATGTTGGAAAAAAGAATCTAGAAAGTGCTGTGTAAATGACGATATGCATAAAATTTTACGTAAAATGAAAGATAGCGACGTAATTATTTGGTCAACTCCACTATTTTGCTATTCAGTTCCATCAACTATGAAAGCGTTGCTTGATAGAATGACTTCGCTTTTAGCACCGGAAATCGTCGAACTTTCTGACGGATCAAAATCATATCCGGCGATTGATGCGTTTAATGCAAAGCACGTTCTTATCTCCGGCAGTCCACTACCTGAGGCAGATAACTGTTTTGACGCGATTAAATTCCAATTTAAACATATGTTTGGCGAAGATATCGAAATGATTCTTTGTTCAGAAAACAAACTTTTTAATATTACAGGCGCACAAACGGTTGCTAACGAATATTTAAAAACGATTGAAAAAGCTGGTAAAGAGTTTGTAGAGTTTGGACACATTTTGCGCGAAACACACGAAAAACTTGCCGAGCCTATGCTCCCTACCGATATTTATATCGAAAGCGTTAACTCAAACGTAACCCCAAACTCAGACACCGACAACTAAAATTATATAAACAAAAAATCGACCATTAGTGGCAACACTCTTAAGGAGTATCTATGGAATTTTTATTAGAAATTTTATTACATATTATTTTCGAGCCACTATATTTAGCTTATTCTGATTTGGTTGAAAGTTTTGTTGATGGAAAAAATTTGAAAAAGTGGCAAGAAAATTTATTAAAAATATCGTGTCTTATTGTTTCTTTTATTTCATTATTGCTTATTATCATCGGTTGTTTTTGGGTTACCGATGTTCAACCCTTTAAAACTTACGGTATCATATTTCTTGTTGTAGGAAACGTTGTTATATTAATACATATTTTAATAGGATTGTTCTCGAGAACTAAACGCTTAAAGAAAGAAAAAAGAGAGAAAGAACTTTCATATTATAAACAATTTGCAGAAAATGAACCAACGCCACATATTTACTATATTGAAACAACTAATGAAAATGATGAGAATAAATAGTTAGTCTTATTAAAAGGGATAGCAAAACTTTGCTATCCCTTTATGTTGTCTGAAAAAACCTATATGAAAAACACTTATGGTCGATTTTTTATTATACAGAACCTGCGATTAATAAATAAGTTAAAGTTGAGAACATTGCAAAAATCGCAACTGTTATTCCACTAGTAAGTTCTAACGCTTTTTTAACTTTTATATTATTTATACGTTTTAAATCGTCAATTGCTATCCCTAAAACTATTGCACCTGCAAAAATTAACGGACTTACGTATCTAATATTCATTGTGCAGTGATGTGGATGAGTAAAACAGAATATATAATAAAAAATCAAGGTTGAGAAATATAGCACGGCTAAAGCAACTTTAAACATCAAATTTTCTTTATACTTTACTGCATTTACAAGCATATAAATAAGCGCGACGACTGAAAGTATAACAACAAGTAAATTCGACCAAAACAAAACGTCAGCAAAGCCTTTTATCGCTGGATACGAGTGCGAGTTAAGGTATTCGCCAAAAAGTGACGTCTTTAAAAGAGAAACCATAGGATTGAACTCGTTATAAAGCTTATCACCTTTACTTACCCACTGATCAAACACACTGTAATAACCTGCGTATTCTTTCGGTTGAATCATAAAAATTCTTTCTATAAACGAATAATTTCCAACGTATTGCCAACTATCGTCAGGAAGGCGTTGAACATATGCAATAGGAACTTGATAGTTTATCAAATTTCTTGCCGACCAAAATAACGCAATCGGAGCACAAACAATTAAAAACAATCCGAAATTAATCGAATATTTCTTAACGCTTTCTTCTTGATTGACTTTTATATCCTTAAAAAACCTTACCAAGAAAACCACAGCTATCGGGATACAAATCATATACGCCGAAAGCTTTGTCATCATACCAAGACCTATTAAAAGTCCACAAATTAAAATGTCTTTCAGTTTATCTGAATTATACCACTTAAGCGCAAAATAGAATGCTGAAAGCATAAACGTTATTGATAAAATATCGTTGTTAATGCTACCTGAAAAAATAATAAACGTCGGATGGAACGCCATTACTGAAAAGGCTATAACCTTCCCCACTCCCGAAACTTTAAACATATCCAAAGTTTTTAAAGTTACTATCATACAAACTGAAGAATAAAAGAGAGTTAACGTTTGGATATTTTCTTGAGCGTAGCCGTCAGCTATACCAAGAAGAGACTGCGCTTTCCACCAAAGTGCACATATAAAATAATGAAGTGGTGGATGGTAAAATTGATCTCTTAAAGTTGGGTCAAAGTTCGGCAGTTTAAAATTGCTGTAAAAGAAATAACTTATATAACCACCGTGTCCGTCACAGTTATTGTCGCTTAAAACCTGCTCGCCATAAAAGCCGTAAAAATCGTGCTGACGCTCGTAAATTGAAGTGGATAACACGTAAGTCAGTCTTAACAAAAAACCGATTAGGAACAACACTAAAAGCGTATTTTCAACGGTCGCTTTCTTAGTCAAAACCAAATACGTGTAATACACTAGTATCAGCGCGAAACAAGTGATAAATAAGTATACTGCACGCGTCTCAGTTTTATGAAGTCCAACAAGCCACCCCCAACTTGCAATGCAAAGTACAATACAAATTATAGTTGAAAATACGTTATTAAGCGAAAACCTTTTATGGATATAAAAAGCAACAAAAGTAGATAGAACACAAAATACAGAAGTTGCGATAAATAAATTGCCCGGATCGAACGATTCTTGTCGCATAAAAGAGAACGTGGAAAAAAACACGCACAATATAAAAGATAATAATATTGCGTGTTTTTTTACAAATTCAGAATAATTTTGTTTTTCGCATTTAAAATAACGACTTAAACTCATTTGTTTTCTTCTTTACTCTCGTGATAACTCTTTTCGGTATTTACCGACCAAATAGTTGACTTATCGCCACCTTTTTCAATAATTTCGGCAGCGTTAATTGCAGTAAGCATTGAGTGGTCCATATTATTATAACGGTGTTGACCGTTTCTACCAACGAAATAAATATTTTCAAACTCGTTAAGATACGTTTGAAGTTTATCGAACTCGTTATAAGTATCAAAGTATGCAGGATATGCCTTTTTAATCTTTTCACGGTGGCTGTCGAGAACCTTAGTATCTTCAGCGATAACACCAATCTTTTTAAGTTCGCTAATAGCTTGAGTAACGGTGTCACTTTCTGACATATTCCAGAACTCGTCACCTTCCGTGCAGAAATATTCAAGACCAATCCAAACGGTTTCGTCAGGATTTTTAACCATGTACGGTGACCAGTTGTTAAAAATTTGAATTCTACCAAGCTTTACGCCCGTATCTTGAACGTAAATCCAGCAGTCTGGAACGATATCGCCTAAAGTCTTAATTTTAGTTTTGTTTACAAGCTTTAGCTTGTCTACTAAAAGTCCAACCGTTACGAAATCACGGAAAGGAAGACCTTTAGCGATACGAGAAATATCTTCAGGAACTTCTGCGTTAATTGAAGCAACTAAATCGTTAATTGGCATTGAAGAAATGATATTGTCTGCTTCAAAAGTTACTTCACCAGTTTCTGTTTCGCAAACAAGAGAAGTAATTTTTTTACCGTCGAGATTAATCCCTTTAACCTTGTGACCGTGTAAAATTTTACCACCGTTTTCTTCAAAGCGCTTTCCAACAAGCTCCCAAAGCTGACCTGGTCCGTATTTAGGATACCAGAATTCTTCAATTAAAGAAGTTTCAACTTTTCTGTTCTTTTTCTTAAAGATTTTTCCGAAAATATCTTTAATGAGCGCGCGAATAGAAAGACCTTTAACGCGTTGCGCGCCCCAGTCAGCGGAAATTTCACTTGGGTGTCTACCCCAAAGCTTTTCAGTATATCCTTCAAAGAACATTCCGTAAAGCACTTTACCAAAGCGGTTAATATAGAAATTTTCAAGCGAAGTTTCCTTCTTTTTAAAAATCGACGCCCAAATATAACTAAAGCCAGCCCTGATGGTAGTGAAAAATCCCATATTTTTTATAGTTGAGAAATTCATAGTTACTGGGTAATCAAAGAAGTGCTTTTTATAATAAATTCTTGAAACTCTGTGACGGACGAGCATAACTTCGTCTTGAGTTTCAGGATCAGGACCGCCTTCAGAAAGTTTAGAATCCCTTTCAAGTTTTTTGTCGTCGTAAGACGGTGCGCCTTGAACGGGAAGCATGTCCTTCCACCAATTCATAATAACGTCGTCTTTCGAGAAAAATCTGTGACCGCCGATATCCATACGGTTACCGTTATATCTTACGGTTTGAGAAATACCACCTAAAACTTGGCTTTCTTCTAAGATGATAACTTCGTTATCCTTATTTTTTGATAACTCGTAACCTGCTGTAAGACCTGCAGGTCCACCACCGATAATTAAAATTTTACTCATTTTTTCCTCCGAGTAGTTTCATATATGTAAAAATTTTCTTAATAATTTCCAACTTGATTTTCTTTTATAACTAATAAACCACTTGCTCCAACGCCAGATTTTTCTACAAGATTATTT
>JAFQWV010000017.1 GCA_017407325.1 Clostridia bacterium | reverse complement strand
CGAGCCGTTAGTTTCTTCGTCGTTATGACCGAATTGAATCATTAGATAATCGCCGGCTTTAATTTCGCTTTCAATAGATGTATACGAAGTATATTTTCTGTCGCTTTGAGTAAAAAGTCTGCCTTCGTTAATAAACGAGCGCGAACTTCTACCACCGTTTGCTTTATTTACAACGGTAACGTTTTGTGCATCTAAAAACGCTTGTAAATACTGTCCCCAGCCTGCAATATATTGTTTTTCTTCATAAGTTTTAACAGTTGAGTCACCAGCAAGGAAAATTGTAGGATTTTCTACGACAGGGGCTTGGATTGGAGTTCCACCGTCGTAAGTAATAGCTTTAAAGCGATCAGCATCCGTTACGATTTTTGAACTCGACGTTTCAGAGCTTGAAGGTGTGCTTGTTTCAACACCTGAAACTTGAGTTGTTGAATTTTGAGTGGAAGACACTGAGTCAGACTGGCTTTCACTCGTTTGGTTATTACCACAACCAAAAAGTGTGAAAATAGCCATAACGCAAAGAATAATTGAAAGTAATTTTTTCATTTTTCTCTCCTTAATATTTTTTATAAATATTTTAAAACTTATTAGAAAATATGTCAAGTTTTGTTTAGTTGCAAAAGCGTATTAATAAAAAATAAAAAAAATTAAAAAAACTATTGCATTTTTGATTTAGTTGTGTTAGAATTAAGAAAAGAAAACTATACTGCGATATAGTTTTTATATAAAAGGTGAGAAATGTTAGAAAAAACTATACACTCAAGACAAGAAAAGGTAAAGTCAAAAGTTCTTCACGCCGCTGCTAAATTGTTTTTAGCAAAAGGATACGTAAACACTACGCTGAAAGAACTTGCTACGCTATCAGGGGTAAATTACGGCTCGCTGACCTTTGCGTTTAAAAATAAAGAAAACATCTTATCAGAACTTGTGGGTTTTGTTTTAGACGGGCAATTTGAGTCTACAGAAAAACTTTTAAGCGGAAAGACTGACGACAAAATTTTCTTTTACGCGTGCGAAACTACTTTGCAACTATACATTGCAGAAAGTTCAGAACATATTCGCGAACTATATTCGCTATCATATTCGCAACAGGCGTCGTCAGACATAATATATAATAAGATAACGGCAAAACTTTCAGAGATATTTAAAGAGCAATATCCTACCTTTACGCAAGGCGATTGGTACGAAAAGGAGCTTGCATCAGCTGGGGTTATGCGAAACTATATGACTAGACCTTGCGGAATATATTTTACTATGGAAAGAAAAGTCAAGGCGTTTTTAGCAAACACTTTTCTTTTATACGAACTACCGCGCCAAAAGATTAACGATGCAATAAAGTTTGTATTTGAATTTGATTGGGAAACTATCGCTAAAAGCGTAATTGATAATATGCTTTCATACCTTGAAAGCAGAA
Organism: Clostridia bacterium; assembly: GCA_017407325.1. Lineage (GTDB taxonomy): Bacteria > Bacillota > Clostridia > Christensenellales > Borkfalkiaceae > UBA4636. The sequence continues at coordinate 28,586 of JAFQWV010000017.1, read as the reverse complement.
CGTAATATTAAAACTTATCAGAAAATAAAAAATAAGGAGAATACTATGACAAAAAAGAGAAGCTTTAGGACGATTTTAGTTGCAATTTGCATTTCACTTTTTGTGTTTTGCGTTTCTTTCGTCGGGGCTAATTCAATCACCGCAAAAGCGGCTACAGTAAGTGATTTAACGGACGCTAAAACTGGCGTAACGCTTAAAGATACTGACGGCGACGGATTTTACGAAATATCTAATAAGAACGAACTTGACGCGTTTTCGTCTTTAGTTAATAATAATCAAAGCATAAACGCAGAACTTACGGCAGATATTACGTATAATTCAGGCGATTTATCAACTCTTACAGGGCAAACGACGGGTAAAAACGCTTGGCAACCAATAGGTATGATAACTGCCGATAACGGAACGAAAACCAAAACGGAATATAAAGGAACGTTCGACGGACAAAATTACACCATTTACGGTTTGTATTATTTTGACGGGTTTAGTTACGACGTTGAAGGCGGGCTTTTTTCAAAACTCGGTTCAGGCGGAACGATTAAGAACGTAACGGTTGCAAAATCGTATTTTGCAGGCGCGTCGTATATGGGCGCAATAGTAGGTTCGTCTTATGGTGGAAGTACGATTAAAAACTGTCACAACCAAGGCTCGTACGTAGGCGCGGCAACTCGTGCAGGCGGTATCGTAGGCGATTCTAATAACGGCACGGTTACTGAGTGTACGAATAGCGGTACGGTAGCGTTTTATAAAGTAAACGATTCGATTAGCCGTACCTTAGAATGCTTTGGTGGAATTTCAGGAAGCACGGATAACGGAGTAATTTCTAAATGCTCAAACCAAGGCTCGATTTTAGGAAAAATTTCGGATACGAGCGGTGCTGCGTGTGTCGGTGGAATTTCAGGTCAGGCAATAGACGGCGGAAGGATAGTTGATTGTTTAAACAAAGGAAACGTCATATCTTCTAAAGGTAGCATGATCGGCGGTGTAGTCGGATTTACTTATAAGGGAAAAATAAATAACTGTCTTTCATTAGGCTACGTAGAAGGTTATCAAACCGTAGGTCACGTTTTTGGTGGTCCTAATACACCGGACGAATACAATAATAACTACTACAACCACACCGTATTGGTTACGCGCGAAGATTACAAGGAAATATGGGACGAAGGGAAGGTGGCTGAGACAAATTCAACAGACCTTGCTTCAGGTAAAATAGCATATTCACTTGGTGCAAATTGGGGACAGAATATAGATAATAACAAAACTAATCAAGGAAATCCTGTCGTTGGTGGCGAAGTAGTATATTACGGATATCGTTCATGCACTGATAGCACGATGGTATATAGCAACAGCGCTATTTCACAAGAATTACCGCATAATAAAGAATACAGTCAAAGTGGAAACACTATAACTGCAAAGTGCTCTGACTGTACTGCTTATTCACAAAGCGTTACGTTAATTGCGCCAACCAATTTAACTTACGACGGAACGGAAAAAAATGCAACGGTACAAGGTGCTATCGACGGTGAAACTATTGAAATTTTGTACGTAGGCGATCATATCAGCGCTGGAGCGCACAGCGCAAGCATTTCAGTTGGAAATAAGACGGTAACCGTTAATTTTGAGATTGAAAAAGCAAACGCAAACTGGAGTGCACCTACTCAAAAGGGGGATGTTGTTTACATCGGAAGCGAGCAAGAATTGTTAAATGCAGGCTCGGTTAGCAGTTTGGGTTGCGCTTGGAAATACAGTATTGACGGTGGAAACAGTTGGAGTGAACGTCCAATGGCAAAAGACGTCGGTGAGTATTCGGTAAGCTACTATCTTGACGGTGGAAACAATTACAATGGAACGCAAATTTTCACTGAAACCGTAGTCGTAAAACCTGCGCCGTTGACGGTTAAGGCAAACGATCACGCTATTACTTACGGAGATGACGCTAAAAACAACGGTGTACAATTTATTGGTTTTGTAGGTAGCGACGGTCAAAACTCTATTAAAGGTACTTTAACATATTCTTACAATTATGCTAAAGGCGATAACGTTGGTACGTACGCTATAACGCCGAGTGGGTTAACTGCTAAAAACTATACGATTACTTATGAAAGCGGAGCTTTGACGGTTGAAAAAGCAAACGCAAACGTTGAAACCGCGCCTATGGTAATTTCAGACCTTGAATATAACGGAAACGAACAAAATCTTGTAACACAAGGCTCGGCAAACCTTGCGACGATGCAATACAAAGTTGACGACGGCGAGTGGTCGACAGAAATTCCTACCGCAAAGAACGCGGGCGATTACACCGTCTACTATAAAGCGGGCGACCTTAATCACAACGAAAGTGAAACGAATTCTTTAAAAGCTACAATCAAAAAGACGTCGCTTACTATAACGGCAGACGATAAGACGGTATGTATAGAAAATGATTGTGAATTGACTTATACCGTTTCAGGTTTACGTGGCGACGATACGCTTATAACAGAGCCTACGGTTGAAACTGATGCGAATTTAAGCGCGCCAGCGCAATATTCTATTACCGTAAGCGGTGCAACTGCAAGCGACAACTATATCATTTCTTACGTAAAAGGAAAATTCACGGTTTCTCAGCACGATTGGGATCAAGGTGAAGTAACCAAACACTCAACTTGTACGACCGAAGGCGAAAAAACCTACGTTTGTCAGCGCGACGAAAATCATACTCGTACTGAAAAAATTGCTATTGACGAAAATGCTCACGATTATGACGACGGCGTGGTAACTAAAGAACCAAGTTATACCGAAAAAGGTGAAAAAACTTACGTTTGTCAACATAACGATAAGCACGTTAAGACGGAAGATATTCCAAAACTCGAACAAGTTGATAATAGTGCGTCAGGTGGAACGAGTGAGACTATACCAAGCGGTAGCGAAAGCACTAAGGAAGAAGAACGAAAGGGTTGTAATTCGAACGCAAGTGCTGACAGTATGACGTTGTTCGCAATTTCTCTTGTCGGAATTTTATTAATCGCATTAAAGACTAAAAAGCAAAAATAAACGGTTAAAGTAATTTGTTTTTACAGGTGTAACACAAACTTTTTGGCGGTGGGCAAAATTGCCCACCGCTTATAAAAATCTTTTTGTTTAAAATAGTGTTTATACTTGAAATTGTACATAAAATATGCTATTATTATTTAAATAGATATAAATGAAGGTAGATTATGGATTATAACGTAAAACAACTTCCAATGCTGATACTACGCGGGAAGACTTTGCTTCCGTCAGTTACTGCAAGTTTCGACGTTGGCAGAATAAAATCACTTACTGCGGTAGGAAAATCAATAGATTATAACAATTTATTGTTTATAGTAAGTCAAAAAGATGCAACGGTTGAAGAACCGACCGAATTTGACGTTTACGATATTGGTGTAGTCGCAAGAGTAAAGAAAATTTCTCAACTTGGTGGAACAAATTTAAGGGTGTTCGTTGAAACCTTATACCGTGCAGAAATCAGAGAAGTAGAAGATAAAACAGATTATTTCTTAGCAAGCATCGTGGAACAACCTGACGTTTTGTTTGACAGTGCCGACGAAAAGGCTTATTTTGAAGTTTGTAAAGAAAAAATACGAGAATATACGCTCGTAAACCAAAAAGCATCTCGCGAACTAACTGACGTTTTGCGAACTATACCTGAATCTGACAAATTCTGTAACGTGGCAAGCTTTCATCTTCCTTTAAAAGAAGACGAAAGGCAAGAAATCTTAACTGAAACCGTAACTTTTGAACGCCTAAAGATGCTTATTAAATCGGTTATGCGACTTATCGAGTTTTCTAAACTTGAAAAAAAGATTGCAGAAAGCGTAAAAGAATCAATCGACAAAAGCCAAAAAGAATATTATCTTCGCGAACAACTTAAAGCCGTTCATAAAGAACTTGGCGACGACGGAAACGAAATAATCGAACTTCGCGAAAAAATTCTTGCTAAGAAAATGCCTAAGGAAGTCGAAGAAAAAGGGCTTAAGGAACTTGATAGAATGTCTAAGATGAGTTCGTCATCTCCAGATTACACCGTTTTACGCACTTATATCGACGCACTGATAGAGCTTCCGTTTAACGAAACGACTAAAGACAGGGAAGACATTAACCAAGCGATAGAAATTTTAGATAGCGAGCATTTTGGGCTTGAAAAAGTCAAAGAACGCATTATCGAATATATCGCAGTTTTAAATAAAACTGGCAAAATGTCGTCAACAATCTTGTGCTTAGTAGGTCCTCCGGGTGTTGGTAAAACTTCGGTAGCGACTTCTATTTCGCACGCGCTTGATAGAAAATTCGTGCGTATGAGTTTGGGTGGCGTAAAAGACGAAGCTGAAATTCGTGGTCACCGTAAAACTTATATCGGCGCAATGCCGGGTAGAATTATCACAGGTTTAAAAAACGTAGGCGTTTCAAATCCTGTATTTTTGCTTGACGAAATTGATAAAATGTCGGTTGATCTTAGGGGTGATCCAGCAAGTGCGTTATTAGAGGTCTTAGATCCAGAGCAAAACACGACTTTCCGTGATAGATATATGGAAATTCCATACGATTTATCAAAAGTTTTATTTATAACTACTGCAAATAGTCTTGATACAATTCCATCGCCACTACTTGACAGAATGGAAATTATCGAACTTGACGGCTATACTAAAGAAGAAAAAGTCGAGATTGCTAAACGATATTTAATTAAAAAGCGCGCTCGTCTTAACGGACTTACTGAAAAGAATATCGAGTTTACTGATGAGGCGGTAAATACAATCGTTTCAGGCTACACTCGCGAAGCAGGCGTCAGAAATCTTGAAAGAAAGATTGATGCAATCTGCAGAAAAGTAACGACTGAATTTTCTAAACTCAAGAAATTTGGTAAGCGTAAAATTACCGAAAAAACCATAGAAAAATACTTGGGTATGAAAAGATATACAGAAGATGAAAAAGAAAGCGAAAGCCTTTTAGGCACAGCTCAAGGCTTAGCTTGGACTCAGTACGGTGGAACGACGTTAGCCGTTGAAAGCACCGTAACAAGTGGTAAAGGCGCTCTGCTTCTTACAGGTAAGCTTGGCGACGTTATGAAGGAAAGCGCGCAAACTGCGTACACCTTTATAAAAACCAACAAAGAAAGCTTAGGTCTTAGCGAAATTGATTTTTCAACCTTTGACGTTCACGTTCACGTTCCGGAAGGGGCTACGCCAAAAGACGGTCCAAGCGCAGGCATTACTATTGCAACAGCAATTTACTCTGCATTTTCTAAAAAGAAAGTTAAAAATACCGTTGCAATGACGGGAGAAATCACTTTGCGTGGTAACGTTTTACCGATAGGTGGGTTAAAACAAAAGGCGCTATCTGCGTTTAGATGTGGAATTTACGATATTATTATTCCTGAAAAGAACTTAAAGGATATCGTAGATATTGACGAAAAAATTAGAAAATCGCTTAATTTTATTCCTGTTAAAACTTGCTTTGAAGTATTTAAAAACGCAATTATTTAGGTGAAACTTATGCAAATAAAAATGGCAACCTTTATAAAATCGGCTGCCGAGCCGAAACAATTTTTACAGTTTGATAAACCGGTAATTTGTTGTACCGGTCGGTCAAACGTTGGTAAAAGTAGTTTTATAAATATGCTTGCAAACCAGAAAAAACTTGCAAAAACCTCTAATACACCGGGGCGAACAAGGCTTGTAAACTACTTTGATTTCGGTGAATTTATTTTAGCAGATTTACCCGGTTACGGCTATGCAAGTGTCTCAAAGCAAGAAAAGGTTAAGTGGGGAAAAACGCTTGAAAGGTTTTTTGAGCTTACAGAAATTTCACACGTTTTTGCACTCGTTGATGTTCGCCATAAACCGACACAAGACGACAAGGATATGATTAAATATCTCTATGCAAACATAATCCCTTTTACCGTTACGACTACAAAAGCCGACAAACTCTCACGCGCGCAGCTTAACAAACAGCTAAAAGAAATTTCTCAAGAGTTGTCGCTTGGTGTGGGGGATATAATATCTACAAGTTATAAAGGATACGGAAAAGATAAGGTTTTAGAAAAAATTGAAAAAGTAATTGAAAACTTTTATAATAGCCAAGCAGATAGCGATTTGGACGATGACGTTGGCGAAGGTGAAGAATAAAAATTTTGTCTATCATAAAATTTTTAAAAATTTAAGATAACAATTAAGATTTTATAATTTTTTATGAAAGGCGTAAAAAGGAGTAAAAATCAATATGTCAAACGATAGAAACAAGGTTTACGTAGATCCAAGTTTTATGCCAAGCGGTTATTACAAAAAAGACTTAAGGCTTGTTCCGTTTGTAATTGGCGTGTTGCTATTAATTGTTTACACGGTATTTACAATCGTTATGGTGTCAAATAATAAAGCGTATTTTGACAGCTTAGGAGATAATGCTAACGTATTCCATTTTATTTCTTGGCTACTGTCAGGAATGGCTGGCTTTTACGTTATAGGTTGTTTTTTGATATCTATCGTAAACGTTTGGTTGTTTGCAGTAAGCGGACAAAGTGAAAGTAACGTAATTTACTATTTATCAAGGGTGTTACTCTTTGTTTCAGTGCTTTGTTTCATACTTCCGATAGTCTTATTGATTTTAATCGTATAAAAAAATTGCTTGCAAATTTGCAAGCAATTTTTTAATTTGTGGTAGTTGTAGTTGTTGTTGTCGTAGTTGTAAAATCGTTAAAATTATTACAGCAGCATGTCGTTGATAAAAGTGCAAGTAAAAGAAGAAGTTGAGTCGTTGAAATACTGCCGTTTATTGACAGCAAAAACAAAAGACCTATCAAAACTATATCGTTTGAAAACATACGTTACCCCCAATTCGACAAATTTAGTTTTTATATAACAATATGCGCCAACGAATTGATATATGAACAAATTGACAATCATTTAAAAAAAGATTTACACTATAGATACAATCATAAAAAGGTGGTGTAAATGTGCAGACAAACGTATTGCTTTTAGACAAAAGAATGCAGTCGCTCGTAACTGACTACGTGCCAACGCAAGAAATGATAGACGAACTCGTAAGTTTTTTCTCGATTTTTTCCGATGCTACAAGGCTTAAAATGCTTTCAGCGCTTGCAATAAGCGAAATGTGCGTTACCGATATTTCGGTGGTTTTAGGAATTAATCAAACGACGGTAAGCCATCAGCTAAGGCTTTTAAAAAATTTAAACGCAGTAAAGACGAGACGGCAAGGAAAAGTTATATTCTATTCATTAAAAAATGAAATTTTAAACGACGTACTTTTAAAAGGAGTTGAGTTTTTAGGTTATTAACTGCCTTCACCTTGAGGGGAAGGTGGCACGAAGTGACGGATGAGGTGTAAAATTATTGATGATGTGCAAAATAAATTTTGCATGAAGTGCTAACTTGTCAGTTAGCATGAAGTGCAATCCTACTTTTTGCGTACGGATTGCATGATGTGTAAGTTGTTCACAACTTACATTTCGGTCGTGCAGATTTTTTCTTTGAAAAAATTGCCAGCATAACGTATAATTTTTTTCTAAGGACTGAAATTAATATATAAATTGTTTATTGGTTGTCATTGCGAGCGCGATTTATTTATTCCAACCCGTCATTGCGAGCGCTATTTGTCGCGCGTGGCAATCTCTAAAGAACTAACAGCGCACTTTTAACTGTATAAAATGAAAAAACGGCTATCGAGTGGATAGCCGTTTTTTTTATGTAGCAAAATTTCAGAAGATTAAAATTTTAGAAAAAATCTAATTATTTGCAACCACAACCGAAATTCAAGCCCTTATTGTTGTGCTTGTCGCCACAGCAACAAAGAAGCACTAAAATAATAGGAATTAAGCAACTGCAATCAGAAAGTTTGTCAAAAATACCGCACACAGAGCCTGAGCCACAGCAACAAACTAATATGATAATAAGAAGCCATAACCAATTATTTGAACCAAAGCAACTATTCATATAAATTCCCTCCGTAAGATTTTCAACTTTTTGTTGACAGTATATCATACTCAAAAAAGGTAAATTTTGCTACTGTACCAAAAAATACTTGAAAAATTTTACGTAATGTAATAGAATATTAATATTCTAAGTAAATTGGCAATCACTTATATAGGGTTGACCACTTAGAAAATACATATTTTTCGACGGGTATTCAAGATTGAAACCCGATTGGAGGTTTTTAATGAAGGAAAACTTTTTTTCTGCAAAAAGAATTGCCGGTATGGGCATATTGCTTGCGCTGGTAATCGTGTTGCAATGGTTTGGTGGAACGATTGTTATCGGACCTGTTCAACTAAACTTTACGCTTGTTCCTATTGTTTTAGGTGCAATGGTGTTTGGACCGTGGGTAGGTGCTTTTCTTGGATTTTCGTCAGGCGTAATCGTCTTAATTCAAGTAATTCAAGGTTTAGTTCCGTTTTACACTTTAATATGGACTAACGATCCTATTGTTACAAGCATCGTTTGTCTTTCTAAGACGACGGTTGCAGGGCTTATTGCAGGTTTTATTTACAATCTTTTAAAAAACAAGAACCAAATAGCAGCAAGCTTTATATCATCTGGCATAGTTCCGATAATCAATACACTTATTTTCGTAATTGGTTGTATGTGCATGAGTAGCGTTCGATCTATGGCAAGTGGTGACGGCAGTATGTTGCTGGTTTATATTTTAGTATCTATTGTAACGTTTAATTTCTTTTTTGAATTTGCAATTTCATTATTTCTTGCGCCGGCTCTAAACAGAGTTTTAAAGGCAGTAAAATACATTGATTAGGTATAAATTATGATTATTTGTGTTGATATTGGTAATACGAACATAAAATACGCTGTTTTTGACGGTAAAGACCTTAAAGCGTCATACCGCGTTTCTTCTCGCCATAATAGAACGGCTGACGAATACGGCGCAACGCTAATAAACCTTTTAGCAAGTTCATCAATAAAAAAAGAAGATATCGAAGGAATTATAATTTCTTCGGTTATACCTGCGCTTAACTACACGATTAGTCATATGTGCGAGTATTTTTTTGACGTTACCCCAATTATGATTGGCTCTGGAATTAAAACGGGACTTAATATAAAAGCAGAAAACCCGCGGGAAGTTGGTGCAGACATTATCGCAAACAGCGTTTCAGCGCTAAAGACGTACGGCGACGGCAATCCTATGGTCGTTATTGACTTCGGAACGGCAACTACTTTTAATATTATTTCAGGAAAAGGCGAACTTGTGGGCGTAGTAATTGCACCAGGTATGAAAACTTCGCTTGAAAGTTTAGTTCAAAACGCAGCGCTACTTTCTATGGTTGAAATCGAAGCGCCAAAAACTGCACTTCCAAAAAACACAAAAGCGTGTATGCAAGCAGGTATTGTATTTGGCTTTGCAGGTCTTGTCGAAAATATCGTCAGAAAGATTCGCGAAGAGCTTGGCGTAGAAGAAATTAAAGTTATCGCAACCGGTGGTATGAGCGAAGTGCTTGCAAAAGAAGTTTCGTGCTTTACAAAGGTTGACAGAATGCTTACACTCAACGGTTTAAGAATTTTATACGAACTTAACAAGGCGGTTTAAAATGAGTAAGGTCGTTTCGATTGGAAACTTAAAAATAGGTGGCGGAAATAAAATTGCCGTCCAGACTATGCTTGACGTAAAAACTTCATTCGTAGCAGAAGTTAAGCGCAAAATTGAAGAAGTTACCGCGCTTGGTTGCGATATAATAAGGTTTTCAGTCAAAGACGAAAGCGACGCGCTTGCAATAAAAGAAATCAAGAAGTTTTCTAAAATTCCACTCGTTGCAGATATTCATTTTGATTACCGCTTAGCGCTATCTGCGATTGATAACGGCGTAGATAAAATAAGAATTAACCCGGGCAATATCGGCAGTGAGAAAAACGTTAGCGAGGTTGCAATGGCAATAAAGCAAAACGGTGTAGCGGTAAGAGTTGGCTCAAACTCTGGAAGCGTAGAAAAGGGCGCGCTTTCAAAATACGGAAAAACTGAAGTAGCGCTTTGTGAAAGCGCGCTTAAAAACGTTGCAATTTTAGAAAAATACGGCGTAGAAAATATAGTAATTTCACTTAAAGCATCAAGCGTCGACCTTACGGTTAAAGCAAACAGATATATAAGTAAATTAACGGATTACCCACTTCACTTAGGCGTTACCGAGTCGGGAACCTTAAATATGGGTATAGTTAAAAGCTCGATAGGAATAGGCTCGCTACTGCTTGACGGAATAGGCGACACTATCCGCGTATCTTTAACTGCGCCAATAACTGAAGAAGTTATCGCAGCAAAACGCATTTTAAGAAGCGTAGGGCTTGAAAAAGATTTTGTCGAAGTTATTTCTTGTCCAACCTGTGGCAGAACGGGTTACGATTCAATAGGGCTTGCAAAATTAGTAGAAGAACGTACTTCAAGTTATAAAAAGCCGTTAAAAGTCGCTGTAATGGGTTGTGTAGTAAACGGGCCGGGCGAAGCAAAAGACTGCGATATAGGAATTGCAGGTGGCGACGGTAAGTGCGTTATATTTAAAAAGGGCGAAGTATATAAAACGGTGGATATGGCTTGCGCCGAAGAAGAATTTTTGAAGGAAATAGACTTGCTTTTAAATGAGAACTGAAATACTAAACGAAATTAAAAAACTTCATACGGGAATTATAAAATATTCGTGTGGAACGCTTTTTAAATCGGATAGACGGCTTGAACTTACGTTCGTAACGAACGTTACGCCAAGCGACTTTCTTGAAGAAGATATTAAAAAGGTAGTAAGAAATTACGTTCCAAGCACGGTAAAGGAAATTTCAATAAACGTAAAAAAGATCGTTACTATTTCCGACTTTGTAATATCTTCTGCGTACAAGTGGCTTCAAAAAGAGCATAGGGCGTGTTCGATTGATTTACAGCTAAGCAATTTTTCTATTGACGAAATCAAAGAAAATACAACGCTGAAAATTAGCGCAGAGCATACGGTTTGCGATTTTATCTTATCAAGAGGCGTAACGGAAGAACTAAAGAAATATCTTGAAACGCAGTTTGTTGAAAGCTTTGAAATACAGCTTATAGACACGGGCAGAGAAGAAGTTGACGAAAAATCTTTAGAGATAAAGCTTACTGAAAACGACCTTAGAAAAAAGATAATAAGAAAGATTACCGTCGACGACGTAACAAGGCTTTTTGACGACGATAAAACTAAGCAAGCAAGCTACATAGTTGACACGAAAGACTACGTAGGCGAGTGTTATTTGTGTGGTGTAGTTTCAAATATTCGAGAGCTTACTACAAAGACGGGTAAACCGTATTTTATCATTGAATTTTCGGATAGAACGGCAAGTGTTTCAGGAACGATTTTTCCACTTAAAGCGCAAATTCCAAAAGTTCAAAAGCTTTCGGTAGGATCTGAGATTATCGTGTACGGCGAATACGAGATGCGAAACGGCTATCACAACTTCAGAATACGCAGTATAAATTACTGTGCTTTTCCTAAAAACTTTGTGCCTGTCGCTCGTCCGAAACGTCCTGTGCCTAACGAATACGGCGTAATTTTTCCTAAGAAATTAGTCGAAGAAAAACAAGAGAATTTCTTGGTTGACGAAAGCATTCCTAAGTGTTTTGAGGGTAGAACCTTCGTGGTTTTCGACCTTGAAACGACGGGAACTGAAGCTGACGACAAAATTACCGAAATAGGTGCTGTAAAAATCGTTGACGGAAAGATAGAAAGTTATTTTGAAACGCTTGTAAATCCTAAAAAACGCATAACTGCGCAGATTGAAGAACTTACGGGAATTTCTAACGAAATGGTGGCTGACGCTCCTATTTACGAAGAAGTTTGCGCAGACTTTTATAAATATTGTGACGGAGCGACGTTAGTTGCTCACAATATAGATTTTGACTCGCGATTTATTCGTAGACAGTCTCAACCACTTGACTATATTTTCGATCATCCTTTACTTGATACGCTCGTTTTAGGTAGAGAATGTATAACGGGTGTTTCAAATTACAAGTTAAACACGCTTTGCGATAAGTTTGGTATAAGCTTTAATCACCACAGGGCGTATTCAGATGCGTATGCGTGTGCAAAGCTTTTGATTGAAATAATGAAAATTCGCAAAGAGTTTCCTTAATCCGACTATTTTAGTTGAATTTTTAATTTAAGGTCAAAAAAATCGTTTAAAATGCTTGCAAAACAATAATAATTATGTTATTATTTATACAACGAGAATACGATTACTTAATTGAGAGTGGCTGTCCACTCTCAAAATTTTTTATAGGAGGTGCTTTGGTTGAAAGTTAAGTCAATAGAAGAAATTCGCGAATTTTTACAGCCTTTTGCTAAAAGGCTTGAAGTTGAGATTGTCGATATCGAATTTAAGATGTCTAAAAACCCGTCACTTACAATATTTATTGAAACGGAAAGTGGTGTAGACCTTGACACGTTAGAGCGTTTTCATAATGAAATCAATTCGCCTATTGACGAGTTTGATCCAACCTTCGGCTCGCCTTACACCTTAAACGTATCAAGTCCGGGTGTAGACAGACCGTTTAAGACCGAGCGCGACTTTGAAAGAAATTTAGGTAGTGACGTAGAGATTAAGCTATTTGCACCGATTAAGAACGTCAAGTTTTTAGAAGGTGAGCTTATCGCCTTTGATAAAAACACCGTAACGATTATATCGGGCAAAGAAGAGATAAAAATTGAACGCAATAAAATTGCAAAAATCAATCAAGCGATTAAGTTTGATTAAAAAATTCGATAAAAATTAAAGAAAATATATCTTTATACGGCTAACTTTAGCCGTTATTAGGAGGAAGAGATGAATAAGGAGTTTTTTCTCGCGATTGAAGAGTTAGAGAGAGAAAAAGGTATCAGCCAAGAAGTTTTACTTGCAACGCTTCAAAATGCACTTATGATTGCTTACAAGAAAAGCACGGGTAACACTGCTGACAACGTAAAAATTAAAATGAACCCTGAAAAAGGTAACGTTAAATTTTACGCAACTAAGCAAATTGTAGCCGAAGTGCAAGACGCAGAGAGAGAAATCAGTTTAGTGGACGCAAAGACGTACAAAAAGTCGTACAAGCTCGGCGATACGTTCGAACTTGAAATCACGCCGAAGGATTTTGGTAGAATTGCAGCACAAACGGCAAAGCAAGTAGTGCTTCAAAAAATTCGCGAAGTTGAACGCGACAATTCTATTGCAGAATTTGAAGATAAAGAAGACGAAATTCAAACTTGCAAAATTCGCCGTATCGAAGACAAGAACGTTTACGTTGAAATCGGCGGCAGTCAGCTTGAAGGCGTAATGCTTCCTCAAGACCAAATTCCAACCGAAAAATATATGGTAAACGACACTTTGCTTGTGTACGTAAAGAAAGTTAAGACAAGCACTAAAACTGCTCAGGTTTTAGTTTCAAGAACTGCACCGGGGCTTGTTAAGAGACTTTTTGAAAACGAAGTTCCTGAAATTAAGCAAGGAATCGTAGAAATCAAGTCGATTGCAAGAGAAGCAGGACAACGCACAAAGATAGCAATTCACTCTAACGATCCTAACGTAGACGCAGTAGGCGCGTGCGTTGGTGCGCGTGGTATGCGTGTAAACGCAATAGTAAACGCACTCGGTGGTGAAAAGATTGACATTATTTTATGGAGCGAAGATCCACTTGAATACATTGCAAAAGCGCTATCTCCTGCAAAAGTTTTACAAGTTACTGCACTTGAAGGCGAAAAGGTTGCGCACGTAGTAGTTCCTGACGATAAGCTTTCTCTTGCTATCGGTAAAGAAGGTCAAAACGCAAGACTAAGCGCAAGACTTACCGGCTGGAAGATCGACGTAAAGAGCGAATCTAAAGCAACTCAAGACGGCGAATACAATCAAACCCCGTCAGAAGAAGATTTTGACGACTAAACAAAGAATAATAAAAAATTAGCAGAAATAGGTTAATTATGGCAAAGCATGTACCTGAAAGGATGTGTTCGTGTTGTCGAAACACCTTTTCAAAAAATGAATTAATACGCGTAGTGAAATCTGGGGATAATTTTTCGGTTGATAGAACGCACAAAGCGCCGGGGCGTGGTGCGTACGTTTGTAAAAATCCGGAGTGTTTGAAAAAACTAGTAAAAACTCGCGCGCTAAACCGTTCGTTTAAGACAGTCGTTCCCGACGAAATTTACGAAGAAGTTTTGTTAGAGGCTAAAAATGGCGAGTAAGGTATTAAGTTATATTGGCTTTGCGATAAAGGCAGGCAAGGTTCGAACGGGCGTAAACGTAGCAAAAACAGTGCGTGGTCACGTTCCGCTTATGATACTTTGCGAAAGCGCATCTGATAACACTGTAAAAGAAGCAACACAAATAGCGCAAAAATTAAGTGCGAAAATAGTTATGACGCACGGTATAAAGGTTGAAGATATATTTTACAAACAAAATTGTAAGCTTGCGCTTGTTACGGACAATTCGCTTGCAAAAGCAATTTTGGCAAATTTAGACGAGCAATTCGTATTATTTGGAGGCAATAAGATTTAGATGGAGAAAAAGAAGGACGTTTCAAACACTAATATTAAGGAGATAAAAGCGCTTTACGACGACGGCAAGTTAGGCGAATTACTTTCGCAAGTTAAAAAGACGTCAAAAAGCGTAAACGACATTTCTAAAAAACTCACGTCTTTGGCAGATACTCTTAAAACTCGCCGTCAAGAAGAAAAGGCAAAGCTTAAAATAGACGACGAAAAAGAAACTAAGGTCGAAGAAAAAGCTCAGCCAAAAACTGAAGTAGCTGAAAAGCCGACCGAAAAAGTGAGTGACGAAGCTGTTAAGGTTGAATCTGTTGAGCCAAAAACTGAAGAAGTTAAAGAAAAACCGTCTAAAAAGGCTGATAAAGTAGAAAAGGTTGAAAAAACTGAAAAAGTAGAAAAGGTTGAAGAAAAGGTGGCTGAACCTGAAAAGGTTGAAGAGCCTAAGCCTATCAAAAGAGAAACTTTACAAGAGCGTCAAGCCAAAATGATGGCTCAAAGAAAGCTTTATACGCCAACAGATGACAGTCGTAAAAAACCGCAGGGCGCACCACAAGGTCAAAGAACTTTCGATAATAAAAAAGCTGATAATAGGGGACAAAAACCAAACGCTCAACAGCAGCGTACGGATAGACCTCAACAAGGCGAGAAAAAGCCGTTTAACCGTCCTCAAAAACCGCAGGAAGTTTATATCCCTAAGGATAATAATAAATTTAGTGGAAAGAAAAAGCAAAACGAAAGAAGCTATGACGATAAGCATACTCCTAACAAGAAGCAACTTGCTAAGGGTGGCGGTTTAACCATCGAAGATTTCGACGAAAATAAGACAGGTTACAGAAAACTTCGCACCAAGAAAACTCAAAAGGCGAAAGAAGAACAACGTATCAAGATTACTCACGCAGTTATTAACAAGGAAATTATTCCTATTAAAGAGCTTTGCGAAAAACTTGGTATAAGCGCAGTTGAAGTAACGAAAATCCTTTTCAAAGAAGGAATTATCAAAACTATTAACGACTCAATCGACTATGATACAGCAGGTTTCGTAGCTGCTACTTTAGATATAGAACTTGAATTAAAGCTCGATAAAACCGCAGAAGAGACTCTTACTGAAGGCTTTAACGAAGAAGCCGACGATTTAAGTCAATACGTTCCACGTCCGCCGGTTGTTACCGTTATGGGACACGTTGACCACGGTAAAACCTCACTTCTTGACAGAATCCGTTCGTCAAACGTAACTGCAGGCGAAGCAGGTGGAATTACGCAACATATCGGTGCTTACTCAGTTTCAGTAAAAGATAATAAGATTACCTTCCTTGATACACCGGGACACGCAGCGTTTACTGCAATGCGTGCTCGTGGTGCTCAAGTTACTGATATCGCAGTTATCGTTATTGCTGCAGACGACGGTATCATGCCACAAACGGTTGAAGCAATCAGCCACGCAAAGGCTGCAGGCGTAACTATTATCGTTGCCGCAAACAAGATTGATAAACCACATGCAAACATTGACAGAGTTAAGCAACAGCTTGCAGATAACAATATCTTAATTGAAGAGTGGGGTGGCGACGTAATGCTTGTTCCTGTATCTGCAAAAACAGGCGCAGGCGTTGACGAATTACTCGATTCAATTATCTTAAACGCAGAAATGCGCGAGCTTAAAGCAAACCCTAACAGAAAGGCAAAGGGTGCAGTAGTTGAAGCTAAACTTGACAAAGGTAAAGGTCCTGTTGCTACGATTATCGTACAAAACGGTACGTTGCGCTTAGGCGATAACATTATCGTTGGAACAGTCGTTGGTAAGGTTAGGGCGATGTTTGACGACAAGGGCAGAATGGTTAAGGAAGCAGGTCCGTCTATGGCGGTATCCGTTCTCGGTCTTGAAGCCGTTCCAAACGCCGGCGATATCTTAATGGCTGTTGAAGAAGAAAAGCAAATGCGCTTAGTTGCTCAAGAAAGAAAGAACAGAGAAAGAGAAGAAATGATAAGAAAACAACAAAAGGTTTCTTTGGACGAATTATTCTCTAAAGTATCTTCTGGTGATCTTAAGCATCTTAACCTTATTATTAAAGCAGACGTTCAAGGCTCGGTTGAAGCAGTTAAACAATCGCTTGAAGAACTGTCTAATGAAGAAGTAAAGGTTAGCGTTATCCACGCAGGCGTTGGCGCAATCAACGAAACTGACGTAATGCTAGCTGACTCTTCTAACTCAATTATTATCGGCTTTAACGTCAGACCTGATGCAAACGCAAAAACACTTGCAGAACGCGCTAAAATTGACGTTAAGCTTTACCGTATAATCTACGATGCAATCGAAGATATCCAAAAAGCAATGAAGGGTATGCTCGAGCCTAAGTTTAAAGACGTTTATATGGGTAAAGCTGAAGTTCGCGACACGTTCAAGATTACCGGCGTTGGTATGGTTGCAGGTTGCTACGTTACAGAAGGTAAAATCGTTCGCAACGGAAAACTCAGAATTTACCGTGATGACGTTATGATTTGTGAAGGTAACGTATTACAGCTTAAGCGCTTTAAAGATGACGTTAAAGAAGTTAACCAAGGCTTTGAGTGTGGTATTTCTATCGAAAACTTCAACGATATCAAAGTTGGCGACTTTATCGAGTCTTACGTTATCGAAGAACAAAAATAATAGAAATAATCAAATAAAAGCTACTTTTTTAGTGGCTTAAAAGGAAGTTTAATGAAAGAAAAACGCGAAAAGCGATTAAACAGCGAAATGCAAAAGCTCATATACGAGATTTTGACTACAAAAATTAAAAATCCGTATATAACTGAAATGTTTTCAGTAACTGACGTTAGCGTTACGTCTGACCTTGAAACTGCAGACGTATATATCAGCGTTTATTCAACTAACGCCGATAGAAAAAAAGCCACTTTTGAAGCTATATTTGCTTCAAGCAGTCAGGTCAGATACGAGCTCGGTAAACTTATGCGTATTCGCTATATTCCAGAGCTTAGGTTTAAAATGGACAACTCATCAGAATACGGCGAAAAGATTGACAAAATTATAAGTGGCTTTACTTACGGAGATAATGATGACGAAAACGGAAATCGCTAAAAAACTAAAAAATATTAATAACGCGCTGATTATATGTCACCTTCGTCCTGACGGCGACACGCTATCAAGCGCGTTTTCGCTTAAATACGCACTTGAAAAAATGGGAAAGAGTGCTAAAGTTTACTGCTCGGACAAAATACCTGAAAAACACCTTTTTTTAGGTATTTTAGGCGAACTTACCGAAAATTTAACAGGTTACGAGGCAATGATAGCCGTTGATATTGCAAGTGAAGAACGCATGGGTGATGCACTACCGTATTTTAGAAAGTGTAAAGAAACGTTCAATATAGATCACCACGTGTCAAACGGTCGTTTTGCTAAGTATAACTACGTTTCAGACCAAACGGCTAACGCTATGAATATTTACGATATAATCGTAGAATTAGGAGTTGAAATTGACGAAAAGCTTGCAAATTTATTATATTTAGGTATTTGTACCGATAGCGGTAATTTTTCACAGTCAAACACGACTGCGCGCGCTTTTACCGTTGCGAGCGATTTGGTTACGCGTGGCGCTAAAAGCGCGAAAATTTACAACGCAATGTTTAAAAATCAATCGGTTGAAAGGGCGAAGCTTTACGCACACGTTATGAACGGAATTAAGTTTTATCACGACGGAAAGCTTGCGATAATTACAACTATGCAAAAAGATTTAGAAAGGTTTGGGCTTGACGCTTCAGTAAACGAAGGCTTCGTTGATTTTCCACTTTCTGTCGGCTCGGTTGAAATTGCGATAAGCATTTTACAAAAAGACGATAGAACCTATAAAATTTCGTTCAGAAGCAAAAATTACGTAAATGTAAATGAACTAGCTTCAACCTTTGGCGGTGGTGGACACGTAACGGCAAGTGGCGCAATAATTTGTGGTTTTTACGAAGATGTTATTGACAAATTAGTTTTTGTTTGCGGGAATTATTTATAATGCTAGGCTTTATCAATATTTACAAACCACGCGAAATCTCAAGTGCTTTTGCAGTAAATAAATTTAAAAGAAAAGTAGGTGTAAAGTGTGGGCATATGGGCACGTTAGACCCACTTGCAAGTGGAGTTTTGCCAATAGGCTTAAACCAAGCGACAAGGCTTTTTAATTATCTACTTGACAAAGAAAAAAAATATATTGCAACTTTCGATTTTGCGTACGAAACACCGTCATACGACCTTGAAACTCAGCCTATAAAATATTCAGATTTTATTCCTACCAAAGACGAAATAAAGGCAATTTTACCTGATTTTATAGGAATGATAGAACAAGTTCCACCAGCATTTTCTGCAAAAATGATTGACGGAAAAAGAAGCTATAAACTTGCAAGAAAAGGAAAAGCGATAGAGCTTGCACCTAAAACAGTTGAAATAACGGATATAAAGCTTATTGAAAAGGTGTCAGATAGCGCATATTCGTTTGAAATATCGTGTAGGGGTGGTACGTACATACGCTCGCTTGCTAGAGATATAGGTGAAAAGTTTTCTTGTGCAAGCACTATGACTTCTTTAGAGCGTACGGCTTCTGGCTTTTTCACAAAAGAAAACTCGGTAGAGCTTAATGAATTTATAAATTCAGACGATATTGAAAAATACCTAATAAAACCTGAAAGTGTCTTAAACTTTCCAAAAATAACTTTATCTACCAAAGAATCTACAAGACTTTTACACGGTTTAAAAGACGAATACGACCTTTCTGACGGTTTATATTCTATCTTTTCAGTAAACGAATTTTGGGGCGTAGGCGAGATAAAGAATAAAATTTTAAAAATGAAATCGTTTGTACGCGATTTGTAATTTTATACATATTAATTTGATAATTATAATATGAAAATATTCAATTTTGGTGACAATTTAAAAGAAAGAACGGTGCTACTGCTTGGCTATTTCGACGGGCTTCACAAAGGGCATCTTGAACTTGTGAAAAAAGCAAAGGAAGTTGCGAAAGTAAAAAACGCGAGCGTTACGCTATTTACTTTTGACGACAACTTTCCTGTTTTGGTAAAAGGTGATAAGTGTATTTTTACAACCAGCGAAAAGCTTTCTATCTACGAAAAATACGGCGTTAATAACGTTTTGATAGCAAAGCCTGATAAGGAATTTTTATCACTTTCAAAAACGGATTTTTTAAACGCAATTTTATCAAAATATGAAATTGATTGTGTGATTTTCGGCGAAGATTATACTTTTGGATACAAGGGCGAAGGAAAAGCAGATTTTTTGTGTGAATACTTAGAAAATAAGGGCGTTGAACATTATAAAATTGACGCCGTTTATATGTATGGAAGCAAGGTTTCGTCGTCGCTTATTAAAGAGTATTTAGAGTTTGGAAAAATGAAGGAGGTAAGCGCGCTTTTAGGCTATGATTACTGCGTGGAGGGCGAAGTTATTCACGGTGTTCATATCGGAAACAAAATGGGCTTTCCAACGCTTAATACCGCGTTTCCGATAAATAAGAAAATTTTGCGCCGTGGGGTGTATAAGACGTACACGGAAATTGACGGAAAAATTTATAATTCGATTACGAACTTCGGTACTCAACCAACCTTTGACAGATATAATTTTGTAATCGAAACTTACGTTTTAAACTTTAATCAAGACGTTTACGGAAAGACTGTAAAGGTGTATTTTACAGAGTTTATTCGTGGTCTTATCAAATTCAACTCTATGGAAGATCTTATCGTACAAATCAAGGAGGACTTGAAAATTTATGATTAAATTTGGTCCTAGTGGAAACTCGGAACGCTTTTACGAAGAAGGTTATAAAACTACGACTCAGGCAGCGCGCTGGGTAAAAGAAAACGGGCTTGACTGCTTTGAATATTCTTTTGGACGTGGCGTAAATATCGGGCTACAAAAAGCCGAAGAAATCAAAAACGCCTTTTTAGAAGAAGAAGTTGAAATAACGGTGCACGCGCCGTACTTTATTAACCTTGCAAACCCAGATCCTATAAAGGCGCAAAATTCTTTTAACTACATATTAGACAGCGCATACGCCTGCCGTAAAATGGGTGGTAATCGCATAATTTTTCACCCGGCAAGCGTGGGAAAGGAAACGCGCGAAGTTTCCGTTTCAAGAACGGTTGACCGCTTTAAGGTTTTAGCCGATTTAATTTATGAAAACGGCTATGACGATTTATATTTTTGCCCTGAAACTATGGGAAAATTAAATCAAATAGGAACTATTGAAGAAATAACCGAGTTTTGTAAAATCGAGCCGTTTTTTATTCCAACCGTCGACTTTGGACACATTAACGCGCGCGAACAAGGAAGTCTGAAAGAAGTTGACGACTATTTAACTCGTTTAGATTATATGATAAACGCACTCGGCATGGAAAAAATGAAAAATTTCCACGTACATTTTTCTAAAATACAATATACTAAAAAAGGCGAACTTCGTCACTTGACTTTTACCGACGATATTTTTGGTCCGGAATTTGAACCGCTTGCAGAAGCTCTTATAAAACTTGATTTAGAGCCTATCGTAATTTGCGAATCAGCAGGAACTCAAGCAGACGATGCGATGTATATGAAACGCGCTTACAAAAGAATTTTAAGCAAAATGAAATAAATAAAAACGCGACTTTTTTCAAAAAGTCGCGTTTTTGAATATTTATTCAAAATTTTAATACATACCGTTCATATTAGGGTTTGGCATAGCAGGCTCTGGTTGTGGGATATCGGCAACTACGCTTTCAGTAGTTAAAAGCGTACTTGCTACGCTCGCTGCGTTTTGTAGGGCAGAGCGTGAAACCTTAGTTGGATCGATAATACCAGCTTCAACCATATCAACGTAAACGTTGTTAAGGAAATCGAAACCGTAATTAGCCTTTTTAGAAGTAGTAATTTTGTTTACGATAACCGAGCCGTCAAGACCGGCGTTTACTGCAATTTGTCTGATAGGCGCTTCGATTGCTTTAGCGATAATTTCAGCGCCAGTTCTTTCGTCGCCAGAAAGTGTTTGAGCAAACTTTTTAACAGTTTTTACAGTAGATAAAAGTGCAACGCCACCGCCAGGAACGATACCTTCTTCAACAGCTGCGCGAGTTGCTGAAAGTGCGTCTTCAATGCGAAGTTTCTTTTCCTTCATTTCAACTTCAGTAGCAGCACCAACGTTGATAACTGCAACGCCACCAGCAAGTTTAGCAAGGCGTTCTTGAAGTTTTTCTTTATCGTAATCTGAAGTGCTTTCAGCGATTTGAGACTTGATTGCGTTAATTCTGTTAACGATTTCTTGGTCGTCGCCAGCGCCGTCTACGATAGTAGTGTTTTCTTTGTCTACTTTAATTTGAGCAGCGTGACCAAGCATATCCATAGTAAAATCTTTAAAGTCAAGACCAAGCTCGCTTGAAATTACGGTACCACCGGTTAATATTGCGATATCTTCAAGCATTGCTTTTCTTCTGTCGCCAAAACCGGGTGCTTTAACTGCTACGCAGTTGAAAATACCTTTAAGTTTATTAACAACGAGTGCAGCAAGAGCATCGCCTTCAACGTCCTCAGCGATAATTAAAAGCTTCATACCTTGTTGGGCGATAGGCTCGATTACAGGTAAAATTTCTTGTATTGAAGAAATTTTCTTGTCTGTAATTAAGATCGCAGGGTTATCGAAAACGCATTCCATTTTATCGGTGTTAGTAACCATATAAGCAGAAGCGTAACCACGGTCAAACTGCATACCGTCAACCGTTTCAAGGTTAGTTTGCATAGTCTTTGATTCTTGAATAGTGATAACGCCGTCTTTACCAACTTTTTCAAAAGCGTCGCTAATTAAAGTTCCAACGGCTTCGTCACCGGCAGAAATTGAAGCAACTTGTGCGATAGCAGTTTTGCCGTCGATAGTTTTAGAAATTGATTTAAGTTGTTCAACTGCAACTTCAACTGCTTTAGCAATACCTTTTTTAAGGATAATAGGGTTTGCGCCAGCAGCAACGTTTTTAAGACCTTCTTTAATGATAGCTTGCGCTAAAACGACTGCGGTTGTCGTGCCGTCGCCGGCAACGTCGTTAGTCTTTGTAGAAACTTCTTTTACAAGTTGCGCGCCCATATTTTCAAAAGCGTCTTCAAGTTCAATTTCCTTTGCGATAGTAACACCGTCGTTAGTGATAAGCGGTGCGCCGTATTTTCTGTCTAAAACGACGTTTCTGCCTTTAGGGCCGAGTGTAATTTTTACGGTGTCAGCCAAAATATTAACGCCATTTTCAAGTGATTTTCTTGCGTCTTCTCCAGTTTTAATTTGTTTAGCCATATAAAAAATCTCCTATTAATTTTAATGAAATGAAATATACAGTATTTCAAATTTTGGCGAAAAATTATTCAACGATAGCCAAAATATCGCTTTGACGAATAATAGTTAAAGTTTTTCCGTCAATTTTAAATTCAGTACCCGTGTACTTAGCAAATAAAACCTTATCGCCGGGCTTAACTTGCATAACGATTTCTTTGCCGTCGATAATGCCACCTGGGCCAACTGAAATAACGTCGGCAATTTGTTGCTTTTCTTTAGATGCAGAAGGAAGAATAAATCCACTTTTTGTTGTTTCTTCAGCTTCGCAAACTTCAACTACTACTTTGTCGAATAATGGTGTAATCTTCATTTTGAATTCTCCTATATTTTTAACTTATATTTTATTTTTGATTATTTACGCGAAAAGCTATTTAGCACTCTCGCAATCAGATTGCTAATTTGTATTATACCCATTATATGGAAATTGTCAATAGTTTTATGACACAATTTAGATACAAAATTGACAAAAACTTGAAAAAAGTGTAAAAAAGATGAAATTTTTATCGAAAATCCAGCCTTCCCCTTGAGGGGAAGGTGTCGCAAAGCGACGGATGAGGTGTAAAAAGGCGACAGTCTCTCAATCGTGAAAGTTGCAACTTTCAAATCATCTTTACATAACTCTTGCAAAGTTTAAAAAAATATGTTACAATATCTAAGTAAATAACTTTAGGGGTAAATTTATGGAAAAATGGACTAAGTGGGATAAGCGTTTCGTTGAAATGGCAAAGCTTGTTGGAAGTTGGTCAAGTTGCTTTCAAGAAAACCGTCACGTTGGTGCAGTTATCGTAAAAGATAAAAGGATACTTGCAACCGGCTATAACGGTGCACCGAGTCAGGTTGAAAGTTGCGTTGAAAAAGGTGAGTGTTTAAGACGTAAATTAAATATACCAAGCGGAACTCGTCACGAACTTTGCTATGCAGTTCACGCCGAGCAAAATGCAGTTTGCCAAGCTGCAAAAATGGGCATATCATTAGAAGGTGCTACGCTTTACGTAACGCACCAACCTTGTACTATCTGCACTAAAATTATAATTAACGCAGGTATTAAGAAAGTCGTTTACGTCGAAGGCTATCCAGACGATTTTTCATTACAAATTTTATCCGAAGCCGGCGTCGAAATCGTAAAATTTACTGAAGAATAAATTTGTTCGGGAATTTTGTTTCAAAATTCCGCGACATTTACGCAATTTGTAAAAATTGCATATCGAGCGAAATTTATTTCGCATATCGAGTTGCATAGCAACATATCGCGCAAACGCAGTTTGCATATCGCGACAATCGTCAGATTGTCATTATAAAGGAGATATTTATGGCTAATCCAATTGTAACTATAGAAATGCAAAACGGAAAAACAATCAAAGTAGAACTCTATCCAGAGATTGCCCCAAACACTGTAAATAACTTTATATCACTTGTAAAAAGTGGATATTACGACGGAATTTGTTTTCATCGCGTAATCTTTGGATTTATGATCCAAGGTGGCGATCCTAAGGGCGTTGGAACGGGTGACCCAGGCTATTCAATTAAGGGCGAATTTTTATCAAACGGATTTAAAAACAATCTTAAGCACGAGCGCGGTGTAATTTCAATGGCTCGTTCAATGATGCCGAACTCAGCAGGCTCGCAATTTTTCATAATGCACAGAACAAGCCCGCACCTTGACGGTCAATACGCAGGTTTTGGCAAAGTTATCGAAGGTATCGAAGTCGTTGACGAAATTGCAACCTGCGACACAGATTTCAGAGATAAACCTATCGAGCCACAAATTATGAAAAAAGTGACGGTAGAAACTTTCGGCGTGGACTATCCAGCACCACAAAAGTGCTAATTTAAGGTGATTGAAAAATGGGTGAAACCAATTTGAATTCAGTAAGATTAAGACGCAGAAAAATCATATCGAAAATTATCGCAAAATACGACCTTGAAGACCTTATTAAAGCAGGTTTTTCAGAAGATGGGTACGATTTAGAAGTCGATAAAATCGAAACTGTTTTAAACTGCAGAAAAAACTTTGTCGCTTTAAACGAACTTATAAAAACCGTATTTTCTAAGCAGTTTTTAACCAAGTATCCTAACGGCGAAATTTTTGATGAAATGGCAAAAGAACTCGTTCAAAAATTGGGCGAGAATACTTTTTTATCTGAGCTTGATAAATTAAAAGCGTTAAACGGCAAATTAGAAGTTGGGGAAAACGGCTCTTTAAAGCTTACTATCCACAAGGATTTTGTCGTTGAAGCAATCGGGGCTGAACTTTTTATAAACGGGAAATTTTTTGAAGAGCTTGAAAATCTTGATTTGAAGGAAACTCTTGTAGAGTTTGCAAAAAACGATGGCGTTTATTACTGTCAATACATAACACGTCATCGCTGGCAAAAATCTGATAAAAGTTACCCGCATTTTAAAATCGTTTCTAAAAACGAATACGACTTTTTCAAGCTTCCAAATTTTGAAGATATCGAGTGTGTTTTTGATATAGAAAAAGCAATACCGATAAGTGAAGGCTAAATCCCTTTAAAATCGCCACGAAGGATGGTCTTTCGTGGCGAGTTTAGCCTTCACCTTGAGGGGAAGGGGGACCGCTTGCGGTGGATGAGGTGTAAGGCAAGTGAAATCCGATTAAAATCGGGTGAAATTGCAACCTGTCGGTTGCAGTGAAATTTTTGCTTACTTTTTGAAAGCAAAAGTGAAATTCAACTTTTACAAAAGTTGAGTTATGGTCGCGCAGATTTTGCATAAAGCAAAATTGCCAGCATAACATATAATTTTAATTGCGGACTGAAATTATTATATAAATTTGACGGCGTTTTTAAAAAACGCGCGACCTTTACGCAATTTGCCAAAATTGCATATCAAGTTGCTAGCAACATTAATTATTTGACAAACGCATAAAATTGTAGTATAATACTAAAACAGTCTTTTAACGGAGATAATTTATGGATTATAAAGTTTTATATGAAAATTGGCTAACAAATCCAAAGCTTTCAGCTAGTGGTGTAAGTGAACTTAAGGCTATTGAAGATAACGAAAAAGAAATAGAATACCGTTTTGGTAAGGAATTAGAGTTTGGAACGGCCGGTATGCGCGGTATTATCGGTATGGGAACGAATATGATGAACGTATATACCGTTCGTCGCGCGACGCAGGGCTTAGCTGACTATATCAAAACACTAGGTCAGGAAGCAATGAACCGTGGCGTAGCTATTTCTTACGATACGAGAAGATGTTCGATTGATTTTGCGCTCGCATCCTGTGGTGTGTTAATTGCAAACGGTATCCATACTTATATATATAAGGAAGGAAGACCTGTGCCAATGCTAAGCTATGCAGTACGCAAACTAAACTGTATAGCAGGTATTATGATTACGGCAAGCCATAATCCAAAAGAATACAACGGCTACAAGGTTTACGGCGAAGACGGCGCGCAAATGTCGATTGAAGCGACCAGAGAAGTCGTTAATTACATTTCTAAAATCACAGATTATTTCTCTGTTTCATATACTGCGATAGAAAATATCGGAAAGGCTGGATTTTTAGGTTGCGATATACTTAAAAAAGGCTTTGAGAAAAAATATTATAAAGAACTTTTAAAACTCGGCTTATCTAAAAAAGCGGTTAAAAAGGAGGGTAAAAACGTCAAACTCGTTTACACGCCTGTACACGGCACGGGGTACGTTCCTGTAACTACCGTTTTAGAAAAACTTAAAATCAACGTCAGCGTTGTTGACGAGCAGGTTATGCCTGATACGGAATTTTCTACCGTTGAAGTTCCAAACCCGGAATATAAAGAGACTTTAACGCTTGCAATAAAGCGCGCAAACGAAATAAATGCTGACGTAGTATTCGGAACAGATCCTGATTGCGACCGTCTGGGAGTTGCTTTACGTAATAAAGACGGCGAATTTTTCGCGCTAACCGGAAATCAAGTTGGCGTACTGCTTCTTAACTACGTTTTATCAAGACTTAAGTCTGAAAAAGCGCTTAAAGGCGACGAATTTGCAGTTAAGAGTTTCGTTTCTACAGGCCTTGCAAAAGCGGTAGCAGACAGTTACGGCGTAGAACTTAAAGAAGTTCCTGTTGGATTTAAGTTTATCGGCGAAAAAATAAAGATAGCAGAAGAAACTAAAAAGGGTACTTTCGTTTTCGGGTTTGAAGAAAGTTGCGGTTATCTTCGTGGAACGCACGCACGCGATAAGGACGCAGTCGTTGCAAGTATGCTGTTTGCAGAAATGGTTTGCTACTATAACTCAGTCGGCGTATCTATTTTCGAAGTTTTAGAAGAAATTTACAATAAATTCGGTTATTGCTTAGATTATACTCAATCTATAAATTATAGTGGACTACACGCTATGGACGAAATGAATCAAGCAGTAAACGCAATGTCAACTAAGAAAATTGAAAAAATAGATATTCATAATATCGTTGCGGTAAGAAATTATCAAACGGGCGAAAGAACGCTATCAAACGGCGCGGTCGAGAAATTAGAATATAGTGGGCTTAATTGCTTATACTATGAATTTGAAAACGGTGGATTTATCTGCTTAAGACCAAGTGGAACGGAGCCTAAGCTTAAAATTTACTACTCAATGACCGGGAAAGACAAGGCTCGCGCAGAAGAGAATTTAAGTAAAGTAAAGAAAAGTTTTGAAGAAATTTTGCGCTCGTAATGCCGAATTTTTACATTATTTGGTAGTGCCAAAATTATTTAATATTTTTTTGAAAAAAGTCGAAAAAATGCTTGACATTATTTTTGCTTTATAGTATGATTAGTAGGCTGTCGTGCGAAACGACACACCCAAACGGGTGTTTGGGAATTGAAGATTGACAACTGCATAGTAAGAGATAACAGAATGTTATCGAGAATAACAAAGTACAGAAAGGCAAAGAGAGAAATAGACTGAATAATCGAAAAGATTAAAGGTTAATACGATAAAGTATAACTGTAAGTTTAGAATTTTTGTATAGAAAAAGAGGTATGAAAGAATAATTTGACGGAGGTTGCGAAGTAGCGCAAGCGAAAGTGACCAAAAGAATAAGCTACAAAGAGCATACAGGAGGATGCCTTGGTACATGGCGCCGAAGAAGGACGTGACAAGCTGCGAAAAGCCACGGGGAGTTGCAAATAAACGTTAATCCGTGGATATCCGAATGAGGAAACTCACCACGAGTAATGTCGTGGTATCATACACTGAATACATAGGTGTATGAGGGGAACTCGGGGAACTGAACCATCTAATTACCCGAAGGAAAAGAAAATAAATAATGATTCCGAAAGTAGTGGCGAGCGAAATTGGAAGAGCCCAAACCACATGTAGCAATACGTGTGGGGTAGCGGACCCCAAAAGGCAAGAATAATCTTAGCAGAAGAGTGTTGGAAAGCACTACAAGATAGCGTAAAAGTCGCGTATGCGAAAAGATTGTGAAGCTGGGGGTATCCAGAGTACGCCGGGACACGAGAAATCCTGGCGGAATATGTGAGGACCATCTCATAAGGCTAAATACGACCATGTGACCGATAGAGTATAGTACCGTGAGGGAACGGTGAAAAGCACCCCGGGAGGGGAGTGAAAAAGAACCTGAAACCGTATGCTTACAAGCAGACAGAGCACCACACGCGTGTGATGTCGTACTTTTTGTAGAACGGGCCGGCGAGTTACGATGTGATGCGAGGTTAAGTGATAAAGTCACGGAGCCGAAGCGATAGCGAGTATGAATAGTGCGAATAGTATCATGTTGTAGACCCGAAACCAGAT
>JAFQWV010000016.1 GCA_017407325.1 Clostridia bacterium | reverse complement strand
TCTGCAATAAGGTCGCGCGTTACAAGGGAATACTTCATTCCCGTGTGTCCCATGGCTATGCCGTCACAGACCGCAATGGCGGGGAAGACTATGGGGGTTCCGCCAGCCATTGCCACACCCAGCTTTACTGCGTCAACTATTTTATCTATATTCATATGCCCGGGAACAATCTCGTTATATGAGCTTACAATTCCCACAAGTGGTTTTTCTAGTTCTTCTTCGGTCAGCCCCAGCGCGTGGTATAACGACCTGTGCGGAGCGTTTTGCGGACCAAATTTTAATTTGTCGCTGATCATATGTATCTCTCCCTAATTATTGATAAGCTTATCTTCATCAGACCAGCTGTATAATTTTCTGATATCTTCGCCAACGATTTCAGAAGGATGTTCGCTTGCAAGCTTACGCATAGCGTTAAAGTGAACTTGAGAGCCAGCATCACTCATATCAAGTAAGAAGTCTTTAGCAAAAGTACCGTCTTGGATATCTTTTAAAATCTTCTTCATATTCTTCTTAGTTTCTTCGGTGATAATCTTCGGACCTGTAATATAGTCGCCGTATTCAGCTGTATTAGAGATAGAATATCTCATACCCTTGAAACCGCTTTGATAGATTAAGTCAACGATAAGCTTCATTTCGTGGATACATTCAAAGTAAGCGTTTCTTGGATCGTAGCCAGCCTCAACTAAAGTTTCAAAGCCTGCTTGCATTAAAGCGCAAACGCCACCGCATAGAACTGCCTGTTCACCGAAAAGGTCGGTTTCAGTTTCAGTTCTGAAGTTAGTTTCTAAAACGCCTGCACGAGCGCCACCGATACCTAAAGCGTACGCAAGACCGATATCCCACGCATCACCGGTTGCATCTTGTTCAACTGCGATTAAGCAAGGAACGCCTTTTCCTGCTTGGTATTCACTTCTGACGGTATGACCAGGACCTTTAGGTGCAATCATAATAACGTTTACGTTCTTTGGTGGCTTAATGCAACCAAAGTGAATGTTAAAACCGTGTGCAAACGCCAAAGTTTTACCTTCGGTTAGGTTTGGTTCGATGCTTTCTTTGTATAGCTTTGCTTGCTTTTCGTCGTTGATTAAAATCATGATAAGGTCTGCTTTTTTAGCAGCTTCTGACGCAGTATAAACCTTTAAGCCTTGCGCTTCAGCCTTTGCCCAGCTTTTAGAGCCTTCGTATAGACCGATAATAACGTCTACACCGCTATCTTTAAGGTTTAAAGCGTGAGCGTGACCTTGAGAGCCGTAACCGATAATTGCAACGGTTTTTCCACTTAACTTTTGTAAGTTACAATCTTGTTGATAAAAAATTCTTGCCATTTTATATATTCTCCAAATTATTATTTTTTAAATTACATTATTCCGCCAGATTTAGAAATGGTAGACGCACCCTTTTCTAATGAAACTATACCCGTACGGCAGATTTCCAAAATTTCATAATCGCGCATAAGATTAATAAAGTCGTCAATGCGCGTGCTGTCGCCCGTAAGCTCAAAAACCATACTCGCTTTCGAGTAATCGACCGTTTTAGCATCAAACGCTTTTGCCGCCGTTAAAACGTCGTCGCGAGTTGTTGGCTCGTTAGCCATTTTGATAAGTAAAAGTTCGCTACTTACCGAATTCGTGCTGTCAAGTTCTTTAATCGAGCAAACGTCTGGAAGCTTATAGAGTTGATTAATAAGTTGTTGTTTTTTGTTTTCTTCGCCAAAAAACATCACCGTAATACGCGAGTAGTCGTTTGATTCCGTTTCGCTAACGGTTAAAGCGTTAATGTTGAACTGTCTGCGACGGAACATACTCGTAACCCTGTTTAAAACACCGAATTGGTTTTTAACCAAAACTGCAACCGTGTATTTATTCATACTATTTACCTACCTTTAGTGTGTTTATTTGTTGTTTAAGGGCTTGGCTACGATTATATCGTCCATCGAGCCACCCGGTGGTAACATCGGTAAAACGAATTCGTCTTTATCAATTTTGCATTCTATAAGATACGGTGCTTTACTTTCAAACGCGTTTTTAAGCGCCTTATCTAAATCTTTTAAGTTATCTACCCTTTCAGCTTTTAATCCAAATGCGTTTGAAAGAGCAACGAAATCCGTCTTTCTTTGAAGCACCGTGTTTGAGTAGTGCTTGTTAAAGAACAAGGTCTGCCATTGACGTACCATACCCAAAACGCCGTTGTTAAAGAGTAAAATAACGAGTGGAACGTTGTAAGTAACGGCAGTTGCAAGTTCATTTAAACACATCCCGAAACTTCCGTCACCGGTAACAAGCACCGTCTTTTCGCCCGTTGCGTACGACGCACCAATCGCTGCGCCCATACCAAAGCCCATAGTTCCAAGCCCACCACTTGAGATAAATCGTCTTGGATTTTTAAAGCAGGCGTTTTGCGCAGTCCACATTTGATGTTGACCAACGTCTGTAGCAATCGGTGTATTTTCACCTAAGTATTTATTTAAAGCGAATATTGCATTCTTAGGCGTTAAGCCATCTCGCATATCTTCGTTTTCTTTTTCTTCTTTTTTAAACCCTTCAACGGCTTTCTGCCACTCGTCTTTCTTGCTATCTAAAACTAGTGGTAAAAGTTTTTGCAAAGTAAGTTTTATATCTGCCCTTAAACCGATGCTTGAGTCCACTGTTTTCGATAATTCCGAGCCGTCAATGTCAATATGAACTATCTTAGCGTTTTTAGCAAACTTTTCGCGTTTTCCTGTAACTCTGTCGTTAAAGCGAACGCCGAGTGAAATAATTAAATCTGCGTTGTGCATTGCCACGCTTGAAGCGTAATGACCGTGCATACCTTGCATACCCAAAAATCTTGGATGATCCGTTGGTATTCCCGATAAGCCCATCATTGAACAACCGATTGGCGCGTCAATTTTTTCAGCCAAAGAAAGCATTTCTTCTTGCGCTCCGCTTGCGATAAGACCTCCACCAAAGTAGATAAACGGCTTTTTCGACGCGTTTATAAGTTGTACTGCTTCATTAATTCTAACGTCTTTTGCAGGCTTTCTTTCTTCGATTTCGACCTTAGCTTGTTCAGTGTATTCGCACTTAGCAATCTGAACGTCTTTAGGAACGTCGATTAAAACAGGTCCCGGCCTACCGGATAACGCAATTTTAAAAGCAAGTCGAATAGTTTCTGCAAGTTCGCTAACTGAACTTACGAAGAAATTGTGCTTAGTTATCGGTAAAGTAATACCGGTTATGTCAATTTCTTGAAAGCTGTCCGTTCCGATTTGACTAGTCATAACGTTACCACAGATAGCAACCATTGGAATACTGTCAAGATAAGCAGTAGCAATACCCGTTACTAAATTTGTAGCCCCCGGCCCACTCGTTGCCATAACGACGCCAACCTTTCCACTAGCACGTGCAAAGCCGTCAGCTGCGTGTACAGCACCCTGTTCATGTGCCGTCAAAACGTGATTAATTTCTTTTTTGTATTTGTATAGCGAATCGTAAACGTGAATAATTTGACCGCCCGGGTAACCAAAAACGGTTTCTACTCCCTGCTCTATCAAAGTTTTTACGATAATATCTGCGCCTGAAAGTATCATAACTTATACCTATCCATACTAAATTAAAATAATTATATCACACTTTTTTAATAATTACAATTATTAAAGAGTATGTTTTCAAAAACAGTCGATAAAATGACAAAATATTTAAAAAAATATCACTTTTAACCTAATTTTGCAATAATTTCAATTTCTACTAAAACGTCTTTAGGAAGACGAGCAACTTCAACGCAAGACCTTGCAGGTTTAGACGTAAAATATTTGCCGTAAACATCATTAAACTTTGCAAAATCGTTCATATCTTTTAAAAAGCAAGTTGTTTTGATAACGCTGTTAAAATCTAAATTTTGCGAGTTTAAGATTGCTTTTAAATTTTCACAAACGACGGTCGTTTGCTCTATGATAGTTTCCGTTTCAACCAAACCACTACTCGGGTTTATTGCAATCTGTCCCGAAGTAAAAAGATATCCGTCGCAAACGACTGCTTGCGAATAAGGTCCTATCGCGTTTGGTGCATTTTCTGTAAATACTTTTTTAACCATAATTTTATACCACCTTTATTTATTCTACAATTTTAAATCCTTCGTTTTTTAAAGCGTTCGTAATTTCGTTTACGTGCTCCCAGTTGCGCGTTTCCATTCTAATTCTTAAATAACAACCGTTAATACTTGCGGTCGAGCCTGCGCGTTCGTGGTGAACGCTCGTCACGTTACCGCCACAATCGGCAATAATTCGCGAAACGTCTTTAAGCTGTCCGGGTTTATCAATAAGCTCTATAAGTAAACTCGTCGAACGACCGCTTTTTATCAACCCGCGCTCAATTACCCTTGAAAGCGAAGTTACGTCGATATTGCCACCCGAAACGATTGCTACGACCTTCTTTCCTTTAAGCGGAAATTTGTTAAACATAGCCCCAGCAACGGCAACTGCTCCAGCACCTTCAGCGATCATTTTTTGATTTTCAATAAGCGACAAAATCGCAGATGAAACCTCGTCTTCTGTAACGAGCGCAATATCGTCAACGTATTTTTGAACAAGTTCAAAAGTAAGTTCTCCGGGCTTTTTGACGGCTATTCCGTCGGCGATTGTAAATACTTTGTCAAGTTCTTCAATCTGACCGTCTTTAACTGAATTAAACATGCTTGGCGCCCCACTTACCTGAACTCCGTAAACCTTTATAGACGGTTTAATCGACTTTAACGTATAACTGACGCCAGCAATCAAACCACCACCACCGATAGGAACGATAACGGCGTCGATATCGTCTAAATTCTGCAAAATTTCAAGTGCAATCGTGCCTTGACCTGCAATTACGTTCTCGTCGTCGAAAGGATGAACGAAAGTATAACCGTTTTTCTCTTTTAATTCAAGTGCTTTATTATAGGCGTCGTCGTAACAACCGGGAACTAATACAACCTCAGCCCCCAAAGCCTTCGTTGCTTCAACTTTGGAAATAGGCGCGCTATCAGGTAAACAAATTATACTTTCCACCCCTATTTTTTGAGCAGCAAGGGCAACGCCTTGCGCGTGATTTCCAGCCGAGCAAGCAATAACTTTTCTACTTTTTTCTTCGTTTGTCATAACAGCCATTTTATATCCAGCGCCACGAACCTTGAACGAGCCTGTAAGTTGTAAATTTTCGCATTTTAAATACAATTCACAGTCGTTACAAATCTTGTTTGCTTTTATTATCGACGTCTCGCGAACGATATTTTTTAAAACAGATTGTGCATGAAATACTTTGTCAATAGTCAACATAAAAACTCTCCTTGTTAAAGAAAAACAATATTTTTTCTAACGTTTTTTGATATAAAAAAACGCACTCGTCTCAAATGCTTGAGACGAGTGCGAAAACACCCGCGGTACCACTCAATTTGCAAAAAAAATAAAATTTGCCACTTTAGGGTCTATCAACCCCTATACCTTAACGCAGTAATCACGAAAAGCCCTACTTGGTTCGGGTTTTTAGCTCGGAAGTGATGGGTTACGAGATAGGCTATCACCGATTCACACCAACCATCGGCTCTCTGAAAATAGTTACTATCAAACCGTCTTCGTCACAGCTTTTAATTAATTTTTTTCCTATTTTAGCACCATAATTTTTAGTTGTCAACTATTTTTTCACACTTTTTGAAAAAACAAAAAAGCGTTCTTTATGAACGCTTTTTTCTTTTTAGATTAGATAATTTCTTTAACTTTAGCAGCCTTACCTGTTCTACCACGTAAGTAATAAAGTTTAGCACGTCTTACTTTACCGCGACGAACGACTTTAACGTCCGTAATCTTTGGTGAGTGAAGTGGGAAAGTTCTTTCAACGCCGATACCGAAAGACAAACGTCTTACAGTAAAGGTTTCGCTGATACCGCCGTGTCTTTTAGCGATAACGATACCTTCGAAAACTTGAATTCTTTCTCTCGTTCCTTCAACGACTTTAACAGATACCTTAACAGTATCACCAACGTTAAACTTTGGAACTTCTGGCTTAAGATTTTCTTTATTAATCTGTTCAATAATGTTTTCCATTGACCTTACCTCCGTTAGATATTATTACCAAGCGTTCATTGGCCATTTAGCAAGAGGACCGCCCGAGTCACTTGTGTATTGTATCACACAAAAATAACAAAAGCAAGCAAAATTAAGCAATATTTTCAGATTTTTTGAAAAATATATATTAAACGGAACGCGCAAGCGTTCTCGACCACTACGCAAGTTGCAAACTTGCTATCGAGCAAAGCAAAGCTTTGCATATCGAGTGCCGTAGGCAACATATCGAGCGAAACTTGTTTCGCATATCGAGCAAAACGCAGTTTTGCATATCACGCAGTCAACTTCTCGTCATTGCGAGCGTTATACGGTAACGCGTGGCAATCTCTAAAGAACTAAACGAGCACTTTTAACACCAAAAAACTAAACAATCCACAAGGTACTTTAGAGATTCTTCGCTACGCTCAGAATGACAAAATCCGCTTGTTTAACAACTTATTATATATTATCACGGCGTTTTTTAAGCAAAAACCGCACGACCACTACGCAAGTTGCAAACTTGCTATCGAGCAAAGCAACGCTTTGCATATCGAGTGCCGTAGGCAACATATCGAGCGAAACTTGTTTCGCATATCGAGCAAAACACCGTTTTGCAATTAAACAAACTCACTTATATGCTTTAAAGTAATATTTATTTCGTTTATACCTTCGGTTTTGTCCATAATTATTACAAGTAAGAATTCGTGAATTGCTTCAGCGTAAGCATCGCGACAAGCAACCCTTCTAATATTAAGCACACCGTCAACAAGCTCTATTTCCTTAACACTATCCTTCTCGTAGATATTGTTATCACGCCTTGGCAAGACTAATACGGTTTTAGTTTCAAAGGTTTCAGAAGAAATTGCATTTAGCCCGTCGATATGCGCCGTTTTTGTTAAAGTTGCTACAAATTCATCTCTATCACTTGCCGACTGCAAAATTTGGTTTTCGCCTTCATATTTTCCTTCAAGTTCTATTTGAGTAAAGCTTATCGGTGAATTAAACACTATTTCCGTACTTTTTGAAGTACTTTCTTTAGAACTATCACTTACTAAACTACTGTTATCTCCTGTCCCACACCCTGCCAAACAGCAAACGCCTAAACTAAATATAAAAATTAATATTAACAACTTCTTCATATTACTCCCCCTTTATTCTTCATCTTCTAAAATTGAATAAGCGAACGACAAATTATCAATAGCTGATAATGATGTTTGCTCATATTTGTTAATTTGTATTGTATACACACCACTTTGTTGTGCAGTATATTCAATATATTCAATATTATTATAATCGCAAGCACTGAAATCCACTACTTCATTATTAAATTTTAGGTACATATCAAAATCTGATAATTTAATTGAAGTTGTTGAATCATTTATATTTTTTAAAAATGTTAAACAAATTTTTATACATTCGCCTTGGTTCAAATAAACATTTTGAACTCTTACAATATCTCCATCATCATAAGTGTTATCTACAGTAAAACTTTGACAGGTATCCATATAATTTAAAGCACGATCAATATTCAACATTCCAGCACCCACCGTATTACTTAAACCAGAAACTTCTGTATAGTATGATGTTATTTTATCAGTTGTTGCAGAAATTATTGATATTACAGCATGTGGTTTTGATATTAAGAAGCCATCATTTTGCATTATAATAGCAGCAGCTCCCGCAACTAATGGGGCAGAGAAACTAGTTCCGCTGGTGGGTACAAAACCAGGCACAATTATATTTTCCCCAGGAGCAACTAAATTTGGTTTACTTATATAAAAAGTTTCATTAAATGAAGAAAAATCCGATAAATTCCCATTCAAATCACATGACCCAACAGTCAAACAGTTAAATGCTGTTTTTGGCGTTGTTATATATAAACCATTATCTGACGCATTTCCCGCCGAACCAACAAATAAAATTCCTGTATTATTAACAATAGCATCGACATAAAGCGAATTTACGTCGTAAGCACCATAATTTGTCAAGTATCCAAAACTTGCATTTATAATATCAACATCTCTATCAAGAAACCATTCTATTTCTTCTTGCAAATCACCTTCCAGTTGTGCAACAAATATGGACGAGCCTCGCGCTAAGCCATAATTCCCCGCAGCAATAGCTGCGACTTTAGTTGCGTGATCATCAATCACATTCGGATAATCTGGATCTTGCCTTATAGTAATACTTCTACCAACAAAATTAATGTCGTTGACATCTAAAATCCCCGATTCTACAAAACCTATATTAATACCACTTCCATTAAAAGTAGAATTAATTGGATACTCATTCATTATAGTATTTATTGAAGTTGATAATTCTATCTGTGGTTCGTATTTGTCAAGTATGTAAACCCTGTTAATTTCATCTTTTTTTGAAATATTAATTAACGAATTCATTGCTTGATCTGAAATTTTATCTTCTCTTAAGAAAATGAACGGCGTATATTCGCTTATACTCATTTCCATATCAATCTTGTCAATATTTAATTGGTCGACAAGTTTCTTATTTTTTTCAGTATAGTACTTTTTTATACCTTGGCGATAATCATGCAACTCTTTGCGTATAGCAGCTATATTTTTCTTATCTTTTACAGTAGTAATAAATTGAGTATTTGGTTCTTCAACAATCAACTCTATAACAGCGATTTTAGTTGAGTCATCCTTATTTATTTCCGTTGTAACAGATTCTTTATTTTCTTCTGTTACTGCAACACCCCAGTTTTGATATACAATTTTATCAGTGACAACAGTTTCTTTCTGTTCGTTGTTAAAATTACAACCTGCGATAAAGCAAGTGCAAAAACACAAAACAAAAAATAATGCAAATTTTTTCACGCCATCATTCTCCTTTACTATATTTTTAAAAAGCCAACGAGCTTTTTATATTTTTATTATAATATGATTTACAAGCGCTGTCAATACCCAATTTTTAAAGCCGTTGCAATACGCAACGGCTTTTTGGGTTAATTATTATGTTTTAATTAAAAAAATCGTCAAAATGTAAAAATTCGTTCGTAATAGAACCGACAGCGCCTGCCATTTCTTGTTGTTTATCAAGTATATAAATTTTATTGACTTTTTCACTGTTAGAAAGTTTTACTATCGATTTAAATACGCTATCTGAAATATTATCTTGCTTTAAGAAAATAAATGGCGTGTACCCACTTATATTCATTTCCATGCCAATTTCATCTATTTTCAATTCTTTTACAAGCTTTTCGTTCTCTTGAGAATAATAATTTTTTATTCCTTGACGAAAATCGTGAAGCTCTTGACGTATAGCATCGATATTTGTTTTATCAGTGACAGTAGTTTCAAATATAGTATTAGGCGAATCAATAAGCAATTCTATTACTACCATTTTCGTGGTATTGTCCTTATTGATTTCGTCAGTAACAGACTTTTTATTTTCTTCTGTAACTACAGAGCCCCAATTTTGATATACGATTTTATCCGTTGTAATTGTTGCACTTTGTCCGTTACAACCTGCAATAAAGCAAGCGCAAAAACACAGAACAAAAAATAATGCTAATTTTTTCATATCATCACCCTCCTTTACTTAACTTAGAAAATAAAATAATCTTCTACGTCTATATTATACTATGCTAAAAGCAAATTGTCAATACCCAATTTTTAAAGCCGTTGCAAATCGCAACGGCTTTAGCATTATATAGAAAATTTACGCAAGTTGAAAACTTGCTATCGCGTTGCGCAAGCAACATATCGAGTGCCGTAGGCACATATCGAGCAAAACGCAGTTTTGCATATCACGTAGCCACAGGCTACATAAAAATCGGCTTGCGAGAAAACTCGCAAGCCGAAGTTAAATTATCTTGGGAATTTAATTTGTGCTTGTGCAGCAGCAAGTTTAGCGATTGGAACTCTGAACGGAGAACAAGAAACGTAAGTTAAACCAGTCTTGTGGCAGAATTCAACAGTTGAAGGATCGCCACCGTGTTCACCACAGATACCAAGTTTGATGTCAGGGCGAGTAGCTTTACCTAACTCAGCAGCCATCTTAACGAGTTTACCAACGCCGATTTGGTCTAAACGAGCAAACGGATCGCTTTCGTAAATCTTGTTATCGTAGTAAGAATCTAAGAACTTACCAGCATCGTCACGGCTGAAGCCGAAAGTCATTTGAGTTAAGTCGTTAGTACCGAATGAGAAGAATTCAGCTTCGGTTGCGATAGCGTCAGCAGTTAATGCAGCACGTGGAATTTCGATCATAGTACCAACCTTGTATTCGAGTTTAACACCTGCTTTTTCAATACAAGCGTTAGCAGTTTCGCAAACTACTTTCTTAACGAAAGCAAGTTCTTTAACTTCGCCAACGAGTGGAATCATAATTTCAGGAACGATATTCCAATCTGGGTGCTTAGCGTTGATAGCGATAGCAGCTTGGATAACAGCTTGAGTTTGCATCTTAGCAATTTCTGGGTAAGTAACTGCAAGACGGCAACCACGGTGACCCATCATTGGGTTAAATTCGTGAAGTGAAGTGATAACGTTCTTAATTTCAGCAACTTCCATATTCATTTCTTTTGCTAAAGCCTTGATATCAGCTTCATCAGTAGGAACGAATTCGTGAAGTGGTGGGTCTAAGAAACGGATAGTAACAGGGTAACCTTCGAGTGCTTCGTATAAAGCTTCGAAGTCGCCTTGTTGCATTGGAAGAAGTTTAGCAAGAGCCTTTTCTCTTTGTTCACCAGTTTTAGAAACGATCATTTCGCGCATTGCAGCGATTCTGTCTGTTTCAAAGAACATGTGTTCAGTTCTGCAAAGTCCTATACCTTCAGCGCCGAACGCTCTTGC
This sequence comes from Clostridia bacterium, assembly GCA_017407325.1. Lineage (GTDB taxonomy): Bacteria > Bacillota > Clostridia > Christensenellales > Borkfalkiaceae > UBA4636. Next base: position 36,822 of record JAFQWV010000016.1, on the reverse strand, counting down.
TTGCTTAGCGTCTGCCGGAGTGTCTGCGTTAGTTCTAACCTTTAATGAACGGAACTTGTCAGCCCAACCCATAATTCTTGCAAAGTCACCTGTAAGTGAAGCTGCAACAGTCTTGATTGCTTCGCCGTAAATGTTACCGGTTGAACCGTCAAGAGAAATGTAGTCGCCTTCTTTATAAGTCTTACCACCAAGGGTAAATTCTTTCTTTTCTTCGTTGATTGAGATAGCACCGCAACCAGATACACAGCAAGTACCCATACCACGAGCAACAACGGCTGCGTGAGAAGTCATACCACCACGAACGGTCAAGATACCTTGAGAGTAGTGCATACCTTCGATATCTTCTGGAGAAGTTTCTAAACGAACTAAGATAACAGGTTCTTTCTTTTCAGTAGCCCAGATAGTTGCATCTTCAGCAGTGAATACAACCTTACCGCAAGCAGCACCAGGAGATGCAGGAAGTGCGCTACCGATAGGTTTAGCCTTCTTTAATTCCTTAGCGTCGAATTGTGGGTGTAAAAGAGCGTCGAGTTGTTTAGGGTCGATTTGTAAAACTGCTTCTTCTTCAGAAATCATACCTTCGTCAACGAGGTCGCATGCAATTTTGATAGCTGCAGTTGCAGTTCTCTTTCCGTTTCTTGTTTGTAACATATAGAGCTTACCTTCTTCGATAGTAAATTCCATATCTTGCATATCGCGGTAGTGATTTTCTAAAGTGTTAACGATATTAACGAATTGATCGTAAACTGCTGGTTGTTCGTCTTTTAATTGTTGGATAGATTGTGGAGTTCTAACACCAGCAACAACGTCTTCACCTTGAGCGTTCATAAGATATTCGCCGTATAGACCTTTTTCACCTGTAGATGGGTTGCGTGAGAACGCTACGCCGGTACCAGAAGTTTCGCCCATGTTACCAAATACCATCATTTGAACGTTAACTGCAGTACCCCAAGAAGATGGGATATCGTTCATTCTTCTATAGTAGATAGCACGTGGGTTGTTCCAGCTTCTAAATACAGCCTTGATTGCGCCCATAAGTTGTTCCTTAGGATCAGATGGGAAGTCCTTACCAATCTTAGACTTGTATTCAGCCTTGAATTGTTCTGCTAATTTCTTAAGGTCGTCAGCGTCGAGTTCAGTATCGAGCGTAACACCCTTTTCTTCTTTCATTTTGTCGATGAGTTCTTCAAAGTACTTCTTACCAACTTCCATAACTACGTCAGAGTACATTTGAATAAATCTTCTGTAAGAGTCGTATGCAAATCTGCGGTTTCCTGTCTTTTCAGCAAAACGCTCAACAACTTCGTCGTTTAAACCAAGGTTTAAGATAGTATCCATCATACCAGGCATTGACGCTCTGGCACCAGAACGAACTGATACGAGAAGTGGATTTTCTAAACTACCGAATTCTTTGCCTGCAATTTTTTCCATCTTTTCGATGTGTTCAAAAATTTGAGCTTGAATATCGTCGTTGATTTTTTCACCATCTTCGTAGTACTTTGTACAAGCTTCAGTCGTAATTGTAAAACCTTGTGGAACAGGCATACCAAGATTAGTCATTTCAGCGAGGTTTGCACCTTTACCGCCGAGTAACTCTCTCATTTTGCCGTTGCCTTCACTAAAGAGATAAACGTATTTCATTTTTCCTCCAAAAATATATAAATTTTTTATTTTTCTTATTTTTCTAACCGTCGCAAAAGCATTCTGGACAAGCTAAACCTTAATTATTATACACGAGCACAAGCGTTAAGTCAATACCATTTTGAAAAATTTTTCCAAAAAACGCAAAAAACGCCAAAATTCGATTAAAAAGAACCGAATTTTGACGATTTTATCACTTGTGATAGAGTTTTTTAGTTTCATATTTTGGCTCGAAGCTGACGTTAATTCCAAGACGGCGCAAATTTCTTTCGTCTTCTTCGCTTAAAATTACCGAAAAATGCGCAACACTACCTTTTAATTTATCCAGCTGCTGCATCGCAAGACTTGCCGTTTTTTCGCTGAGTGCAGAGATAGTAAGTGCTATGAGCACTTCGTCGGTATGTAGTCTTGGATTTTTATGCTTTAAATACTTTGTTTTAAGACCGCAGATAGGTGTTAGAACAGACTCTGCAATAAGGTCGAGTTTATCGTCTATTCCACCGAGCGCTTTCAGTGCGTTAAGCAGCATTGCAGACGCCGCGCCAAGAGTTGAAGAAGTTTTACCCGTAACGATTCTTCCGTCAGGAAGCACCATTGCCCCTGCCGGTGCACCCGTATCTTCTGCTTTTTTCAAACTCGCGCCGATCGCAGGATTTACGTCTTGACTTATATTTTCGTTATTGATTAAAAGTTCGAGTTTTCTGATTTCGCTGTCCGTCGTGGTAAGTCCACGATAGCGATTGACTTTCGCGCTGTAATAACGGCGCAAAATTTCCATATACGACGCCTTTTTACAAACTTCGTCGTCGGTTATGCAATACCCTGCCATATTTACACCCATATCGGTTGGCGATTTATAAGGCGACTCACCCAAAATACGCTCGAACATAGCGTTTAAAACAGGGAAAATTTCGATATCTCTGTTATAGTTTACAGCAGTTTTTCCGTACGCTTCAAGGTGGTACGGATCAATCATATTGATATCGCTTAAATCTGCAGTTGCTGCTTCGTACGCAAGGTTTACAGGGTGCTTAAGTGGCAAATTCCAAATTGGGAAGGTTTCAAATTTTGCATACCCTGCCTTAATTCCACGCTTATGCTCGTGGTAAAGCTGACTTAAACAGGTTGCCATTTTGCCACTACCAGGTCCCGGCGCAGTAACGACAACGAGCGAACGGCTTGTCTCTATGTATTCGTTAATGCCAAATCCTTCGTCACTTACGATTTTCTTAACGTCAGACGGATAACCTTGTATTGGATAATGGTGATAACACTTGATTCCTAAAGATTGTAGCCTGTTATAGAACGCATTTGCTTGCGGTTGGTTTGAATAACACGTCAAAACTACGCTACCCACCAAAAGACCAAGCTCACGAAAAGTATCGATAAGACGCAAAACCTCGTCACCGTAGGTTATGCCAAGATCACCACGCATTTTATTAGTTTCAATATCGCTTGAATTTACTGCAATAATAATTTCTGCATCTTCTTTAAGCTTAATAAGCATTGAAATTTTACTGTCAGGCTCAAAACCGGGCAAAACGCGAGATGCGTGATAGTCGTCAAAAAGTTTTCCACCAAATTCAAGATAGAGTTTTCCCCCAAACTGAGAAATACGGTTACGAATTTGTTCCGATTGTGTTTCAAGATATTTTCGATTGTCAAAGCCGAGTTTATTCATTAGTTTCACCAAAAATTTTGAATTACTTATTAAGTATAGCATACTTTTAGAAAAAGTAAATAGCAATTTGAAAAATTTTTATAAATTTTTTAAAATATAAAAAAAATGATTTGAAGATTGCATCTTCATGATTTGAGCGACCGAAGTCGCTCGTGATTTGAAAGCACGGCTTTCATGATTTGCAAATCAAAAGATTTGCATTATTGTCGCGCAGTTTTTGCAAAACTGCCGTATTTTTATACAATACTTCGGAACGCAACAGCGTTCACGACCATAATGAAAAACTTGTTTTTCAAATCATGCAATCACAGATTGCAAATCACGCTAACTTCAGTTAGCAAATCATGCAAGCAACGCTTGCAAATCATCATTACTTTTTAATTTCAGCAAGGTGCGAATAGTACACACACTCAATACTTCCGTTATACAGTTTTCTTTTCTTATCTGCTTTTTTGCCAAACAATCTTTCAAAGTCAGTAACAGGCGTAATCGTATAGAAACACCAATCATCTAAGCCTTTTGCAAGTTTTCCAAAGTCGCGGTAAAGCGTTTCTATCTCGCGACGGTCTTCAAGCCTTTCTCCGTACGGTGGATTGGATATAATTACACCTCGCTTATCTTTTGTAGAAAAGTCACGCATATCGGCGCGCTGGAAGTGTATCATATCTGAAACACCTGCGCGTTTTGCGTGTTCACGGGCAAGTCTAATATGTTTTTCGTCAATATCAAAACCGCATATTTTCACGTCAGAAACGTCGTTTAACGAACTCATAGCCTTACTTTTTAATTCTTCAAAGCCGTTATTTTTAAAATTTTCCCAGTGCAAGAAATCAAAGTCGCGCCCTATCCCACTAGGCACACCCTTAGCAATCAAAGCGGCTTCTATCGGCAAAGTTCCTGAACCACAAAATAAATCAACGAACGGTCTTGACGGCTTCCAAACGGATAATTGAATAAGCGCAGACGCTATATTTTCTTTAAGTGGTGCATCGCCCACTAAAGTTCTGTAGCCACGTCTATGAAGCCCTTCGCCCGACGTATCAAGCGATACCGTGCAATAGTCTTTTAAAATTGATACTTCAATCTTATAACGCGCACCCGTTTCTGGCAAAGTCGAACGTTTAAACTGTTTGAACATTTTTTGACAAATCGCCTTTTTAACGATACTTTGCGTTGCGCTTATCGCATAGATTTTTGAGCGAACACATTTAGCGTCAACTACGATTTTCGCATCGTAAGACAGGTAATTTTTCCAGTCAATATCGAAAATTCCGTCAAAAAGCTCGTCAAAGTTTTCTGCTTTAAATTCTTTTAAAACAATCAAAACGCGACTAGCTGATCGCAAATAAAGATTGCACTTTTCAATATCGGATAAATCGCCATCAAAAATCAGCCTGCCGTTTACGGCAGGCGCATTTTCAATACCTAAATTATATAATTCTCTTTTAACAACCGCTTCTATTCCCGATGCGGCAGAAACTGCAATTTTCATAAGTTACCTAAATAAAAGCGTCTATTATATGGTTAATTTCATCACCTAAAATTTCAATCACGTCAAAGCGAACTTCAACGTTGTCAAAACGGCGCTCATAGAAAAAGTATTCGCAAATTCTTCTATAACGGTTTTGCTTTTTACCGTCCACTGCTTCACATGGAAGTCCGTATTCTGTTGAAGTTCTGGTTTTTACTTCAATAAAAACGATAACGCCGTCTTTTGAAGCGATTAAATCGGCTTCGCCGTAGTGCGTTTTATAATTTTTTTCTAAGATTGCATAGCCTTGTTTTTTAAGATATTTTTCGGCTATTTTTTCTCCTTTTGACCCCAAAAGTTTTTTATAAAAGTTTTTCGGTGTATCGGACATGGACCAATCTCCTTAATGGTATCAATATGTGCTTTAGTTCCGTATCCCTTATGCTTTTTAAAGCCGTATTCAGGGTAAGTTTCGTCAAGCTTTTCCATAAGCTCGTCACGGTATACTTTTGCAATTATTGACGCAGCGCCTATCGAATAACTTAGCGCATCTCCCTTTATTATCGACTCTTGCGGATAAGAAATATCAAGCTTTAGCGCGTCTACAAAAACGACTTCAGGTTCTATTTTTAACCCGTTAACCGCGCTAGACATACACTTTTTAGTTGCCTCTAAGATATTTATCTCGTCGATAACTTCGGGTGAAATTTCATAAATGCAGTAAGATAACGCAACTTCTTTAATCTTGTCAGACAGAACTTTTCTCTTCTTTTCTGAAATCTTTTTGCTGTCGGTTATGCCTTCGATAATTTTATCGTCGTCAAGTGGCATAATAACTGACGCACAAACGACTGGCCCTGCAAGTGGACCACGCCCAACTTCGTCAACCCCGGCTATGTAAGTCACACCAAGTTCACGGTGCTTTTTTTCGTATTCTAAATTACTTATTGTCATAAATCTTTATCTCTTTAGTTTCTAAACAAATTTTCCCAAGCTTACCTTTTCTGAAATCGTCTAAAACGGCTTTTGCACCACGAGTATAATCTGGCTCGCCTTTTCTTAAAATGTAACCACGCTTTAAACAAACGCTATTGAATATTTCAAGTGGAGTTTCACCACTAGCGCCGTACTTTTCTTTAATTAAGTTAGGACTGACCGTTTCCATTTCTTCAATAAAATCCAAGCAAAGCGTTTCAATATCTAAAATATCGTCGTTCACGCTACCGATATACGCAAGGTGGTGCGCGTAAGCTTGATTTTCAAAGCTTGGTGGCATAGTTCCCGGAGTGTCTAAAAGCTCAAGACCTTCAAGCTTTATCCACTGCTTACCCTTCGTTACGCCAGCCTTATCACCCGTTTGCGCCGTCTTTCTTCCAGACAGCGTATTAATTACAGTCGACTTTCCTGTGTTAGGAATGCCACAAACCATAAAGCGCAAGGCTTTATTTACTCCTTTTGCCTTTCTCTCTTCAATTTTATCCTTTAAAAGGCTGTAAATCGCGTTATAGACGGCTTTTCCGTCTTTTTGACTTGTTCCAACCGTCGCTAAACAAGGCTTGTTATTTTGCTTAAACCAGTCTATAACTTTGTTTAAATCGCTTTGCGAAATAAGGTCGGATTTGTTTATTAGATATAAGACCGGTTTGTTGTTAAATATCTTTAAAAGGTTTAAATTTATGCAAGCAAAACTTGCGCGAGCGTCAAGCACGTAAATTGCTCCGTCGCACAGCTTCAAATTTTCTTCCATCATTCTCATTGCCTTGGTCATATGACCGGGAAACCATTGAATATGTTGCATAATTCACCTTTATTTTTTTAATAAATCCGGGCGTTTCTTTTTAGTAATTTCAAGCGATTGCTCTTTTCTCCACTTGTCAACTTCTTGGTGATTTCCAGAAAGCAAGACCTTAGGAACTTCTACTCCACGAAAAACGCTTGGTCGTGTGTACTGTGGATACTCTAAAAGGTCGTTTGTAAAGCTTTCTTGCGAAAGCGAATCGCTTGCAATAACTCCGTCAACGTATCGGCAAATCGCATCAGTTATAACCATTGCAGGAAGCTCGCCACCTGTTAAAACGAAATCGCCGATAGAAATTTCGTCGTCAAAATACATATCTAAAACGCGTTGATCAACACCTTCGTAGTGTCCACACAAAAAGAGTAAATTTTCTTTTTCTATTAGTGGTTTTACCATGCTTTGGTTAAAAGTTTTGCCTTTTGGCGACATAAACACTCGATAACTTTTGTGATCTGAGTCAATCTCGTCAATACAAGACGCGATAGGCTGAGCCATCATTACCATACCTGCCCCACCACCAAACGGATAATCGTCGCAACGCTTGTGCTTATTTTCCGTCCAATCTCTTATGTCGTGGATATTTATTTCAACTTTTCCACTCTCAACAGCTCTTCCGATAATGCTTTCCTTTAGTGGTGAAAACATTTCAGGAAAAAGCGTTAATATATCAATCTTCATACATTACGACCTCAGTAAAACGTTTACAGTCAACCGTAACGCGCTTATTTTCAATATCAAAAATCGGTTTAAGCTCTTTAAGCATAGGGAAAACCGCCTTTCCTTCTGGCGTAGAAATTGTATAAATATCCACTTTTGCAGAAGATATATCCAAAATCTCACCAAGTTCTTTTCCGCTTGAAAGACAAAGTGTACAACCTAAAACGTCAACGATAAAAAACTCGTCGTCAGCTTTGTTGATTTCACTTCTTTTGGCGTAAACACTTTTACCTCGGAAAGCTTCGGCAGTATTTCTGTCATAAATTCCCGATAAACTTAAAAACAAACTGTTAGAAAAGGCGCGAATATTTAAAACTTTATATTCTGATCCGTCAATTTCGACAGTTTTAATATCACAGACAGAATCAAACCCGTCTGATAAGTCTTTAATTTTGAGTTCTCCCAAAATACCTTGCGGTTTTAAAATTGTTCCGATTAAAATTTTGTCATCCATGATTGTTAATGCACTATAAGTGCTCGATATGTTGCTAAAGCAACTCGATATGCGCCAAATATGGCGCTCGATATGCAAAACTACCGTTTTGCTCGATAGCAATTTTTACAAATTGCGTAAAGGTCGTGCGTTTTTTCAAAACGCCGTCAAATTTATATAATTTTTTTTTAAGGATTTTATTAATTATATAATTTATCTCTACCTATTTCAACGATTTAAAAGACATAGAAACAAGCAGTTCAAGGCTCTTTGAGTGCGATTGGGCTTGATAGACCTAGACGGTCATCAAGGTCGAGCGCACTCAAAAGAAACGCAGAAATGCGCCGTTTATATGGCTTTTAAAAAAAAGGAGAATTATTAAATTTCTCCTTTTTCCTTAATCTCAATATTATATTTCTTGCCAGATTTTTGTGACGCACTCTTAACGATAGTTCTGAGCGCTTTGGCAATTTTGCCTTGGCGACCGATAACTTTACCCATATCGTCTTCGTCTAAAACGATAGTAACGTTAATCAAATCACCGTTTTCTGTAACGATATAATCAATCTCATCTTTCTTTTCAGCAAATTGATTAACGATATATTTGATTAAATCTAACATAACAGCACCTATTAATTAAAAATTAGCCTTTCTTTTTCTTAGGGTTAGTTTTTGCAGGTGAAAGCTTAGTAGGTTTTTCAATAACGCCTGCGTTAATTAAAAGTGATCTTACCGTTTCAGTAGGTTGAACGCCTTTAGACAACCAATCTTTAGCCTTATCTGCATCAATTACAACTTCTGCAGGTTGCTTAATAGGATTGTAGTGACCGATTTTATCGATATACTTACCGTCACGTGCAACTCTTGCATCAACTACTACGATACGATAGAAAGGAGACTTCTTGTCGCCCATTCTAGTCAATCTCATTTTAACTGCCATTTTTCTTTCCTCCAAATGTTTGTTATATATTTTTTATTTTTATCATTTATTAAAATTTAAACGGTAATTTTCTGCCGTTTTTCATTTGTTTCATAAGCTGTTTGGTTTGATCAAACTGCTTTAAAAGTCTGTTAATTTCTTGAAGACTTGTTCCACTACCTTTAGCGATACGATTTTTTCTTGAATAGTTTAAAATCGACGGATCCTTTCTCTCTTTTTTAGTCATTGACTGAATTATCGCTTTCGTACGGTAAATAGCCTTTTCGTCAATGTCTTCTTCTTTGATTTTCATTTTGCCCATACCGGGAAGCATTGCAACTAAACTTTGCGCGCCACCCATATTTTTAAGCATATCAATCTGTTCTAGATAATCTTCTAAATCGAACGAATTATCTCTCATTTTCTTTTCGAGTTTCTTCGCTTGATCTTCCGTTACTGCGTTTTGTGCCTTTTCGATAAGGGATAGAACGTCGCCCATACCCAAAATTCTCGATGCCATACGATCAGGATAGAAAAGTTCTAAATCGGTAAGCTTTTCGCCGACTGACGAGAATTTTATCGGTTTACCCGTAACAGCTTTAATAGAAAGGCACGCACCACCACGAGTATCACCGTCAAGCTTTGTTAAAACTACGCCGGTTACGTCAAGTCTACGGTTAAACTCTTCTGCAACGCCTACTGCAACTTGACCTGTCATAGAGTCAACCGTAAGAAGTATTTCGTTAGGACTTACGGCAGATTTAACTTCTTCAAGCTCCTTCATCAGGTCTTCGTCAATCTGAAGTCGACCTGCAGTATCTATGATAACCGTGTCATAGCCGAACTTCGTTGCGTGCTCGATTGCGCTTTTAGCAATCTTAACGGCGCTTACTTGCCCCATTTCAAACACTTCTACGCCAGCTTGCGAGCCAACCACTTGTAGCTGCTTTATAGCAGCAGGTCGGTAGATGTCGCACGCACAAAGAAGCGGTTTCTTGTTTTGTTTTTTAAGATATAGCGCAAGTTTACCGCATAAGGTCGTTTTACCTGCACCTTGTAAACCGCACATCATTATAACTGTCGGCGGTTTAGACGCAACTTCAAGTTTAGAGTTCGTGCTACCCATAAGCTCGACAAGCTCGTCACGAACGATTGATACGACTTGTTGGGCTGGACTTAAACTCTTTAATATTTCTTGACCAACAGCTTTTTCACTTACGCGAGCGATAAAATCTTTTGCAACCTGTAAATTTACGTCAGCTTCAAGTAGCGCAATACGGATTTCGCGCATTGCTTGCTTAATCTCAAGCTCTGTAAGCTTACCTTTTTTGGTAAGCTTAGAAAAAACGTGATTAAGTTTTTCGCCTAATGATGAAAATAATGCCATTAATCTTCAATAATCTCCGTAATTCTTGATAAAGCGTCGTCGCCTAAAGATTTGCCAAGCTCTAATAAATTAGACTTTATTTCATAAAAAGATAACTTTTCTTCGTACTCTAAAAGTTCGCTTTTTGCAGATTTTAACGCATCAAGCACGCTTTGACGGCTTATGCCCTTTATTTCAGCAACTTCCGAAAGCGATAGATCGCACATATAATAAAGCTCGAAAATCTCGCGTTTTTTGTCTGTTAAAAGCTTTCCGTAGACTTCAAACAGTCCGCAAAGCAAAACTTTTTCATCCATACTATTTTCCAATTTTTATAAAAAATTAACTTTTTACAAAAAATAAGGTGTAAGGCTTTTTTACCTTACACCAAAATTATATACACATTTTTTCTTATTGTCAAGCGTTTTTTAACAATTTTTTAAACGTAAATAAGTTTATGACAGTTTGGACACTCAATAATTTTTTCCTTTTTAAGTTTTTCCTTTTCTGCGATAACAAGCTCGGTATTACAAGACGTACAATAGCCGTTTTCGACTTTACACACAATCTTGAACTTGCCGTCCTTTCTTTTATCTTTATAAATCTTCATAAGCTCTTCAGGAATATCCTTTTCAAGACCTTTTAGTTCATCTGTGATACTCTTTCTTTCAGCTTCTTTTTCAGCAAGAAGTTTTTCGTATTTTTCCTTGTTTTCTTTTCTTTGTTCCATATAAACCTTAGTTTTTTTAACAAAGGTAGAATACTGAGTTAAAACTTCTTTAATTTCAGATTCGAGCTTTTGAATTTGAGCTTCTAAGCTTTGCAATTTCTTTTGAAGTTCGCTTGCGCGCTTAGTTAAAAAAGAAATTTCTTTTTCTTCAGCATCTTCGCCAAGCGTTTCGCTTAAGTCGTTCATTTCGTCGATAAGCTTTGATAGTTCGCTTTGTTTTTCGTTAAAGTTGGAAATAAGCGCAGCAGATCTATCTTCGTATAAAGCTCTACTATCGTCAACAGTCTTTAAAAATTTAGTTGCTTGAGCGTATTTTTTAAATTCTTCACTACCCTTAAGCCCATCTTCAATAGCCTTTAGCTTTTCGTCTACTTCCTGATACTTTAATAATTGTTCTACTACCATAACAAAGTCTCCTTTTCTCTATTTTAATCTATCGTCGTCAAAATAGTAAGTTTTTAAATTTTTAAGTGGCGAATTTTCTAGCAAGTCGCCGTATATGCGCTTAAACGCACTATTTTCGCACGCGTAGTGCGTAACTTGAATAACGCATTTTCCACTGTCTAACGCGTTTAATATCAAGTGATGCTTAATATCTGCAGAAATTAAAAGGTCGCAAGCTGTCGATACGTTTTTATCGTCTAATCCACTTCCACAAAATGATGCAACAGTTTCAATTTTCCTGTCTACTGCACCATAACAAAAAACTTTATCACTTCCAAACTGTTTTTTACAAACGTCAGCCATCTCACCTAAGGTTTTATTCACCTTAAATCTTCTGCCATAGCCACCTGACGATAATTTCAGCAAAATTTCTTCGTCTTTTGCACCGAGCAGCTTTGCCATATAATAGTCAATACCACGCTCTGCAACGTCAAAATTCAAGTGCATAGAAATTATGCCAATATTTGCGCTTAACGCGCTATGTAGCGCGCCTTTAATACTTTTTATAGGCGCAAAAATCGCAGGGTGATGTGTTACGATTAACTCTGCCCCAACTTTTTTTGCAAATTCGACCGATTTTTCAGATAAATCGAGTGCAAAAACAACCGTATTAATATCACCGTCGCGACTGCAAATTATACCACTATTATCGTAACCGTTTTCAATTTTACACAATTCTTCAGATAATTTTACAGGTGCAAAACCGTCTAGAATTTTATAAATTTCTGTTAATTTCATTTCTAATTTTTGTTAAACTTTGGATTTTTTCTTTTTGTTTTTCACTTTTTCGGTCAAAGCTTTTTTCTAAATTTGCAATTTTTTGATCAAGATACAGAACTAAAACTTTACTTTTTAAACTTTCTTTTCCAAACTCTAATTCCATATCAGTATAAACGCTTTTACCGCCGAAATCAGCAGTGATTAAAAAGTAAAATTTATCCCCGTCTGAAAAAATCGTATCGTGCACTATTTCATACCCGAGTTCGATTAAAAGTTTTCTAACTTTTTCTCCGTTCTTCATCGGAGAAAGAACTAATTTTTTCGGCAAAAAATGAGAAGATGATAAAATTTTAACAATCTCTTCGCCACCCATACCTGCAATAAGAACTTGGTCAACAGTATTCGGAACAAGCTCTAAACCGTCTGAAACGACCGAAAAAACCTTTTCATCACCGTAGTCAGATAGCAAGTTAATCGCCTTATTTAGCGACTTTTCAGAAATATCAGATATACAAACCTTTTTTGCTATGCCACTATCGAGCGCAAGCTTTGCAATATAACCGTGATCACACCCAACGTCGGCAAGATATTCGCAAGAAGTAAGATATGAGAAAATTTTTTCAAGCCTTTTTGATATTTTTTTCATCTTATTCTAGAAAATCTCTAAGTCTTTTCGAGCGTGACGGATGGCGCAATTTTCTAAGTGCTTTTGCTTCAATTTGTCTTATACGTTCACGCGTAACGTTAAATTCTTTACCAACTTCTTCGAGTGTTCTAGGTCTACCGTCGTCAATACCGTAACGAAGGCGCAATACTTTTTGTTCGCGTGGTGTTAAGGTATCTAACACACCGATAAGCTGTTCTTTAAGCATAGAGTATGCTACTAAATCGCTTGGTGCTTGCGCTTGTTCGTCTTCGATAAAATCACCAAGGTGACTGTCTTCTTCTTCGCCGATAGGAGTTTCCAAAGATACAGGGTCTTGAGCAATTTTTTGAATTTCAATAACTCGCGCTTCAGTAGTTCCCATTTCTTTTGCAATTTCTGCAGGAGTCGGTTCTCTACCGAGCGTTTGTAAAAGCAATCTTGACACTCTCACCTGCTTATTAATTGTTTCTACCATGTGAACAGGAATACGAATAGTTCTCGCTTGATCTGCAATCGCACGGGTGATAGCTTGTCTAATCCACCACGTTGCGTAAGTTGAGAACTTAAAGCCTTTTTTATAGTCGAACTTTTCAACTGCTTTCATTAGTCCTAAGTTACCTTCTTGAATCAAATCCAAAAAGTGCATTCCACGACCTGCGTAACGTTTTGCGATTGATACGACAAGTCTAAGGTTAGCTTCTGACAAAAGCTTTTTAGCAGCTTCGTCACCTTCTGCCATACGCATTGCAAGTTCAATTTCATCGTTTGGAGTAAGAAGCGGGACTCTACCTATATCTTTAAGATACATCTTGACAGGGTCGTCCATACTTATTTCTTTGACAAGCTGTTCATAGAACTCGTCATCAGACTCGATTTGTTCGATAATCTGAACGCCAGAATCTTCTATGGCATCGTAAATCTCCTGAATTTGTTCAGCCGACAAATCGTATTTATAGATTCTGTCGTCTAAAACGTCTTTTATAACCGATTTTTTCTTTTTATAGTCGGTTACAACTTCTTCTATAATTTTTTGAAGGGTTTCGTCTTGAATACTCATTTTATCCTCCGCGTTTTAATGTTTTGTAATTTTATCGTTTTTGATTGTATAATTTGAACGATACTTCTCCGCTTTTTAGTATCCATTTCGTTATCGTGCATGGACCTTAGCGCGTTAATATCATTATTTAAACTGTCGGTGACAAGCTTTATAACGCAGTCATTATAATATCGGTTTTCTGCGTCGGTATTAAATATTAAGTCACCCGAAGTTAAAATCTCGTTAAGTTCTTTTGCCCCGTCAGAGCCGATTATATCAAACAGCATAGAAGGGACTAAATCTTCTTCGTTATCGGTCTTATCAAATATGTAATTTGCAGTTTCCTCTCTTACCCAAGATGAAAACTCAATACTTTCAATATCCGAAATTTGGGCGTACGGCTTTTTAAACAAAAGCGCACAAAGCACGAATCTTTCTGCTAAAACCGTACCGTCGTTTACCGTCTTTTCTTTCTCTTTGACTTGCGTTTTTTGCGTGTTAACCGTCTTATTTGGCAACTTTTCAAGATCTCTGCGCAAATATTCGTACGCAATTCCACTCATTTGGCTAAGCTGTTTTAAAAGTTCTTCTTGCTCGAAACTTTTTTCTACTTCGCGAATAACTTTTATCGCACTGTCGACAAACTCTCTTCGTCCTGAAGTAGTTGACGTGTCAAACCGACTTTTTAAAACGTCTAGCTTATAATCTATTAACAGTTTAGCTTCGCTTATAAGCTTTTCATACGCGCTTTTGCCGTGTTTTTTTATAACGTCGTCAGGATCCAACCCATCTGGAAGCTTTATAACTTTGACGTTAAGCCCTGCATCGCGAAGTATTTCAAGTCCACGAATAGTCGCGTTTTGACCTGCCGCGTCGCCGTCGTAAGAGATAACTACGTTATCAGTATATCTCTTTAAAATTTTTGCTTGCATTTGAGTAAGCGAAGTTCCCATGCTCGCAACGACGTTATCAAACCCTGCGGTGTAGAGCGAAATTACGTCCATATACCCTTCAACCATGATTGCAAAATCAAGTTTTCCACCGACTCTTTTTGCTTGTTTAAGATTGTTTATATTATATAGACATTGATTTTTAATAAAAAGTGACGTCTCTGACGTATTTTTATATTTTGCAAAGTCAGTTTTACCTAAAACTCTACCACCGAACGCAATAACGTTCTTGAACGAATCTATAATAGGAATAATAAGCCTTTTACCTAAAAAGTCAGAATATTCCCCCCTTTCCTTATTATAAGAAACGACACCAGCTGAAAGCATATCTTCGTACGAATAACCTTTTTCAAGTAAGTATTTCGGTAGCGAAGTATAGTCAAGCGATGCACCTATTCCAAACGCGCGCTGAGTTTTTCTATCAATCTGTCTTTTATTAAGATAATCGATATATTCAGGGGCTTTTTCTTCGGTTAGGTTGTTGACGTAAAAATGCGCCGTATCTTTTAGTATCGCAAGATATCTTTCTTTTTTTTGCTTGTTTTCTTTAGATTTTTGTTCGTCTACGTTACTGAAAGTCGGCATCTCTAAGCCTACTCTGTCGCACAAAAGTTTAACCGCTTCTAAAAACTCAAGACTTTCGACTTCTTGTATAAACCTAATTACGTCGCCACCGCGACCACAGCCGAAGCATTTGTAAAATTGACCAACTTGGTTAACGCAAAAAGACGGCGTTTTTTCCATATGACCAGGAAGCGGACAGCACGCCCAATAAGCCCCACCCTTTTGCTCTAGATTGCAATACGCAGAAACTACTTCAACGATATCGTTTTTGCTTTTCAGTTGTTCAATAAACTTATCGTCGAAATTCATAGCTTACTATCCTTTAACGTAAAAACTTTTTGGCACGAATAATTCTTCAAACGCCCAAACGGCATAACGGTCTGTCATTGAAGATAGATAATCGCAAACAACCGTCTCTATTCCCCATTTTTCTATAAGCGAGCGATAAAACTCAGGAAGCTTGTCCGGGTTTTTCATATAGTAATTAAAAAGAGTTTCAATCATACGCATAGCGTTTTCTTCTTCGCCTTGCGCGTGTTTAGTTAGGTATACGTTTTTAAACATAAAATCGCGCATAACGGTAAGCGCGTTTGAAACGTCTTCTTCCATTACCACTTTATTTTTACCGTTTGAAGCGTTATAAATCGAGCCTATCATCGAGTTAATTCTTTCTCTTGTGGTTTTACCTAAAATTTTAACGGCAACGCTCGGTAAATCCTTTTCGGTGATAATCCCTGCCCTAACTGCATCGTCAATATCGTGCGATACGTAAGAAATTCTATCGGCAAGTGATACGACCTGACCTTCTAACGTTTTGGGATTTCCACTTATTTTATGATTTAAAATTCCGTCTAAAACCTCAAACGTTAAATTTAGACCTTTACCCGATTTTTCCAAGTATTCAACCACTCTTATAGACTGCTCGTTATGCTCAAAACCTTTTGAAGATAACGCCCTTAAACATCTTTCCCCCGAGTGACCGAACGGCGTATGCCCTAGGTCGTGACCTAACGCAATAGCTTCTGCTAAATCTTCGTTAAGCGCTAAAACGCGAGCAATAGATCTAGCCACTTGAGAAACGTCTAAGGTGTGTGAAAGTCTTGTTCTGTAATGGTCGCCTTCAGGCGAGAAAAAAACTTGCGTTTTGTTTTTTAGTCGCATAAACGCTTTCGAATAAATTATTCTATCGCGATCACGCTGAAAATCGGTGCGCATAGGACAAGGAGTTTCAACCACCTTTCTTCCACGACTGTTTTCCGATTTTGTCGCAAACTGAGATAAAAACGCATTTTCTTTTTTAATAGTAATTTCTTTCATAAATCGCTAAAAATTTTCCTTTTCACTATTGTTATACAATTAATTTATTAATTTCCCTTTTTTTGAACGAAATTTTTTTTAAATTTTTTAAAAATTAAAAATCAAGCGCAAAATTTTCGATTTTAAACGCTCGATTTTTCTCTTTTTTAAGTTTTAACGCCATCTTGAAAGAAGTTGTTTGATTTGATCGGTAAGTTTAATTAAATCACGGTTTTGAGTGCCTTTTAGACTTTTAGCAAGCGCTAAAAGATTGTTTGCTTCTTTTAAAAGTTCGCCGTGAAGCTGTTCGTGACGAGAGCCACCAATAGATACAGGCTTTTCGTAAATTTTTGGCTCTTTCAACCTTAAGACCTTTGTGACAAGATCAAACTCCGATCCACTGTACGGACAAACTGCATTATAGCCTAACGAGTTTAAGGTTTCGGAAAAATCTTTACAAGACTGCTCCGCCCCGTGGTTTACGAAAATGGTCTCCGGCTTATCTTTCATTTTGTTAACCCAATCAATTAAGCCGTTCATATCGGCGTGACCGCTCGTTCCGTGCATAGTGCAAATTTCAGCCCTTACGGCAACTTCTTCGCCGAATAGTTTAACCCTTTCTTTGCCGTCTAAAATAAGCCTTCCAAGCGAGCCTTCTGCCTGATAACCGACGAATAGCACGATATTTGCGCTATTCCAAAGGTTGTGCTTTAAGTGGTGGCGAATACGGCCTGCATCACACATACCACTTGAGGAAATGATAACTTTAGGCGTGTCGATAAAGTTTATCATTTTAGAATCTTCGCTACTTATTGAAAATTTTAAATCGTCGTTAAGAAGTGGATTTATGCCACGCGCAATGAGGGCAAGCATCTTTTCGTCAAAATACGAATGGTCGCAACTGTTGAAAACGTTAGTTGCTTCAACGGCAAGTGGACTATCTAAGTAAACAGGGAAATGGTCGTGTCCTTTGACGAGTTTCTTCTCTTTTATTCCTTTAATAATATATAAAAGTTCTTGAGTTCTTCCAACGGCAAACGACGGAATAATAACGCTACCACCCCTATCGAATGCACGCTGAAAATATCCTGCAAGTTCTTCAAGTGGGTTTTCGGTGACGGTTTCTTTATGAAGTCTGTTTCCGTAAGTCGACTCGATAACCAAATAGTCGCAACCGTCGCAAGGCTTAGGATCGCAAATTATAGGATGGTCTGTATTTCCAACGTCACCGCTGAACACTATCTTCTTAGTAACGCCGTTTTCAGTAAGCCAAAGTTCTATAAAACTTGAGCCAAGCAAATGCCCAACGTCACCAAAACGGAATGAAATCTCGCTCGATAGCTCGATTTTCTCGCCATAACGATATCCGACGAACTGCTCCATTACGGCGATTGCGTCGTCCATAGTATACTCAGGTTCAACTAAAAGATGAGCAGAGCGTGTGTTTTTTCTGTTTTTCCACTCAGCTTCAGTTTCCTGAATATGCGCCGAATCTTTAAGTAAAATGTTACATAAATTTTCAGTTGCATCGGTTGAGTAAATCGGTCCGCGAAAGCCTTCTTTATAAAGCTTTGGAAGCATGCCGGAGTGGTCAATATGCGCATGCGTTAAAAACACCCCGTCAAGCTGTGATGGCTTTACAGGAAGCTCGGCATAATCAAAAGTAATTTTACCTTGTCGCATTCCGTAATCTACAATATAATGCTTGTTTGCAATTTCAATATACGTGCAACTTCCTGTAACTTCGCAAGTTGCCCCTATAAATACAACTTTCATAATCGTTCCCTATAGTATTGTATGTTTAGTCTTTTGCTTTTTGCAAACTACGCGTCTTCCCCACCGTTTTGTTTTGACGCTTTAAGGCTTTCAGCGATTGCTATCTCAAGTGCTTTTTCTCTTTCTTCAAGGCGTTTTTCGCGTTCTAAAAGATATTTCTCCTTATCGTCAATCATCTTTTCAAGACGGTCGAATTTTTCATGAATAAGAGTTTGAAGGTCTGTATTTTTTATATCGTTTTCGATATCCTTTTCGATACCTTTAATTTCGTCGTCGATAGTAAGCGCCATTTTCTTAGGCACTACGTCGGGATTTTTTGAGTGATGAAAATATCTTCTCAAATGCTCGATAAGAGAGTGGAAGGATAGTAAAATCATAAGTAGTGCGATTACGGTTAAAGTAATTAAAACAATAGCCGTAACCATGCTTCCTTCTTCTAAAGCGTGCGATAAAAATCCTTCGAGTGCAAGCCCCACGACGAACAAGCCGTGCAACCTTTCGTGCATATTATCCGCAATAATTACTGAAAATATCCCAAATAACGCAATAAATACTTCACATACAAGCAATACCGTATCCATAGTCTCTCCTATATAAATTAGTATATTAATATATTAACATAAGATCTTGATTTTGACAATACCAAACGAAAAATTTCACAAAATTATTACACGCGCGTCACAAATGAAAAACGCAGTCAAAAGCTTGACTGCGTTTTAAACTATTTTTGAAATACCGCTAAAACTGAAGCAAGTGCGCCAGTTGCAATTAATATACCTATAATAATTCCAACTATAATTATAAAACAAAAGTATGAACGCGCAAAGTTGCGTCTGTTAATGTTCGCACTGCTGATTGAATAAATGATTAAAAATATAAAACCAATTACAGGTATAGAAAACAATATTTGCAACCAGAAATACGCCCAAGGCGAAAGTGGCGCAAGCTTATTGTTAGAATTTGACATAACTTTTCTCCTTTAATTCTATATGTATAACTACCACTTGTAAACTGTTGACATTAAATGACTGTAAGTCGTTAAATTATCTAAGTTTTTATCCAATATCCAAGAAAGACCGTTGTACGTATATTCACTAAACTGACCGTCGTTTAAAAGTGAAAGCAAAACTATTCCGTATACGAAATTTTGATAATAACCCGAATCTATACACCCGCGCATTTGTCTTAAAAGCGCAGATAAACCTTTAAAATCTCTATCGTCTAATTTTTTGCGGTGATCCCCTAATTCTTGAATAGTAAAATAGTTGTGACCACACCTTTCACACCATTTTTTGTAGACTTCGTATTCGCTTTCAAACAATCTATTGTCTTCGTAAATGAAAATGGTAATAAAATTATGGCAAAGCGTAAAAGCTGGATATTTGCTGACGTGACTATACTTGCCTAAAACAGAATCGCCAAACAAATCCATATTGCAAAAACCTTGATATAAAAGGTCTACAATAAGGTCAACGTATTGATTATAACTAAAATTCTTTTTGCAATAATAAGCGTTGCTTACTAAAGATGATAGATCTATACTGCTAATACCCATTTTAACCTCCATCACGGCAAAGCCGTGTATATCATCAATTTTTATAAAAAATTGTATATCATCAAAGCACCGCTTTGTATGTCATCATTGCGAAAGGAATACAGCCTACGGCTGATGACATGCACCTTCGGTGATTAGATACACGCTAACGCGTGATGATATGCCATTGCTTTCGCAATGGATAAAAAAACAACTTGTTGTTTTTTTGGTAGCCCCAAGGGGAATCGCAGATGTTTCGGAAAACACTGCGTGTTTTGCTCCGCCACCGAAAATCAAAAATTATATAACTTACTCGCTTTCGCGAGTTGGGGTTCGATTCCCCCAAAAAACGACAGCGAATGTATATTGGTAGCCCCAAGGGGAATCGAACCCCTGATTCCGCCGTGAGAGGGCGGCGTCTTAACCGCTTGACCATGAGGCCGTCAACGCTTAACGTAAATATGATATCATATATTTTTGTTAAGCGCAACTATTTATTTTGTTTAAAATAAAATTATTTAATATCTTTTTTGTTGAAAAGTATTATTGATAATGCCGTGAGGATTGCCGTTCCGAAGATTATCGGAAGTAGAATATATAATAAATTTTCAAGTGTATAAGTCGTTCCCGAGCCTATTAAATTTGAAGTAAATATATTGATATTTGATAAAATTTCTAAAAATTTGTTAATCTCTTTTCCAGCCATATCCGTCACAAATAAAACGCCCATTATAACACCACCTATAATTGAAAATAGCATAGAAACGCCTACGTAGCCAACGATTATCAGCCCTAAATTTTTTGCCCAAACACACAAAAAACAAATTAGTGCAGAAATTAAGATATAAACTAAAATTTCAAATAGCACGGATAGCATTAAATAGCCAAAGTCAGCGCCCGTAAAAGGCGTTTGCTGATAGTTAAAGAAAATTAATGAAAGCAATAACGCTAAGATTGCTTGAATTAAAATGATTGCGCAAATCGTAATAGAAGTTGCGATAAACGACGAAAAGTAAATTGAACTTCTTTTCTTTCCGATTATTATTTTATTTCTTATCGTACCGTACGAATAATCTTTAAATAAAATTATGCCGATAAGTATTGGAACGATAAGTCCCGCGTCACTACTTGGCGAAAAGCATTGAAAGAAAACGCTTTTTCCCGTCATATTAATACCAAACGCACCAAGCATTTCTTCCATGCCTTCTACCGGCATTATTTTGTAAAGTAACGGAGTCGTGCAAGATAAAACTACCGCAATAATAAGGGCTATCATAAATAATTTATCTTTTAAGATGCGCTTAAGGTCTGTTTTTAATAAACTAATCATTTTTTACGCCCCCTATTATTGATAAATAATAATCTTCAATGCTAAACGAACTTGAGTTTACTGAAGTAATTTTAACACCCGCGTCAATTATTAATTTTAACACGCTGCTTAGGTCAATTTCGCCAAAAATCTTGATGCCGTTTGGAACGAGCGTAATTTCATAGCCGTCAAGTTTGCCTTCAACTGCTTTAGTCAGCGCGCGCAAGTTTTCAGCTTTAATTTCCGTACTTTGTCTACACTCGTTTCTAAGTTCTTCTGCCGTTATTTCTTTGATAATTCTACCTTTAGAGATAATGCCGTACTTAGTCGCAACGAGCGCAAGTTCGGTTAGAATATGCGAAGAAATTAAAAACGTAATGCCTTTTTCGTTATTAAGCTTTAAAATAAGCTCGCGAATTTCGACGATTCCTTGTGGGTCTAAGCCGTTCATAGGCTCGTCTAAAATGATAAATTCAGGCTCGCCGATAAGTGCCATTGCAATACCAAGCCTTTGGCGCATACCGAGCGAAAAGTCGCCAGCTTTTTTAGGACTGTCGTAAAGTTCACTAAGCCCGACGTATTCTAAAACTTCTTTAATTTTTTCTTCGGAATTTACTCCGATTAACACGCTTTGCATTTTTAAATTGTCTTTTGCAGACATATTAGCGTAAATTGAAGGAGACTCTACAATCGCGCCTAATTTTTCTCTGACTTTATGTATGTCGCTAGAATTATATTTGACGCCAAAAAGTTCAAAACTTCCTTCGTTTTGAGCGATAAGTCCGCAAATAAGACGGATAATCGTAGTTTTACCCGAACCGTTCTCGCCAACGAAACCGTAGATATCGCCCTTTTGCACGTTCATATTTACTTTATTTAAAGCATAGTGATTTTTATATTTTTTCACTACGTCAAAAGTTCTTAAAACGTATTCCATAATTCCCCCCTACTTAATTATTTTTAATTTTATATTAGAAAAATCAAACCTTCTTAAATCGCTTTCGTCAATCAAAAAATACGCCGAGCCGTCAAGTGGTAAAAGCGGTTCGTCCAAAAAGTGATAAACCTTTAAAAGACAAACAAGTCCGTCGCACTTTTCATCAGAAAATAACATTTCTCCAGCCGTGTAATCTGACTTATCTGAAAAAGATAGCGTCAGTTCTTCTGAATAATCAATATCAAAATCTAAATCGTCGTTAAATGACGTGTACGCCTCGCACTCTTCGTTGATATACCGAACGATAGGTCTTTTCTTTTTTAAGTCGATAAAAAACAAAAGTCTACCAACTGACGGAAGTAAAAAATCTTTAAAATAAAGTCTAACTTCCGACAAATTTATCTGACAGACGAACATCTCGTCGGGCGAAAACTCGTCACTAGACAAAAATCTTTCAGGAAGGGAAATTTCACCAAAAAATTTGCTTTGTTCTAAGTCCGTCTCAAATTCTTCATTAAGTTCTAAATCAAAATAAAACATTACTCACCTTTTAAAAGCTTATAATTTTTATCAAAAGAGAAATCTCTTTCTTTTTCGTAATACCCCCCTAACGCTTCGATAGCAAGTTTAAGCTCTTTAAAATCTATATACGAAATTTCTTCGCTTTCAATAGCTTTATATAAAATATCAAGCGCACTCTCGTCGTCAAGTTTTACTATATACGAAACGTATTCTGGAATTTTATCAAGATTCTTTTCAAACTCTTTTTGTAAAATTTTACTTGCTACGCTTTTTTCATTTACGCAATAAGATAAAACCTCGCAAATACTGTTTGGGTAAAAATCTGCCAACTTTTCGTTTAGATATTTTGCAACGATATCTGCTTCATCTTTTAGAAGTTCTACAAGCGCATCTTCCGTTTCTTTATCTAAATTTTTAACAAAAAGTAGGTCTATATAGCGATTAATCGCCTTTTTACTACCTTTAATGGACAATACTGTGATAATTGCAAGAAGATATTCACTGCTGAAATTTTCGTTAAGATTTTCTATTAAAATATCTTCTGATATATGCTTAGAAAGTGCAGACAGTAAAAAGTCGTTAATACTGATTTCGCGACGGATATGTTCTTTTAAAATATCTAAAAGTTTATCTTTTTGACTGTCGTAATACTCGCTTGGAGTAAGGTTTCCGATATTTTTAATTTTCAAGCTTGAAAACTTTTCGTAAAGCTTTGGCTGAAGGTCTTCAAGCTCACTTTCGGTATACTTTCCTTTTTTCGCGCTTATAAATTCTTTAACGAAAACGTCGTAAAGCGCATCAAAATTTATTATTTTCATTTTTGTTCCTTCGCAAGGTCTATAACCCTTTTAATATCTACAGGTTGAGTATAAAAATAGTTTGCAATAAGCGAACGTTTTTTAGATAATTTTTGTCCAGAATATATTGCAATAGCGCCTGCAAGCGCGTTAAGGTCGGAAATTTTTCTCAAGTTTCCGTTTTCCTTAAGTTCATAATAAAGCTTATAAGCGCCGTCTCTTATTTTATAACCAAAATCAGGCTCGATAGGAGCAATTTTACCGAATGCAAGTGCGTAAGCACGGGTAAAAAGCTCGTTTTTCTCTTTATCAAATTCTGCTTTTAAAAGTTGTAATCTTGTAAAAAACGCCCCAAAAGTTAGTCCAACTTTTTTATCGTAGCCCTTTTCGACAAGCTTAGATATAACTAAGCTCTTTAAATCGTCGCTTACGAACGGGTCTAAAAGCTTGTCAATAAAATATTTTCTATAAACCACCCCACCCACTTCTAAAATTGAAGATGCAAGTGGTTCTATTAAATCGCTCTCTATCGCAAGCGACCAGTCGAGCAGGTCTAAAACGTCGTTTTTGTCCGTTGATTTTAAAGTCTTTTTGCCGTTTTTGATTATAGATTTTATTAAATCGTTATTCTTTTTTTCTTCTTCTTTTTGAACGTTGAAAACATAGTAAATCGGTTTAAACTCGCCACCGTTTTCGACTTTATCCAAAAGCTTTAAATAGTATTTTGCAATTACGCTTTTAGTTAGTCGGTAGCACAGCGAAAATTTCTTTCTGCTACTAGCGAAATCTTTAAGATTATAATAGACCATAGCAAGTAAAAAATTTGCGTTAATGTCGTAATAATCGTCTGAAACAGCCTTTTCCAGATAAAATTTTGCTTTCTCGTCATTTTTAGCGTCGCAGTAAACGGTCGCAAGCTTATAGCACTCGTCCGCGCTGGTAAACTCAAGTTTTTCTGCCATTTCAAGGTATTTGTCAATATCTTCACGCTTACCGATAGTCGCCAAAAGCCCCAGCATATTGATAATTGCTTTTTTGTTAGTTTCGTCTTTTTCGATAAGCTCTTTAACCGTCAAGACTGCCAAATCGAACTTTCCCTGATAAAGATAGCACGCTGAAATTCTTAACTGAGTGTCGGAAAAGCTATCGTCATTTTCTGGAATTTGAGAAAATTTGTCAATCGCGTCAGAAAATCTTCTTTCGTCAAAAAGTCTTTCCGCCTCATCTAAAATTATATCCGTTTTAACCATTTTTGGTGGATAGCAAATATAAAAATCTGGCTTAGTCATTTCGCAAACGCTGTCGTAGTAATCCATCATAATATGGTCGAACTCGTATTCACGGTCGGTATCAATGGATAGCTGCTTTTCAAAATAATAGCCACTCATACCGTAATTTCCAAGATAATAAAAGCACGCACCGAGCGCATTATACACCCTTCCAAGTTTAGCCTTTGGCGCATACGCCATATACTTAAACCAATATTTTACAGCGTGAGTGTTTAAGCCAAGCTCCATAAAACAAAGTGCAATCTCGGCGTATAAGTCGATTAAACGCACTCCACGCTCTTGAAGATAAAACAAAGTAGAGAGTGCGCCGTCTAAATTGCCCGATTTTCTGCGAGCTTCGGCAAGGTCTAAAAGTCCTTCGTCAGAATTATTAAATTGAAGTATTTTTGCTTCATCCATTTTCACTTAATAGTATATCAATATCCTTCTTTTGGTAATCGTACGCTTTCGAACAGAAATGGCACGTAACCTGCACTTTTCCTTCTTCGGCGCAAATTTTATAAAGTTCGTCTTTCCCTAAAGTTAAAACTACACGGTCGATTCTATCTTTTGAACACTTGCAGTTATAACTTGTTTCGTATTTATCAAATTTAATATCTTTAAAGTATTTTTCGATAATTCCGTCAAAACCTATCGTTTCAATAAGAGTGCTTATCGCGCCAAAATGAGACAAAAGCTCTTCGCACTTAAGAATACTTTCTTCACTTGCAAACGGAAGTGGTTGAATAATAAGCCCACCGCTTGCGATACACTTTAGGTCGCGACCAATCTTAACAC
Source organism: Clostridia bacterium (assembly GCA_017407325.1). Lineage (GTDB taxonomy): Bacteria > Bacillota > Clostridia > Christensenellales > Borkfalkiaceae > UBA4636. Next base: position 11,469 of record JAFQWV010000016.1, on the reverse strand, counting down.
CTACCGAGATTGCAGTAGGCTGCTGTTCTGAGTATGTGTAATATGCAGAAAAATCTTCACCAATTTCTCCACTGACTATTGGACAGCTTCCACGCCACGGCTCTTTTAAGCCCATATTTTTAATGACGGCGATACTTCCTTTACCAACGCACGCCCCAACGTCAAGCTTTCCGTTTTCCTTTAACGGAATATCAACTTGTGGATTGTCGACGTAACCGCGAACGGTGTTGTCAGAATCTGCGCATGCAACGATATGCCCACAAGGTCCGTCACCACTTATAGTTACGGTTAGCGAGTCGTTATTATTTTTAAGTGACGTTGACATAAACGAGCAAACAGTAAGCGTTCTACCGAGTGCCGCCGCACAAACAGGCGTAAGATTATGATATTCAATTGCTTGATTTACGATATCCGTAGTTTCTAATAAAGAAACGGAAATTTCGTCGTTAAACATTAAAGCTTTATAAATTCTGCCCATAAATTACCCCTTTCTAGCGGTAAAAACTATTCTTTCGCTGTCAGATTTTAATTCTTTTCCTAAGTGCGCCGTATAAGATACGTCTTTAAAGCCTGCTTTTTCAAGGTTTTCCAAGATAAAATCAAGGCTATGAGAAAATTGACGGTGACTTTCTTCTTTTTTAACGTATTTATCCCCTTCTTTTAAAAAGAGAACGATATCCATATCGACAAAGCCGTCACCTTGCGAGTTAAACCACATATACGAGCAATCTTCCGTGTCTTCGCCAAAAAGATTATTCCCTAAAATATTTTTGATTTTGTACTCGCTTGAAATATCGAAAACGAGCACGCCTTGAGAGTTTAAATTAGAGTAAAAGCTCTTAAAAGTTTTTAAAATATCTTTTGGCTCGATATAATTTATAGCATCGTTAATAACGGTAAGAAAATCGACCTTTTTAAAACTTTTTAAGTTTACAATATTCATTTGTAAAAACTGAATATTTAGCCCTTGTTTTTGTGAAAGATTTTTAGCTTCAGTTAACATTTCTAAAGACAAATCTACACCTAAAACGTCGTACCCGGCACTTTTTAATGCGCGTGTAAAAAAGCCACTACCACAAGCGCAGTCAATACCGCTATCTCCCCTTTTAACGCCGAGTGCGTTTAAGTGGCTGACGATATATTCTGCCCATAAATTGTAATCGCTATCTAAAATGAGATATTCGTAAACTTTAGATAAAGCGCCGTAAGCCTTTGCCATAAAATCCCCAATATATAGCCGAACCTATACTTTAGCATTTAAAAAATACTATCGTATAGGTCGATTATCACTGTTTTTTATTTTTTCTTAGAATATTTTTTATTGTTTTCTGCTTTTTGTTCGGGTTGAGTTTTTGCAAGGTTTGGGTTTTCTTTCTTTAAATTTTCAGCGTAACTGTCGCTGTCAGCTTGCATTGCTTTTTTGCTATTTTCAACTGCTTCAATATCTTCAATTGTGAAAATTGATGGAAGCGATCTAACGTCAGGATCGCCTTCTTCTAAAGGCTTAACTGCAAGTTGAATTTTTGAAGCGACCTTTTCTTGCGCTTTAAGCTGTTCTTTGTTCGCCTTATCCTGTTCTTTTTGTTCTTGAGTTTTAGGTGCTTTTTTAGGTTCGTTAACCTCTGCTCCAGACAAGAATTTTTCGTATATCCAGTGTGAATAGTTTGTCCAAACTAATAAGAAAAAGGAAAGTCCGAATGCAAGCATAAACACAAGTCCTACCGTCATAAATATTTGACCTAAGAAACAAATGAGTACAGGTATTAACGCGATAAATAACATAAACGCGTGTAGTGGAATTAGGATAACGGATACTAAGAAGGAATTTTTAATAAGCCCGAAGAACTTAACCTTGTAAGTCGTCATCATAACCGAGCCGTTTAAAAACATCAGCGTAAACAAAACGATTGCAATAATGCAAACGACTTTTGCAAAAGTGTGAATAGAAGATCCACCGTTTAGCGAGATATAGTAATTAGAATATGAAATACCGCCGATACATACGCCCAAAATTACAGTGTATAAAACGGTTAAAATTACTACCTGCCAATTTTTCTTAATACCTAAAAAGAAATCTTTAACAGCTTTAACTTCTTCAAGGTATAAAAGATTACGCATAACGTACATTCCACCACTAAAGCCAAAGCCTAGTAAAATTCCCGCAACCGGAAGCCAATAACAGAAAATTAAGCTAGCCGACAAAACGGTTGAACTTTCTAAGCCTTCAAGTTTCGTGTACGGCATGTAACCAAAACCTAAGTTTGCTGAAAACGGCGCAGAGCCAAGTCCGAGCTGAATTCTTGCGTAAAGTTCGATAAGTAAATAAATCAGAAGCGCGCTCGATAGAAGCATTAAAAAGTTAAGGATAATAATCTTACCGATATGCGCCCTGAACACTTGATAGCCAAACGACCAACGCGATGCGTTTAAGGTTGTAAACCTTCTGTCGTCAAGTGCCCTTTTTTGAACTAGTTCTGAAAATAAACTTTTTTTCTTAGCCATAATATCTCTCTTTTAGTTTTTTTACAATCATAATAGTTTAGAAAATTTGCCAAAATTGAACTTTGGACAAATTCGCCCAAGATATATAATAAACTAATTTCAAAATATTTACAATTAAATTTAAGCCATTGCGCTAAAAAACTTTGCATTTTAATTTTTCTTGTGATATAATTTTTGAAAAACTTAATTAAAAAGGTGAAAAAAATGAATATTGCAGTAGTTGGCTGTACCGGTATGGTCGGCAGAAAATTTATTGAAGTTTTAGAAGAAAAGAAACTCAACGTTGAAAATTACTATATGTACGCTTCAAGCAAAAGCGCAGGCTCGACCGTTACTTTATTAGGTAAAGATTATACGGTTATCGAACTTAAAGAAGAAAACATCGTTGGAAAGAAAATTGACATTGCTCTTTTCTCGGCCGGTGGTTCTGTAAGTTTAGAGTACGCACCAATTTTTAAACGCGAAGGCGCAATCGTCGTTGATAACTCAAGCGCATGGCGTATGCACGACGAAGTACCACTCGTCGTTCCTGAAGTAAACGAAGACGACATCTTAAAGCACAACGGTATTATCGCAAACCCTAACTGCTCTACGATTCAAGCTATGCTCGTTTTAAAGCCACTTGACGAAGCGTTCAGAATTAAGCGCGTAGTTTACTCTACTTACCAAGCAGTTTCTGGCGCAGGCGTTGCAGGATATTCTGACTTAGAAAACGGAATTAAGGGCGAAGCACCTAAAAAATTCCCTGTTCAGATTTTCTCTAACTGTATTCCACAAATCGACGTATTTTTAGATGACGGATACACTAAAGAAGAAGAAAAGATGATTAAGGAAACGAGAAAAATCTTACATCGCCCTGACTTAAAGATTACGGCAACCACCGTTCGCGTTCCTGTATTTAACGGACACAGCGAATCTATCAATATTGAATTTGAAAAACCTGTCACCCGCGAAAGCGTAATGGAAGTATTGAGAAATGCTGAAAACGTAATCGTTAAAGACGACACTAAAAACGGATTATTCCCTACCGTTTTAGACGCTAACGGAAACGATAGCGTTTGGGTAGGCAGAATTCGCCAAGACTTCTCAGTTGAAAGTGGTATCAACCTTTGGTGCGTTGCAGATAACATCAGAAAAGGCGCAGCAGCAAACGCCGTTCAAATTGCAGAAAGAATAATCAAGCTCGGTCTTTGCAAATAATAAAAAGACTTCTTAATAAAAGATTTTCCTAAGGGGTAAAAATATAATGATAAACGTATTAATTTGCGGTATTAGCGGTGAAACGGGTAAAAGAATTTATTTGACTTCACAAAAAAACGAACTTTTAAACGTTGTTTGTGGTGTTGACACTCAGTTTAAGTCTAATATAGAGTTCGACTGCCCGGTGTATGCGTCGTTTGAAGAAGTTAAAGAAATGGTTGACGTTATAATAAACTTCTCTACACCTGACGTTTTATCTGAAGTTTTAGAGTTTGCACTTGAAAACAACTGTGCAATCGTTGACGGAACAACGGGATACACTTTAAAACAAAAGGAAGATATCCAAAACGCTTCAGCTAAAATTCCCGTATTTATGCCAACTAACGTATCTACCGGCGTAAACGCACTTAGAAAGTTATGTTTACTTGCGAGCGAAACTTTGGGCGACTTTGATATCGAGATTATCGAAGAACACCAAGCTTGCAAGGCAAACGCACCTAGCATGACTGCAAATATGCTTGCAGAAGCAATCAACGGCACTTTCTTAAAGAATAAGAAAATCATTTCTGGAAGAAAAGGTAACGGCGAAAGAAGTCGTGACGAAATTTGCATTCACTCCGTTCGTGGTGGCAACCTTAACGGAAAAACTACTATTATGTTTATCGGCGAAGGTGAAACTATTTCCATTACTCACGAAGTTCACCACAGAACGTTGTTTGCGCAAGGCGCGTGCGACGTTGCTTGCTTTATCACAAAACAAAAGCCGGGTATTTACAACCTAGAAAATTTTTATAAAGATTAATTAATAAACCGCTACTTTTTGTAGCGGTATTTTCTTAAATCCCTTTAAATATATCGATTAACATATATTTTTTGAATATTATGGCAACTATTTTAATTATTGAAGACAACGAGAATATGCGCCTTTTAATGGAAGCGCGCTTAAAAAACTTATACACAATTTACTTATGCGAAAACGGCAAAACTGCGCTCGATTTTTTAGAGAAAAAAGAAGTTGACATGCTTCTTATCGACGTGATGATGCCCGTTATGGACGGGTTTGAGTTTTTAAAACAGCTTAGAAGCTTAGGAAATCAAACCCCTGCTATAATGGTAACGGCAAAATCAAAAATTGACGATAAAAAGATTGCTTTCGACTTAGGCATTGACGACTATTTGACAAAGCCTATTGACTTTGACGAGCTAAAATTCAGAATAAAAGCCGTTTTAAGAAGGTCTAAAATTTCAAGCGAAAAGCAAATTAAAATCGGCTCGCTTACAGTTGACTATGACAGTTTTTCGCTTATTAAAGACGATTTAACAATAACTCTAACTCAAAAAGAATTTTTGCTATTATATAAATTATTGTCATACCCTAACGTAATTTTTACGAAAGAACAGCTATTAAATTCTATTTGGGGATTAGATTCTGAAAGTGACGAAGCAACCATTAGAACGCACACCAACCGTCTTCGCGAAAAAACTGCTTTATTTCCCGAATTTGAGCTTGTTACCATTCGTGGAATTGGATATAAAGCAGTTATTAAGGAGAAATCATGAAAAATTCTCAAAAACTTAAACCTGCAAAAAAGACGAAAAACTATTTTAACACCTTCGTTTTCTTATTTTCCATAAGCATTTCGGTAATAACGGTTATCTTACTCGAAGCAATTTTGGTTTATTTCAGAATTTCCAACCTTAAAGAGGATACCATTTACCTTGTATACTTAGTTCCTTTGCTACTTATTATATTGGTAACTGCAATCCCGATAGCGTTTGGTAACTTTTTTAAAAACTTTGCTAAAATCGAACAATCGTTAAGCAAGGTCGCCGACGGCGATTTTTCAACGCGAATTCCAACCGAAAAAAGTGGCGCTTTTGAAGAGAGCTTTAAAAACTTTAACAAAATGGCTGAAGAACTTGAAAAAAATAAACTTCTCAACGACAATTTCGCTCACTCTTTTTCGCACGAATTTAAAACTCCGATTGCATCAATAAAAGGGTTTGCCGACCTTCTTTTAGAAGAAAACCTGACTGACGAAGAAAAACAAAAATATCTTAAAATTATTTCTACCGAAGCCGAGCGTCTTACCCACCTATCTGAAAACGCACTTTTTATTTCCCGACTTTCAAACGAATCTATCGTAAAAAATAAATCCGTCTACGACCTTGGCGCGCAGGTTAAACACGCAGTTGCGATACTTGACAGAGATATCGCCAATAAAGGTATTGAAATCGTAGCTTCAATTGATAACGTTAAGGTATACGCATCTTACGAGCTTATGCAAGAAGTGTGGCTAAACCTTATAGGTAACGCAGTTAAATTTTCTAAAGAATACGGAAAAATTTATATTTCAGTTAAAACTCAAGACGACTTTGCAATCGTTTCAGTAAAAGACTACGGAATAGGAATTAGCGAAAGCGATAAAGAGAAGATTTTCTCGCCTTACTATCAAGCTGACACTTCACATAAATCAAGTGGTTTCGGCTTGGGACTATCCATAGTTAAAAAGATTATTGATTTATCAGACGGTGAAATTTTAGTTGATAGTGAAATTAATAATTACACAGAATTTACAGTTAAAATTCCACTTATGTTTCTAGCATAAACCAGTCTATATGTCGATTATTCGCTATTTTGACTAATTTTTACGTCAAATTTTAAATTTTTATAGCGCGACCAATTGCTTGTCTTTTTGTCGCGCGTATGTTATAATATCATAAATATTTAAATAATAAGCTATGCAAAACTTTGAAAACGAGCAAAAACAAAATACTATCAGTGCAAAAATTAAAGATTTTTTAAAGAGAAAAAATCCCACTGAATATTTTATCGCGATAATGATTTTATCTATCGTGATTTTTGGCGTTTTCTCTATTTTAAAGGGCGTTAATCACTTAAGAAGCCTGTTCTTTTTAGATGGAAAAGATGCGTTTATGGATTTTTTCAATTCGGTAAGAGATGCTTCTGTTTACTCGGGCGCATACACAGATAGAAACGTTATTTACCCACCAATGGCAAACCTACTGTTTCTTCTGTTTAATCTGATAATTCCAGATGCGTACACAAACACGGACTTTACCCAAAGACAGACTTGGATGAATTATCCATTGTGTTTCGTTGCCATTGCAATATTCGTTGTTATTACTATCACGCTCTATTTATTCGTATTTTCTCGCGAAACGAAATTTATCAAAAAAGGAAGATTTATTTTTTGCATTTTCCTAATTTTGAACGTTCCAATATTTCACCTTGTCGAGCGTGCAAACATAATAATTTTAAGCACGACTTGCGCGGTATTTTTTCTTTTTAACTACGACAGCGAAAATAGAGTTTTAAAAGAGCTTTCACTAATTTTGCTTGCGTTTTCGTTCTCATTAAAGCTCTACCCTGCGGTGCTTGGCTGGGTTTTAGTTTGCGATAAAAAATATAAGGAAATTATTCGACTTGTTATATACGCACTGCTAATGCTTATCATACCGTCGTTTTTCTTTGGTGGCCCTAAGTGCATTTGGTGGATGATTGAAAATATTATAAATTTCAGCAAAATTCGCGTCGGTTATGACGACGTTATTGTAGAAAACATACAAAAAATTGGTTTTTCACAAGTAATTTTGAAAGTGTATCAAATTTTCACGCTAATTGCATCTGTAATTTGCATTATCACCTTTTTAGTAAGTTCTTTCTTTATAAAAGATAAATGGAAGTTGTTGCTTTTTGCTTGCTCTGCATTTTTTTCTATCCCACCTGTTACAGCGTTATACGGCTGGATAATTTTCTTCGTACCATTATTTTTGTTTTTAAAGACTGAAAAATTAGAAGGTATTAATTGGATATACTTCTTTTTAATGATATTACCTTTTACTTTTATTCCTGAAATAATAAGCTTAGACTTTTTACAAAATGCACCTACTTATAATTCGCTAATAACAAAAGCGTCGTCAATTATTCTCGTTTTCGTTTTGTGTTTTGACGGCATTTATACGATTGTTAAATCAAAAAAAGACGGTAAAAAAGAAAGCGTATGAAACTAAAAAGTTTACTTACAACTGAAAATAAACAAAAACTAGTCAATCTTATTTTAAATGTTGGCGCAACGCTTATTTTTAATTGCGTACTGCAGTTTTTGTGCTATCCTATGTTTGAAAAAAAGCTTGGAACAGAGCTTAACGGCGTTGTTCTTACGCTTATTTCTGTGGTTGCAGTAACAGCAGGCTCGCTAGGCGCTGCATCAAATTACTCAAGGTTAGTAAAAGAAAACGTTGATCATCCATCAAACGGCGATTACAACGTCATTTTGTTAATCGGTGGAATTTTAGTTTCAATAGTTGGTATAGTTTATCTATGGATTAAAGATTTACTCTCTCCAACATCTGCTATATTTTTCTCGCTTTTACTGTTCTTTACTGTACTGAGATATTACTCTGACGTCGAATTTAAGATAAAAACCAACTTTTTAAGATATTTCATATTTTACTTATTTATTTCAGTCGGCTACGTTTTAGGTATAATTTTATTCAACCTAACTAATATTTATTGGGCTGTTGCAATACTTTTGGGTGAAGTTTTCGGCGTAATTTACGCAGTTTTTGCAAGCGATATTTTTAGAAAAAACCTTAAAATTTCTAAAAATTTCAAAATCGTTTTATCAAGCGTATCAATCTTGCTTTTATCAAGCCTACTTGAAAATCTAACCTTAAACGCAGATAGACTTATACTTTTATCGTTAACAAGTGGAACAGCCGTTTCCCACTACTACGTAGCATCGCTATTTGGTAAGGTTATAGCACTTTTAACCGTTCCTATAAACTCGCTTATAATTAGTTATCTAATTAGATATAACGGCGAGCTTTCAAAAAAAATGTGGACGATTTTTGTCGTCGCATCTACCCTACTTGGTGCAATTTGTTTAGTCGGTTGCCTAGTTGGTTCTATTTGGATTTTACCACTTCTTTACGATTGGTTTGCCGTTGTAAAACCTATACTTGTCCCTGCTATTTTAGCACAAGTTTTATTCTTTTTATCAAGCGTATTACTAGTTGTTCTTCTTCGCTTTTTCGGCGAGAAAAAACAGTTTACGCTCAACCTTATTTACGGAATAATTTTCTTTGTCGCTTGTATTATCTTTACTAAGCTTTACGGCTTGAACGGCTTTGTGTATACGTCGCTATTTGTCAACGCATTAAGATTTTTAATAGTCGTAGTATTTGGCTTTATCGCTAAACCAAAACAAAATAAAACGGAACAAAACACTCAAGAAAACGCTTAATAATCGACTTATACGGCTATTTTATCAAATTTAAGTCAATTTAAATAATTTAAAAAAGGAGGCAGTATTATGTCTATTGCATACGGAATAATGTTTATTATATCAGTTGTATCGCTTGTTTTATACTGCATTCTTATACGAAAAAAAGACAAATGGTTAATAGTTTTTTACACTTCAATTTGCGTTGTAAATTTAGGATACTTACTTTTATCTCTGTCTAAGACGATAGAATTTGCATTACTTGCGAACAAAATCACCTATTTCGGTCATATATTCTTGCTGACTAGTATGTACCTGACGATAGCAAAACTTTGCGGTTTTAATTATTCTAAAAAACTGCCCGTTATTTTATTTTCTCTTGGCGCAGTAGTATTTGCTTTGATATGCACCACAGGGTATTTACCGTGGTATTATAAATCTGTAACACTAACACACGTTGACGGAGCGGCAAAACTTGTAAAAGAATACGGACCGCTTCACGTCGTATATCTTATTTACGTTCTTTCTTATTCCGCTTTAATGATTACGACGGTCGTTCAATCTATCGTACTAAAAAAAGTGTCACAAAAAAAAACAAGCGGGATTACTTACCGCAGTAGTCTTTATTAATATTGCAATGTGGATAATAGAAAAGTTTATAACCTGGAACTTCGAATTTTTGTCCGTGTCTTACGTTTTAAGCGGTGGTATGCTATTCTTTCTGTATTGGTTGATGCAAGACTACGTTCATAAAAACGACCTACCTTCCCCTAGCGAAGAAAAGACGAGAGTTATCGTTTTAGACTCTATTCCAAAAGCAGAAAAAATTGAAAAAATTCTTGCTATTTTACCAAAAGACAAAAAACTTACTACGCGTCAAATGGAAATGCTCGACGGAATTTTAGACGGTAAAAGTCAAAAGGAAATTGCAAACGACTTAAACATCTCTGAAAACACCGTTAAATGGCATATAGGCCTACTTTACAGCACTTTAAACGTCAGCGGAAAAGAGGAATTGTTTAAACTTTTAAAGTAAAATAACAAATTTTTACGGCAGTACTCGTTACTGCCGTTTTTTATTTTGTGGGTAGTTTTTTATAAAAACTACCCACACCCCATACTAAAACCATACCCGACGGGTAGGCGCAATTTAAATTTTCTCTGTTATAATATTATTACTTAATTTATTAACTTACAGTAAATATTAGGAGGAAATTTTAATGAAAACAAAATCGAGAAATTTAATCGTGGTTTTCTTAATGGCAATCGCAATGCTTTTTAGCGTGTTTGCGATCGCACCGCTGACGGCATCTGCGCTATCGATCACTCCCACGCCCGAGGAAACACCTGCCGAAACGGTCTACGTTGGCGGCGTAGAGCTTAGCAAGGGGCAGTACGTAAAGAACGGTGAAGCGACAGCCATTACAGGCGAGCCCGATTGGGAGGAAAGTGGATTTGCTTTCTATGCGTCAAGCGGTACATTCCATCTTTCCGATTATGAATACGAGGGAACGGGCTACACCCACGACACAACCGAAAAGTCGGTGATCTATTCCACGGGTAAGCTTGAGATAATCCTTCACGGCACAAGCTCTATCAAGAACACCGCAGATAAAAGCATCTGGGGCGCAAACGGCATTCGTGCCAAGGGAAATCTCATTATTGACGGCCCCGGTACGATCACCGTCGATGCACCTTATGCGATCTATGGTAATAACCTTGTAAAGTTTCTATACGGCAAAACGTTGATCCCCGACGCTGTGATTGCAATTGAGGCAGGCGGTAACTTTGTCGTAAGCGGCGGCGTTTTGGAGCTTCATTCCACGCAGCCCATCCTCTCCGGAGCAAGCTTTATCAGCGGTGGTTCCTTCATCGCCACTGCTGAGCAGGGCGTGTTCCAAGCGGCTCCCACCATCTCTGTGGATACTGAGGATGAGTACTCCTTGTATATCTGCACCGACGTTGCAGGAAACAATCAGGTGGCATACCTGCCCGAAAACATCACACAGTACAAATATTTCGCCGTGTTGCCCCCAAAACTCACCGAGATCAATAGCGTCAGCGTAAGCGGCGTTGTGCTGCCTGCGCTTGGCGGTAAGGTTGGGGATGCAAGCTATGCGGCTGCGACCTGCGGCACGGGCTACTTTGTATTCGATATGTACGTAGATAAGCTTGTTGGCGAGACGTGGGTGGCGTTGGAAGATACCGCAAGTATCGTAGCAGGCGAGAAGTACAGAGTTACCCTTGGAATTGATACCGAGGAAGGATACACGATATCCGCCGATATTGCCGGGGCTAACGTTTTGATCAATGGTCAGCAGGCAACAAAACACGAGATCTTTGCGTATCCCGATTATAATTCGATTGATATTTATTACGAGTTTTCATATACCGCAACAGAAACCCCCATTACCTCAATCGCGGTTTCTAATCTTGTTTTGCCGACAGCAGGTCAAACGGCAGCAGATTGGGATTTCAATCCCGGTATGCTTGCTTTCGGCGGCAACTATGACTTTGA
>JAFQWV010000015.1 GCA_017407325.1 Clostridia bacterium | reverse complement strand
CTTCTTTCTTCCAATACATCTACAATAGGCTCATCGCAAGCTGTAGCTATTTTATTGGAGAATGATCTTACTGAATAATCGCCCCTATTTTGATAAGGCAAAACAAATTCATTAGAAACAACACCTAAAACAACATGTGGTTTTTCTTTATAAGTATAAGAAAACCCTTTAACGTGGTCACACGTTAAACTGCTTTGACAATTTTCACTTACCATTTTTGAGCCCCAATCATACGCTTTTCTTAAATCGCCTTGCGAAATCACAAAAGGTGTGTCAGAATTTGTTTTTGTTTCTAATTCCTCTAAATTTTCTGTAGCATTATTCAACACATTTTGATTGAAACGCTTTTGTAATTTTTCCATTTCTATCACTTGCAATATATTTTCTTTATCAAACTTACGTTCACCTAGTTTGTAAACAGCATTATTTTTTCCAAAATATGTGCCACTAGTGGGTCTCCAGTCAGTAACCGTTCTTTCTTTTTCTACAAGTTCTTCTACATAAGTCCCGTCAGATTGTCTTTTCTTTTCGGTACCTAGATATTTTTCTATTTTGTCATACCCTAATGAAGCATTATATGTAAGTTCATATTCAGCATTCACTAAAATATAGTGGTTAGTTTCCATTTTTGCAGGAAAGAAATTTGCCTCACAAATTTCATCCGAAACATCTGAGGTAAATAAATCAACATATGCAGTCCTAGTAAAATCTTTCATCTCGCAATTTTCTTTTACCTTGAAAAAGGAAATCATAGGTTCGTTTTTGTTTTCCGTAACCCCCTCGTGCTTAATTATTATCGTCGATTCACTTTTATCTTCTTTTTGAATTTTTAAATGCGCCCCACACATTTTACATTTTGCGAAACCTTCATCAATTAGAATTATTTCTGTTGCTCCACATTGAGTACAAACGATTCCTTTTATAGCGCTCATAATATTACTCCTTTGTTTTTAAGTGAATCTCACTTTTAACAAAATTATACAAGAAGAATTCTTCTTTGTCAAGAATTTTAAGAAGTTTTCTTCTATAATGTTTATATGAGTATTGGAGAAAAAATAAAGGAACTTAGGCTTGAAAAAGGCTTATCACAACTAAAATTAGGAAAGGCAATTGGCGTTAGCCAAAAAGCCATTGATTATTGGGAACGAAATGTAAACGAGCCTAAAGCAAGTTATATTATTTCGTTAGTTAAAATTTTTGACGTTTCTTTTGACGATTTTTTTATAGACATAGAATAAAGCCACCGAGTAATCGGTGGCTTTTATAATTATTGCCCCTGACAGACGCATCTCCACTGTCGCTACGGAGTCCTTGCCCATCAAGCAAGCCCGTTAGAACGTCCGAACTTTCAGTTCGAGTGTTACGTAAAACGTAACCCAAAAAGAAAAGCACCCATCAAAAGATGGATGCTTTCTTTTTGGCTTACACTTACAAAAAAGCTGTAGTTTTTGATTTTATAGAATACAACTAAAAATGTCTAAATTTTATTTATAATCATCTTTTCTACTAATCCCATTTTTTTTCTGCGGCACTAAGTGCAGGTAAATTTAATTTTTTAAGCACTTCAATTAAATTGTTTACTTTAATATTATTTAATTTCTTTTTTTCAATATTTGCCAAGGCATTAACTGCTGCAACAGCATTTTTTACTTTAATATTTATAACTATTGCTATAACTATGAAAACTGCCATTGATATTAATCCTAATGGTAGACATACTTCTGCCCCACAATTAGGAGTTCCATTATTCACAATCCCATATAAACCTACAAAACCCATTATAATAGCAAGTGTCACGAAAAGTTTTTTTATTTTTAAAGGTTTTTCAGCCTCATGAACCATTATCTTTCTTCTATTTTCAATCTTTTCAATTGATTCAACTTTACCATCACTTTGAGGCACTTCATGTACTTCATTTGCTTTTCCTATAGCAAAGCCACGTGCACAATATTTTTTTCGATTATATTCAAATTCAACCTTATAACAAGGGACAATGTAACAAACCAATTCATTTACGTCTGTTTTGCAATTATATGTTTCGTCTTTATGATGGTCGCCAGGCCATTTTACATCCCTTGTCGCTTTAGTTTCACAATTCGATAATAAAAATTTATAAGCCGATGAGTTTACATTTGCTGAACCTTCCTCAATAACGCTTTCATCGTTTGCTTCCTCAAAAGCAGTTGAAAATAAATCAAGCAAATTTTCATCACCATTATCTTTATTTAGACAAAAACATAATTTATTCGTATTAATTGTTCCATTATGCGGACTCCAATCAGTTACAGTTTTTGTTTTTACAACATCAACTTTTACACTTCCACTATAACTAGCTCTTTTTTTGATTCCATTACTAACATACCATTCTCCCTCTCGCACATACCTTGATTCGGTAGTTTGATATTGTTCTTGTCTATCATATCCACATGAACCTGAATAATTAACCTCAACATCAGCCGAAAGAACCATTACTTCCGCTTCAAATTCAGTAACTTTTCCAAATTTTGCATTCATTATGTTCGAAGGGCTTTTTTTATCTTTAGATAAACCAATTAATACATTTCTTAAAAACTGTTGCTCTGTTACTTCTTTTTTTACTGTAAAAATCTTTGAAAACTCCATTATATTTCTCCTTTGTTTTTAAGTGAATCTCACTTTCTTTAAGTTTATCACATTTTGAGATATATGTCAATATCTCAACGCGAGATATTATATAATATTTATATGAAACTAAAAGAATTAAGGGAAGAAAACAATTTAACCCAAAGTCAAATTGCCGAATTTTTGAATATTAAACAAAACACGTATTCGCAATATGAAAACGAAAAACGCCAACTACCCATTGACGTTTTAATAAAACTTTCTAAATTGTATAATGTTACAACCGATTATATATTAGGATTAGAAGATTGAAAAAGACCGAAAAAATCGGTCTTTTTTTACCCCTGACAGACGCATCTCCGCTGTCGCTACGATGGACTAAGTCCATAATACAAGCCCATCAAAGGCGTCCGAACTACGTTCTTCGTCTGTAAGACTCGGGCGAAACGTAGTGTAGCCCTCGGTAGTGAACGAAGTGAACGGACGAGCGTCGACGACGTGTTTTTGCTAAAAGCAAAAATCACTCGTCAGTTCACACCGTCGGGGACCGACGGCAAAAGAAAAAGACCAACTTTTGTTGGTCTTTTCTTTTGTTGGCTGCCCCTGACAGACTCGAACTGACGACACTTCGGTTAACAGCCTAATATTAAAAACTAAAGTTTTTACGAGTGTGCAATAAAGTTTTTTGATACTTTTTTTCAAAAAAGTATATTAGCCCGGGAAATAACAAAAGTTTTAACGTGCGAAAGCATACGTCACGCAGTGTAAAAAATTTTCCGTGCGTTATAAAAAGTGCGCGTTAATTAGCATGAAAAATTCCCCCGTGGGGAAATGCCGGTGTTCCCGGCAATGGGGCATAAAATCAAACCTTTGGCTATTGGGCGTGGCAGAAGACTTGACGGACGAGGCAAAGTGTGTTAAACTTGCTTAGAAAAGGTGGTTAAAAAAGTATGGCGATAATTGAAACTGCAATTTCAATTATCCATAGAACTATGTAGAGTGTTTCAAATTTTGACATAGTTTTTGACCTCCTTTTTTTCTTGCTTGACGGAACACGCTTTAGTCTTGTTCGCCAAGGCAAGGGCAAAAACTCGTAGGATGTTATCAAGGACAAAAAAACAGGGCTGAACGGATGGTACGCCGTCGGCCCTGTTTTTTGTTTTGGGTAAAATAAAAAACCGACGTCTTGTCGGTTTAGTCTAAATAATTATCCATTACGTATTCAATCCAAAAAATTGGTCTTTCCATTAAATCTTTTTTTGCTATATTAAATATATTTTTTCTTATTCTATTCATTCGTGCTTTTTTATAAAATTTATTAAATTCTACAATGTCATTTTTTGTATAAGTTGCAACGGCTTCATCTAATTCTTGAATGTTTTCATTTTTTGATACTATATCAAAAAATTTGTTTTTATACTTTTTTACAACTTCTATTTCTAAGAACTCTTTACAAAATCCCCAATCTTTACCACCTTTCAAATAAAAAAGGTTTTCTGGACTTGTGATTTCATCAATATACAAAACTAGATTTTCATTAAATACTTTTTCAGCATATTTTTTTATATCCTCTTCTAGTCTTATTGATAAATCTGAAATTTTTTCTTTTTTAATTTTTTTGTTTTTATTTTCTATCGCTTTTTCTACAATTTTTTGAGATAACGCTAATAAAATATGTCCTTCGTTAAAATACTTCATTATTTACCTACTTATTGTAATTATTTTGTATATTAAAAAAATAATTGTTTTGTTTCTTTTCTTCTTCGGTTAACCCCAACAAAAAATCTGCGCTTTCATTTAATGTTTTGCAAACTATGTAAATCATTTCTGCTGTTGGTTGTATTTTTCCCGTTGTCCAATCTGAAACACTTTGCGCACTTATGTTACAAAGTCTTGCACATTCTCTTTTTGAGAGATTTTTTTCTTTTAAAAGTTCATCGAACCTTTCAGCAAATTTATTTTCCATAATTTTATTGTAAGACTTTTTTTACAAAAATACTTGACTGTAAGATATGTCTTATGTTATTATTCTAAATGTAAGGTTTGTCTTACATTGTTTTTTATTTAAAAGAGGTCAAAATTATGAAAATTAAAGCTTTGTATTTTAATCCGGAAAAATGCACTCCACCGGAAACTATATTAATTGACGATGATTCCTGCTCTGAAGAACTTCATCGTCTTTTAAATTGTACTTTTTTAGATTTTACTTTCAGAGAATTTTCTAACAAGTCTTTTTACGTTATTATCGATGATTGTGGACGTTCTAAGGCTGGTAATTACGTTTCTACCTTTGCTATTAATTCAAATGATTCTAAAATAATTCACGATATTTTTGGCTCAATAATTATAGCCGGTTTCCCTTCTGATGACGGTTATATAACTGCACTATCCGAAGATGACGTTAAATTGATTAATCGTTGTTTGATTAAATACCAATGTGCTAACGGTATTGAACGTTTTGCTTTTTTACTTGACAGGTAAATTCTACGTTAAGTAGTTTTTATATTTTTTCTTGAGTTTATAGATTTTCTTCTAAATACCTCACCTCAAGAAAGCCCTTGCTTTTGTTGACCTCTCAAGCAAGGGTTAACACGATATAACACCGTAAGGGTTATAAATATATTTTTTTAAGACCAGCGTCGCTCATGCGTTGGCAAGGAGTTAATTATGAGTAATTGTATTATGTTTGTTGGAAGTTTCAGCTTTAACAAGGAAGGAAGAGAAGGAAACGGTTATAATTTCGTTGAATTTTCTAAGTCTTCAGATGGTAAAATAAATGGTCGTATTCAAACTGTTTTTAGTTCTGAACATTTAGATTTGCGAAACGTTACCCCTGGTGATTTTGTTGATTGCGAATTTACCCCATCTCAATTTTTAAATGGAAAACCTAAACTTACTTCAATTAAATTGAAGAAAGGCACTTCTTTACCATTTTAATTTTTATTTAAAAGCCATAACTATGCGTTATGGCTTTTTATATTAAATTTATAGTCGACGGACTTTAAACGAGGGAGTTTTTATGGCAAAAGTTATTAAGACTAAAACAGGTAAAAGTATTACTTTACTTAATCCGGCTGAAAAGGGCAAACGTTATGCTAATCAGTTAAAAACCGGCAAGGTAAAAGAAACCGGAAAAAAATTGACTGATTCTCAAAAGGCGTGGCGTTCTGGTTATTTGTCTGCTCGTCAAGATAGTGCTGATTGTTTCAACGCTACTAAGAAAAAACAAGTTACCAATAGACGTAACAAAAATTCAAGGAGTTAGTTATATATGAAGAAATTTCTTTTTTCACTTTTAGGTTTTATATTGCTTTTATGTTTACTTGCAGTCGTTTTTGTTGCTGTAGTTTTAATATCTGCAAACGCAAACGGTTTAACGTTTTATGATCAACTTGTAACTTGGTTTGGTCCTGGTTCTGGTTTTGCAGCTTTATTTAAGAGGTAATTTTATGAATAAGAAAAAACGTTTAGTATTTGATTTAGTAATTTCATTTTTATTAGTTTTTTGTTTCTTTTGTTCCGGTTTATTTCTCGTAGAACATATTCAACGCAACAAAGATAGTTATAATTACGATTCCGAAAGTTCACCGTTTATAGGATTTGCTTCACGTTACGTTCTAGCAGAAGAATCTTCTGCTCTTCTTTCAAGGTCTGTCACGGCAACCATCTATCCTGATAACGCTAGCAACCAAAAAGTTGATTGGTCGATTGATTGGAAAGAAGATTCGCCTAGTGACGAAATTAGTAATTACGTTACGTTAAACACTACTTCAGACGGTGCACTTACCGTTAGATTGGACTTTTATAAAGCATTTAGGGGTTTCCCTATGGTTTTAACTTGTACTACCCGTCAAGGCGGTTTAACGGCTTCTATTAACGTTATTTTTGAAGGCATACCTACTTCCCTAAAATTATTTGATAAAAAAGGCACTGAAATTAAATCCGGCGAAAGTTACGACGTCTATTCGGACGAAGTTCTTGACTTCGATTTAAGTTCACACAACGTTTTTAATGACGTTATGGACGTTAGTTATATAATTTCTGACGTTACTATTGTTGGCGATTTGAAATTGAATATCGATTATAAAAATAATGGAACCGTTATTGATACTTATTCGACCTCTTTATTAGATGTTTTAAATGCTGGCTGTGTTGAATGGACTAGTTCTCAAGATGCTTCCTCTTCTTCTGGTACTTCTTATAATCTTTCTTTTGAAGATTTTTTTATGCCTACGTTAAATGATAACGTTTTAACTGTTGACGTTAGAGAAGTATTTGCTAATTGGAACAAAGGTTTAGGTGTTAGAACCGGATATCTTTCTACTATTTCGGGTTCCGGCTATTTTAAAATTATTCTTTCTAATAGTTTTAACACTTTTACGCTTTCTTTAAATCCTTTGTCTGGTGTACGTTCGGTTAGTATTAACGGTGGTAGTGATATTGTGGTGTAACGTCTTATGAAAAAATTTTGGATTATACTTTGTTTAGTTTTAGGGTTTTGTATTGCTTTGTTTTTTACTATTAAGTGTTCAACCGACAAACAAAGAGAAGAAATTTCAATTTCATATAAGGACAAAACCCTTTCTAATGGCAGCATAGTTTTTTTTGATTTAGGCGAACACGTTTTAGACGTTAAATCTTCCGGTTATTCTGCCAAAATCACTTTTAACGATTATTATTCTTTTGACGTTATTGTTGATGATGAAGTTTATTCAAGCAATAATCTTGGAGAACTAACACAATTTTTTAACGTTAAATTTGATACGGAAAAAATTGTTTTCACTTTTGAAGAAGGGTTTTCCGTTGATAATATTTTAAGTTCGCTTTTCCCTTCTTCTACTATTTCTACCGATTTTGATTTTTCCAAAAAACCTTTGTTTCAATTAGAATTAACTAGTTTAAAAACGGATTTTACAACTTGTATTAATTTTGGTTGTTTCTACGATGGGTTTGTATTTCTTTATCCAAAGGATATAATTTTATGAAAAAATTAAACTTACGATTATCGTTGTTTTTGTGTGCTTTTCTCCTTTTTGTTTCCGTGTTTTCTCTTCCTCTATCGTTCGCGATGGGGGAAGTAGTCAGCACGGATTATTCAAACGTTTTAGATGATTTATCAAAAGACGATTCTATTGATTTAAATAGTTATTCTTCTAATTCTTTTGATTATTCGTTTAAATTAATTACTCTTTCCGAATCTTCCGAAAAGGAAGTTTTTGTTTATCTCGTTCAACCTAGTCACTATTCCTTAGACTTAATTGCGACGTCAATAAATATTTCTTTATCAACTGATTTAGATTTCAAAAATTATAAATTAAAGCTTGTTTCTAGTTCAGGCATATTTGATAAGTATTTAATTCAGGATTTAAAAGTTTCTTCTAAAAGTGAAAGATATTATGAAATCTCTTCCGTTTTTAGGGCGTTTAATCCGGATATAGATAAACCTTTAGAAAATGCACCGGATAACGTTGTTTCCGAAGTTTCGTGTTCAATTGGGCAAAGTCTTTTGTTCAAAGATGAAAACGGTTCTTCAAACGTTTATTATCGTGACGTTGAAGTAATTGAAGTTACTGATAAATACGTTGGTTTAATTGAATATAACGAAGGCTTTATTTTTTTTCCTACGTGGTGTTATAGTCATTTTGTAGCCTTTTCAACGGATATGCCAATTAGTTCTCTCCTTTCTGCACAAGTATATTTTACTACGACAGATTTTATACAAAACAATTTTATTTATGATACCTCTACTAGTTGTGAAAAACCAATCGAACAATACGTAAATTTATCATATACCCAAAAAGGCAGTAATCAAGGTGGAGGTTTATTTTCTCATAATTACGAATGGGACCGTATTTCTTCAGTTGATAGTTTTTTAGAATCAGAAGTTACACTTTCAGATGAAGCAAAAACCGGAATTAGTGGAAAAGATTGGATATTACGTTTTTATGAAACTCCACTCCAATATATTGTTTTTGATACCGGTGGTTTTCAAAAATACGGTACGTTAGTAGAGAACGTTTCAATTTTACGTCTAGAATTTGAAACTGACGGAGAATACTATAATCTTGGCGTTATCGATAATAAACAAACCGGTAGTAATAAACCGGTTGGTTCTGGTGATTTTTCGGACAAGTGGATTAGTATTGCTGCAATTATAGTTATCGTTTCACTCGTAGGAATTTTTATTACTTCTAAATTTAAGGAGAATTAAATATGCTTTCACTCTTTTTTATTTGTATTATAAGTTTTGTTTTTTATATTACCATAAAACATTTATCAGTTACTTATATGTTTTTATCTTCTTGGGTAACTCCCCTTTTTATACTTTTCTTAGTGTTACTTGTTTTATTGATAACGCTTATAGTAATTACAATTATTAAAAAGGTAAAAGAATGATTTGTGCTGTAATTGGTGAACCCGGTGTAGGTAAAGGTGCTTTAATGACAAAATTCGTTTACGATTGTTTTGTTAACGAAGGTCAAGATATATTTGATAATTGTTGCAATGAAATTGACGAGTTAAATATTTCTAGACGTAATAAGTTAAGTTACCCTGATAAAGTTCCAATCTTTACTGATTTTAAAGTAACTTTACCTGCTGGCTATCAAAAAGAATATACAACTTATTTTACCAACGGATTTTATGTTGGTCTTTCTAATTCTGATTTGCCCGTTCTTTTTATGCCACCTCATTCAAGAATTTTTTTAACTGAAGTTCAAAGATATTACGATTCTAGAAAAAGTTCTTCTCTTCCTGATTGGGTTTCAAGGTTCTATGAAATGCATCGTCATTTCAAGTACGTTATTTATTTAGATTTACAACGTTATTCTTTGTTAGATTTAAATATTCGTGATTTAGCGCATAAGTTTATTTTAATTGATAAACCTTTAAAACTTGTACTAGATAATGACGGTTTGATTAAGCAGTGTATATGGTCCTGTAAAGAGTTTTCAAGCGTTAAAGACGTAGATTTATACTATGAAACAAAGGCAGAAACCTTTACTAACGTTGAATATTCTTTTGATGGCAATATCTTTGATTTATACGATAGTTATTCTAATTACGACAAGTTTATTCCAGGTGAAAACGAAGATTTTAGTTATTTAGAACACGGTGGAAAGTCGAACGGTAAGTTTGATTATTATGATTTCTCACAACCAACTAATTATAGGTTAAACAAAAATGAAAAGAATCGAATCATTAAACACTGATTTTTTTAAGCTTTACGGTGACATTTACGAAAATCGTACATTTTTATCTGAAAAACAAAAATCTTACATGCAAAACGCTTTGTTTGCTCAATACAAGATTGAATTAGATAAAATCCTTTTTTCAAAAAATTCTGTTGACGTTACTGAAGTATTTATTAAGAAAGAACGTCTAAAAAAGCAGTCGCCAAAAAAATTTATATTTTATAACAAAGTTGCACGTCTTTTAAATAAACTTCTAAAAGACGAAGCAAAGGATTATTTATTAAAAATTAAAACTAATGGAATACAAGATTAGCTTGTTTTCCATAGGGTGGTTTTTTCGGTCCAACGGACCGATAAAAACCACTCTCGATACTATATAAATAACTTGTCCCACAAGTTTTTATATAGTACTAATTTAAAGAGGTCAAATTATGAATATTAAAAAAAAATTAAAAGTCCCAAAAGCATATGTTAAACAACGTCGTGATATCGACGGTTTAACGAATTCTTCCGGACTTTTTACTTTAGAAGGCATTGAACAATTAGAAGTTAATGCTGATAAAATTAGACGTGCAAGGAAACGGTTAAATGCAAACGATATTATTGCAGATTATTATAAAAATTATTATGATAAACGTTGTTTGCCAAACGACCGTGCCGAAATTGTTCGTAATTGTTTTTCGTTTGCATTAGTCGATTATTATCGTTTGCTGGCTATAAAAGATATTAAGTCGGTTAATTTATGTCACGATAAATTTTGTATAAACTGTCAAAATCAAATATCTTTAAGACGTTTCGCTAAATATAAACCCTTTTTGGACGAGCTGCGTTCTTATTATGATATATACCATATTGTCTTTACTATTCCCAATTGTAAAGATACCGAATTAAAAGCAACGTTAGATAAACTTACTAAAAAATTTAGTTACCTTTTACGATTCTTTAAGGGTGATAAAAAAATAAAAGGTATTGATTTTTCTAAATACGGTTACGTTGGTGCAATTAAAAGTTTAGAAATAGTTATAAATGAAAAAGGTTTTCTAAGTAGTTATCATCCTCATTTTCATTGCTTGTTTGCGTTAAAAAAAGGTTTACGTATTCCTGGTTCTCACGTCAATGCTTTTAGTTATAAACGTTCTGAAATAAAAAATGATTCCAGGAATAAAAAACCGGTTATCTTTTTTAATGATTTTGAAATACTATTGCAAAAAATTTGGTATTTAATTTTTAATAATATCGAAGTTAATCTTGATTCCATAAATTCATTAGATTTAGGTTATAGTGTTTATGGTTCAAAAGTTTATAAAGATTACAAAGAAGTTTTTAAATACGCTATGAAGGGTTTGTATGATGAAAAAACTTCTACGTTTCAATATTCAGAACAAACTTTTGAAACCTTAAAAGACGCTATACATAGAAAAAAATTTATTCAAGGTTACGGAATATTAAACAAAAAATCTTTTTTGGACGATACCGTGGAAGATGAATTAGACGAGTATTATAATCAACGTATTATTGCTCTACGTCAAATAGAAAACCCTATGCTTTTAAAGGATTCAATTTTTGATATTGCTAAAGCAATTGAATCAAATACAAATATTAGATATATATCTAAAAATCGATTAAGAACTAATATAGATATTTTTGCAGGGATTAAGGATTTAGATTTATGACATATAAAGAATGGTTAAAAGATTGGATAAACGTTTATAAAAAACCATATATTAAAAGCTGGAAGAAAATTAAAGCTACAATTCGTTTACATATTCCAGAAAGTATAAAAAAATTAGAACTTTCAGACTTAAACGCTTTTGTTATCCAAAAGGCTTTAAATAACGTAAATTCTTCTAGAATGCGTTTAGAAACTTTTGACGTTTATCACGGTAGTTTATCTTTGGCATATAAATTAGGTTTAATTAATAAAGATATTTCTTCTCTTTTAATTAAACCAAAGCACGTTCGTAAAGTTGGGAATGCTCTTTCATCAGAAGAACTAGTTTCATTTTTAAACAAAATCAAAGGTCATCGTTATGAAATTTATTTTAAGTTTTTACTATTAACCGGTGCACGTCGCCAAGAAGCTTTAGATTTTTGTTATAATGATATTTATCCCTCGAACGACGTTATGCTTATAAAAGGGACTAAAACTAATTTATCAGTTAGATATATTCCCGTTTTTCCAGAGTTATATAATATTTTGGGCTTTTCGGGTAAGGATGAATATAAAAATTTTCTTAAAGTTAATGGGAACATTCGTCCTTTTAAGTTTAGTGCTTCTAGAATTTCAAAAGCGTTTAAAATTCTTTGTCCAAACCATAAATTACACGATTTAAGGCATACTTTTGCTACAAAATGTTTAGAATGTGAAATTTCTATGAAAGTTGTTCAATCTTGGTTAGGTCACGCAAGATTAGATACAACTGCTTCAATTTATAGCCATATTTTGCCCCACTTTGAAAAAAGCGAGGCAAAAAAGTTTAAGATAATATAAAAAACGCTAGATAATTTCTAGCGTTTTCTTTTTGGCTGCCCCTGACAGACTCGAACTGACGACACTTCGGTTAACAGCCGAATGCTCTACCGACTGAGCTAAGGGGCAATAGTATTTTCAAATGCTTTATTATTATATTGTTTTTAATTGATTATGTCAACAGTTTTTACGAACTTTTTTAAAATATTTTCTTTTTATTCCTACCCTTTTTTATTCATTGCGTTGTCTTATTTTTCGTTATATGATAAAATATTTTTACACTTGTTTTTATTTGGAGTTAGATATGTTAAAAAGATTTTTTATATTTGGAGATAGTTATTCTACCTTTAAGGATTATATCCCAGACGGATTTGCATATTACTACTCAGTTGAGGGCGACCCTGAAAAACCCGTTAAAAAAATGACGGTGAAGGACACTTGGTGGAAACAACTTATTGACAAGACGGGCGCAACGCTAGTGCAAAACAACAGTTGGTCAGGTTCTACCATATGCTACACAGGGTTAAAAGGTGACGATTGCTCCACAACAAGCTCCTTTATATATCGTTTGCAACTGCTTAAAAATTCAAATTATTTTGAAGAAAACCCAGTTGACACCCTCTTTGTGTTTGGCGCAACAAACGATAACTGGGGACTTTCTCCTCTCGGGGAAGAAAAATATTCCGATTGGGAAAAACAAGATTTATACAACGTCTTGCCTGCAGTAAGTTATTTTATTAACGACCTAAAAAACACCTTGCCCAATACGAGAATTATTTTTATTATCAACACTGAATTTAAACCCCAATTAGTCAAAACGATAAAAACTTCCTGTGAGCTATACGGAGCAGAATATATAGAATTATCCCCTTTTGAAAAGCAAATGGGACACCCCAACCCAAAAGGTATGAAGCAAATTTGTGACCAAGTAATAGAATATCTAAAAAAATGATCAAAAACCACTCTTTTTGAGTGGTTTTTTCTAATTTTCAACCTATGCAGCAACTACCATGTGATTGCGTAGCAATCATGTCGATAACTTGTTAGCCAAAAAATACCGTTAAATATTAAGTGTTGTTACTTAATTACCTTGTTTGCAACTCTCGACTTCTTTCCGGACGCAATAGCGTAGCGATTGCACGGGACGGAAACGGTAGTTGCTGCAAAAGAAAAAACCCAACCTTTTGGTTGAGTTTTTCTTTTTGGATGCAGCAACTACCATGCGTCGTGTAACGACGTATCGATAAGCAGTATAATACGATATTTAACATAAAAACATATAGTGCCACTACTCTCTCTATCACCACGATTTAAACTCTCGATTTCTTTCCGACCATCCGTAGGATGGCGGAATGATTTACGTCGCTACACCCAAAATGAAAAGCACCCATCTTTTGATGGATGCTTTCATTTTGGATGCAGCAACTACCATTCATTTGCGATAGCAAATATGTCGCATAGTTGCAAGCAACTACAATTCAAAAGTTTTTAAAAAGTGATTAAATAAAACTTAATACTAAGCAGGGGCGACCCTTTTCCGGACTCTATCCGTTAGGATAGCCGGAAAGATTATGTTGCTGCAAAAGAAAAAACCCAACCTTTTGGTTGAGTTTTTCTTTTTGGATGCAGCAACTACCTATCTTTCCGGACCGTCTCCAGTCAAGTATTGTCGGCGCTGGTGAGCTTAACTTCTGTGTTCGGTATGAGAACAGGTGGGACCTCACCGCTAACGTCACCGCAATGGTATATCATTAGGTTT
>JAFQWV010000014.1 GCA_017407325.1 Clostridia bacterium | reverse complement strand
TAAAGAATAAAGAAGAATTATGGTGAAGGTTAATTTAGTTTGCGTTGGGAAAGTTAAAGAGAAATATTTTCAAGATGCAATAAATGAATACGCAAAAAGGCTTTCAAGATTTTGCGAACTGAAAATTATTGAAATTAAAGAAGAAAATTTCGTAACAGTTCCGTCAAGTGGCGAAAAGTTAAGAATTATCGAGCGCGAAGGCGAAGAAATTTTAAAAAAAGTCAAAGGTAGCGTTTTTGCAACCTGTATTGAAGGGAAACCCTTTTCAAGCGAAAAGCTTGCCGAAAGTTTAAATTCTTTAATATCTTCAGGCGAAGAAGTGACTTTTGTAATAGGTGGTTCGTACGGCTTATCAGATAAGGTAAAGGATATCGCAAAAGTAAAAATATCTTTTTCTGAAATGACTTTTCCACACACCCTTTTTCGCGTTATCTCTCTAGAGCAGATTTATCGCGCGTTTATGATTAACGCAAAAACGGAGTATCATAAGTAAAATGGACGAATTACACAAAAAATATTTTATGGAAAAGGCGATTAATCAAGCTATAGCAGGGTTAAAGCGCGACGAAGTGCCTGTTGGCGCGGTTATCGTTAAAGACGGGAAAATTATATCTCGCGCGTTTAACAATCGCGAAAAATCACAAATGGCAACCTATCACGCTGAGATTATCGCAATAAATAGAGCGTGTAAAAAACTTAAAAGCTGGCGACTTGACGACTGCGAAATGTTCGTTACCTTAGAGCCTTGCGTCATGTGTGCAGGTGCAATACTTAACGCGCGAATTAAAAAATTGTATTTTGGCGCGTACGAACCTAAAGGTGGGGCAGTTGTAAGTAGGTATAAACTCTTAGATGAAAGTGGGCTTAATTGGTCACTCGAGTACGAGGGTGGTGTAATGGAAAAAGAGTGCGCCAGCCTTTTAAGAGATTTTTTCAAAAATAAAAGACGATAATTTTCAATTTTTGATTGTTTTTAATTTGACTTAAAAGAATAAATTATATATTATATATATGCTCAAATGCTTTTAAACACTTTTGTGATTTACTAGGAGGAAGAAGTTTTGATTACACACAGCACGGAAATAAAGGTTTTCAGCGGAAACTCTAACAAACCGCTCGCAGAAGCAATTTGCAAACACTTAGGCGTAAGTTTGTCAAGTATTGAAGTTGGCCATTTCTCTGACGGGGAAACTAGCGTTCATATCAATGAAACCGTTCGTGGTAGAGACGTATTCTTAATTCAATCTACGTCTTGTCCTGTAAACGAAAGCCTTATGGAGCTTTTGGTTATGATTGACGCAGCTAGGAGAGCAAGTGCAGGTAGAATTACTGCAGTTATCCCTTATTTTGGTTACGCTCGTCAAGACAGAAAAGCAAAGCCAAGAGATCCGATTACGGCTAAGCTTGTGGCAGACTTGATTACGACAGCTGGGGCAGACCGTGTTTTGACGGTTGATCTTCACGCATCACAAATTCAAGGCTTTTTCAATATTCCACTCGACCACTTAGTCGGTGGACCAAGTTTATATAGACACTTCAAAAACTACGCAAGCGAAGATTTCGTAGTAGTTTCTCCTGACATTGGTAGCGTTGGTAGAGCAAGAGCGGCAGCAACTAAGTTAAACTGCCCAATGGCTATTATCGACAAGCGCAGACCTCGCGCTAACCAAGTTGAAATTATGAATATTATCGGTGACGTTAAAGGCAAAACTTGTTTATTAGTTGACGATATGATCGATACTGCAGGTACTATCGTTTTAGGTGCTGAAGCAATCAAGAAAAACGGTGCGGCTCACGTTTACGCTTGCTGTACGCACGCAGTTTTATCTGGCCCAGCGATTGAGAGAATCCAAAACTCTTGCATCGAAAAACTCGTTTGTTTAGACACAATTTTGTTACCGGAAGATAAGAGAATAGACAAAATCGAAGTCTTGTCAGTTGCTAAGCTTTTGGCAAAGGCTATCGAAAATATCTATCTCGACAGAAAAATGTCTGATATTTATAACTAAGCTATTTAAAGAGAAACTATCCTAAGATTAAAGGATAGTTTTTCAAATTTTAGGGTGGTTTATGAAAATTATAGTTGGGCTCGGAAATCCGGGTGCAAAATACGAAAATACATATCATAACGTCGGCTTTATTGCGGTGGATATGCTCGCTGAAAAACTCGGTGCTAAGTTCTCGTTAAAATCAAAAATGCTTGCGCTTATAGCAGAGTGTTTTATTGGTGGCGAAAAAGTAATAATCGTTAAACCTCAAACTTATATGAACTTAAGTGGCGAAAGCGTAAGAGCAGTGTTGAATTTTTATAAAGCGAGCCTTGACGATTTACTAGTTGTTTTCGACGACCTAGACTTAGACGTTGGAAATATTAGATTTAGAAAAAACGGCTCGGCTGGAACGCATAATGGGATGCGAAATATTTTGCAGGAAATCGGCTCGGGCGAGTTTTCGCGCGCTAGGATTGGTATCAAAAAAGACAACCCACAAATTCCTACGATAGACTACGTTCTATCTAAAATCGTAGGGGATAGAAAAGAAGTGATTTTAGATGCTTGCAAGTTGTGTTGTGACCTTTCGGTTGATTTTATAAAAGGTCTTGACGGAGAGAAAATAATGTGTAAATATAACGGTAAAAAACAATAATTTGTTTAAATAACCGTCTTATACGTTGGTTTTTTACTGAAACTATGTTGACAGAATATATAAAATTAAATAATGACCAAGAGATAAAAAATCTTGAAAGCTATACCCGCAGTTTAATTCCGACTGCGGTATTTGGCGTTACAGACCCTCTTAAGCTTGCGATTTCGGCTCATCTTTTTGACAAGGCAATTTATATCTGTAAAGATAACGTAAAAGCTCAGCGCGCGCAAGAAGAATTACATGCGTTAACGGGAAAAACTTGCGTATATCTTCCACCTAAAGACGACGTTTTATTATATAAACGCGCGTTTAATAAGGAAAGCACGTATAAAAGACTTACAGCGCTATACGAAATTGAAAAGGGCGCAAGCTTTATTACTTGCACTTTTGAGTCGCTTTTACAGTTGTTTCCAAAAAAGGTCGAAGAAAGGACTTATAAAATAAGTAACGAATATCCACTCGGCACTGTATTAAAAGACTTGACTAAGCTTGGTTACAGCAGAGTAGAGTTTGTTGAAAATAAGGGTGAATTTTCACTTCGCGGTGATATTTTAGACGTTTATCCTATCAATTCGGATTCGGCTTTCAGATGCGACTTTTTTGGCGACGAACTTGAAAAAATACGCCTATACGACGCTTATTTGCAAAAATCGGGTGAAGAAGTTCGCTCTTTTACGCTAATTAGCGCGTCGGATTTTTACGCTTGCGAAAATAAAGAAGCCGTTAAAAAACAGCTTGACGAAAGCTTGAAAAAGTACGGCGTACTACTTGCGAAAACAAAGGCAAAGCAAATTTGTGACGAGCTTAAAGAGATAATTGACTCTGATGCGGTAAATTCGTCGCTATCCTTTATTGCGCCACTTCTTAACTATGCAGAAAATGGAATTTTTGATTACGTTGATAAAAGTTTTTCGGTAGTTTACGACGAGTGTAAACTGTGCGCCGATAATTTAGACGGAGTAATCAGAGAACACGTTGAAAGAATAAATTCTTTGTCGCAAGCAGGGCAAGCGTTTGACTTTTCTATGCGCCATTTTTATGATAGAGAAAGACTCATTTCGCTTATAAACGAGCGTGCAAGAATAAGCTTACAAACGCTTACGACTTCCGTTCCACTTTTTACTCCACTTAAAACCGTAAGACTAAACGTAGGCGCGCTAAGAAGATACGCGCTTAAGCCTGACGAGCTATTTACCGACTTAAAAAGTTGGCAAAGAGCAGGCTATAGAGCGATTATTATGTGTGCAACTGAGGAAAGAGCCGACAGAGTTGCAAGAGATATTTCGGCACAAGGGCTTGTTTCCGTAAGGACTAAACAGCCGAGTGATTTTCCGGGAATTTATATAACGAGCGACTATTTATCAAACGGTTTTATTCTACACGGCGCAAAGACTGTGGTAATCGGCTCGTGCGATTTGTTCGTTGGTGTAAAAGAAAAGAAAATCAAATCCAGAAGAAAAGATGCGTTTTCTGCGCCTAACGTTGGCGACTTTGCCGTTCACGAAAAACACGGTATCGGTCGCGTTTTAGGAACCGAGAGAATTTCGACGACTGAAGGTACTAAAGATTATATCGCTATCGAATATTTAGGGGGCGACTTATTGTACGTTCCCGTTGAAAATATGGATAGACTCACAAAGTATTTGGGTGGGGATAAAACGCCTAAGCTTTCGAAAATTGGTGGTGTAGAGTTTGAAAAGCTGAAAGAAAAGGTTCGCGCGTCTATCGCAGAAATGAAAATTAACCTTAAAAAACTCTACAACGACCGCGCAACTAAAAAAGGGTTTAGATTTTCCCCCGACAACGAACTATCTAAAGAATTTGACGACGCTTTCGAATTTGATGAAACTGAAGACCAACTTCAGTCGATTGCAGAAATCAAAAAAGATATGGAAAGCGACAAGGTTATGGATAGGCTTTTGTGCGGTGACGTTGGGTTTGGAAAAACCGAAGTTGCTTTAAGGGCTTCGTTTAAAGCCGTTATGGACGGAAAGCAGGTTGCAATAGTTGCGCCTACCACGATTTTGACTCAGCAACATTACGAAACGGCACTGAAGCGTTTTGAAGGTTTTGGCGTAAGAATTGCGTTACTTAACAGATTTTGTACCCCTCAAAAATCAAAAGCGGTAATTGACGGATTAAAAAATGGGGAAGTTGATATCGTTATAGGAACGCATAAACTTTTTTCAGAACAAGTCAAGTTCAAGGACTTAGGACTTTTGGTTTTAGACGAAGAACAGTGCTTCGGCGTTGAACATAAAGAAAAATTGCGCGTTTTAAAAAGCAACGTAGACACGCTTACAATGACGGCAACGCCTATTCCGAGAACTCTTCATATGTCACTTTCGGGAATAAGAGATATAAGTTTAATCAACACTCCGCCAACGAATAGAATACCCGTTCAGGCGTACGTCGTTGAAGAGAGTGACGCGCTTATTAAAGATGCCGTAAATCGCGAGCTTTCGCGTGGTGGACAGGTCTTTATTCTCTATAACAGAGTCGATAAAATTTACCAGTTTGCAAGCCACGTTCAGGATTTGATAAAAGATGCAAAAGTCGTCGTCGGACACGGTAAAATGCCAAAAAGACAGCTTGAAGACAGTATTATGAGTTTCTATTCTGGCGAAAATAACGTGCTTGTTTCAACGACGATTATCGAAAACGGAATAGACCTTCCGACGGCTAACACGCTTATTGTTATTGATGCTGATAACTTAGGGCTTTTTACGCTTTATCAATTAAAGGGTAGAGTCGGTCGTTCAGATAAGATGGCACACGCTTATTTTACCTACAAGCAGGATAAGGTTTTAAGCGAAACTGCGTACAAACGACTTAGCGCGCTTATGGAGCATACCGAGCTTGGCAGTGGTTATAAAATTGCTATGCGCGACTTGGAAATTCGTGGGGCTGGTAACGTTTTAGGGCGCGAGCAACACGGGCATATGGATAAAATCGGTTACGAACTTTATTCTAAGCTTTTAAAAGAACAGCTTGGCGAGATTACCAAAGATTTCGAAACGGAACTCGATATCAGAATGGACGCTTTTATTCCTGAAGATTATATCGAAGTTTCGTCGCAAAGACTTGATTGGTACAAGAAAATCAGCGAAATAAAAAATGAATCTGAACGCGATTTGATTTATTCTGACATCGAAGAGGTTTACGGAAAAGTGCCGAAGGAAGTGGAAAATCTTTTGGATATTGCGCTTATAAAAAGTTATGCGCAAACTAAAAGCGTCGTAAAGATAGTGCTATCAAAAAATCAAGCGTATATGACTTTTTCCGATCTGTCAAAAATCGGTGGGGGAATTCAAGACGCACTTGAGAAATTTTCTGACCTTTCAGTGCTTTCTTTTGAAGATTTGCCGAAAATTTCGTTTGCTCTACAAGAAACGGCGATTAAAACCTTGTCACTTATGACGGAATTTTTGCATTTTTCAGTTAAAAATTAAAAATCCGTCAAAAAACTAGTCAAAAAGCCTTGCAATATATTCGCTTGTTTAGTACAATAATATATAAAGTTTGGGTAGTATGCCCACATGTACTCTATGACTTTCACGACTTAGGAGATTTATATGAAAAAGATTGTTGCAAAAATCCTTTCGCTTGCTTTATCGCTCGCGTTGGTACTAAGTATTTGCGCATCGTGCGATTGGATTAGCGTAAATACGGACAGAGATATGGATCAAGTTATTGCCACAGTTAAAGTTGGTGACAGCGTTGATTCAGAATCTATCAAGAAAAAAGAACTCAACGCAGGATTCGTTTCTTACGGTTATCAATACGTTCAATCCTACGGCTACTCGTCTAGTCAAGCATATCAAATGGTGCTTGATAACTTGGTTTCTAACAGAATAGTCGTTCAACAAGCAAGAATTTCTCTCAGCGAAACTTATAACGGTCTTTTATCAAAAACAGAAGGCTTGACTGAGTTTGAAGAATACTTCAAACAAAACGCACTCGCAGGTAGTAATTCAATCAATCCACAAAGCGGTGAGATTGAAAACTTAAAAAATTACCTTACCGAGTACGAATACGCTCAAGTTATGTATGAAACTCGTAAGAACGTAAACGACCTTATCAAGTCTTACGAAGAAGACGACGAAGAAGAAGCCGTAGAAAAGGAAAACGTAAGCGTAGCTGACAGGGTTTCTCCTACGGTTGAAGATAATTCAAACAGAGATGAAACCGAATTAAAGGCTGACGCTCCTACTGAAGATGAAATCAAGATCGCTGCACTCGTTATCGGTGACGAAGCAGGCTCTAAAGCTAGCGTTTACGATCTTGATATGGCAGTTTTTAACGCTTACAAAATCGACATCTCAAACAATAAAAAGAAAAAAGCATTCAGCGAACTTTTAACTTTCTTAAAGGATACAGGCTTGATTTTAAGCACTGAATCACACGATATCGCTAACTCTGATAACGTTCTTAATTACAGTTATTTCCAAGAAATGACTAAGCAACTTATCGAAAACGTTATCGTTGCTAAATACGAAGAATCTCTTAAGGCTGAAACAGAAGCAAAACTTACCGACGACGGTATCTGGGGAGAATACGTTAAAGAATACCAAAACCAAGAAGCTCTTTACAAAAACGACATCGCTTCTTACGAAACTGCGCTTGATGCTGTAAGCGATACGTCTTTCGTTTTATATAATCCGTTTGATAACTACGGCTACGTTCTTAACTTATTAATTCCGTTCAGCGCTGAACAAACTGCTTCACTAGACGAAAAGAAGGCTGAAGCAGGTATTACAGAAAACGACATTTTAGCATTCAGAGAGCAGTTAGCATCTAATATCGTTGCTAAAGACCAAAGAGAATCTTGGGTATATTCAAGCTACGGTAAATATAATAAGGATAGCAAAACCTTTACTTTTGATAAAGATTACAGAAACGCTGAAATTGAAAGCTTAAACGACTTTATCGGCGAGGTTATCGTAAGAAAAGGTGGCGAAGACGGTATCACTGAAAAAGACGAAAACGGCGTTGACCAAACTACTTGGTCGTTCGCTAACGTTATCGCTAGCGAAATGTTAATGACTGACTTTTTCGCAGACTATATCACTCCAAACACAGGAATTACTGAACTATACTTCGAAGAAAACAACGATGCAACTATCGGTAGCGTTACTTATTCTGAAGAAATTTTCGATAAGTTTAACGAACTTATGTACGCGTTCAGTACCGACACCGGTTGCTTAGGTAAATATTACGGCTACTTGTACTCACCATACACTCACACTTACGTTGAAGAGTTTGAAAAAGCTTCTAAGGCAGTTGTTGAAAAGGGTGTTGGTGCTTACACTACCGTATTAACAGACTACGGCTACCACGTAATTATCTGTACTAAACTCGTTGAAACGACTTATGATATAAGCGATTCAGCTAAAACTCAGTTTATGGCTGACTTAAAAGTTGAAGATACGCTTGCTTACAACTACCGTCAGGTTAAACTCGACTCTATCGTTTCAAGTGAAATTTCTAAAGTAGCGTCAAAACTTATCAACGAATACAAAGACGACGAAGATAAGGTTACTTACTTTAAAAACACTTATAGCGATTTAATTACTGAAACCGAAGAATAATATAGGAGTATAAAAACCGAGAATATAATCTCGGTTTTTATGATAGAAAAACTATGCAAGTAAAAATTAAAAAATTAAACGAAAATTGTATTTTACCTAAATACCAAACTGAATATTCTGCAGGATGCGACCTTCACGCTGTAACTAGCGCAACGGTCGAACCTGGTGAAACTAAGCTTATCGGCACGGGTTTTGCCGTTGAAATTCCACTTGGCTTTGCAGGTTTTATTTTTGCAAGAAGCGGTATGGCTTTAAAGCGCGGTCTTGCTCCTGCTAATAAAGTAGGCGTAATTGACAGCGACTATCGTGGCGAAGTTATGGTTGCCGTTCACAACCACTCTAAAACTACACAACAAATTGAACAAGGTGAAAGAATTGCTCAACTCGTTATACTTCCTGTATATCAAGTAGACTTTACTATGATTGACGAAGTAACGGAAACCGATAGGGGAGCAGGTGGTTTCGGTTCGACAGGATCGAAGTAAAGAAAAAAGAATAAAGAAAAAAAGATAGCATTTTGCAATCCTTTTAAAGCATTCAATTGCGTATAAACATTTTCAAATAGAAGGAGATAATTTTTATGAAATTAGTAAGTATTTTAACCATTATTATTGCAATTTTGTTTTCAAATGGAATTTCAAATGTTAATAATAATAACGTTCAAGACTATGTAAATAGTGATCCTGCAAGTGTTTGTGAGTTTATTGACGACAATTTTAATAAATTTGTTGATGAATATAATAATATGGCAAGTAAAGAAAAACTCGAGATATGGGATGCGAAATTTATAGAAAATCAATTTGAAATTGATATAAATGAGTGCGGTAAAGAATATAAAGGTATATTTTTAGATTTTGATGCTGATAATGGATATGCTATAATAGGTAATGATTATACTTTTTTAGATTTTGTTACAGATGGCGTATCTCCATATGAAGGTATTGAAACTGATAAATATTATTTTTCTACTGCTTCGGGTTATATGTATTATAAAGACAATATTTGTTTTGGTGTTAATGAAAGTAATAATGCTGATAGTAGTTATATATATGATAATATAACTGGGCAATCTTACAATGGTCAAGAAGAAGGGGAAATTGGTTGTGGGAAAATTAAGGATCCATATCTATATGTTAATGACAAATACGGATCTGGTTGGGTTTTGTCATCAAGCAGAAGTTTAGATATGATAGGTTATACACAAGATGAACTAACTTGCTATCTAGAAAATGAGATAGAGGATGATTTGTGTAACGTTTATACGGAAGCGAATTGCTGGGTTGTATCTGCTTATAATGTTTTGCAATATATGGCAGATAATTATTGGACAAGGATGCCAAAAAATTATAAATATAGTTTATATTATCCGTCTATTTCAGAACCAAGGATTTATTCCTTGTACTACGACAGTAATGGCAATAATAAGACAAAATTATTGAGATACAATAATAATAGTCAATCTGTATATCAAACCCATTTAAAAAGAAATGTATTTTCATTCCCTAAACTATATAACGAGACAAGAGAGTTTGTAAATAGTAAATTTGGCAAAATTAATGATGGGTCAATTTGGAATACGTCTACTATCATAGAATCTATGGCAAATAAATATGGATATCATGTTAATTCAGTTGAATATGTTGCATGGGTGGCGCACGCCGATTCCGCAACTAAAAAAATTGACCAAGGTTATCCATTATTATGGTCTACTTTAAATGGTACATATGATAGTCATACTATGGCTGTTTGTGGTTATAATTATTATTCAAGGACAAGTGGTTGGTGGATTTTTAAAACTACTAAATATAAGTTGTTTTATGCTATAAAAGATGGACATGCTACGGAAACAAGATATTATGACATGTCTGGTCATGTTGGGTTCAGCGCGATAATTGCTTTGGAGTTTTAATATGAGAAAACAAATTGCATTAAGTTTTTTAATCATCTGTTTAGTTATGATTTGTGGCTGTTTTAATACAGAAAAACCACAAAGATTATTCTTTATCGGAGAAGAATATGAGTTTGGTAGGATAAAGGTGCTTGTTACAGACGACAGTGAGAACGAGCGTTTAGTAATTAAGTATGATTTACAAGAAAACTTTCCAGATGATGAAAATATGTATTTTGAATTTACGTTTATACATCACGACTGCGAGCGCGTTGATAAATCACAATTTTATTTTTATGATGATGAATTAAATGAAGTAGTGTTTAATGAAGAAAATAATTCCTTTTATTTTAATCAAGACAAAATTATTTATGTTTCATATAAAAACTCAAATATTGACGTAAAAAACAGCATAAAATTAAAAGATTTCTCAGTAGCAATAGGGGTAGGGACTTTTTTGCATAATAATTTCGGAAATAATTAACGAACTATAAAAACGGATTGCGTTCGCAATCCGTTTTTTATACGTTTAACAAATGTTCATATATTAATTTATCGTAAACAACCGCCTATATGGCGGTTATTTGCATATTTGTGCAATTATTTTTGATATAATTTTAATAATTCTTTTGCGGAATTTACTATTTCTTTCTTAACGTAGTCAGGTTTAACCACTTTTATTTTAGAACCAAATCGCATAATCTGATAAACAAGTCCTTTATCGTAAGGAAGGCGCGCGCTTGCAATAATTTTACCTGATTTTAGCTCGTGTACGTTTTCAATTCCAAGCCATTCTTCGACTTCACTTTTTATCGACTTATCAACTTCAAACTCAAACTCTACGCGCTTTATTGAGTTGTACCACTCGTTAAACGGAAGATTGTTTGCATCAAATTCGCGCAATTCAAACTTACCGCAAGCTTTAGCATACTCAATTCTACCAATTTTAAAAAGTCTGAAATCTTCGCGAAGTCTGCAGTATGCAAACGCATACCACAAACCTTGCTTTAGAGCAAGCGCGTGCGGTTCGATTATACGCGTTGAAACTTCGCCTTCTCTGTCGTGGTAGGAAATTTCAAGAAGTTCGTGTTTGTCGATTGCGCGCGTTATAACGCTCAATTTGTTTTTATAACTGCTACCAACTGACCAGTCGCTACCGTCAATTATAAGTTGTGACGACGACAAATTGCTTTCTTTTTCGGTTTTTGACGCGCAATATAACTTATTTTTAATATGTTCAAGCTCGCTTGCGTCACCAATTTGCTCGCCAACTGCGTTTATAACTGACGAAAGCTTTAAAAATTCGCTTTCAGTTAGAAAACTTGCAGGAAGCTTGAAGGTGTCTGCTATTGAAAAGCCACCGTTTACTCCACGTTCTGCAATAACGGGGATATCGCAAAGTTCAATCTCTTGTAAATATCTGTACGCAGTGCGAAGTGAAATTTCAAAACGCTCTGAGATATATTTTGCAGAAACCGATTTTCTTGAAAGTAGTAAGAATAAAATTTCAATAAGTACTTGATATTTCATAATTTTCTCCTAAACTGGTTTTTCTAATTATATAATATCAAATATGACAGATGTATGTCAAACATTTTTCTATTTTGAAAAATGTTTGACTAATGATTTGTAAACAAATCTCGATATGCTGCTAACGCAACTCGATATGCAAAACTATGGTTTTGCTCGATATGCGAATAAATTCGCTCGATAGCAATTTATCAAATTGCGTAATTGTCGAGCAATTTTTTAAAAATTGCCGTCTTGATAATTTTATTTTGCGTAAGAGCGTAAAATTTCTGCGATTTTTTCGTTTCCGATTGCTATTCTGTTGTTTATTATGTGATTTTTGATTTTTTCTTGATTTTTTATAAGTTTTTCTATTTCTTGTATATAGAAATTTGCATTTAAATTTTTCTCCAATGCTACGTTACACATACCACGTTTTTTAAAATACTCGGCATTTTCAACTTGGTCATTTCTGGAAGACTTTGATAAAGGTATAATAAGTGATGGAATTTTAAGCGCTATAAGTTCGAAAAGAGCGTTTGCGCCACCACGCGAAACAGCCACGTCGCATGCTTTATAACAGCTTGCCATATCATCGACAAATTCTGCTTGAAAATACTCGTTTTCCGTGCTATAGGTTAATTTATTATCATTTCCACATATGTGAAGTATTGCATATTTTTCTAAAAGTTTGTCTAAAACCTGTCGCGTTAAATTATTTATCGACTTACTTCCACTTGAACCACCAAAAATTAAAATTACTTTCTTTTGACCACTAAACCCAAATTTTCTTAATGCTAAGTTTTTGTCTGCGTAAAAAAGACCTTCACGAATTGGTGCGCCCGTGTAGATTGCGTTTTTTAAATTTTGCGCCGTTTCAAAATAAGACGTCAACACTTTATCTGAAAATTTTGCCGTTATTTTGTTTGCTAAACCAAGTGTTAAGTCAGATTCATGACAAATTATAGGAATTTTCAGTTGTTTTGCTGCAATACATACAGGAAGTGAAACGTAACCACCCTTTGAGAAAACAACCTTAGGTTTAATTTTCTTTAAAATTTCCTTACTTTTTTTAACTGCTTCAAAAAGCTTGAACGGAATCAATAAATTATCAGCGCAAATTTCTCGCTTAAACTTGACTGTCGGAATTGAAAAGTAATCGGTGTATTTTTCAAGTAAATTGCGTTCAATTCCAATTTCGCGACCAATATAGCAAATATTGTCGAAACTATCGTGAATATAAGGTAAAATTGCAAGGTTTGGTATTGCGTGGCCGGCGGTTCCACCACCTGTTAAAACTATTGAACTCATATTGACAGTAGTATGTCGTTTTTTTATAAAATGTTACTAAATAATTTGCGAAATTTTGTATATACTAATAAAAACCGCTCTTAAAAGAACGGTTTAACATATTTACATATGGATAGATATGAAATTATAAAAAGATTAGAATACGCAAGTCCAAAGGAGTGCGCCATTTTGTTAAAAATGCTTGTCGAGCTTGAGTTTTATTAATAATCCCACTTAGGAATATATCCGACTGACGACGAAGACGTATCTTGTATGAACACGTTTTCATATTTTAACTCGTACACTTTATCCAAAACCTTTTGATATTCGCGATTTGTGATTTTACGCTTAAGCTCTGGAAGGTTTTCAATCTCACCAAACGGTGTGTATTGCGCCATAAGTGATAGGTATGCATCTTTTATTTTAGGTCTAAGCGCAGTTAATATTTCTACGCTGTCAGATGAATTCATAGGTAAAATTAAGTGGCGAACAATAACGCCAGACTTTAATAAGTCGCCGGATAACACGGTTTTCTTGTTGTTTATCATAAATTCGACGGCTTTTATCGCTTTTTCAAAGTAGTCGCTCTTTTTAGAGTAGCGACTTGAAACGCTAGGTGAAAAATATTTCAAGTCAGTAAGATAGATATCAATATAGTCGTTAATTTTTTCTAACACGTCAATACTTTCATAGCCGTGAGTATTATAAACGATAGGAATATTCGGTCTATAAATTTCAAGCGCTTCGATAATTTTTGTCGAGTAATGCGTCGGGTTTACAAGGTTAATATTGTGCGCGCCAAGACTTTCAAGCTCCTTAAAAATGTCGCTAAGCTCTTTTGGGGTAATTTCTTTTCCCGTAAGATTTCGAGATACTTTAAAGTTCTGGCAGAACGCGCACTTTAGTGAGCAACCGCAAAAAAACACCGTGCCCGAGCCGTTTGTTCCTGAAATTATCGGCTCTTCATAGTGGTGAAGCGAATACTTTGCTATTTTTAAATTTTCAAAACTTTTACAATAACCAAGCTCGTTTTGTCTATTGACACTGCATTGGTTTGGACAAAGATTACATTTTTGCATAAACGACTTACCAAATTAATTTATGAATACATTAACATATTAGCATTTGTTTGTAATTTTTGCAAGGTATTTGATTTATAATTGACAATTTTTCGTTTGCATTATATAATTAAATAACTAAAGAAAAAAGGTGAATTGTTTTGAAAAAATTATTTACGAGCGAAAGCGTAACCGAAGGACATCCTGACAAAGTTTGCGACCAAATTTCAGATGCAGTGCTTGATGCGATTTTAGCGCAAGATAAGCACGCACGCGTTGCTTGCGAGTGTAGTGTAACTACTGACTATTTACTTATTATGGGTGAAATCACGACGACTGCTAAGGTTGACGTAGAAAAAATTGCTCGCGAAAAAATTAAAGAAATCGGCTATACAGATCCAGCGTGTGGCTTTTCGTACGATACTTGCAAAATTGATATAAGACTTAACGCGCAAAGCGCAGA
This sequence comes from Clostridia bacterium, assembly GCA_017407325.1. Taxonomy (GTDB): domain Bacteria; phylum Bacillota; class Clostridia; order Christensenellales; family Borkfalkiaceae; genus UBA4636. The sequence continues at coordinate 25,574 of JAFQWV010000014.1, read as the reverse complement.
TATCGCGCTCGGTGTCGATAATTCGCAAGAATTTAAATCGGGGGGCGACGTTTTCGACGAAACGGGCGCAGGCGATCAAGGTATGATGTTTGGGTATGCTTCAAACCAAACTGAAGAGCTTATGCCACTTCCTATCATGTTATCACATAAACTTATGCAAAGGCTTGCATACGTCAGAAAACAAGGAATTTTAGATTATCTTCGCCCTGACGGAAAAGGTCAAGTTACCGTTTTATACGACGGAAGTAAGGTCGTAAAAGTTGATACCGTTGTAGTTTCTACTCAACACTCTGACAAGGTTGATATTGAAACACTTCGCAAAGATATCAAAAGAGAAGTTATCGACGTTGCTATTGATAGCAATTTGATGGATGACGATACTAAAATCTATATCAACCCAACCGGTAGATTTGAAATCGGTGGACCACAAGGTGATAGTGGCTTGACGGGTAGAAAAATTATCGTAGATACTTACGGTGGGTATGCTCCTCACGGTGGTGGTGCGTTCAGCGGTAAAGACCCGACAAAGGTCGATAGAAGTGCTGCGTATATGGCCAGATACACTGCTAAAAATTTAGTAAGTGCAGGGCTTTGTGACGAGTGTACGGTTGAAGTTGCCTACGCTATCGGCGTTGCCCGTCCTGTTTCTATCTTGGTTGACAGTCACGGCACGGGAAAGCTTGACGATGAAGCTTTGGCAAAGATTGTTGAAAAGGAATTCGATTTCAGACCTCGCGCTATCATTGAAAAGTTTAATCTTAACTCGCCAATTTACGGTTTAACCGCGTCATACGGCCACTTTGGAAGAAATAACTTCCCTTGGGAGCAAGTTGATAAGGCAAACGATTTAAAGAAATATTTATAAACTAAAAAAGCAAAAAACGGCGTTTTTACGCCGTTTTTTTACGCTTCGCTGTTTTCGTTTTTTAATTCGTCACATTTACACTGAATTTTTTCGTTGATTTTTTCTTGCGCATCTAATACGGTTTTTCTAACCTTTTTAGAGTTAGCGCAAAGCATACAACCTAAAACAGCACCGATAATAAGACCTAAGCAAAGTCCTTTTTCCATATTATCTCCTTTTAGAGTTATTTATTAACCCTAAAATTAGTTTGTCGAAAAAAGTAAAATTTATTCGATAAATTCAATTTTTAAAAATCTGTTGATTTTTAATAAGGTGTATGCTAAAATGAGTGTAGCAATAAAAAGGTTTTTAGTAATTTCTAAATGGATAAAATAAACGCAAATAAAGATATATTTATATCATTTTCATCAAAAGATTTGTCAACTGCTGAAAGCCTCGTTGAATTTTTAGAAAAACGTGGTTACGACTGCTTTATCTCGTCGCGTGACGTCTTAGGTGGTGAAAGTTACCCTGACGAGCTTGAAGATGCTATAAAAAATTCAAAGCTTGTAGTGTTGATTTTTTCTGAAAACGCTGACAAATCTGTGCACGTAAGGGCAGAGATGAGTTTAGCGTTCAGCGCAGAAAAAACGATTATTCCTTTTAAAATAACTACGTCACTACCTGTAAAGCTTAATTATTTTCTACAGCTTTCACAATGGATAGAAGCGACTAACGGCGACAGCTTTGAGCATTTAGAGAGCTTGTTTAATAGAATATACGATATTTTTCCACCAAAAGGAAAATTAACTGACGAACAAATAAAAATTTTAAACGTAATCGAAAAGGTTACGACTGTTACTGAAATTTTAACCCCAGTAAAGACGGGGTGCTATACGAAATATTCGTTCGTTTGCGACGGAAAACCTGCAAGTTTTTTAAAACTTATTAGCGATATCAAAATTGCATTAAACGTATTTAGCGTAAGGGTAACTTTCGATAGGGGAATAATTAATTTTGAAGTAGAAAACGGCGAAAAGACTTTGCCAAGTTTAAAATCGTTTGAAAATTTAGTTGCTCCAAACGGAAATTTAGTCTATCCCGTTGGGGTAAACGAAGAAAACGAAGTAGTATACTCCGACTTAACGAGTGAACCGCACTTACTTATAAGTGGCGTTATCGGAAGCGAACTTCTGCGTTTTATGGAAGGAATACTTAAAAGTATTTCGCTAAGATACTCGTCTGACGTCGTAAAGTTTTACTGTTCGAGTATATTCGGTGGTTTTAAGTCTTTTGATAAATCTGAATATCTTGAAGGTGAACGCGTTATCACTTCAGCCGAAAAAACGATGGAAGTTTTAGGTGACTTGATTGACGAAATGGAAAGAAGATATTCGCTGTTTAATGAAAGTAAAGTTCGTAATATATCGGGCTATAACGCGATAAATAGCGAAAAACCGTTAAAATACATAGTCTATGCTATCGACGAGTTTTCTGCGCTTGAAGTTATGATGAAAAAAGATTTCGAGAAAAAACTTTGCACGCTTTTACAAAAATCGCGCGCAAGCGGAATACATTTAATTATATCTACCGCTCGGTTCGAATCAATTTTTATTAACGGAGTAATAAAGGCAAATATACCGTCAAGAATTGTCTTTTATCTTAATAGCAGTATCGCTTCAAGAAGTTTTCTAAACGAAGGAGGGGCGGAACTTTTAACCACCAACGCATTTGACTTTTTGCGCTTAAATCCGTACAGTTTAAAACCTGAAAGATTACAAGGCTTTTTAATTGATATTTAAGTTGACGAAACCAGTTTAATTATGTATAATATAAATTGTTATGGGAAGAATAATCGCGTTTGATATCGGCAATAAAAGAATAGGCGTGGCTATAAGCGATCCGTTTAATTCAATGGCTTTACCGCTTGAAACTTATTGGCGTAAAAATTTTGAAAAAGACCTTAATTACTTAGCAAATCTTGCTAAAGAAAAAGGTGCAGATACTATCGTTTGTGGGCTTCCACTTAACTTTGACGGCTCAAAAAGTGAACAAACTGCACTTACCGAAAGTTTTGTTGAAGAACTTAAAAAGCGCACGGATATTCCTATCGTTTTTCAGGACGAGCGGTTTACTACTATGGAAGCGCGTAGGGTTTTGATTGAAGCCGATATGCGCAGGGAAAAAAGAAAAGACGTTATCGACAAAATCGCCGCGTCTTATATTTTAGAAGATTATATGAGAAAAATAAACAAATAAAGGAGATATATTATGTCAGACAATTACAAAGAAGTTATTAACGAAAACGAAGAAGACATTGCCGTTGTAGACCTTAAAAACGAAAACGGTGACGTGTTTAAATTTTACCATATCGGAACTATCGAACACAATAAAAGATGGTTCGCGTTTTTCCAACCTGCTCAGGAAATAGACGGTCTTAACGACGAAGAAGTCGTAATTTTTGAAATCGTTGGCGACGACGGCGACGAACAACTCGCTCCTGTTGAAGACGAAGCATTACTTGACGAAGTTTTCCAAGCGTTTATTGCTGAAATGGACGAAGAAGACGACTATGAAGAAGAATGCGACTGCGGTTGCCACTCTGGTTGCGATTGCGACTGCGACGACGACTGTGATTGCGACGACGACTGTGATTGCGGTTGCGGACATCACCACCACAAAGACGAAAACGACGACTAATTTTTAAAAAAATTAAAGCGGTAATCGCGCTATAAGGCGATTACCGCTAAATTTTTGTAAATTTTTCTTTATAAGAAGTGACCATAATTATTTTAATTTGTTATAATATAGCAACTACTAGTTGCTTGTTAACTATGACATCGAGTGGTATAATATAATCACAATAAGTGAAGGTGGTGATTGTATGGAAACAAAGGATATAATTTATGAACTCAGAATAAAAAAAGGGCTTTCGCAAGAGGAACTTGCAGAAAAGATTTTTGTAACAAGACAGGCGGTTTCCCGTTGGGAAAATGGCGAAACGATACCAAACACAGAAACGCTAAAACTATTATCAAAATTTTTTGACGTTTCGATCAATACGCTTTTAGGCTCTCCAAGACAGTTGATATGTCAATGCTGCGGTATGCCACTTGAGGACTGTAATACAAGCAAAGAAACTGATGGCAATTTTAATGAAGAATACTGCAAATGGTGTTATGCCGACGGTGAATATACTCTCGATATTTGGAAACGATACGTCGAAATAGGCGGAAAAGAAAAACTTGAAGAATTCAAACAACAGTTGATTTACGAATTCAACACACTTTTGAATATCGAAGGACTTCCAAAGGTCGAGAATCTGAACGTTTTGTCAGGCGAATTTATCAATATGGAATACACGCTTCCGAACGGAGAAAAAGTGAAATTTCTTGACGATAAGCAAACCTATCTCGGAAGCCAGCTCGAAAGCGAATTTGGTGGCAGGTGCTTTGGAATAGCTGCAAACATGGACTTCCTTCTCGTCTGTACCTACGACGAAAACGGAGAGAATCCAGAGCTTGTGATTTACAAGAAAAGATAAACAAAAAACGGCTATATTTAGCCGTTTTTCTTTATTTTTTGAAGTATTTTTAAATATATTTAATTGGTGTTTAAGAAATTTAATAAAAATAGTTGACTTATAAATAAAAATAGTTTACACTTACCATTAGGTGAAATAAAATATTTTTTTCAGGTAAGGGGGGTAATGATACCTTACCACTTTTTTTATTTTTAGAAGTTTTTATCGTTTTTGTTATTATAAAGCTAAAAGTTTACTTTAATGAAAAATAGTTGACAAATAGTAAAGGTTGTGTTATTATACAAGTACAGACTAAGAAAAAAGGTTTTTTTTTGGCTTTAATCTTACGGTGTGCGCACTTTATTCGTAAGGATTAGGGCATTTTTTTTGCCCTTTTTGGGCGTGTTAAAAATGATTATTATAAAAAATAAGATATAAAATTAAAGCGGTAATCGCGCTATAAGGCGATTACCGCTATTTTTTTAGTGAAGGTCGATGTTTTTTAACGTATAGCCTTTAGGGGCTTTCGGTTGAAAAATTTTGCCTTTTTTGTAAAGAGTTGTAAGTGTTATTACTACTAAGATAATTCCTGCTAAAACGCCGATTATACTCCAGATAATCGCAGAAGAAATTCTGCCGATTTTTGCCGTTTGCCACATATCGTTAAGGTCTTTAGTTTCGCTGTCGGTAAAACTTTTCATAATCGTGCAACGGGTAACGGTGTCAAAGTCTGGGTATTGGGCAGAGAATTGTCTACCTAAAGTGTCGGTAAAGATGCTTGCGCTGTCGTACTCTTCGAGATTATCGAAGAAATAACTTAAATCGACTTCGAAAACTTCAAAAGTTTCGTCGTAGTCTAATTCGTATTCGCTAGTATCTTCGTTTAAAATAAAGTACTGTTCGCGAACAAAATAGGTGGTAGTACCGTCTTCAACTTCGGTTATATACCAATTCTTATAAACTTCAGTTTCGCCGTCAGATAAAGCCGTTTCAAAGTCGCAATCTTCGAAGTAGGTGTAAGTCGCTTTATTACCTGATACGACTTTTTCAACGCCGTCTTGTTCAAGGTTGAAACTGTCACCAGCATAGCCGTACCAATCGACCGCGTTTTCGTACAAGCTGTCTCCTGCAATAGCCGAAGTATAGCCGATATACGACATATTGCTTACGGCAACGTCAGGGCGTGACAGGTAGTTGATAAACTCAAGGCTAAGTTCCGTATTAGAGCCTTTTGGCATAACCCAGCCGTCAAACCAGATATTGCTACCTGCGGTAGGGACAGCCCAAGAAAGTTCTAAAATTTCATCTTCAGGGATATCGTCGTACGCGCCTTCTGCGGTATCGAGCGTATAAACGCCGTCGCCACTCCAAGCAAAGTTAATTAAAATTTTGCCTTGCGCCATATCTTTTTTACCGCTATCAACTTCATAGCCGAAGATATTGTCTTTAAGATCTAGTAGTGCGTTTTTGACAAGTTCGATAGTATCAGAGTCGGTTCTGTCGAATATTTCAGTTATTTTAGCGTTATAGGTTACTGCGTCAAGTTCGCCCTTTGAGTATTGTTCGCTTAAAGCGAGAAGTTCGTCTTGGTAAACGTAGCCGATAGCGAGAACGTAGCTATCTCTGACGCTGTCTTTAATAGTGCTTGTGCCTTTATAATCTTCGTTCCAGCAAAGCGACCAGTCGAAAGCGTCGATATCTTCAACGAATTCCGGGTTGTAAACAAAGCCCATCGTTCCCCACATATAGCAGGCAGCGTAATCGCTTACTTTTTTGCCGTCAACGGTTAAGTTTTCGAAACGTTCGAGAAGGTAGCCCGACGCTCCGTTATAGTAATTTTCGAGTTTAGATTTATCAATAGTTTCAAGCATGTCTTCGCGAATCATTTTCATAATCATATATTCGCTAGGACAAACCAGGTCGTAAGAGTAGGTCGTTTTTCCGCCAACCGATTTTTTAGACATATTCAACTCGTTATACATATTTTCGTTAGTACCGAAGGTTGAATATTCAACGATGACGTTGCGACCGAGAACTTCTTGGCAATAAGTTTCAAAGTCGCTTATAACGTCGGCGTACTCGCCGTCTTCGTCGCCTTCAGAGATGTATTCTTCCCAGTTGTAAACCCTTAAAATTTCGACGTCGTCTGCGCTTACCTTTTCAATTCCTTGAGTAAAATAAAGAACGATAGACGCGCATAAAATGCCGATAATCAACATATAGACCACTTTTTTCATTAGTTACCCTCCTTTTTCTTTTTATTTGAAATAAGGAAGTTTACGACTACTAAAATAATAATGATAGCAAATACGATTGCAGATAGTGCTCTGAGAGCTGGGATTGAAGTGTTTGCTGCGTTCTTTGCGTATGCGTTGTAGGCGTAAGTAGAAATGGTGTCGATAGTAGACGGTTTTAAGAAAGTCGTTATTACGTAGTCGTCGAGAGATAGCGTTATTGCAAGTAAAAATCCAGATACGATACCTGGTAAAATTTCAGGAATAACGATTGAGAATAACGCTTTACGTGGTGATGCGCCAAGGTCTAAGCCTGCTTCGTAAAGGTTAGGATCCATTTGCTTAAGCTTTGGAACGACGCTAGTGAATACGAATGGGAAGCACAAAACAACGTGACCGATAAGTAGTGATGCGTACGTTCTTGGAAAAAGTAGAATCGAGCAGGTAAGTGCGATTGCTACAGCCGTTACTATATCTGCGCTAACTACCGGAATTTGCGTTACGATATTGAAAATTTTGAACGTGCGCTTTCTTGAGTAATAAAGCCCGATTGCGCCCGCAGTTCCTAAAATAGTTGAAATAGTTGCGCTTGATATTGCAAGAAGCAAAGTAGTCTTTATTGCAGAAAGAATTTTTTCGTCTGAAAAAAGCATTTTGTATAGACTTAAATTCCATTCGCTTGACCAAATACCGATTTCGCTTGATGCGTTAAAACTGTAAACTACTAAAAGTAATACAGGAATATACAAAAGTGCGAGAACTAACCAAATAATTGATGCCGATAAAATCTTTTTTACCATTTTGAAGCACCTCCTTTTTGGTCGTTTTCGTTAAGTTTTCCACTAAAAAGCATTGATGCAAAAATTATTACCAATAAAACGAGCGATATTGCCGAGCCTACGTGCCAGCTCTCTGCCGTTCCTGCGTCGAACTGAGTTTTTATTAGGTTACCTATAATCGTTACCTTAGAGTTACCTAAGGTATCAGCGATAACGTAGGTTGTGGTGGTTGGTAAAAATACCATAGTCACGGCACTCATTATACCCGGCATGGAAAGCGGTAAGGTCGTGCGAAAGAAGGTTTGAACAGGGTTTGCGCCAAGGTCCATTGATGCTTCAATCGCGCTTTTGTCAATTTTTATAAGTACGGTATAAATAGGCAGTATCGAAAACGGTAGATAGTCGTAAACCATGCCGATTATAGTGCTTAAGAAATAGTTTTCGGATACGTCGTAAATACCTAATCCGTCGAGCATATAAAGTAGTTCTTTAACAGCCGCCGTTCTTAAAACGAAGTTAATCCACATGGGAAGTATGAAAAGCAAAAGATAAATTCCACTTGCTTTTAGCTTCGATTGTGCTAAAACGTAGGCAACGGGATAGGCGATAAGTATGCAGATTACAGTCGTTAAAAGCGCTAAGCCGAAACTTATTGCAAGTACCTTCAAATTACCGCTACGCAAGAAAAAGTCTGCGAAGTTATTCAAGGTAAAGTGCCACTCTGAGTCGGTAAACGCGTATAAAACGATTAAAACTAGCGGTAAAATTACAAACACTGAAAGGAAAATAATATAAGGAATTCCCAAGTGTTTACGTGAAAACCTGAGTGCGTTCATCCTATTTCTCCTTTAGCTTAAGTTTGATATCTTCAGGCTTGATTTTTACACTGACTTTGTCGTTTTCGTTCCAGAGATAATCGGTGTCAACAACGAAGTCTTCTTCCTCTTCCGGCGTTCTGATAATAACTTGGTAGTGGTCGCCTTTGTAGATGATAGAAATGATTTCACCACTAGCGTCACCGTCGTCCTCGTTGTCGATAATTTCAATCTTATCGAGCGCGACTTCAACTAGAACGTCAGTACCTGTTAAGTCAAGTTTTTCGCCTTGTTCGGTAATTAAATAGCCTTCTTCGTCAAGGTGAGAGTTTGGATAAAGAGTCGTTACGTCACACTCAAACTCGCCTTCACCAAATTCTACGGTGTTGCGCTTTGTAATAGTTCCGATGTAGGTGTTAGAGGCAACGGCTTTTTCCATAACGTGGATATCTTCAGGTTTTATGATGATAGAAACTTCTTCGCCAACTGTGCGCTCGACGGTATCTTGAATTAGAATTTCCGTTTTGCCAATTTTAAAAGTCATTTCATAGTGAACGCCTTTAAATACGCTGTCGATAATCTTACCGTCGGCTTGTCCTAAGCCCTTGCTTACGATAAAGATATCTTCAGGGCGAACGACTACGTCAACTTTATCGCCTTCAGGGAAGTCGTCAACCATATCGAAGTCTTTGTTTATAAAGCGAACCTTGTTTTTGCCGACGATAGTTCCACTTAAAATGTTGCTCTCGCCGATAAAGTCTGCAACGAACGCGTTCTTAGGCTCGTTATAAATGTCTTTTGGAGTTCCGATTTGTTGAATAACGCCGTCGTTCATAACTACGATTGTATCACTCATAGTAAGCGCTTCTTCTTGGTCATGCGTAACGTAGATAAAAGTAATGCCGAGCTTACGGTGCATTTCTTTTAGTTCTATCTGCATATCCTTTCTCATTTTTAAATCGAGTGCGCCGAGTGGTTCGTCAAGTAGCAAAATTTCAGGCTCGTTTACGATAGCGCGCGCGATTGCAATACGTTGTTGTTGACCACCGGAAAGTGTGGTAACGTCACGCTTTTCAAACTCTTCAAGGTCGACCATTTTTAACGCTTTAGAAACTCTTTCGTCTATTTCCTTTTTCGAAAGACGTTGTTTTTTAGTTATAGTTTCGCCGTTTTTGTTTTCATAAGTTGCAGTAACCGTCTTAAGCTTTAAGCCGTAGGCAACGTTATCGTAAACGTTTAGGTGAGGAAAAAGCGCATAGCGTTGGAAAACGGTGTTTACAGGACGAAGGTAAGGTGGGAGATCAGTGATATTCTTACCGTTTAATAAAACTTCGCCACCGTCAGGTGTTTCAAAACCTGCAATCATGCGTAGAGTTGTCGTCTTACCGCAACCGGACGGGCCGAGTAGCGTTACGAATTCGCCCTTTCTTATATATAAATTAATCCCGTCAACGACGTTAGTTCCGTCGTAGGTTTTTACTAAATTTTTTAATTCGATAATTTTTTCAGCCATAGTAACTCCTTCTTAAAAATTTGGCGGAGAAGAAATCCAAATAAAAGTGGCGTTTTCTTCTTTAGTATTTATAATGTAGTGTACTTTTTCTGCTTTAAAATAAAAGCTTTCATTTTGCTTTACGTTGTATTTGCGTTTGCCTAAGTGGAGAGTAATTTCACCAGATAAAACGTAGCCGAATTCTTCGCCTTCGTGTGGAAGGTCTTCTTGAGTCTGACACTTTGGTTTTAAAACTATGTGCATAGGCTCCATAAGGTTTTTCTGTGCGCTAGGCACAAGCCAATTTGAAATAGCCTCGTCAGAAACTTTTTCAATAAAATCTTGCTCTGAAAACACGACTTTTTCTTCTTCTTCATCCTGAAAGAAATCTTTTAGTGACGAGCCAAGCGCCGTAAGTATGTCGTTAAGCGTTGCAATCGACGGGCTTGTCAAATCGTTTTCAAGCTGAGAAATGTAGCCTTTCGAAAGCTCGCATCTGTCGGCAAGCTCTTCTTGCGTAAAGTCGCATTGCAGTCTAAGTTGTTTAATCTTATCCCCAAGCTCCATTTTTTATTTTTTCCTTTTTTGAATTTTTCAAGTTCACTAAACACAGAGTTTAGTAAAAATAAACATATGACTTATTATATAAATATGAAAAAAGTATGTCAATTAAATAAAAGCCAATTTTAAAAATAACGTTAAAATTTTTACAAAAAAAGAAATCACACAAAAAATAATTTAGTGTGATTTTTGTTGAAAATATTCGTTAATCGGCTTATTTGCCTATGTTTTTGCTAAAATTAGCCGTTTGTATACTCGATTACGATATCTTTGTTTTTACTTACCAATTCTTTAGAAAAGTCGTCGAAAAGCTCGCTATTTATATACAGGTACATAAAGTTGTCGCTATCGTAGTATAAAATGATTTTATTACTTGCGTCAAGTTTTACAAGTTTAGTAATACTAACTATTTTAAATTGGTGTTTTATAAATCCCCATCTTATCGTCAGGGTGGTGTCGTCAATTATAAAGCGCGAAAATAGCATAATTGAAACTATCAACGCTATTGTAAAGAGCGCAATGATAACCGTTGAAAATAAAGTTATATAACTGTAGGTATCAATAATTTCAGACTTTGCAAATTTAAAAATATTCAAAACTATTACTGAAATCGCAAGCAAAATACCGATAACGAACGCACATTTTAATAAGGTTGTAAACTTATAAGGAAATTTTTTCATAGCTTGTGTCCTTTTATTACTTTAAAATATAATAACATAAGCGACTTAAAAACGCAAATGCTTGACTTAAACTAAAGAAAAATATATAATGAAAAACAGGTGAATTGTTATGAGTATTTTAGAAATAAAGAATCTTACACATCGCTACGACGACAGGTTTTTATTCCTTGATGCGAATTTAGTCGTCAATAACGGTGAACATATAGGGATTGTCGGATTAAACGGTGCGGGAAAATCTACTTTTATCAATATTATATCTAAGCGCATCTCTCAAGACGACGGCGAAGTTAATTGGCTATCCGGCGTCAGGTGGGGATATCTCGACCAACACGCAACTATTGATAAGTCGCTTACCGTTATGGAATATCTCTCCGACGCCTTTTCACATCTTCACAAAAAGAACGAGCGCTTAGAGAAAATTTACGAAGATATGGCAAACGCAGACGGTGACGAGCTTGACTTATTGATAAAACGTTCTTCGCGCATTATGGAAGAACTTGAAAATGACGGTTATTTCGATTTAGAGTCGCAAATAAAAAAGGTTGCAAACGGTTTAGGTGTTAATAAGTTCGGCTATGACACGGTTATTGGCACACTTTCTGGTGGTGAACGCGCGAAATTAATGCTTTCTAAGCTTCTACTTGAAAAGCAAGATATAATGCTTCTTGACGAGCCGACCAACTTTTTAGACATCGAACACGTAGAGTGGCTTATCAAATTTTTAAACTCTTACAAAAACACCTTTATGGTTATTTCCCACGACACGGAATTTTTAAACAAGGTTTGTAAGATTATCGTTGCTATTGAAAATGGAAACATTGATAAGTATTCGGGAAACTACGACGAGTATTTAAAACTTAGAGAAATTAAAATCAAACAGTACGAAGACAGCTATCGCCGTCAGCAAATGGAAATAAAGAAGCTTCAAGACTACATTGACAAAAACAAGGCGCGTGCTGCAACTGCAGGTATGGCAAACTCCCGACAAAAAATGCTTGATAAAATGGATATCTTGCAAAAACCGACTACCGTTTACGAAAGCCGTTTTGAATTTCCGTATATTGACACTAACGCAAAAGAGTTTTTGAAAATAAAAGATTTAGAAGTCGGTTATGACAGTACGCTTATTCCACCGATAAACATTTTAATGACAAGCACGACAAAACTTTGGATTCGTGGTACTAACGGCGTAGGAAAAACGACGTTACTAAAAACTCTTATGCGAAAAATTGCACCAAGAAGTGGAAGTTTTTCCTTTCATCCTCAGGCTAAAATTTTGTATTTAGAGCAGGAACTTAATTTTGATAATCCAAGCTTAAACGCAACGCTATATTTTGCCGAAAACTATCCACGCGCAAGCCAAAAGGAACAACGCTCGACTTTAGCACAAGTGGGTATAAAAGGGGATTTAGCTACAAAGCCAATATCAAACCTTTCAGGTGGCGAGCAAGTTAAAGTTAAACTATCCGTTTTAATGAAAAAAACTTCAAATATCTTAATTCTTGACGAGCCAACTAATCACTTAGACGTTTTAGCAAAAAAAGCGTTAAAAACTGCTTTACAAAATTACCCCGGTGCGATAATCTTAGTTTGTCACGAGCAAGATTTTGCAAGTGAAATTTGTAACGAAATTTTCGACGCAAAGGGCAAATAATCGACTTATAGCCCAATTATTTGATAAAATTTATTAATATGAGTAAAAATGCTTGCAAAGATTATTTTTCTTTGCAAGCTTTTTTTTATAAAAACCCTTTACAAACTGCACTGTTTGTTGTAGAATAAACTATACAACTTGCACAAACGCATTATGTACAAGTTGTACAAAAGATAGCATAAAGGTGTGGTTATGACTAACGAATTATTAGCCGTTTTTAAAAACATTAAAGAAAAGACAAAAATAGATATTGATGCGTTCAGCGACAATATGCAATACTGCATTTCAACACGTGGACAAGACGTGCGCGTAGTGCATCCGACGAGATCTGACTTTTTCGAAGTTTTCTCAGACGAGAAAAATAATAGAACGTATTTTAAATTTCGTTTCAGAAACGCTAACTTTTACGGTTCAATCTCAGGATGTGGCGAAATAGAAAAAAATTACGCCCATTTTATTTTGGCGTATCTTGAAAATGTTTTAAACAGAGAATCGCTTGTTGGAAAGACTGACCTTATTAAAAATATTCTTCTTGGTGACTGTACGCGTGCGCAAATTCAAAAATTTATAAGAAATTATTCGGTAAACGACGGTGAGTGTTTCGTTATGGTTATAAACTCGCCTGTTAAAAAGTCACAAGAAGTTATTTCTTCGCTTGAAAACTTAGTTTTAAGCGATCAAGACGGAATTTGTATTATAGACGAATATAATATCGCGCTCGTTAAATTTATTGCTGAGCGTTTTGACGCGCAATCACCAACAGAATACGCGCAGATTGTCGCTCAGTCAGTATATGAAGAAACGGGGATTAACGTTCGAATTGGCGTAGGAAGCACTGTGAATAGTTTGCTTATGGCAAATCTATCTTACCTTCAATCGGTAAACGCGCTAAAGATGGCTCAAATTTTTAACGCTAAGTCGCAAGTATCTAACTATAAAGAATACGTACTTATAAAAATGCTTGAAGAAATTCCGAGATTTAAGCTGATGGAATTTTTAGACGTTTTAACAGATAAAGAAGCAAAAGAACTTTTTGCTGACCAAGATATGCTTGCAACTTGTGAAGAATTTTTAGATAATAATCTTAATATAAGCGAAACTTCAAGAAAACTTTTCATGCACAGAAACACGCTTATGTACAGGCTTGACAAGGTCGAAAATTCGACCGGTCTAAATATAAAAAACTTTTCAGATGCAGTTACTTTTAAACTTATAACAGTGTTAAACAAACTGCTTACTGTCATTTAATCGACTTATAGTGGGGTTTTTAGGGCTTTATGATTAAGGAAATAAATAAAAAACAAAAAATTGTGCTAAGCGTTTTGCTTGCATGCGCTACTGTTGTCGGCGCGTTTTTTCTAGGCTTTTTCGTTCGCTCGAAAACGTTGCCTAGTGAACTAGAGGCAATGAACTACATTTTATCGATGTATAAAAAATATTACTATGAAGAAGAAAGCAGTGACGTTATCGTCGACACCTTTGCAAGTTCTTTGCTCGACCAATACTCTGACTATTATTCTAAAGAAGATTTAGAGCTTATGCACACTGCAAACAAAGGTGGTAGAGAGGGGATGGGTATTTCTTACAACTCCAGCACGAACGAAATCACTGGCGTTTCGTGGAATTCTCCGTCGGACAGAGCAGGAATTAAGCCCGGTGGCAAAATTCGTGCTTTTAAATACGACACTGACGAGTTTGTTACGATAGTTTCGCCTAGCGAAGGTGGAGATAAAGCCCTTGGGGATATTATAGAATTTATTCCGGATAACGAAGAATTTCAGTTTTTGATTGAATACGAAGGCGCCCTTAAAGAATTTACCGTAATGCGCGCAGGGTACACTGAAACTTTCGTTAGATATTACACTAGCGAAAACGAATACGGTTTTCGTGAAGTTGACGGTGATATGCAGTTCGTGTTAATCGGTGAAAATAAGACTTATGATTTGAAAGGGAGATCTGACCTTGCCGTTATCGACTACAACGGTTTTGCTGCGCTTAATAACGGGCTTTACGGAAGCGTTGGACAAATGGAGCGCGCGCTTAGTCAGTTTAAAGAAGATGGAATAACTAACCTTATTTTAGATTTGAGAAATAACGGTGGCGGGTTTATGGATATTTTACAAGAAGTTTCAGCGCATTTTATCGGTGCAGAAAATAACACCAAAAATCTTGTTTCCGTTGCTAAATACAAAAACGATAAAGAAGAAGAATATTATTCTGCAAAGGTTGACTATCACGATTTTGGCTTTGAAAGCATTACCGTTTTAGCTAATTCCGGAACGGCGTCAGCTTCGGAAGTTTTAATCGGCGCAATGCTCGATTACGACTTTAAAAACATAGTTAAGGTTGTTATAGAAGGCTATAGCTATAAATACGCTAACTTTGACGAAGATAGAATTGAGATTGTTACCGAGTATAGAACGTACGGAAAAGGTATTATGCAGACCACTTACGAAAATCCGATAACCCAGCAAGCAATAAAGCTTACTACTGCTAAAATTTTCTGGCCGATAACCGATATTTCTATTCACGGTAGGGGCGTAACTACAGCGCTGAACGAAGAACTTAACTATTCCGTTCAAAAAATTTATAACGTAAGCGATAACGGCGCAGTTTACGACGCGGTAGAACTTTCTAAATAATCGACAAGCTCTGATAGAGTCTTTTCGTCGGCTAAATCTCTGACAGGCTCGATACCTAAAACTTTATTAAACGTCACTTCATTTTCGGTGGCGTTTTTTATTTCCTCTTGAGCGCCAACAGTTTTGCCGAAATACTCTAAAATAATAGGAAGTAGTGCAATAAGCAGGTCTTTTAAGTTTATACTACCGTCTAATACGGAATTTAGTGCAGAAAAAATATCGTTAAGCCCGTTTTTATCCATAGTTAAAAGGGGTAAAAGCGTTTCCAACACGTTTCCTTTTGAATTGTTGCCAAGTATTGACGGTAAGATATTTATTAAATTTGATAAGTCCATTTTTTATTCCTTTGACATTTTATTATATCTTATGCATAAATTGTAGTAATAGTTTTTAGTAGGAGTTAAAATGAATTTTTCTGATTATTCTAAAGCAAAGCGCGTAGCGAACGATTTAAGTCCAGAGTCTAAAAAGATTTTAGACGATTTTTTAAAAAGTTATCACGGGAAAAGTGAATCTGACCTTATTGACGAAATTATAAAAACTGCTGTAAAGAGTAAAAAGGAAGGAAAACTGACTGACGGCGATATTGATAACTTTTATAAAATGATTTATCCAATGCTGTCGGGCGAGCAAGTTAAAAAACTTGATGAAGTTGTTAAAATGTTAAAAAACAACTGTTAATCGACTTATAGGCTATTATTTATCTCAGTTATTGCCATTAAAAAGCGTTCTATCTCGCTTTCAGAGTTTTGCATTGCCAAACTTACGCGAACTAGACCGCTTTCTTTCGTTTTTAAAAACTCGTGCATTTTGGGAGCGCAGTGGTAACCTCCACGAACTAATATTTCATATTTTGTTGATAGCAAATCGCTTACTTCAAACGAGCTTTTTGAAAGTGAGAAAGCAACTATTCCAAACGGATTTTTTTCTGAATAAACTTTTGCGCCTATTTTTTTAAGATAGGAAATAATTACGTCGGTATTATTTATCAATCGTTTGTTTGATAAATTCAAATTTTCTAAGGCGTAGTCAGTGCCGTCAAAAAGTGAACAGATAGCAGGTAAGTTTAAAGTGCCTGCTTCTAATTTTTCTGGGTAATACAAAGGTACTTCTAAAAAAGTATCTGCGCCACTTCCACCGTACGTTAACGGTTCGATTTCCGTTTCTCCGTCAAAAATGAGCGCGCCTATGCCTTGCGTTGAATACAAACCCTTATGCCCAGCAACAGCCAAGCAGTTTGCGTTTATCTCTTTAAGATTGATATCAATATGCCCACACGCTTGCGCACCGTCGAGAACTAGTGGACAAGATAGGTGTTTTCCTATATCTTCAAAATCGTTTTTCTGTCCCGTTACGTTAGATACGGCGTTTAAAACGACTAAAGACGTGTCCTTTGAAACGAGTGGAAGAATATCGTCTTTTGTAATTCTATCGAGCTTTGGCTTTGCAAATTTAATCTTAACCCCAAACCTTCTTTGCATAGCAAAAAGTGGTCGTAAAACGCTGTTGTGTTCGGTTACGGTTGTTACCACTTCAGAGTTAGGCTTTGCAAGACTAAAAATTGCAGTGTTTAAGCTTTCTGTGCAGTTTTTAGTAAAGATAACCCTGTCTATATGTTCGTTATTAAACGTTTTTGAAAGTTTTACGCGCGTTCTGAAAACGAACTCTTCGGCTAAAATTGACAGTTTGTGACTACCGCGACCGGGGTTTGCGTTCAAGTATTTTATCGCGTTTATTGCAGAGTTTACCGATGCGCTCGGCTTAAATCCACTTGTTGCTGCGTTGTCGAAATATATCATAATTTATCACCTTTATTTTATAAAAACAATATATTAATAAAGGAAAGAGATTATACCTTAAAATGGAGATAATATGATATATTGTATAGCGGTATTCCGTTCAAAGACGGACGTTTTTTTGTTTATGAACTATCTTAAGCGCTCGGGCGTGTTTTGCGAAACGGTTGGAACGCCAAAAGAAGCTAAGGTTGGGTGTGGACTGTCAGTTAGATTTTTAAAAAACAATTTGTCGGTTGCGAGAGAGATTTTAAACTCGGTAAGATTTAACAGTTTTTATGCTATGTACCAAGTACAGGTAGTGGGATTTCGCTCAGTTATGAGTAAAATTTTTTAGTTTTAATAGGAGTTTAGGCTAACTTTAGCATTATTTATTTATAAAACGATTGTAAAACTCGTCAAAATGTGCTAAAATAACCTAAGGTGAAGAAAATGAATCAAAAAGAAAGAGCGAGAAAAATTGTAGACGAGTTAGCAAGGTGTTATCCCGATGCAAAGCCTATGCTAAATTTTTCTACGCCTTACGAGCTTTTGGTTGCCGTAATACTTTCTGCCCAATGCACGGATGAACGGGTGAACAAGGTTACAAGCGTTCTTTTTGAAAATTATAATACGCCCGAAAAACTTATAACCCTTTCGCAAGACGAACTTGAAATTTATATAAAAAGCTGTGGTCTTTATAAAAATAAGGCAAAGCATATCCTTAGTGCGACTAAAGATATAATCGAAAAGTTTTCAGGACAAGTTCCTTCCGACTTTGAAAGCTTACTCACCTTAGACGGCGTTGGACGAAAAACTGCAAATGTCGTTTACAGCGTAGCGTTTTCTGGCGATGCGATAGCAGTTGATACGCACGTTTTTAGGGTGGCTAAAAGATTGGGGCTTTCAAAAGGCAAAAATCCCGACCAAGTTGAAAATGACTTGTGCAAAGTTATTGATAAAAGTCTTTGGTCGAAATCGCACCACTATCTCATCTTTCACGGTCGCAAAGTTTGTAAGGCGATAAACCCAAATTGTAGTGCGTGTAAGGTCGAATCGCTTTGTAAAAAAGTCGGTGTTAAAAAATAAGCAAAAATTACAAATATCGGTCTATAAGTCGATAAAATAGGCAAAAATTAGAAAAAACAGAAATATTTGAGAGAAAAATTATGTTTGTAGACAGAGAGATTATTTCAATTAAATCGGGAAACGGTGGCGACGGTGCAACGTCGTTTATCCGCTATAAAGGAGTTTCAAACGGTGGCCCTGACGGTGGTGACGGTGGCCGTGGTGGTGACGTGTACGTTATTGGGGACAAGCACAAAGTCAGTCTAATAGATTATGAATATCAAAAAAAATTTAAAGCAGAAGACGGTGGTAAGGGTGGTCCTAAGAAATGTCACGGCGCAGACGGTGAAGATTTATATATAAGCGTTCCGCTTGGCACCGTCGTTCGTGATAAGGAAACCGGAAAAATTATTTGTGATATCTTTTATGAAGGCGAAAAGAAACTCGTTCTAAAAGGTGGTAGGGGTGGTAAAGGAAACGTGCATTTCTGTACGTCACGCCGTCACGCACCGCATTTTTCGCAAAAAGGCGAACTTACCGAGATTAAGAAAATTATCCTTGAATTAAAGATTATCGCAGACGTTGGAATTATAGGCTTCCCTAATGCAGGAAAGTCTACGTTGCTTTCAAAAATTTCAGGCGCTAAGCCGAAAATTGCGAACTATCACTTTACGACACTCTCTCCAAATCTAGGGGTTGTAAAACACTTTGACGACAGTTTCGTGGTTGCAGATATCCCCGGTCTTATAGAAGGCGCGTCGCAAGGCGCTGGGCTTGGACACAATTTCTTGCGCCATATCGAAAGAACGCGTTTGCTCGTTCATATGGTCGATATATCCGGGCTTGAAGGTCGTGATCCGTACGATGATTTTGTTAAAATTAATAAAGAACTTAAAGAATACAGCGAAGAATTAAGCTCACGCCCACAAATTATCGTTGCGAATAAGTGCGATATTTTTGGGGCAGAAGAAAATTTGAAAATTTTCAAAAAGAAACTAAAAGGCGAGAAAATTTTTGAAATTTCGGCAATAAGTGGAGAAAACTTGCAGGATTTATTAAATGAAATTTATGAAAAATTGCAAGAATTACCACCGCTTCAACCGATTGAGTACGAAGAATTCTCTTACGAAAAACCAAGCGACGACTTGTTTGAAATCGAGCGTGACGACGATGGCGCGTATGTCGTTATAGGTCCTTTAACAGAACTTCTTGCCCGTAACGTCGTGCTTGACGATATGGATTCTTTAAGCTATATGCAAAAGACTTTGCGCGATAAAGGCGTTATAAAGGCACTTAAACAAGCAGGAGTAAAAAACGGCGACACCGTAGTTATCGGCGAAATCGAATTCGAGTTCATTGATTAACGCTCGCTCGTTTTTTTGGAAAAATTTAAAAAATTAAGAAAAGGAATATAATTATGTTCACTACAAAACAAAGAAGTAATTTAAGAAGTCTTGCCCAAACGATAGATCCGATTGCACAAATCGGAAAGGGCGGAATAAGTGATAATCTTATCGAGTCGCTAAGCACTATGCTCGATGCGCGCGAACTTATAAAAATCACGGTTTTAAACAACGCAGAAATGGATGCAAAAAGTTTTTCGATAGAGCTTGCAGAAAGTTTAAAAGCTGAAGTCGTTTGCGTAATAGGTCATAAAATCGTCTTGTACCGTAGAAGTGATAAAAAGGGTATAAAACACATAGAATTTTAATAAAAAATGGCGCGATAGCACGGTTATCGCGCCATTTTTTAGTTTTTTTGGCGAATAAATCGCCCTTTTTTATTTATTCTAATAAAGTACAAATTTTTATAAAATATATAATACAGCATCAAAAATTAAAAAAAATCGTTGACAACGCGATAATTTTGTTTTAAAATATATCATATAATTGTATGCGTGTGCGCGCTACGCCCACGCGCCATAATTTGTAAATCATAATGGAGGAATACAAAATGATTAAGGCAAAAATGAGAAATTTTGCAATCGCTTTAATGTCGCTTGTGATGGTAGCGTCATTTGCAATTGGCGTTGCAAGTTTTTCTAACGACAAAGTTGCCAAAGCCGCAACAACTACTTACTCTGTAATGACTGTTAACGGCGACACGACTACTTGGGATTTTACTACAGGTCCGTCAAGTAGTGTAAAAGTAGGTGACTACTTAGCAAATGGCAATGATGACAACGGATTGATATTTGGCGACACAAAAGATAACGCACAATTTAAGTCGGAATATCTTTCAGTTAAAGTAGGTGAAAAGGTTTATATTCCTGTTCCAGCAGGATACGACGGAACGTTTTCAATAGTTACAACTTCGAGATCAGACGGTCGTTGGTTTGCGTTTGTTCCAGCAAGCGGAGTTGAAGACGGTAGACGTTGTTATTCTAAGCCAAACGCTACTGAACAAGTTGATGTAAAAGGTCAACAGTCTTTTGATTTTACCGGTAATGAATTAACTCTTATCGGTTCAAACTACTACGTTGTTTTATTGACGTATGGTGGCGAAATGAAACCAGATTCTTTCTCTCTCAAGGTTTCTCCTTCAGTTAGAAAAGTTTCATATGACGCATTAAGCGGCACGAACGCTCCAGAAGACGATACAATTGAATTAACTGTAACAAGTTTAACGGTAGGTGCTGCTCCAACTGCTCCAGAAGGTAAAGAATTTGCTGGCTGGAAATTTGGCGAAGCTTTATACCAACCTAACGATACTTTAGATTTAACTTCTGTAAGTGGTGACGTAGAATTTACAGCAGTGTATACCACTTTAATCAGTGAAATCGTTGATGCTGAAAATATTATCAAGGTTTTACCGCAAGATATCGCAGCAATCGGTCTTCCTGAAACTGTTGAAGTTGTAACCGTTGACGGATCTAAACAAATGGCAGTTGCTTGGGATACGACTTCACTAGTTATCGACGGAACTGTAACTGATCCACAAACCGTAAACGGTACTATCACCGTTGCAGACGGCTATAAACTTGCTGAAGGCGTTGAAAATACGGTTTCTGTAAGCGTAACAATCCTTGCTACTGCTCCAGAAATCACAGCAATTACTGCACCTGAAACTATCAACGTTCTCGCTTTAACTGAAAGCGTAGAATTACCAACTACGGTTGAAGCAACCGTAAACGGTCAACAAGTTTCACTTGGTGTTACTTGGGCTGGCGATTACGCTTTAAATACCGTTGGCGAATACACCTTAACCGGTACTGTTGAAGTTGGTGAATACGTTCTTGGCGACGGCGTAACCGTTTCTCAAGTAATCAACGTATACGCAGACGAAATCGTCTCCGTTGAAAGCGTTTCACAAAGCGTAGGCGTTGGCGCAAGCGTAAATCTTCCTGATACTATCACTGTTACCGTTCAAGACAGTTTAACGATGGGAACTTACGAAAAAGAGCTTGAAGTTTCATGGAACGAAGGTAACGCAATCGACACGAGCGCGCTCGGAACTCAAACTATCAGCGGTGCGTTAACTTTAGACGCATCAGTTGCAAATAGTGCAAACGTTCCTGTAGTTGCAACTATTAACGTTATCAACCAAACTGAAATCACTTGGGTAGCGTATACTGACGGTTCTGAATACGGCGTTAACTGGACTACGGTTTATATTGAAAAAGTTTTAGGTGCTAAAAACGGTATTATCATTAAGGCAGAAAACGGTTCTTCTTCTGATAGCGGTCACCCACAAACTGCACCAATGATTAAGCTTAATAAAGGAACTGCTGGTGCAATTTCAATCACTGTTCCTGAAACAGCAACTATGATTTCTATCGAAGTTGACGCAGCTGGTTTCTCAACAGGAAAAGAAGGCTCTATTCAAATTACTAACGGAACGGCTACCGTTGGTTCTGCGGATATTAGTGCAACTACAACTAATACAGACGACAATTCATTAACTGCAAACGCTCCAACCGTAGCAACTGCTACTTACAACGGAACGACAGGTGGTGTTTACTATATTCAAGCATCAAACGATAACAACCTTTACGTAACTGCAATCAGAGTTAAGGCAATCGTTCCTGAGCTTATGGAATTAAGCTACAACGCTAACGGTGGTGAAAACGCTCCAGCGTCAAGCGAATACGAAAAGAATTCGAACGCAACCGTATCAAGCGCAGTACCTACTAAAGCAGGTTACGAATTTATCGGTTGGAACACTCAAGCAGACGGTCAAGGCACTTCTTACGTAGCAAACGATACGATCGTTATGACTGAAAGCGTAGAACTTTTCGCAATCTACAAAGCTTTAATCACTTCTGTAGCAACTAATTCTTTAAACGATTTCATTATCGTTAAAGAAAACCTTGACAACGCACTATTAGCTCAAGGAATTTCTGAAATTATCGGTTTACCTGCAAGCGTTTCAGCAAAGCTTGGCGACGGTAGTGACGTTACTTTAGCTATCGACTGGGCTGATGCTATCGCATCACTTGAAACTGCAACTTACGCAGTAGGAACTTACACTCTCGAAGGTGCTATTTCTAACGTTGTTGATACTGTAGAATACAACTTTGATGCAAGCGTTGATACTATCGTTTCTATCAAAGTAATGATTTTGGCAGAAAAGATGACTATCACGGAAATCGCTGTTTCAAGCGTTTCAGTAGAACTTGGTCAAACTGCAAGTTTACCAACCGTAGCAACTGCTACTTTATCTGACACTTCTTCTGTTGAACTTGTAGTTTCTTTCGAAAATGCAAATATCGACTGGACTTTAATTGGTACTAACGAATACGTTGGTGAATTAACCTTCGACGAAAACACTTTACAACTCGGTCAAGACGTTTCTGCTAAACTTTCTGTAGAAGTTTACAACTACGAAATGACTTCAATCAACCCAGTTTCTGATGTTAACGTATTTGTAGGCGCAAACGTTATTCCACTTCCTTCAAAAGTAGTTGCTTCTTACTCTGATAAAGACGGAGAACCTGCAACTGTTGAACTCGACGTAGCTTGGGATACGACTTCACTCGTTCTTGACGGTAGCGTTACTACTGCTCAACAAGTAACTGGTACTATTACTTTCACTGACCTTTATACTAAGGGCGCGTTAAGTGAAACGATTACTGCAAACGTTTTAGTTAAATCTTACGTTGCAGCATCTGTCGCTCGTTCTACTAACTGGGCTGACTATGCTGTATCTAGCGCAGGTTCAGTCCGTGGCTTTACGCTTACTGGTACTGTCGCTCCTGATACTATGAACGGCTTAGCTGGTCAAAAGATTAAGAACGGTTCTATGAGTTTTGAACTTACAAGCCCTGCAAAAGTTACTTTTGCTATCACTTATCAAAAAGATTTAGCCGTTAAACTCGACGGTGGCGCGGCAAGCGGTGGTTTAGACCTTGACGTTGCAACTTATCCAGTTAACCAAATCCACGTTCTTTCGTTCGATTTAGCTGCTGGTACTCACTCAATTTCTTCTTCGTCTAACAGCGGTTCGTTCAATATCGGTTACGTTATCATTGACGACGGCGGTAGCGAAATCTTTATTGCAAGCGAAGAAGATAAGACTTTACCAGCCCTTCCTGTAACTAAGACTGTTGACGGCGTTGACTACAAGTTCTACGGCTGGACGACTAAAGAAGGCGCTGAACTTCTAAACGTTGGCGCTCCTGCAGTTAAAGATACTTGCTACTACGCATTATATCTCAACGCAAGTGCTGTAAACGGCGCGGCTATCAAGGTTATCGGTACTGACAAGTCAATGAGATTTACGTCTTACGTAAACGCGTTGAACGCTCAAGTTATCCTTGAAAACCTTATCACTAACAACGTTGTAACTGTTTCTAATGACGTTAAACTTGCTGGCGCAACCGCTACTCCTACGGTTACCAAGACTGCTGTCGGCGACAAGATGACTATTTACTCTGTAGTTGCCGTTGCTAAAATGACTAACGAATACGTAAGCGAATTCAACGTTTCTGTTGGCTCTAACGCAGTTATTGCTAACACTGTAACTAGAACTGCTAAATACGTTGCTGAACAAGCTATCGCTGACACTCAAGCAACTGCTGATGCTGAATACAAGTTCTTAACTGACGCTAACGTTTACAGCTGCTATAACACAGAAGAACGCGCAAGCATTTCAGCTTATATCGTTGACGATGCTGAACCTGAACAACCGGGTACTGAACCTGAACAACCAGGTACTGAACCTGAACAACCGGGTACCGAACCTGAACAACCGGGTACCGAACCTGAACAACCGGGTACTGAACCTGAACAACCAGGTACTGAACCTGAACAACCAGGTACTGAACCTGAACAACCGGGTACCGAACCTGAACAACCTGTTGAAAATTTAGTAACAACTGTAGAATCTGTTAAAAATGAAATGTATATTTCTGAATTAACTACTGTTGACGCAGGAACTTACTATCTTGGTGGTGCGGCTTCTAACTATATCTTCAAAATTGAAGTAACCGAAGGCGATCAAACTTACGTTTTAAACGCAAGCGATTTACAAGCGTTTGAAAAACTTCAAGCAGACGGCGAAACCCCATCTAAGCTTGACGGTGAAGAAATTGTTTGTGGAACAGATAATTATTTCTCGCTTATTTGTGCGACTAATAAGACTGCTGTAAACGCAAGCAATAAAACGTTCTCTGACGGTTTTAGCGGCACCCAAAGAATTAACTTTGGTGGAAAAACTCAAACCGTTTCAGGCGTTATAACTAACGCAGTTAAATTTACTACAACCGGTGCTGCAACCGTTAAGGTATGGTGGGTAGCAGGTGATGCAGGTCGTCAAGTACAAATCTACAAAACAAGCGACTTTACTGCATAATTAACAAAACTCTAAAAAGCCTTTCGGTTCACGAAAGGCTTTTTTTGATGATTTGCAAGCGTTTGCTTGCATGATTTGCTAACTTGTCAGTTAGCATGATTTGCAACTTTTGTTGCATGATTTGAAAAAACGAGTTTTTTCATTTCGGTCGTGAACGCTACGCGTTCCGTGATTAACATATAGTTTTTTTTAAGGACTGAAAAATATTATATAATAAGACGGCGTTTTAAAAAAACGCGCGACAATAATGCAAATCTTAGATTTGCAAATCATGAAAGCCTGCTTTCAAATCACGAACGGCTTGCCGTTCAAATCATGAAGATGTAATCTTCAAATCATCTGCGCCAGCCGTTAGGCTACAAACAAAACCCGTCATTGCGAGCGCGATTTTTATTTACCCCCATAATGTCATTGCGAGCGCGATTTTTATTTACCCCCATAATGTCATTGCGAGCGCGATTTATCGCGCGTGGCAATCTCTAAAGAACTAACCGAGCACTTTTAACACCCAAACACTAAAACAACCCACAACGCACTTTAGAGATTCTTACGCTTTCGCTCAGAATGACGTTCAGCCTTCCCCTTGAGGGGAAGGGGGACCGCTTGCGGTGGATGAGGTGTCTAACGCAAAAACAAAGTTTTTGCATATCGCTTTGCGCTACACAAAAGTAGTGCAACATATCGCGCGAAATATATTTCGCATATCGCGTTGCGT
>JAFQWV010000013.1 GCA_017407325.1 Clostridia bacterium | reverse complement strand
TTCGGCGGAGTACTACTCCGCCATACTTTCAAGCATACCTTCCACGAGTATTCCGCTTGCATCGTCGGTAATGTTTTCTTTAGCAGACAAATCTCTTACGCCGTTTTTCTTTAGTTTTGCTTTGTAGTTGGCGCTGTCGTAACGATTACGGGCAAAGCGGTCTAATTGATAAACTAAAACGTACTCAAAGTTCTTTTTCTTGCTATCTTCAATCATTTTAAGAAACTGTGGACGTTTATCTGACGTTCCCGTTAAAGCCCTATCTATGTATTCGCCAACAATTGTAATGTCGCTTCGCTTTGCAAAGTCGTAGCACTCACGTAATTGACCTTCAATAGATTGCTCAGTTTGAGAGTGCGAACTAAATCTTGCGTAGATTACTGCTTTTTTCATTGTTTGTTCTCCTTTCTAAAAACGTTCTTTGCTGTTAGACTATCGTAAGAGCCGTTATCTCTTACGAAGTCTAATAACATATTCGCAAGCACAGAAGCGCTTGCTGTTAGTGTTTCATCATCTAATTCAAGTGGCGAAGTTGCCACTTCGTTGGTGGAAAGATCAATTTCCACCTTGTTAAATTCGTCTAAATAATGTCTTTTCAAATCTCCTTAATTTTTTATTTGTGCGGATACAATGTCCTCTTTCCTGATGGCAGAACACCAATAAACTACATCTCAATAGATGCGTTGTGTTTGTTAGTAAATCTTTAACCATAAACCACAATTTTCCTCCTTAATTTTTTTGGTTATGTACTGATAAAATAAATAGACACTTGGCATCAGTTAAATCCAAATGTCCGAAGTTATAGGCATAACGTCGTAGTCATCGCCTTCTTTACGATTAAAGCGTTTAATCTGTTCTTTAGACGTGTACTTTAATCTTGACAAACTTTCGCCACGTTCAGCTCCGTACCTATAAGATATTTCGTTGTAAAATCTCTCTTGTAGGTCAGAATAAGACGTTAAACCGCCACGCTGTTTCCAAAATTCAGAGTGGCAAAGTAGTGGCTTTACGTCGCTATATATTGTGCGATAAATAGGCTCGCCGTTATCATTTCGCAGTTGCAATCTACTTCCACATTGAGAAAATTCGTTTCCGCAAACCTTTCGTTGCCAACTGTTCGTTAGTGGCAAGTAATACACGAAAAGGTTTCTTCGGTTTGGCTCGGTAACGATAATGGCGCAAATGATGTTCGTATCAGTTTGCTTGTAGCCAATAGTTTCGATTGCAAAAGCATAGCATCTTTTGAAATACGCTAATATTTCGTATTCATCGGGGAAATCATCCCAAAATTCGTGGTTGCCACCAAACTGCAAACATTCTAATGCGATGTTCTTACCGCGATTAAAAAATCTTGCGTTGTGTTTGGTTTTAATTCGTATCCATTCTTGTTCAAAATTAGATAACATAGGTTTTAACCACTTAATTTCGTAAGTTTGTTCAACTTTTTTAAGATAATCGTCTTGTTCAGACAGTTCATCTTTCTTGAACGTGAGAACGGAAATAGTAGCGTGCTTGTCCCTTATAGGGTTTTCATAGTATTCGTAATTCCAATTAGTCATTTTTCACCTCCTTTTTGTTTGTTAAGGGACAAAAAAGAACGACAACCTGTTAATTAGGTCATCGTTCAGAATTGCTCCCTCCACTTATAAGCCACGAGAAGAAGAAAAATATTAGTAAATTTGAAAAATTTTTAAAAATAATTTAATTTTTTTAGTGTCTTGCCCGAATAGAAGCGGTAAAACTGCTTTATTCGTCTAGTACGAATATTAACTATGATAGGATAAATACGCTTTTCGTAATATTCTTCGGGTGATATATTTACACGCTTTGCAAGCTTCTCCACAGCGGTATATAAGCCGTCTGCCGCTTTATTATTACCGTGTAATCCACGTTCTCTACGACATTCAACTTCGGTAATTAAACGGATATATACGATTTGTACCAAAGGAACTGCATC
>JAFQWV010000012.1 GCA_017407325.1 Clostridia bacterium | reverse complement strand
TGGTTATTACGATAGATAAAAGCCTTATAAACTTCGTAAAAGTGCGTTACTGCTAAGTTTGTCAGACTTCAATGACCAACAAGGTCTATTGAATCCTGCCGAACTTAGCGAGCCTTCTTTTACTCGTTTCTAAGTCTTTTAAAAGGTTTAAAAAGGGCGGACTGTTCTAATAATTTAATAAAATCATTAGAAAAAATTATATGTTAATTTCGGAGCGCGATAGCGTTCGCGACCTTTACGCAATTTGAAAAATTGCTATCGAGTTGCGTAAGCAACATATCGAGCGAAACGACAGTTTCGCATATCGAGCAAAAACTAAGTTTTTGCATATCGAGTAGCCATAAGGCTACGTATAGAAAATTCACTTTCAAATCATTATTCTATAGAATGATTGTCAGGGGGAAAAGATAAATTGGCACGGGCGTGGAATTTCCACGCCCGTGCTTTTTAATTATTATTAAAAAAACAAAATTACACGTAAAAAACAGTAGACAATATTTCAAATTGTGATAAAATGATTATGGTGATATTATGAAAGGAAAGCGTTTTTTTACCATAGACCTTACAGTCTTCACAATAATAGCGGGGATATTACTCGTACTCCTTATGGCTGTCGGTATTAATTTTATAATAAACTTAAACGCTCAGGCGGAAGTCGATGCAAGCATGCAAACGGTTTATTGGGTTGTTATTGCTTTATTTATTGCTGTCGTTTTGTTGATAATAGGCATAATGGCGGTCGTTTTTACAACTCGTTATAAGGTGGTTGCGCTTAAAAAGAGAACGGGTAAAAATCTTACCGACTTAACAGTCGAAGAAGTTACTTCGTCTGAGCTTGACGAGATTACTAAGTTTTACGACCAAATTATTGACGAAGTTGTAGAGGCTGGAAACCTACCACGCTGGAAAAAGGGTGTATATCCTGCCCGCGACTACTTAGAAAAAGCTGTTACGGAAAAAACTTTATTTTCTGTACGTCATGAAGGGAAAATTATCGCAGCATTTACGCTTTCTTTAGATGCTGACGGGGACTATAGCGTTGGAAGATGGTCGAAAAATTTAAAGTACGGTGAATATTTCGTTATTCACGCGCTTGCGGTACAGAAAGATTTTCAAAGTCAAGGCATTGCAAGACATATTGTAAAATACGCAATTAAGCTTTCAGAAGAGTTTGGCGCTAAAGCCGTAAGGGCTGACTGTACGCTTGTAAACGGAAAGGCTATGCGACTTTTCGAGTCGGTTGGTTTTAAGTCGGCAGGTGCGTTTGATCTTAAGAGAAACGTCGAAGGAGCTACTTGTTTTCAGCTTTACGAATATATTATTAAAAAGTAAAAAATGCGCGATAATCGCCTTATACGACGATTATCGCGTTTTAATTTTTTATTATTTGACTAGTTCTTTAATTTTATCCATATTTTCGATTGCGATCTCGTAACCACGGTCATAGCAGAATTGTTGATTTTCAACTTTATATTGACTCGTTTTACCAAGTCGTGGCACAAGTAAAAGTTCAGGGCGTTGGCTTTCTTCTTCAAAAAGATTGATATGAACGGACAGAATATCAAGTGCGCGAAAACCTAGCGTAAAAACGTTGTGTATACCGCCAGTTTCAGGAAGTTCGCCTAAAACGTCCACCGCAATAACTTTATCTGCACCAAGATGCCTTGCCTCAGCTACGGGAATTCTGTTTCGTATTGCACCGTCAACAAGTAGCATATCTTTATACGGAACGGGCGTAAACCCCACGGGGATTGAACAACTTGCCCTTACTGCAAATTTTACGTCGCCTTCGCAAAAGGGGATAATCGAGCCTGAGTATAGGTCGGTCGCGATACAACAGAACGGCTTCTTAAGGTCGGAAAAATCTGTTTCTCCTAAATATTTATCCAAAAGCTTATCCATTTTTTGGGATTTTAAAATCGCTTTGTTTCGCATAATATTCATTGACAAATCGATAATATCGCCTTTTTTAAGTTTTAGCGCAATATCAAGCATTTCTTTCGGGGAATAGCCTTTTAGATACATTGCGCCGATAATCGAGCCCATTGAACAACCTGTAACTACGTCAATAGGTATATTGTTTTCTTCAAGTGCTTGCAAAAAGCCGATGTGGCTAATCCCACGTGCGCCACCAGCGCCCAAGCATAAACCAATTTTTTTAGCCATAGTTTTCCCCCTTTAAATATTATTGTCAATGTGTAGAAAAATAATCAAAAGGCAACGATAACCGCTAAATAGGTCGATTATCGTTGCCTTTTAAGGCGGTTTTAGTCGTCTTCTTCGTCATCGTCGTCCATAATCACGACTTTAATTTCGTAAACCTGCTTTTGCGAGCAGTGGTTGACGATTATTCTTAAGCCTTCAAACTCAAAAGAGTCGTTCTTCTTAGGTAAATCACCAAGGTTTTCAATAACCCAACCGCTAACCGTTTGCGAATCGCATTCGTGTTTTGATGGGTCGATTGAGAATAGTTCGAAAAAGTCGCCAATTTCGGCGTTACCGTCAACACGGTAATTTTTTTCGTCAATCTTGTCAAAATATTCGACGACTTCGTCGTGTTCGTCCCAAATTTCACCGACAAGTTCTTCTAAAATATCTTCAAGCGTTACGATACCTAGCGTTCCACCGTATTCGTCAACGACGACTGCAAGGTGAACTTTTGACTTTTGCATACTGCGAAGTAAGGTTGAAATTCGCATGTGCTCGGTTGCAAGCGCCGTCTTTTTAACGATACCACGAAGATTCGTATCCCCACGCTCAAACGCATTAAGAAAGTCTTTTTCGTGTATCATACCAACGATTTTGTCAATCGTTCCGTCGTACACCGGTAGGCGAGAGTACGCGTTTTTCTTAAATACGTTTTTTATTTTAAGCATCGGCATATCAATCGCAACGGCTACTACGTTTACGCGTGGTACTAAAATGTCGCCAACTTCGCAGTCGTGAAAGTCTATCGCGTTTGAAATAAGCTCTGACTCGCTGTCTTCAATCGTTCCGTCTTCGTTTGCTTCTTCAACGTACGTTTTTAATTCTTCGTCGGTAATAACGTCGTAATCCTTAAGCTTAAAGACTTTCGTAAGTATCCACTTAAGTCCGTTGAAGATAAAGCAAATAGGGTATAAAATAATTATAAAGAACTTAAGTATCGGGCTTACGAGTATTGCCCATTTCTCAGGAATACTTTTTGCCACGAGTTTGGGCGTTATCTCACCAAAAATCAAAATAACGATGGTAAGCACTACCGTTGACATTACAGAGCCGATGCTTGGCCCTAAAAGTTTAGTAAAAAGTAGTGCTGACACGGTTGACGCGGTAATGTTTACAATGTTATTGCCAACCAAAATAGTAAATAAAATTTTATCAAACTTCTCAGACAAACTTAGTGCAAGGCGCGCGCTTTTTCCACCTTCAGACGCTTTAAGCTTAAGTCTGGCGCGATTAAGCGACGAATACGCCGTTTCCGTTGCTGAGAAAAAAGCAGATAAAATAACTAAACAAATAATTACAATTACGTATACCGAAATAGAGTTCGGTTCAGGCTCGGGTTCCATAAACACTCCTATAATATTATTGTAAATGGTATTATACCATAGAAATTAACGATTGTAAACTGTTTTTTGTAATTTTGCATTTTTGTACTTTGTATTTTGCATTTGCTTGACTTTTTAGTAAGATTTACTATAATTATATGTAATAGACTTAATATGTAAATTTTATTTGTTTTTTTGCGTATAATAGTCAGTATAATAGGTGTTTTTATGAAGATTTGTATTTACGGCTCGGCAAGCGAAAACATAGCAGACGTTTATAAATCCCGCGTTTATGAACTTGCTAAAAAAATGGCAGAGCGTGGTCACTCTCTCGTTTACGGTGGTGGCGGTCACGGTGTTATGGGAGCATCTGCGCGCGGTACGAAAGCTGGAAACGGCGATGTTCTAGGCTTTATTCCACGCTTTTTCCAAACGGGTGAAATAGAAGAAATTTATGACGAGTGCACAAGCTTAATCTATACTAAAACTATGCACGACAGAAAAGAGCTTATGGAAGAAAATTCTGAAGCGTTCATTATCGCGCCCGGTGGAATTGGTACTTACGACGAGCTTTTCTCCGTTTTAACTAATAAACAATTAGGTCGTCACGTATGCCCTATAATTTTATTCAATATCGACGGTTTTTACGATAAACTCGACGAATTTTTAAAGATTGCTATCCAAAAGAATTTTATTCGCGAAAACGTAGCAAAGCTTTATAAAATTATGGACGATATCGACGAGATTTTAGATTATATCGAGAATAATAAAGAAGAGAAGTTGGCTGATTTAAAAGACGGCTAAAAGCCTTATAAACGGCGCAATACTGCGTTTCTGCTTTGAGCATACGACCGAGATAACCGACAAGGTTAATCTCGTCCGTCTACTCAAAGCGAGCCTTGTCTTGCTTGTTTCTAAGTCTTTTTACCATATAATAAGTACGGCGATTGAAAGAACAATACGTAACGACCTAAGCCTTCACCTTGAGGGGAAGGTGTCGCAAAGCGACGGATGAGGTGTAAGTTATATAATTAACAAAAATCCTTAGAAAAAATTATATGTTAATTTCGGAACGCGCGAGCGTTCACGACCATAATGCAAAACTCAGTTTTGCAATTCATGTAAGCCGTACGCATTAAGAAGGCTTACAATTTATGACAATCGACAGATTGTCAAATCATGAAAGTCGTAGGCTTTCATTTCATTAATAATGTGGGTGATAAAATGAGTTCAAATTGTAATCACGATTGTGCAAGTTGTTCGTCTAGCTCAACTTGCGCGTCTAAAATAGAAAAAGAAAAAGCAAACGAATTTTCGTCAATTAAGAAAATTTATGCAGTAATTTCTGGTAAAGGTGGCGTAGGTAAAAGTATGGTAACTTCGCTTATGGCAGTTTATGCTAAGCGCCAAGGTAAAAAGGTTGCCGTAATTGATGCAGATATTACAGGTCCGTCTATCCCAAAAGTTTTTGGTGCAACTCAAAAAGCAGTTGCTACTGAAAATGGAATTTTACCTGTTTTAACAGGTAGTGGAATTGAAATAATTTCAATCAATTCGCTTCTTCAAAACGATTCAGATCCTGTCGTTTGGCGTGGCCCGGTTATTGCAGGGGCTGTCAAGCAGTTCTATACCGACGTTTTGTGGGGTGACGTTGACACGATGTTCGTTGACTGTCCACCGGGAACGGGCGACGTTCCACTAACCGTGTTCCAATCGCTTCCTATCGACGGTATAATCGTGGTAACTTCTCCACAAGAACTCGTTTCAATGATAGTTGAAAAGGCTGTAAAAATGGCTGAACTTATGCACGTTCCAATTTTAGGTATTGTTGAAAATATGTCTTATTTTAAATGTCCAGACTGTGGCAAACAGCATTTTATCTTTGGTAAGGGTAAAACCGAAGATACCGCTAAAAAGTACGATATTAAAAATATTTGTCGCTTGCCAATAGACTCTAGTCTTGCCGATATGGCTGACGGTGGTCAAATCGAGTTTGCTGAAGTAGACGAAATGGAAAAATTCGTCGAAAACATAATTAAGTAATAAAAAGCGCGATAATCGAGCTATAAGCCGATTACCGCGTTATTTTTTTTGTTCAGTATACTGAAAGATTTTTCACTTTTGTGCATTTTTGTTCAGTAGCGCTATAAGTTTTTTGTTTAATTTTTTTATTTTCTATGGACAAATGGCAAATTTATTTGTTATAGTTTATAGAAAGGGGTGCTGATATGGAAAAAAGTCGAGTACAAGTAATTAACAAGTTAATATCTCAGATAGCGCACGGCGACGAAAACAGTGTTTGCACTCTTTATGAAATAATGTCACCTACGCTTAGATATATTGCGCTAAAGTATCTAAAAAATGAACATGATGCCAGCGACCTTGTTCAAGACTTTTGGTCGGATATCGTAAAAATTGCGAGAAAGTTTCACTTTTTTCAAAACGGATTTAGCTATTTATCGAAAGTTTTAACCAATATGGCAATAAATCGCTATCACGCGATAAATAAAGATAAAAAGGCGACTGCTCAATTTGTCGATTATACTCAAATTTCTTCGTTTGATGAAGAACTTGATAAAAAGCAGTTAAGATATGACGTTTCTATTGCAATTTCTAAGCTGACAGATATTGAAAAAATAATTATACAAGAGACGTATTTTGGGCAAAAAACAATTCGCGAAATTGCAAAAGAATTAAAAATATCAAAAAGTAAAGCGTTTAATTTGAAAAAATCTGCGCTTGAGTTTTTGAAAAAAGAACTTGAACATATAGATAGGGGGTAAAGATTATGGACGATAAAAGACTTGACGAAATTTTAAATGAATACGTAAATTCAACTTCGGCTGGACAAAACACCGACTTGAAAAAATATCGCAATAAAGAGCCAAAAGTTTTGCCAGCTCGCACAAATAAAAACCTTGCCCTTTCTATTTGCGCAGTTTTTTTGGTGATCGTGATTGCAACGCCAATATTGATAATGCTAATTGCTGGGCCAATAGTGGATAATTTATTTGACAACGGCATAGAAAGTGGTTTTTCAATTTCAAACAGCGATGAAAGTCCGATGATAACGTGTGCAGTAAAAAGTGAAAAAAATGCTTTTGATATTAACGATGTTACTCTTACTTTTTATTATGGTGGTGATTTTCCTGAAAATTTAGAGTTTCATATTGAAAATGGTGACCATTATCCAACGTTTCGTACATGCTTTAAAAATGATGACGGTGATGTGTATGAAATAAAGCATGTTCAAGAAGAGTTTGTTTCAGAAAAATATAGGATAGAAACAGAAAAGAAGTTGTTCGTAAATATCAAAAAATATAATTTTTCAGAAGTTTTAACAATACCTAAGGATTTATTTACAAAGGATACAGGTTATGTTGCATTTTTCATTGAAGGGCAAAACACAAATGAAAGATTACCAGAAGAGTTTGTAAGAATTGCTAGTACTCAACGAATTTATTATAAAGTTGAAAAAGATACAGTTTACCTTTCAACTAAAAAGCCTTGGGCGGAATCAACTACTAAAAATTCGTCGGTCAGTGACTCCAAGTCATCAAAAAGCGATACTTCAAAATTTGATAATAGTATAGAAATTCCACCTGCCGAAGTGATTGTTAGACCAGATACGAATTTAGAATTTTGGCTTGGTGATAACGTCGACGGCTTTGATTGGTCTTTGCACGTAGAAAAATACGGGCATTTTGGTGGAAGCGATTATTATGGGTTAGGATATGAGCCAATAATAAGTGAAGGTGGGCATCAAAATGACCCTGAACATTGTGTTATTTACACTGTTACGTCTTATCCGGATTATTCAAGCAAAGAGCAGCACATTTCATGGATATATATAACGGATCCATCAATTTATTTTAATGGTATTTCGCTTAATACAGCACCTGAAGAAATAAAACGAATTTTGATAAGCGACGGCTTTACCATAGAAGAGTTTAACGTAGGTTTCACAGCAGAAAAGGGAAGGCTTCATTATCAATTCCTAGAAGATTATATTCGACTTAGAGTTGAAGTAACCAACGTTTATAATATGTTATTTTAATAGTTAAAAAGCAAAAAAGCGCGATAATCGAGCTATAAGCCGATTATCGCGTTAAATTTTTATTAAATTCCTAAAATTTTGATTAAAAATATCCACGCAAGACCGTAGTAAACGGTGGCTGCTATCATATCGTTAATCGTCGTAAGAAGTGGACCTGATGCAACTGCTGGGTCTATTTTTATTTTCTTAAATAGAAGTGGGATAAGCGTTCCCGCTAAGCTTGCAACCGTCATAGATGCAAGTAGTGCCCCGCCGATGCAGGCAGAAATTTCTAAACTTTGCAAATAATTTGAAATGCCGTAAACGTCGCCAACAACGAAATAGATATATAGTGAACAAATGAGCGCTGACATAACGCCTATTAAAAGACCGTTCACAAGACCAATTCTAAGTTCTTTAAAAATCAATCGGTTTCGTTCTTTTTTCTCTAGCGTTCCACTTGTGATAACCCTGATAGTTACAGCTAGGCTTTGCGTGCCGACGTTACCGCACATACCCAAAATCAGCGATTGAAAGCAAACTAAAATCGGAAGTAGCGTTATAACGGTTGAGAACGAACCGATAAGAGAAGAAACCAAAAGTCCTAAAAACATAAGCGCGATAAGCCACGGCATGCGCTTTTTAACAGAGTAAAATAGTGGTTCTTCCAAGTCTTCCTGTTCAGTAAGACCAGCTAGGCGCGCGTAGTCTTCTTCAATTTCTTCACCGACGATATCTGCAAGTTCCGAGCTTGTAATTACGCCTATAACGCGATTATCGCTAGATAGTAGCGGGATCGAGTCTTCGTAGTAGTCGCGAAGTGTTTCGATGCAGTCGTCAATTTTAGCATCTGCATAAAGGAAAGGGTACGCCGTACTTATAATGTCGTCTAAAACGACGGTTGAACGGGCAACGACCAGGTCGCGAAGTGAAATTGCGCCGTAGTACGTTCCGTCAAGGTTGGTTGCGTAAATGGTTGAGATATTATCATTTTCAGCAGCTTGATCGACAACGCTACGCATTGCCTGCTTTACCGAAAAGGCGTGGTCGATAGTGATAAAGTTGGTGGACATGCGCGAGCCGATAACGTCGTCAGGATAACTGTCGATAAGTTTAATTTCGCTTACCGTTTCTTCGTCGAGAAGTTCGATAATCTCTTGACGTTTTTCATCGTCAAGTTCTTCTAAGACTTCGACAGCGTCGTCTGTGTCCATCTCCTCGATAATGTCTGCGACTTTTTCGTTAGAAAGCTCTTCAACGAAGTCTTCAACGTCGTCGAGATACGAAAAGATTTCACTCAAAAACTCGTCGCCTAAAAGCTTATAAAGCCTTAAGCGTTCTTCTTTATTGAGTTCGGGGATGATTTCAGCAATGTCCGATTCGTGGTAATTCTCAAGTTGCTCTTTAACTTCTTCGTTTGTTAAATCGCTACGGATAATGGTCAAAAGCTCGGTGGCATAGTCACGTAGAGAAACGTTTAAGTTTTCGTTTTCTTGCATAGAGCACCCCCCTTTGAAACTATTTTATTGATAATTAATTATTTTTAGCTTGCGTGATAGAGTAGGTATAAGTACCTAAGCCGTAAGATGCTGAAGTTTCTGCCATAATCATGCGCGCGCGCTCGTTTTTGTTGTTAGCGTCTGCATAGTAGGCGACGATTGAGCTTCCTGAAGCGTTAGAGTCGATTGTAAAAGCGACGCCATAGCAAAGAACGTCTAAAACCTTTTCAATGCCGTTGAAATAATTTTCAGGCGCGATGGTTTTAGTTGGCTCGCTCGCGATTGACGAAAGTGCCATTTTGTGGTTCTTAACAGAGACTGCATCGATTGTATAGAAAGACTTAGAAGTTGCGTTTGTAAGAGTCATAGCGCGTGGAGCAAATAGCAAAAGCTCGTTATCTACGTAAGCGATTTTATTGTCGACGTTAGAAAATTCGTGGTTTTCGTATGAAACGAAGTTATTGTCGCTATCAGGTTTTTGGTTTACTGTAAGGCTAACTTTTGCCGTGTTGTTTTCGTATACAGTTTTTACGTTGTAATCGTAAAAGCCGACCTCGTAG
Source organism: Clostridia bacterium (assembly GCA_017407325.1). Lineage (GTDB taxonomy): Bacteria > Bacillota > Clostridia > Christensenellales > Borkfalkiaceae > UBA4636. The sequence goes on along the minus strand of JAFQWV010000012.1, from coordinate 30,588 downwards.
GTGTGTGCCGCTGCGTTGACTGCGCTAGTTCTGACGATAGAGTTAGATTTAACAGTTCTTTCACTGTAAAGTGGGCTAAGCGAATTTTCAACGCCTAAGAAATAGCACTTTGTAGTGATTGTATCGTTTAGTGCCGTTTTTTGTCCCGCGTTATCAATCTCACCAACCATATTAAGACTTGTTTCAAGCAAATAGCATGCTTTTTCGTTATAAGTCGTGTTTGTTAAAACGGTCGTATAGGTTGATTTTTGGCTGTCTATTGAAATGACGAGCGTGTTTTCGTTTTCTGCTTGCTTATACGAAACCTTGTAAGTAAGCGTTTCGTTCACAGAAGATATCGAGTGGTTTGACGGCGTGTCTAAAAAGTTAGACGCAGTAAAAAGCGAAACTTTTGCTTTTGAACAGCCAAACAAACAAAATACTAAGATTAACGTTGCTAATAAAGTTACAATTTTTTTCATTATTTTGCCCTATTATTGTTATTTTTATATCTTTTTTTGTTAGTATAACACAATTTTAAAAAAAAGTAAAAAAAATTTATGTAAAAACACAATATTGTCTCGCTAAATATGGTATAATGATTTCAACAAACGATAGGATAACTTTTTATGGTAATTTACACAGCAAAAACAAACGAAAAATTAGCGCAAATAACTGCTAAGCTTTCTGCGCCGTACGCAAGCGACCTTGATAAGAAGTGTTTCGTTTTTTGTGAAGACAAAAACTCGCTTATGTTAGAACGGGCTATTGCTAACGAAACGGGTGGTACTTTTAACGTTTTCGTAACGTCTTTTTCTAGATACATTTCCACTCGAATAACCAATATAAACGCACTTTCTAAAAGTGCATCGTCATTAGTGGTTTACAGTATTATCGCAAAATTATCAGGAGAGCTTAAGCGAATTAAGCTTAAAGGAAGCCCAAAGCTAAGTGAAAACGTCTATAAGCTTATCGCTCAGCTTAAAAGCGCGAAAGTAAGCCCAGACGACTTAAAAGAAGTTATCGAAGGTGAAAATGGCGCATTTGCAACCAAGTTAACCGATATTTATAAAATTTACGACGCTTATGAAAATTATCTAAAGGATAACGAGCTATACGACAGCAACAACTTTTTCGCGCTTATTCCAAAGCTTGTCGAGGGTGACGAAAGCTTAAAGGGCGCAAAGGTAATATTTAGTGGCTTTTCGTCTGTCACGCGCCAGATTGTCGATATTTTCGAAGCGGTAGAAAAAGTTTGTAATGCCGATTTCGTGCTTTTAAAGGGGAACGGCGAATTTTATACTAACGAGATAGTAAGTCGCGTATCCGGTATTTTCCCAAGCGCTAAAATTTGTGAAGATAACGACGGGTATTTACCCGAAGCGCTTGCTATTGAAAAGGGTATGTTTTCACCCGAGTTTTCTAAAAAAGACGCCGTATATAGCGATAAAGTCAATATTTTAGAACTTAAAACACAGCTTCAAGAAGTGGAAACCGTAGCAAAACGTATACGCTATGAAGTGGTAAAAAACAAAAAAAGATATAAAGATTTTGCAATAGCTACCCTTAATCCTAGCGAGTATCAAGAGCTCGTTTTAGACGTTTTCAAAACCTATGAAATTCCCGTTTACGTTGACGTTAAAGACACGATGGAGTCGCACCCTGTAATTAGGCTGATTTTATCTTGTCTTGAAGTGCTTCGTCAAAACTACTTGCCAAAAGCAGTGCTAAGCTTATGTTCTGAACGACTTATATGCACTCAAGAAGAATACAACGCGATAGATAGATATATAAACGAAAATGCAATTTCAAGAAAAACTATGAAAGTGCCGTTTAAAAATATTGACGGAGATCAGGTTGAAGATATTAGGCTTCGCGTCTTGCAGCTTGTCGAGCCGTTTAGAAGCAAATCGACTGCGCGCGAATATATTTCAGCTTGCCGTGAAATATTAACGCTTTCGAAAGCTGTAGAAAAAGCAAGCGAGCTTGGAAGGGAGCTTGTAAACTTTGGTTTTTTCGAGCGTGCAAACGTCAACACGCAAGCTATCAAAAAAATTGAACGAGTTTTCAGCGAGATTGAAAATATTGTCGGCGACAGAAAAATGACTGTTTCAGAGTTTAAAAATCTATTCACCGTCGCAACGAGCGCAAGTGAAGTTTCAGTGCTTCCACTATTTTCTGACGTCGTTTACATGGGCGACTTTAAGAGTGTAAAACAAAGAGAGGCTAAGATTTTATTCGCAATAGGTCTATACGGTGACGTTCCTGAAGCAAAAAGTGACACTGCACTTCTTACCGACCGTGATTTAATCAAAATGGAAGCCTATAAGTGCATTATCGAACCAAAAATTCAAATAATTAACAAGCGCGAGCGCGAAAACGTCGGTGTTTCGCTTATGAGTTTTTCGGAAAAATTGTACCTTTTATACCCAATCACGCTCGCGCGTGGTGGGGTGGTTACAAAAAGCGAGGTTATTGAATACGCTAAACGAATTTTTCAAATTGAGCCTAAGAACGTCGAACTTTTTGAGACGTCGGGTTACGCTGGTTTAGAAAACGATATCTACGGATATATGACTAAAAATCAAGGACTTAGAAATTTTGCTTTAAGCGCGAACGACTTTTCAGAACGCAAAATTTCTTCTGTTAAATCAAGCACAGCCTTTTTAGAAGCGATAAAGAAAGATGAAAAGCTTTACGAAAAAGCAATGGCGATAGTTTCGGTAAAACCTAAGCTTAGCATAGATAGAGAAGTCGTTAAAAATCTTTCTGCGAGCGTAATTGAAAAGTATTTTAACTGTCCTTACGCTTGCTTTGCTACTTATAATTTAAAGCTTAAAGACGACGACAACGGCGAAGTTAGATCGTTTGAGTTTGGTAATTTACTGCACGAAATTTTAGAAAAGTTCGTCGCTAAAATCGAGACGGTTAAAGATAAAGAAGATTGTTACGCTTTAGCTGTCAAGCTTTTCGATGATGCGCTAAAAACCGACCAATACGCTCGTTATTTAAATAAATCTGAGTACGAACACGTATTTAATATCACAAAAGAAGAAGCTAAAAAGCGTTGCTATGAAGTCTTTACGGAATATAAGCAAAGTAAATTTTTGCCTATAGGTCAAGAAGTTGCGTTTGGTTCTTTGCCGGGTGCAAGGTTTAAGGGAATCGTGCTTGATACGCCGTACGGACAAAAAACGTTAAGTGGTAAGGTTGACAGAATTGATAAGTTTAAAGATTATATAAGAATTATCGACTACAAGACGGGAAGCCCGGAAAGTAAGGCTAAAGAAGAAAAGCTTTACAGTGGAACGAACGTTCAGTTATACCTTTATCCACTTGCATTTTTAGATGAAAAAACACGTCTTGCGGGCGCGTACTACTATAAAGTCAACGACGAGTATGCACGTGACGATAAAGAAGCGCAAGCTTTTATCGGAAAAACTTTATATGACGACGAAGTCGTTTTAGCAAGCGATACAAGGCTTGAATCTGAAAAAGAAAGTGCAAAATACAATATAAAAATCACCGAAAAAGACGGTGAAAGAACGGTTAAAGGTTCGACGTCACTTCTGACTAGTGCCGAGCTTGACAGTTTTTTAACGTACGCAAAAAGGGTGTGCGAAGTGGGTAGTACGGAACTTTCAGAAGGCTATATCGCGCCTTATCCGTATACCGGCGCATGTAAGTATTGCAAGTTTAACGGTATGTGTGGATTCGATCCTGAGCTTGACAACACCTGTCGTGAGCTTTCAGGGATTACTAAAGCTACTATAATTAATGCCGTAAAGGGGGATGATGATGAGTAAATTTACCGAAAAACAACAAAAAGTCATCAATATAAACGACGGAAACGTCGTTGTCTCTGCATCGGCAGGTAGTGGTAAAACGTCGGTTATGATTGAAAGAATTATTCGTTTAATCTGTGACGGAAAAGCAAACATTTCTGAAATTTTAGCCGTAACCTTTACTAAGCTTAGCGCAAAAGAGATTAAAGACAGAATTTCAAAGGTTTTGTGGGAAAGAATTTCTGAAGGCGATAACAAAGAATTGTTCAAAGCGCAGATTGAAAACTTGCCGACTGCATCAATCTCGACTGTTCACTCTTTTTGTTCTGACGTTATTAAAACTTATTTTTACGAAGCAGAAGTCGATCCGTCTTTCTCCGTTTTGGACGACGCAGGTGCAAAATTTTTAAAGCAACGCGCAATAAACGACGTGTTCGAAAGACTTTACGACGAAGGTGGCGAAGAATTTATTTTGCTTTTAAAGTGCTTTATAAAAAACCGTTCTGATCAAGAATTTAAAAAGCACGTAATAGAGTGCTATGACTATGCAATAAACGAAGAAGACTTTGATGCGTATATAGAAAAAGCCCTTTATTATTCGTCGTCTGAAGGGGCAAAAATAGCCGATAATCAACTTATAGACGAGTATAGGCGATTATTACACGGCTATGCGCAGTCTCTTTTAAGTCTTTTAGAGTATTCTGAAAAATACAACGAAACCAAGCTTGCAATCTTTTTTAAAGGCTTTTATGATAAAATTTTACAAGCGATAAACAATGAAAATTTTGAAGATGTCGTTTCAGAGCTTAGCTTAATAAAGCCAAAAAGACCGACGGTTGAGATTAACCCTATAAGCGAAACGTTGATTAAAGAGTATAAAGACTTTAGAGAGAAAAAGTTTAATAAAGTCGTTGCAAAAGTAACCGAAGCCTTTTTAGAGCCACAAGATATAAGAATTGCTAAAATTTTATCTACTAATAAAATTTGCAACTCTTTTATTAAGGTAGTCAAACTTTTTAAAGAAGAATACGAGCGTTTAAAACAAGATTTAGCTTCTTTAGACTTTTCCGATCTTGAGCATTTTACGTTGAAAATTTTAAAAAATGAAGAAATTAGAAAAGAAATTTCCGAGCGCTATAAATATATATTCGTTGATGAATATCAAGATACGAACGGCGTTCAAGAGGCTATTTTTACTAAAATTTCAAATAATAATTTATTTATTGTTGGTGACGTCAAGCAAAGCATTTACGCCTTCCGTGGATGTAATCCTGAACTATTTAATCAAAAAATTAAAGATTGCGAAAACGGCTACGGCACGCACGTCGATTTAGACGCAAACTTCAGAAGCGCAATTTCTATAATTGATGCGACTAATAAGGTTTTTTCAGGGAGCATGAGAGAAAATCCAAGTGGTATCGAATATAGCCGTGCGCCTATGCAAGGTGGCTCGCTTTACGACCAGCATTTAGGAAAAGCAAGCTTGTATATCGCTGAGAAAAATCAAAAAGAAAAAAGCGAATTTGACGGCGTTTACAGCGTTAAAAAGCACGCGCAAAAATTTAATCAAGCTACGGTCGGGGCAAAAGAAAAACTCGTTTGCGATTTGATTGAAGACGAGCTTTTTGGCTTAAACGGCTCGCCAAAAACTTTTTACGACGTTAAAGATAAAAAGGTGCGAGAAGTAACGTTTAGCGATATTTGCGTTCTGACACGTAATAACACAGGGCTTAGCGAAAGAATAGTTTCCGAGCTTTTAATGCGCTCAATCCCCGTAATTTGTGACAATAAACGCTCTATAGGCGAATATCCTGAAATTAAACTTATGGTGAATTTGCTTGAGTATATCGTCAATCCGACTAAAGATATTCCACTTGCGACCGTATTAAAAAGCGAGATAGGTGGGTTAACAGACGATGAACTTTCTACTATCCGTCAAAATTTCGTCGCGCCAAATTTTTATCTTGCTTGCGAAGGGTACGCTAAGAAATTTAACGATGCTATCGCAGTTAAGCTTAACGACTTTTTCGACTATTTTAAAAAGATAAGAATTCTTTCTCAGTTCGAAAAAGCCTCTCGCGTATTAAAGGAAATTACAACCGAGCGAAATCTTGAGATAAGCCTTCTAACAAAAAAATTAGGAAACCTGAAGCTTACAAGAATAAACCGTTTTATCTTAGCCGGCGAGAATATGCTTATAGCCGAAATGCTGGCAAAGATTAATAACATTATCGAGAATTTAACCGTTAATTTTACTGAAGCTGAAAACGCAGTTAAAATTATGAGTTATCACGGCTCTAAGGGGCTTGAATTTCCTATCGTTATTTTGGCTGACGTCTCTCAAGGCTTTAATAAACTTGACTTAAGAAAAGAAGTCATGCTCGATCGCGAGTTTGGGTTTGTGGTAAAATATTACGATACAGAAAATAAAATAAGTCAGCCGACTTCATTAAGACGACTTATCACGCTTAGAAAAGACCTTGCAAGTGCGACTGAAGAGCTTAGACTTTTCTACGTTGCTATGACAAGGGCAAGATATAGACTTCATATCGTTTCAGGAATAGAGCCGAGCTTAATGCACAATTTCGAAGGTTACGCGCTTGCAAACAAAATGATAGATTTTCTTGCAAAAGACGACGTCGAGATTTGCGATGCGCCAAAAATTTTTGAAAAAGAAGCAAATCTTAGAAGGGAAGTAATTTTCGGCGAGCCGGATCAAAAAACAGTTGAAAAAATTAGCGAGTTTATTAATTTTGAATATCCGTACAGTGACGATACGACTTTATATTTAAAGCGCTCGGTTACCCAAGTTAACGAAAACAACGTCGAAAGCTTCGACGGCTTAGAGTTTTCTCAAAGAGAAGAAACTTTTATGGTCGAATTTAAAGAAGATGATGAAAATCTTCAGGAAAAAGGAACGGCTTATCACCGATACTTAGAGACGTGCGATTTTGGAAAACAGCCGAATAACGAGCTTATACGCCTACATAACGAAGGACTTTTATCTAGCGAGCAAGTTAAAATGCTCGATATAAGCCTTTTAGAAAAAATCGTAAAGATGGATATTTTTACCCGTCTAAAAGATGCTAAGCTTTACCGTGAAAGACCGTTTATCTTAAACGCGCCGGCAAGCTTAGTCGGCTTTAACGGAACGGATACGGTGCTTCTTCAAGGTATTATAGACCTTATTGCAATTGACTGTGATAGTGCGTACGTAATCGACTATAAATATTCGTCAAAGAAGGAAAATGCGCTTATAGAAACTTATAAAAAGCAACTTGATTTATATGCGTATGCGACTGAAAAAATTCTTAAAAAGAAAATCGCAGGAAAGTTTATCGTCAATATTAAACTTGGAATTATCGTTAGTGTTGATTAAAATTTGTTAAATTGTCAAGAATTAGAGTATGACAGTTTATGATAATCAAAATCTTTTAGTAAACAGAGTAAAAGCGTTTCCACTCAAAGATAAAAAAAGTGGAAAAAATCTTCTTGTTGAACGAATTTTTATGAGAAAACTTAAAAATTCGCTCGTCGGTGAGTATTCAGTAAATTTCAATTTCGTGCTAAAGGAAATTGAAAAACTTGAAAGCGTGTCAAACGGCTTTGACGAAAAAGGACTTTTAAACGAGCTTAAATGGAAAATAAGAAGCTTATCAACAAGAGAATTAGGGGCTTTAGAACTTAAGATTTTATCTGAAGTATTTATGACGATAATTAAACTAAACACCCAAAAAACCGCGCTATAGCGCGGTTTTTTGATGATAAATTGCAAGCAACGCTTACATAAATTGACAGCTTTGCCGTGCAAAAACTTGTTTTTGCAATTTATGAAAGTTTAACTTTCAATTTATGCGCTTAAGCGCAATTTATGAAAACCACAAGGTTTTCAATTCATTTTAATTTGTTTTACAAAATTTTATTTGCCTACATATAATATACGGGTAACTAAAGAAAAATGAACGATATACTTTTGGTAATATTAGGGGTGATGATACCCTTTTTGGGAACTTCCATAGGCGCAATGAGTGCTGTTTTTGTAAATAGCACGAATAAAAAAGTCGAAAGTATGCTTTACGGTTTTTCTGCAGGTGTTATGGTTTCGGCTTCGATTTTTTCTCTACTTATTCCGTCTATTGAAAGTACGAAATTAAATCCTAAGTGGTTAATTCCGCTTGCTGGGTTAACGCTTGGTGCGTTGTTTATGATTTTTATAGATTTTTTGTCAGAAAAAAAGTTTAAAAACATAACTCGGTCAAAAAAAATCGTGCTTGCAATAACTTGCCACAATCTGCCTGAAGGCATGGCTGTAGGCGTAGCGATAGCATCGGCGCTTTCGGGTAAAACCGAAATGATTCCTGCGCTTATTTTGGCACTTGGAATAGGTGTTCAAAATATCCCGGAAGGCGCCATAATTTCTCTACCGCTAGTAGGGGCTGGCGAGTCGAAAGCTAAGAGTATTATGCTTGCTTTTTTCTCGGCAATAGTAGAACTTATCGGTGCAATAATCGCTATTTTAATATCATCTGTCATTACAAAGCTTCTGCCGTTTTTCCTTTCTTTTTCAGCAGGGGCTATGATTTGGGTAACCGTTAAAGAACTTATTCCTGAAACAAAAGGAACGCTTTCTGCGTTTATATTTATCATAGGCTTTGCGCTTATGATGGTTCTCGACCTAATGTAAAAACCACGCAATAATCGCGTTATTGCGTGGTTTTTTGTTTAATATAGTTTAATTACAGTATTTAATGCGTCTGTTTTTTTGTTTACAATCGCTACGGTGTAACCGTCGTTTTCACGCGTTAATCTAAACTCTAAATTATCGCCAAGCTTCGATTCTGTTTTATAGTAAATCTCAATATTATCTACTTCTTTAAAATAAACTTCGTCGGGGATAAGCTCGTAAGCAAAGTCAAGATAATTTAGGTTGTGAACGTGCTGATTGATGTCTAAATCTTTTCTGGTGACCGTATATGAAATTGAACTTTCAAACTCGGTTGGGCTGGATAGCTTTTTAAGTTCAGTCTCGTCAAAAACACACTCTTTTTCGGGTGAGTATTGTTCAGTTATGATGTTGTCAATTTTCGTAAGACCCTTGTCAATGTTTATAAGCGCCCATTTGGTAGAACCGATTGCAGAAAGCTTGCCGTTAGGTAAAAACATTTGAAATTCGCGATGGGTCGTAATTTTTCCCGTATCGCGCGCCCAAGTGACAACTTTTACGGTGTCACCGTAGCTTGGACGTTCTAAAATTTTAACTTTCCAGCGAATTAAAACCCAACTAAGTCGCGTTTTTTCAACGTTGCTTGCTCCGTAACCAGCCATGTCTGAGTGTGTGCAGGCAATCGTTTCAAAAATTCTTAAAATAGCCTTATTGGTGCAGGTAAATTTTGCGTTTACGTCGTTTATAGTAATTTTAAAGCTTTCAGTTATTTTCGCCATTTTATTCCACCTGGTTTCAGTTTTTCAAAAGTATAGCACTAATTTGTGAATTTTTCAAGTAAGTATGGTGAAAAAACGTTATTTTTTCAGATGATTTGCAAAATAAACGCGAGACGTTCATAAATTGCTACCTTTAGTTGAATTTAGGCTTGTAAATCATTAGCATAAAAAATAACTGTTGCATAAAATACACTACTTGTAAAAACGCTTATTGTTTCGTATAGTACAAAAATAGTGGCTTTTTTGTAAAAAATGTGTTAAAATATTAAAAAGTTTAACCTAGTTTTAACTTTATAGTGTTAATATATAATTACTATAAGGGTTAAAAGGGCGTTTTTAACTAAATTTAGAAGGTGAAAATATGTGTGGAATTATCGGATACGTAGGGGATAAGCAAGCATCTGACGTTATTATTGCAGGCTTAAAACTTTTAGAATATCGCGGTTACGATAGCGCGGGTATTGCCGTTTCCAACAAAGGAAAAATTAAGGTTGCCAAAAAAGAAGGTAGAATTGTCAACCTTGAAAATCATCTTAAGGAAGAACCACTTTTAGGTAATCTTGCTATCGGGCATACGCGCTGGGCAACTCATGGAAAGCCGAACGATGCGAATGCGCATCCGTTTATTGGAAACAAGAGAAAGTATGCAGTCGTACATAACGGAATTATTGAAAACTACCTTGAAATTAAAGAAGAATTAATGTCTGAAGGTGTTAAATTTTCGTCAAAGACGGATAGTGAAGTTATCGTTCACCTTTTAGAATATCTTGATAACGGCGACCCGATTGCTACAATACTAAAGGCGGTAAAAAAACTTAAAGGTGCGTTCGCGCTCGGCATAATTCACGCTGAAACGCCGAACACTATTTTTGCTGCAAAAAGAGATAACCCACTAATCGTTGGTTGTGCCGGTGGTGAAGGGTATATCTGTTCGGACATAAACAGCTTGCCACAAAGCTTGAAAAAGGTTATCGTTTTAGACAATAAACAGTTTGCAGTAGTTAAGAAAAACTCGGTAGAGCTTTACAATTTCTTAGGGAAACCACTCGATAAAAATTACGTCGAGCTTTCACCTGAAGAATGGGGCGACCTAAAAGGCTATGAGTGTTATATGGATAAGGAAATTTGCGAAATTCCAGACGCTCTCACTCGTGCAATCAAAAACTACCGCGAAAATAAGAGCTTTGAAAAAATTGACAAAGACTATCTTAAGAGCTTAAGAAGAATTAATATCGTCGGTTGTGGAACAGCACTTCATGCCGGTCTTTACGGCGAAAAACTTATTAAAAAATACTTGCCGGATATTGACGTTTATTCTGAAATGGCAAGCGAGTTTAGATATAATCCTGTTAAAGTTGACGAAAAAACCTTAACTATTACCATTTCACAAAGTGGTGAAACGGCAGATACCTTGGTTTGTCAAAAAATGGTGTCTGAGCTTGGCGGTAAAACGCTTACTATCTGCAACGTGCCAACGTCAAGTATGGTATATTACGCCGATTATAATTTACAACTTTGTGCAGGGAAAGAAGTTGCCGTTGCAAGCACTAAAGCTTACAACACTCAAGACCTTGTTTTTGCAATGTTTATTTTCGACCTTGCACTTCTTCGTGGAAGTATTTCTCAAGCCGAATATGACAATCTTATGAAAGAGATTGACGCTTTACCTAAAAAAGCTCAAGAAGCTATTGACGTGCGTGGTGAAATTGAAGCCTTTTCAAATAAGAACTTCCGTAAAAAATCAGTCTTCTATCTCGGTCGCGGAATTGATTATTGCGTAGCGATGGAAGGTAGCTTAAAGCTTAAAGAAATAAGTTATATCCACTGCGAAGCGTACGCTGCAGGAGAACTCAAGCACGGAACGCTTGCGCTCATTGAAAAAGACGTTATTGCGATTGCACTTTTAACCGACTACGATATGGTTGATAAAATGTATTCATCACTTGCTGAAGTTCGTACCCGTGGTGCGTCAATTATGGTAATTACACCGTTTGCTGACGAGATGAAACTTAAAGAAATAAGCGATTACCTTATCGAAATTCCGAAAGTCCATAAAGACTTATCGGCTGTTGTTAGCGTAATTCCAACCCAACTTATTTCTTATTACATAGCCCGTGCTAAAGGCTGTGATATTGATAAGCCGAGAAACCTGGCAAAAAGCGTAACAGTTGAATAAAGCCTTATAAACGGCGTTATGCGTCGTTTCTGAAAAAGCCCTTCGACTTGGATGACCGACAAGGTCTATCCAACCCGAAGGGCTTTTTCGAGCCTATCCTAACTTGTTTCTAAGGCTTTATTACATATAATAGGCGGAGCGATTGTAAAAAATTACATAACAGTCGGGTTGCTCGACTAGCCTTCCCCTTGAGGGGAAGGTGGCACTTTAGTGTCGGATGAGGTGTAAATTATATAATATTAAAATCCTTATTTGAGTACAGAACTGATGACTGTATTTATATAATATGAAAAGGGCTTTCTAAAAAATTTAAAAATATTTTTGTTTTTTTCCAACGAAATACAAGTTTAGATTGTATATATAGTGAAAACAATAAATAATATTTTTCAAAAAGGAGGACTTAAAAATGAAAAATTTATTTAAAATTTTATGTTTATGCTTATGCGTAGCTTTAATTGGTTCGTGTATAGTTGGTTGTTCAAACGAAACTGCAGAAGAAAAACCGCTTACTTACGTATCGCTCAGGATTAATCCTGAAGTAGAACTTGTCGTTGAAGATGAAACTGTAGTTGCAGTTAATCCTGTAAATGAAGACGGGGAAATTTTGTTAACTCAAATTGAAGATGCAATCGGTAAAAGTGTTGACGAAATTTGCGAAGAAGTAACCAAAGTTGCAACTGAAATGGGTTATATTGACGTTGACGGTGAAGAAGTTAACGTGAACTTGGAAGTTAGTGGCGAAAAAGCAGAAAAAGTTGAAGAAATCAAAGGAAAAATTGAAAAAAGAGTAAATAAATTTTTCACAGACTGTGGCATTTTTGGTAAAGTAAAAGAAGAAATGCACGAAACTTACGCTGAAATTGAAGAAATTGCTACTGCTAACAACATTTCAATGCACGAAGCAAAAATCGTTTGCCGTATTTTAGAAGTTTACCCTGAAATGGCGTTAGAAGAAGTTTTAGCGCTTAGCGTTAAAGAAAGAATAGAACTACTTAAAGATAATAAGAATTTCGGTCATATTACTGCTGAATTTAAAGACGAATACAAAGAAGCAGTTGACGCTGTTAAGGCTAAGTACGACGAAATGTTTAACTTAGAAGAAATCGTCGAAGGCTTAAAGGCAGAAATCGAAAAGACAGATCTTACCGACGAACAAAAGGCGTTAATTCAAGCCGAAATAGATTCTGTAATGGATCAGATTAAAGCGCTCAGAGATGCGTTTAAGGCTGAAGTTGATGCGTTAAAAGACGGTTTCAAGCAAGTTTGTGAACTTAAAAAGGCTGAACACAAAGTAAAGGCTGAAGAAAAGTTAAACCAACACAAAGAAAAATTTGACAAGCACTTAGAAGAAGTTGAGTTAAATAAAGAACAAATCAAAGAAGAAATCGAAAGTTGGAGAAAGAATTTTTCTGAAAACAAAAAACCGGAAAAAGCACCAGAACCTGAAAATTCTTCTGAAGTTGAAAATAGCGTAGAGTAATTATTAGTTTTATAAACGTCAGGCGACGTTTCGTCGCCTGACGTTTGTAAAAAACAGTTGAAAAAATTCTTTAATTGTGATAAAATATTTGTGCTGTTAAAGGAGATATGGCTTGTGAAAGGGACGTTTTCTGTTGACGTAGACAAAATATTGTTACAATTAAAAAACGGCGATAACCGTGCTATGGCAACGCTTTATGATGCGACTTGCAAGCAGCTTATGTCAATTTGCTATGGTTATTTTCACGATAGACAACTAAGTGAAGACGCGCTTTCGGAAAGTTATATAAAAATTTACAAAGAAATTGATAAGTTCGGCGGAAAGAACGGTTTTAATTGGATTTACACGATAACCAAAAATCTCTGCATCAATCTTTTAAAAAAGAAAAAACACGACGTATTGACAGATTTTTTAGATGAGAAAAACGCCACTTTATTAATAGATGATTCATCATCTCCGGCTTTAGAAGACGAAAGTGGAATTATCGAGTGTTGTAGAAAGGTTTTGAAGGAAACAGAGTTTCAAATCGTAATAATGCACGCAGTAGGCGGTATTAAATTCAAAGAGATTGCTAAAGTTTTAAATAAACTTGAAACCAGCGTAAGATGGACTTATAATAACGCGTTGAATAAAATCAGAAAAAATTATAAAAGGGAGGAGGATTAATGAAGAATAAAGATATTGAAAAATTATTAAATAACGTCGATATGCAACCGAGCTCTTCCCTTAAAGAAAAGGTTCTTGATAAAGTTGATAGAGAGCCTGAAAGAGTAGTTTTTGTAAAATCTTCTAAAAAAACTCGTTCCATAAGAAAAATTGCCGTTGCTTTATCTATTTGTTTCGTGTTGATTTTTGGTGGCGTTGCTGCTGGTTATGTAGGGCTTTATAACGAAGAATATACTCGTGTTTACGTTGATATTAATCCGTCGGTTGAGCTTACTTTAAACCGCTTTAACGTGGTTAACGGTGTGAAATATTTAAACACTGATGCGGCTCAAGTGTTTGACGAGTCTGACGTTTTAGGTAAAAAGTCTGACGAAGCGCTATCTCAAATTATGACAAAGCTTGATGAGAAAAACTATTTTGAAAAAAACAGTGAACTTTACGTAAGCGTGTTCAGTGAAAAATACGACACTCAAATATCGGTCGATAAATTTTATGAAACTTGTCAAAATTATATACAAGAAAAAAAATTGAACGTAACGGTAAACAAAGAAAAGCTTTCGAAAGAAGACGTTGATAAAGCTGTTGAAAACAAATTAAGTCCAATTAAAAACAAAATTATCGACGAATTAATTTCAGCAGGAGAAGATTTTGGTGAAGAAATTTTTAAAGACGATTTTAAAGATTTTTCATTAGAAGAAATAAAAGAAAAAATCAAAGAGTTTTCTGACAAGAAAAACGAAGGAGAAAAACCAAAAGATAAAGATTTGGATAAAAAAGACAGATAAGCGTCTATATGACGGTTATCTGTCTTTTTTAATGATTTGAAAACTTGCAGTTTTCAAATAAATTGCAAAACTTTGTTTTGCTCGATAGCAAATTTTCAAATTGCGTAAAGGTCGTGAACGCTTGCGCGTTCCGTGATTATTTATATGGTTTTTATAATTTTACTACACTAATTTTGTCATTCTGAGCGAAAGCGTAAGAATCTCTAAAGTGCTTTGTTGGTTGTTTAAGTTCTAGGGTGTTAAAAGTGCTTGGTTAGTTCTTTAGAGATTGCCACGCGTTACTGCGTAACGCTCGCAATGACGGGTTGAAATAAATAAAATCGCGCTCGCAATGACAGAAAACGATTTATACAATAATTTTAGTCCTTAGAAAAAAATTATATGTTATGCTGGCAATTTTTTCATAGAAAAAATCTGCGCGACGACAACTCAACTTTTGAAGAAAGTTGAATTTCACTTTTGCTTACGCAAAAAGTAAGCAAAAATTTCACTGCAACCGACAGGTTGCAATTTCACCCGATTTTAATCGGATTTCACTCTTTTTCACACCTCATCCGTCGCTTTGCGACACCTTCCCCTCAAGGGAAAGGCTTGTCGAGCAACTCGACGGTTATGATTTAATATTTAGTATATTTAAGCGTCAGCCTACACGACTGGCGAGTCGCTCGCCTAAAAAGTCTTAGAAACAAGTTAGGCTAGGCTCGAAAAAGCCCTTCGGATTAGATAGACCTTGGTGGTCATCTAAGTCGAAGGGCTTTTTCAGAAACGACGCATAACGCCGTTTATAAGGCTTTTTTTACTTGGCAAAAGGCGGAAACTGCTATACCTTCTTCACGCCCGACTACGCCAATTTTTTCCATAGTAGTAGCAGTTATCCCCACACGGTCTGTGGATATGTTGATAACTTTGGCTAAATTTGTGGAAATCTCGGGAATAAACTTTAAAAGCTTAGGTTTTTCTGCCATAATGCAGGCTGAAATATTAGAAACTTCATAGCCTTTTTCGCGTATAAGTTTTAAAACTTCTTTAAGTAGTTCTATAGAGTTTGCGCCTTTATATTTTGGATCGGTGTCAGGGAAGTGATAACCGATATCGCGTAGCGATAGCGCTGATAGTAGCGCGTCCATAATGGCGTGGGTTAAAACGTCGGCGTCGCTATGACCTAAAAGTCCTTTATCGTGTGGAATTTCAATACCGCCAAGTATAAGTTTTCTGCCAAAAGCAAGCGTGTGTAAATCCCAGCCAACGCCAACGCGAGTAGGGGGGAGAAAGTCTTCGGGATAGGTAAGCTTTATATTCGTTCTGTCGCCAAGCGTTATATGACTTTGTTTGATAATCGCGCTATACACCGCTGAATCGTCAGTAAAAGTTTGATTTTCATCTATTTGAGAATAGGCGTATACGATATCCTTCGTGAAAAATGCTTGCGGTGTTTGTATTTGATAATACCCGTCTCTAACAGTTGAAAGTATATTTCCGTTCTTGGCTATTGCAAGCGTGTCGCAGCTAGGGATTGCAGCTATTGCAGAGCCAAACTCCACCGTGTCGGAAATAAGTCTTTTTACAAGGTCGACCGTTATATAAGGGCGCGCGCCGTCGTGTATTAAAACTATATCGCCCGTAACTTTTTTAAGTGCAAGCTTTACAGACTCCGTACGCGTGTTGCCACCTAAAACGACGGTGGCGTTAGGGTAGGCGCTTACAATTTTTTCAATTTCAAGTTGGTCTTTTTCACTTGTTGCGACGATAATCTCATCAACTAAAGCGCGCGAAAAAACGGATAGCGACTTTTCTAAAACGGTCGTTCCGTCAAGTTCGTATAAGACTTTATTAATATTTAGTTTAGAGCGTGTTGCGCTTCCCGCACACAAAACTATTGCAGAAATTTTCATATCGTTTCCTTTTCGTCTAATCGGTAATAATTTCGTAAAGGTCTTTTGCTTGGTCTTTTTTAACCGTTTCTTTAAGTTCTAAAATACGGAATTTAAGCGTTCCACTTCCAAAATGAAGTTCGACTATATCCCCGATTTTTAGGGTGTAACTTGGCTTGACCTGTTTTCCGTTTACGAAAACTTTACCGCCTTGACAGGCTTCGTTTGCAACCGTTCTGCGCTTTAAAACGCGCGATACTTTTAAAAATTTGTCTATTCTCATAATTCCTACCGTCTTTTTTATAGTTACATTATATGACGGAAACTGTTAATTGTCAATTATTATATAAAAAGGTTTTATTTTTATGAATAAAGAGTGTTTGGTTTTGCCAAAATTGAGATTATTTCAAAACGGCAAAAGCCATATTTTTTGCCTAAAAGTGCCAAAAGGTGCAAATAACTCTGTTAAAAACTGCCTAAAAGGTGCAAATAACTCTGCCAAAAACATCTCAAATGGTGCAAATAATTAAAAATTTTTCTTGACTATTGGTGCGAGTTATGCTATATTTGATGTAGATAAAAATACTTGGAGATATTTGTATGGAGCGTACTGCAATACAAAAATTGATTAATTGGAAGGAAAGTAAGCGTAGAAAACCGCTTATCGTGTGGGGTGCTCGTCAAGTTGGCAAAACGTATCTTATCAAGGATATTTTTGCCAAAACCTTTTATAAAAATAATTATATTTATGTTGATTTCAAAATTGAAGATGAGATCAACGAGTTTTGTTCTAAAACCGCAAACGCTGAGAAGATAATCGAATATATTTCTTTGCTTAAAGGCAAGCAAATCACAGAGAAAACTTTGCTTATATTTGACGAGGTGCAGGAATGTCCAAACGTAATTTCGGCTTTAAAATATTTTTGTCAAGATTACCGTGAAATACCCGTTATCGCAACGGGCTCTATGGTAAGAATCAAAATACAAAGGGAGACGAATAAACGTGGCGGTGGCGAAAAGTTTCTTTTTCCGGTTGGCAAAATTGATCAGATTACCGTATATCCTATGACCTTTGACGAGTTCTTGCTGAACAGCAATCGTGTGTTGTATGAAAAAGTCAGAAGCGCCTACGAGTCGAGAATTCCACTTGAGGCTCCGATTCATGCGCTAGCGATGGATCAAGTATACAAATACTTGCTTGTTGGGGGTATGCCCGAAACGGTAGATGCTTATATTGACAGCGGAAGCTTATTTGAAGCAAGAGATATTCTTAAATCGTTATATGACAACTATCTTTCGGATATGGAGCTTTATCAAGCCAGTCGTGAAGCGATTTTGCGTTCTCGTGCGTTGTTCACCAATATTTACAGTCAACTTAACAAGGAATCTAAAAACTTTTCGCCAGGGCTGATTGAAGAAAAGGGTAAAACGAGAGATTTTGCTACTTCTATTGAATGGTTGACTATGGCGCACGTCGTTAATCAATCATATCAACTGAAGGAGCGTGTGACAACGCCACTTATAAAAGATGAAAACGGTTCTTTCCGTTTATTCCTTAGCGACGTTGGCATGTTTTCCTATCAAAGCGGTATTAATTCTGCATCCTTCGTGTCGAGCGATCGAGAGAATACGTTGTCAGGAATTTTCTTCGAGAACTACGTATCAAGCGAACTTGTTGCTAAAGGAAATCATTTGTTTTATTGGAGGGGAAAGTCGTCCTGCGAGCTTGAGTTTATCGTCGAATCTAACAACAAACTTTTTCCTATCGACGTCAAAAAAGGACGTGGAGTTCTTAACTCGCTTGAAAAGTTCTCTCACCATAATAAATACGAATGCGCAGTCAAAATTTCATCTGGAAATTACGGATATGATGAAAGTAAAAAGCTCTTGACGATTCCTTTCTATTTCGTACCTTTTATTGCAGAGGACTTGGCGCAAGGAACGTTTTCTTATAAATAAAAGTTTATTAATTTGTTCGTTTTAGTATTGACAAATTGCCAAAATGGAGTATAATATAATTAGCAAGGATAAAAACCTTGCTTGTATGGGTGTTCCATACAAGTGCCGTTGATACGCAATGCTAGGTCAAGGCTGTATTGCGAGTAGGAGCCTCTCGGTTATCGTGGTCACCAACTCTTGTCTAGGTCGAAAGACTGAAAGAAAAACGAAAAAGCACCTTTTTCGGGTGCTTTTATTTTTTTGTAAAGTTATTTTGTTTTTTCATTATATATAATACGCGCGCGAGAGTAAATTTTGAAATTTGTCGCGATTTTGTATAAATAAATCCGTTTTAGTGTGGCAAAAATGGCAAAAAATAAAAAATTTTAAAAATTTTGTAAAAATCCTTGACATCTTGAACGCTAAACATTATAATATTAGAATGCTATAATACCCGATTGTGCACTTTTAAAGGGTGTTTGCGATTTTCCAAAACCCTAAAGATTGAGATAAAATCAAGGATTTTGCGAATAACTACGCTTGAATTGTACTACAAATTTTGATAAAAATCAAGCGGATTTTAAGAAATTTTTTTAAAGGAGCGAGAGCTAATGCGAAATTTACCTACAGTTAAGTACGGAAAAGTTGAGAGAAAGACTTTCTCAAAAATTGCTGAAGCGCAAGAAATCCCTAATCTTATTGAAGTTCAAATGGACTCTTATAAGGCGTTTATTGACGAAGGAATTTCTGAAGTTTTCGACGATTTTTCTCCGATTACCGATTTTTCCGACCATTTTGAACTGTACTTTCTCGACCACACTTTGATTGACAAGCCAAAATACGACGAAAAGGAATGCAGAGACAGAGATGCAACGTATGCTATTCCACTTCGCGTAAACGTTCGTCTTGTAAACAAAGTTACAGGTGAAATCATCAATCAAGACGTCTATATGGGCGACTTGCCAAAAATGACCAACAACGGTTCATTTATCATAAACGGTGCAGAACGTGTTATCGTATCTCAACTTGTTAGAAGTCCGGGTGCGTACAACGGTTTTGAGCTTGACAAATCGGGTAAACGCATTTTCAATACTACCGTTATACCTAACAGAGGTGCTTGGCTTGAATTTGAACAAGACTCTCAACGCGTTTTATGGGTAAAGGTTGACAGAACGAGAAAGCTTCCTGCAACCGTGCTTTTAAGAGCGTTAGGTTTCAGTTCTGACCAAGACTTAATCGAACTTTTCGGTGGCAACGAAATGATCGCATCAACCATCGAAAAGGACCTTACTAAGAGTGAAAAAGAAGGTTTATTCGAATTATATAGAAGACTTCGTCCGGGCGAAGTTCCTAACGACGACGCAGTTAAGATTCACTTACGCAATCTTTTCTTCGACCGCCGTTACGATTTAGCGCGCGTTGGTAGATATAAATTTGACAAGCGTCTTAATATGGGCGTTCGTTTACAAGGACTTACTCTTTGCGACGATATCTACAATGAAGACGGCGAGCTTATCGCAAGTAGCGGTGAAGTCGTAAGCCGTGAAAAGGCTAAAGAAATTCAAAACAGCGGTGTAAACGAAGTATTCGTTTTAGTTAACAACACTCGTCACAAGATGGTTGCTAACAACTCTGTTGACTTTAAGGCAGTTACCGGTTTAAATCCAAGAGTATTCGGCTTGATTGACACCGTTCACTATCCAAGCTTAAAGTTTAGCGAAATCGTTTACGAAACGGCTAAAGAATTGGGTGTTGAAGGTGCGTGTGATAAACTTATCGACGAAATTAACGCGCTTTACTATACCGAAGAACTTGAAATTTTACCTGAAAACGAAAAGCCAGAAGATAAAAAGAACGCTGAAAAGCGCAGAGAACAAAGAAGAAAATTCGTTGAAGCCTGCGTTGAATACTACACGATTATCGAAAAGGGCGTTCCTGAAAAGCTTGATGCTGAACAAAAGAAAACGCTTAAACCACTTATGGAAAAACTCAACCATAAGCACATTACGGTTGACGATATCGTTGCAAGCGTTTCTTTAAACCTTGACCTTAACTTCGGAATTGGTACTTGCGACAATATCGACCACTTAGGCAACCGTCGCGTTCGTTCGGTTGGCGAACTTTTACAAAACCAATTCAGAATCGGTATTTCAAGACTTGAACGCGTAATCAAAGAAAGAATGGCTACGCAAAACCCACAAGAAGTTCAACCTAACAGTTTAATTAATATCCGTCCAGTAAATTCTGCAATCAAAGAGTTCTTCGGTTCATCACAACTTTCACAATTTATGGACCAAACTAACCCGATTGCCGAGCTTACGCACAAGAGAAAGCTTTCTGCGTTAGGACCTGGCGGTCTTAACCGTGAAAGAGCGACTTTCGAAGTTCGTGACGTACACTACACTCACTACGGCAGAATGTGTCCAATCGAAACGCCAGAAGGTCAAAATATCGGTCTTATTTCGTCACTTTCTACTTTTGCAAAAGTTAACGAATACGGATTTATCGAATCTCCATACCGCAGAGTTGACAAGGTTACCGGTAAGATTACCGACCAAGTCGATTACTTAACGGCTGACCAAGAAGACGAATTTATCGTTGCACAAGCAAACGAACCTATCGACGAAAACGGTTGCTTTGCAAACGAACGTGTATCTTGCCGTCATCGTGAAGAAATTACCGAAGTTCCAAGAGAACAAATCGACTATATGGACGTATCTCCAAAGCAACTTGTTTCAGTTGCTACCGCGCTTATTCCGTTCCTTGAAAACGACGATACGAACCGTGCGCTAATGGGCTCGAACATGCAACGTCAAGCAGTTCCGCTTCTCAAGCCTGAAAACGCAGTAGTAGGTACTGGTATCGAAGGTAAAATCGCTTACGACTCAGGCGTTATGATTATTGCCGAAGAAGACGGCGTAGTTAAGTCCGCAGGTGGCGATACTATCGTTATTAAGGCAAATGACGGTATGGAACACACGTATTTCTTAAAGAAATTCCAACGTTCTAACAACGGAACTTGTATCAACCAACGTCCACTCGTTTCAACGGGCGACGTGATTAAAAAAGGTGATATCTTAGCAGACGGTCCTGCTACGAGCAACGGTGAACTTGCGCTCGGTAGAAATATTCTCATCGGCTTTATGACGTGGGAAGGTTATAACTACGAAGACGCTATACTTCTTTCTGAAAGACTCGTTATGGACGACGTGTTCACTTCTATCCATATTGAAGAACACGAAACTGAAGCGCGCGATACAAAGCTCGGCGAAGAAGAAATTACGAGAGAAATTCCTAACGTCAGCGAAGAAGCGCTTAAAAACCTTGACGAAAACGGTATTATCCGTATCGGTGCTGAAATTTCAAGTGGGGATATCTTAGTAGGTAAGGTTACGCCTAAGGGTGAGACCGAGCTTACTCCAGAAGAAAGATTGCTCCGTGCGATTTTCGGTGAAAAGTCAAGAGAAGTTAGAGATACGTCTCTCCGCGTTCCACACGGTGAAAGCGGTATCGTAGTTGACGTTAAAATCTTTACGAGAGAAAATAAAGACGAATTGTCTCCTGGCGTAAACAAACTCGTTCGCGTATATATCGCTCAAAAACGTAAGATTTCTGTCGGTGATAAGATGGCAGGACGTCACGGTAACAAGGGTGTCGTTTCAAGAGTATTACCTGTAAGCGATATGCCGTTCCTTGCTGACGGTACTCCACTTCAAATCGTACTTAACCCACTCGGCGTTCCATCTCGTATGAATATCGGTCAAGTGCTTGAAGTTCACTTAGGTCTCGTTTGTAAAGAACTTGGCTGGAAGATTGCAACTCCTGTATTTGACGGCGCAACAGAAAAGGATATCCGTGAATTATTAGAAGAAAATCATTTCGTTAACCCACAAGGCGAAGTTGACGGAAAGATTCAATTATATGATGGTAGAACGGGTGAACCGTTCGAAAACAGAGTAACCGTTGGTCAAATGTATATGATCAAGCTCCACCACTTAGTAGACGATAAGATTCACGCTCGTTCTACAGGTCCTTACTCACTCGTAACGCAACAACCACTCGGCGGTAAAGCGCAATTCGGTGGTCAACGTTTCGGTGAAATGGAAGTTTGGGCACTTGAAGCATACGGTGCTGCTCACATTTTACAAGAAATTTTAACGGTTAAGTCAGACGACGTGGTTGGTCGTGTTAAAACTTACGAATCAATCGTAAAAGGCGACGAAATTTCTGAACCTGGTATCCCAGAATCGTTTAAGGTTTTATTAAAAGAACTTCAAAGTCTTGGACTTGATATGAAAGTTCTTACTGAAAACCTTGAAGAAATTTCACTCAAAGACCTTGAAAACGACGACGTTGACGATAGACCGCAAACCGTTAAAGAAAGAGAAAAATACGAAGAGGTTGAAATCGACTTTGGCGAAGATTCTAGCGTTGAAGAAGCGCTTGACGATGCTGACGTTGACGATATCTTTGACGACTTTGACGGCTTTGATACTGACGAATCGTTCGAATTTAAGTCTGACGATATGTTCGACGACGATTACGAAGATATCGACGATTTAGACGACTTCGGTGATGATGATTAATAGGGGGTAAAATTATGTTTGAACTAAATAATTTCGATTCAATTCAGATAGGTGTTGCTTCCCCTGAGAAAATCAGAGAATGGTCTTACGGCGAAGTTACTAAGCCTGAAACTATTAACTATAGAACTCAAAAGCCTGAACGCGACGGTCTTTTCTGCGAACGCATCTTTGGACCTATGAAGGACTGGGAATGCCACTGCGGAAAATACAAGAGAATTCGCTATAAGGGCGTAGTTTGTGATAAGTGTGGCGTTGAAGTTACACGCTCTAAGGTTCGTCGTGAACGTATGGGACATATTGAACTTGCTGCACCGGTTTCTCATATCTGGTACTTCAAGGGTGTTACTTCAAAAATCGGCTTAATGCTTGATATGGGACCTAAGCAGCTTGAACAAGTTATCTACTTTGCTTGTTTCGTAGTTTTAGATCCGGGCAACACTGAATTTACTTACAAACAAGTTATTAACGATAAAGAATACCGTGACGCTGTTGAAAAATACGGCGCAAACGCTTTCAAAGTTGGTATGGGTGCAGAAGCTATCAAAGAACTTTTGATGGCTGTTGACCTTGAAAAAGAAAGCGCAGAAATTAAAGAAATCATCAACGATTCTCCTTCTGGTCAAAAGAAGGCTAAGGCGGTTAAGAGAGTTGAAATTGTCGAAGCGTTCAGAAAGAGTGGCAATCGCCCTGAATGGATGATTTTAGACGTTCTTCCTGTTATTCCACCTGAACTTAGACCAATGGTTCCGTTAGATGGTGGCAGATTTGCAACTAGCGACTTAAACGACTTATACCGTCGCGTTATCAACAGAAACAACCGTTTACGCCGTCTTATGGAGCTTGGTGCGCCTGACATTATTATCAGAAACGAAAAGCGTATGCTCCAAGAAGCAGTTGACGCGCTTATCGACAACGGCAGACGCGGTAAAGCAGTTTCGGGCGCAGGTAACCGCGACCTTAAGTCACTTTCTGGTATGCTCAAAGGTAAGCAAGGCCGTTTCCGTCAAAACCTTCTTGGTAAGCGTGTTGACTACTCTGGCCGTTCAGTTATCGTCGTAGGTCCTGAACTTAAGCTTTACCAATGCGGTTTACCAAAAGAAATGGCAATCGAGCTTTTCAAGCCGTTCGTTATGAAGCGTCTTGTAGAATCTGGTCAATGCCATAACATTAAGAGTGCAAAGAGAACTGTTGAAAGGATGAAGCCTGTCGTTTGGGATATCCTTGAAGACGTAATTAAAGACCATCCGGTACTTTTAAACCGTGCTCCGACACTTCACCGTTTATCAATTCAAGCATTCGAGCCTGTTTTAATTGAAGGTAGAGCAATTAAGCTTCACCCACTCGTTTGTGGCGCGTTCAACGCCGACTTCGACGGTGACCAAATGGCTGTTCACGTTCCACTTTCAATCGAAGCGCAAGCAGAAGCAAGATTCTTGATGCTTTCTTCTAACAACATCTTAAAGCTTTCTGACGGAAAACCTGTTATGTCTCCGTCTCAAGACATGGTTTTAGGTTGCTATTACTTGACTATTTTACGTAGAGAAGAAGGCAAGAGATACAATAAATTCTTCAAAGAAGATCCAGAAGGCGAAGTTTATAAACCGTCTATCTACGGTAGCGAAGACGAAGCAGTTATCGCTTACGAAGCTAAGCAAGCAAGCCTTCAAGACGAAATTTACGTTCGTCGTAAGGTCGTTACGCCAGACGGTGAAACAGTTAGCGGTATTATCAAAACTACTATCGGTAGAATTATCTTTAACCGTGCTATTCCACAAGATATCGGCTTATGCAAGAGAGAAAAGCCTGAAGATTATTTAAAACTTGAATGGAATAATCTTGCTAAGAAGGGTACTTTAAAGAATATCGTTGACGCTTGCTTTAAGACTAACGGTGCGCCTTGTGCGGCTGAAACGCTCGACAGTATTAAAGCGCTCGGTTATAAATATTCAACGATAGGGGCTATCACGACGAGTATTTTCGATATGCACGTTCCTGATGCTAAGCACGCTATCATTGAAAAGGCTTCTGACGAAGTTATTAAAATTGAAAAACTCTTTAAACGCGGTTTAATCACCGACGATGAAAGATATAAGCAAGTAGTTGGTATTTGGACTAAGGTTACCGAGGACGTTTCAGTCGTATTAAAAGATACGCTTGAAAAGTTCAACCCAATCTGGATGATGGCTGACTCCGGTGCGCGTGGTTCTATCGACCAAATTAAGCAACTTGCAGGTATGCGTGGTCTTATGAGCGACCCGAACGGTCGTATCATTGAAATTCCGGTTAAGTCTTGCTTCCGTGAAGGTCTTTCAGTATTAGAATACTTTATTTCTTCACACGGTGGTCGTAAAGGTCTTGCCGATACTGCGTTAAAGACTGCAGACTCAGGTTACTTGACTCGTCGTTTAGTTGACGTTTCTCACAACGTTATCGTTCGTGAAGACGACTGCTTTGCGACGCTTGGCGAAAAACCAAAGGGCTTAGTCGTTTCTGCAATCTGCGACGATAAGGGTAAGGTTATCGAAAAGCTTTCTGATCGCTTGATGGGTAGATACACGATTGAAGACGTCGTAAATCCACAAACGGGTGAAGTTATCGTTGCTGGCGACACTATGATTAGCGACGACCAAGCAAAAGCAATCGAAAACGCTGGTATTACTGAAGTATTAATCAGAAGCGTATTTACTTGTAAGTGTAAAAACGGCGTTTGCGCTAAGTGCTACGGTCATAACATGAGTAATATGTTACCTGTTCAAACGGGTGAAGCAGTTGGTATTATCGCTGCTCAATCAATCGGTGAACCGGGTACTCAGCTTACAATGAGAACGTTCCACACCGGTGGTATCGCAACTACGGGCGATATTACTCAAGGTTTACCGCGTGTTGAAGAATTGTTCGAAGCAAGAAGACCGAAAGGTCAAGCAGTCGTTTGCGAATCAAGCGGTACGGTTGATATCGAAGAAAGAGACGGTTTGCGTCACGTTATCGTTAAATCTGAAGAAGGCACTAAAGATTATCAAATTCCGTTCAGTGCTGAACTTAAGGTTAAAAAAGGCGATAAGGTTGAGGCTGGTACTATCTTAACAGGTGGTTCTGTATATCCACAAGATATCTTAAGAACTAAGGGTGTTAAGGGCGTTCAAGACTATATCTTGCACGAAATCCAATCTGTTTACCGTTCTCAAGGCGTTGATATCAACGACAAGCACGTTGAAATTATCGTTAGACAAATGCTTAGAAAAGTTCGCGTTGAAAACTGTGGGGATACCGATTTACTTCCAGGTGAATACGTTGACGTTTCAAGATACGACGAAGAAAATAAGAGAGCAATGGAACAGGGTGGTAGACCAGCCGCTGCTAAGCGTGCATTACTCGGTATCACTAAAGCTTCTCTTGCTACTGAAAGCTTCTTGTCTGCTGCATCATTCCAAGAAACTGCAAGAGTTTTAACTGAAGCTGCTATCAAGAATAAGATTGACCCACTCGTAGGCTTGAAAGAAAACGTTATTATCGGTAAGCTTATCCCAGCAGGTACCGGCGTTAAGGATTATAAGCAACTCAATCCACAAGTTAATAACAATAACTAATATAGCGTACTCGGCAGTTTTGCGACCGCAAAACTGCCGAGATATGCAAAATAAATGATTTGAAAAGGCTGTGCCTTTTCATGATTTGACAATCTGCCGATTGTCATGAATTGCAATCCTACTTTTTGCGTACGGATTGCATGAATTGCAAGTTTGCAGCTTGCATTGTGGTCGCGAACGCTTGCGCGTTCCGTGAATAACATATAGTTTTAATTGTGGACTGGAATTAATATATAAATTAGTCGGCGTTTTGAAAAAACGCACGACCTTTACGCAAGTTGGAAACTTGCTATCGAGTGCCGTAGGCACATATCGAGCGAAATTTATTTCGCATATCGAGTTGCGAAGCAACATATCGAGCAAAACTTAGTTTTGCAAATAATGAAGATGTAATCTTCAAATCATCTAAAATAATACAAATATAAATAAAATTAGTCGCTTAAACTTTGCAGTTTGTTATAAATTTGTAAAAAATGTGAATTTTATTTGACTAATTGTATAAAATTTGCTAGAATATCTACTAGGTCAGTATGTATTGACCTATTTATGCTTGCAAATTTTGCAAAATTTAGACTTCTTAATTGGATTTGTGGTTACCCGCAAACCCGTTTAGAATATCCGAATCATTAATAAAGGAGGTAAAAAGTAATGCCAACTATCAACCAGCTTATTAAGCACGGTAGAAAGACTGCTGTTGAAAAGAGCAAAGCCCCAATTATGGACGCTTGTCCACAACGTCGTGGTGTTTGCCTTTCAGTAACGACTACTACCCCTAAAAAGCCTAACTCAGCAATGCGTAAGATTGCAAGGGTAAGACTTACAAATAAGCAAGAAGGTACCGTGTACATTCCAGGTGAAGGACACAACCTTCAAGAACACAGTTCAGTTCTTATTCGCGGTGGCAGAGTAAGAGATTTACCGGGTGTTAGATATCACATCATCCGTGGTACACTCGACACTGCAGGCGTTGCAAAACGCAAACAGGCTCGTTCTAAATACGGCGCTAAAAAGCCTAAATAAGCGACTTATAGCCTAATTTTTAAATTTTTACCTACTATATTCGGAAATTCTGTAACGGGGATACCGATTAGGTAGGCAGTATGCTTTTTTTGAAAAAGCAGAAGGTTCGCCAAAAACCGAAAGGGTTTAAGTGCGATAGCTGTATCTTATGGGTTTTATCCCAAAGTAAAAAATTAAGGAGGACATTATTATGCCAAGAAGAGGCGGAGTTCCTAAAAGGGACGTATTACCCGATCCTATGTATGGTAGCAAGGTTGTTACCAAACTTATAAATCAAGTTATGCTTGACGGTAAAAAGGGTATTGCTCAAAGCATCGTTTACGGCGCTTTTGCAATCATCGCTGAAAAGACCGGTCAAGAAGCTATGGAAGTTTTCAATCAAGCACTTGCTAACGTTATGCCACAACTTGAAGTTAAAGCAAGACGTGTAGGTGGTTCTAACTACCAAGTTCCGATTGAAATCAGACCAGAAAGACGTCAAACACTCGCTATCCGTTGGATAGTTCTTAACGCTCGCAAGAGAAGTGACAGAGAAATGTACGTTCGTTTAGCTAACGAACTTATGGACGCTGCTAACAACACTGGTGGTGCTGTTAAGAAGAAAGAAGATATGCACAGAATGGCAGAAGCAAACAAAGCGTTTGCTCACTTCCGCTGGTAGAATTGGAGAGAATACGATATGCCAAGACAAGTTGATCTTAAAGATACGCGTAATATCGGTATTATGGCGCACATCGACGCTGGTAAAACTACTACTACCGAACGTATTCTTTTCTATACAGGAAAAACTCACAAAATCGGTGAGACTCACGAAGGTTCTGCAACGATGGACTGGATGGTTCAAGAACAAGAACGTGGTATCACCATTACTTCGGCTGCTACTACCTGTTTCTGGAAGGGCAACCGTATCAACATTATTGATACCCCAGGTCACGTTGACTTTACCGTAGAAGTTGAACGTTCGCTCCGCGTTTTAGACGGTGCCGTTGCTACTTTCTGCGCTAAAGGTGGCGTTGAACCTCAAAGTGAAACAGTTTGGAGACAAGCTGATAAGTACCAAGTTCCAAGAATTGCTTACATCAACAAGATGGACATCAACGGTGCAAACTTCTTCGGTGCTGTACAAATGATGCGTGACAGATTAAAAACTAATCCGCTTCCAATCACTTTACCTATTGGTAAAGAAGATACCTTCAAGGGTATTATCGATATCGTTAACAATAACGCTATTATCTATAAAGACGATTTAGGTAAAGACTTTGACATCGTTGAAATTCCTGCTGAGTACAAGGAAGATGCTGAAATCTACCGTACTCAACTTATGGAAATCTGCGCTGAACAAGAAGACGAACTTATGGAAAAGTACTTCGAAGTTGGCGAGCTTTCTATCGACGAAATCAAACGTGCTTTAAGAAAAGCAACGATCGCTATGGCTGTTACACCTGTTCTTTGCGGATCAAGCTACCGCAACAAGGGTGTTCAACACTTACTTGACGCTATCGTTGACTACTTGCCAAGCCCACTTGACGTTGATCACGTTAAGGGTGTTGACAAAAACGGCGAAGAAGCTGAAAGACAAACTTCTGACAGTGAACCATTTGCCGGTCTTGCGTTCAAAATCGTTACAGACCCGTTCGTTGGTAAGCTTGCGTTCTTCAGAGTATATTCTGGTCACTTAACTTCTGGTTCTTACGTATTTAACAGTACGAAAGGCAAGAAGGAAAGAGTTGGTAGAATTCTCTTAATGCACGCTAACCACCGTGAAGAAATCAACGAAATCTACGCTGGTGATATCTGCGCTATCGTAGGTTTAAAAGATACGACTACAGGTGATACTCTTTGTGCTGAAAACGCTCCGATCATCCTTGAACAAATGGAATTCCCAGAACCGGTTATCAGAGTTGCTATCGAGCCAAAGACTAAGCAAGGTCAAGAAAATATGACTCTTGCATTAATCAAACTTGCAGAAGAAGACCCAACCTTCAAGACTTACACTGATCAAGAAACCGGACAAACTATTATCGCTGGTATGGGCGAACTTCACTTAGAAATCATCGTAGACAGACTTTTACGTGAATTCAAGGTTGAAGCAACCGTTGGTAAGCCACAAGTTGCTTACAGAGAAACCTTCCGTACTGCTGTTGACGCTGAAGGTATGTACAAGCGTCAATCTGGTGGTAAAGGTCAATACGGTCACTGTAAAGTTAAGTTCGAGCCACTTGAACCTGGTCAAGGATTTGAATTCGTTGACGAAACAGTTGGTGGTAGTATTCCTAAGGAATATATCGAACCAGTTAGAAAGGGTATTGAAGAAGCAGCTAAGAACGGTATCTTAGCAGGTTACGAAGTCGTTGACTTCAAAGCAACCGTTTACGACGGTAGCTACCACGAAGTTGACTCTTCAGAAATCGCGTTCAAGATTGCAGGCTCTATGGCGTTCAAAGACGGCGTTAAGCGTGCTAAACCGGTTATTTTAGAGCCGCTTATAAAGGTTGAAATCGTTACTCCAGACGACTACTTCGGTGACTTGATGGGTGACGTATCTTCTCGTCGTGGTACTATCTTAGGTACTGACGACAGAAACGGTGCTAAGATTATCGACTCTTATATTCCACTTTCTGAAATGTTCGGTTACGCAACTGATCTTCGTTCAAGAACTCAAGGTCGTGGACAATACACTATGCAATTTAGTCACTACAACGAAGTTCCAAAGTCAGTATCTGAAAAGATTATTGGCGAACGCGCTTCTAAAGACTAATACAATTAATAAATATGCGTATAAGTCGATTATCTAACGATTTTCGACTTATACCAAAAATATAACGCTAAATATTCCCTTGATAAAGGGGTTTAGAAACAATAAAAAAATAATTTTAAGATTTAATTAAATCGGAGGAACAAAAAATGGCTAAGGCTAAATTTGACAGAAGCAAACCACACGTTAACGTTGGTACAATCGGCCACGTTGACCACGGCAAGACCACTTTAACTGCTGCAATCACTATGACTATGGCAGCTAAAGGTCAAGCAGCTAAAATGAAATATGACGAAATCGATAAGGCTCCAGAAGAAAGAGCAAGAGGTATCACAATCAATACTGCTCACGTTGAATACCAAACTGATGCTCGTCACTACGCTCACGTTGACTGCCCAGGACACGCTGACTACGTTAAGAACATGATCACTGGTGCTGCTCAAATGGACGGAGCTATCTTAGTTGTTGCTGCAACTGATGGTCCAATGCCTCAAACAAGAGAACATATCCTTCTTGCT
>JAFQWV010000011.1 GCA_017407325.1 Clostridia bacterium | reverse complement strand
TGGTTATTACGATAGATAAAAGCCTTATAAACTTCGTAAAAGTGCGTTACTGCTAAGTTTGTCAGACTTCAATGACCAACAAGGTCTATTGAATCCTGCCGAACTTAGCGAGCCTTCTTTTACTCGTTTCTAAGTCTTTTAGTTAAAGTGATTTCTAAGTCTTTTAAATCAAATAATAAGTTAAGAGATAGAACAAAAAGTACTTAACGCAATAAGCGGTGAGAAATCACCGCAGGTTGCGTAAAAATAGCATAGAAATATGCAAAAATCGCGCTATAAGCGCACAAAAAATTAAAAAATAAAAAATAATTAAAATTTATAAGGGGAATTTTTTTGTTATGGTGACAGAAGAAGATTTAAAGAGTTTTAGTGAAGTTAGTAAGAATATTTTTGAACAAATCAAATGCGACATGGTTGGTCAAGAAGACGTAGTTTACGGTTGTGTAATCGCTATGATTGCCGGTGGTAACGTACTTCTCGAAGGTGTACCGGGCGTTGGTAAAACTCGTCTTGTTAGAACACTTGGTAGAGTATTCGACTTACCATTCTCTCGTATCCAATTCACGCCTGACTTAATGCCAGCCGACGTAACAGGTACAAACATCATCACTAAAGATGAAAACGGAAATTCTAAGTTTGAATTCCAACCAGGACCAGTATTTAGTAACATCGTTCTTGCCGACGAAATTAACCGTGCTACGCCAAAGACGCAATCAGCACTTCTCGAAGCCATGCAGGAACATAAAGTAACAGTTATGGGTGAAACTCGTGCGCTTGACGAACCATTCTTCGTATTAGCAACACAAAACCCTATTGAACAAGATGGTACTTATCCATTGCCAGAAGCGCAAATGGACCGTTTCATGTTCAAATTAATGGTTACATATCCTGATAAAGCACAACTTAAAGACATCGTCATGATGACTCAAGCAACAATGGAAGAAACTGCAGAAGCAGCTTGTGACGCTGAACAATTATTAAACATGCGTGCAACTGCAAAAGAAATTTTAGTTTCTGATAAAGTATTAGACTATGCAATGAATCTCGTAGTAGCAACTCAACCAGAAAGCGAAGCTCCTGCAAAAGTAACGAAGAAATATATTCGTTGCGGTGCATCTCCTCGTGCTGGACAAGCGCTTATTACTGCAGCTAAGGTTCGTGCACTTATCAACGGCAGATACAACGTATCAGTTAACGATATTAACGCACTTGCTGGTCCAGTTCTCCGTCACCGTCTTAAGACTAACTTTGAAGCAATTACTGAACATATTGACACTGATGCAATTGTTGCAGAAATTATCAAAGAACTTGGTGGTTCAACTAAGGAACAAATCGTAGAAGACGGAAACGGCAACTACAAGAGAAAGAAACAAGCTCCAAAATCGAAGAAAAAGAAAGCAAAAGTAGTTGAAGTAGACGATTACGACGACGAAGACGTAGTAGAAGAAGACGAAGACGAAGACGACGATATTTAATAATTAATTTTTTTCGGTGAGAATGCTTTATGAGTAACAAGATAATCACAGACGGCTTTTTAAACCGTCTTGAGGCTATATCCTACAATATGAAGACGAGCATGCGCGGATATTTCGGTGGTACGCACAAGACGAAGTCTTACGGTTCAACCGTAGAATTCGCCGATTTCCGCGAGTATACGCTCGGTGACGATATTCGTCGTATTGACTGGAAATTATTTAGCCGTTTTGAGAAATATTTTATAAGGCTTTTTACGGACGAGAGACAGATGCACATTCAATTAATCTTAGACTGCTCTAGCTCTATGATTTACAAAGATTCACCAAAGCGTGACTTTGCAATCAAGGCTATTGCAGCAATGGGATTTTTAGCAGTGCAAAATATGGATAAGGTATCCATTAAATTAGTTCGCGACGGTGTTTTAGAAGACCTTTGCGGAATAATTTCCGGTAAAAATGCGTTCTTGAAAGCAGTTGCTATGCTTGAGAACGTAGAATTTGGCGGAACTGCCCAGTTCGACAAAGCCATAACTACAGACCAAAATCCTGGTTACAGTGACGGTATGACCGTCATAGTATCCGACTTCTTGACGGAAAGTAACTGGAAGACGGCAGTAGATTACCTTCTTTACAGACACAGGGAAGTTATGATATTCCACGTTCTAGACGAAGAAGAAATCGAGCCTTCTTACAAAGGTAGAACTATACTTATCGATACAGAGTCGGAAGACAGATACGACGTAAGAAACTTCCAACTTGCAATCTCTCGTAGTGAATACGACGCTTATAAGCGCGCACTTAGAGACTATATGGCTGACATCAAGACCTTCTGCAGAAAGCGTAACATTACGTATATTTACAGTAAGAGTACGGATAAGTTCGAGAAGGTTGTTATGGAGCAACTCTATCAATCGGAGGTGATTTCATAATGGGTTTCGGATTAATGACAGTCCTTGGTCTACTCGGTTTAATCGGTATTCCGATTTTGATTATCATTTATATAATCAAACCTAAGTACCAAGAAAGAAAGATTTCATCAACCTATATTTGGAAGTTGAGTTTAAAGTACAGAAAGCGTAAAATTCCGCTACAATGGCTCAAATCATTACTATTAATCGTTCAATGTATTATCGTTGCAGTAATTGCAATGTTGCTTGCAAAACCTTACATTTCGCAAGCAATAAACGGTTATAACTACAGAAAAATCGTTATTATCGACGCATCTGCAAGTATGATGACAGAAAAAGACGGTGTAACTCGTTTTGAGCGCGCTATTCAAAAGGCGTGTGAAATCGCGGAAACTGCGACTGACGAAAACACGATGTCAGTTATTATGTGTACAAACATTCCTACGGTAGTTGTAAAAGAAGAATCTGAAGTAGGTAATATCCAACGTATTTTAAAATCGCAAAAGCCTAAAGGTACTGACGCTAACTACGCTTCAGCGATAGCAGAAGCTTTAAAGCTTGCTAACGATCAGGAAGCAGGTTTCACACTCATTACCGACCACGACTTTGAAAACAACGGTTTCTTTGAAGTTATCAACGTTTCTCAAGGTGAATGGAATATTGCGGTTAACGATGCTTGGGAAGATATTGAAAGTGACGAAGATAGCAAAGATTACTTAGAGACTATTTTCTACGCTAACTATTTTAGTTACAACACACAAGCAACAATTACGCCTTGTGCTAAGATCGTATACACTAAGGGTGAAGATCCAACACACAGAGAAGGTTTAGTTAAACTTCCAAAAGTTCAACTTGATCCATACGATCCTAACCAAGACGGTAATATCGTTGAAAACGCTTACGCTAGAACCGTTAAGTTTGATTATCAAAGCTTAAGAGCAGCAGTTGGCGGAAGATTTACGAATTATATTTCAGCAGAATTCTACTGTGAAGACGAAAACGGCGAAAGAGTTAGCGACGCATTCGCTGACGACGACGCGTACTACGTAATGGCAGACGGTTCAAGTGAACGTTTCCAAGTTCTTCTTGCTGGTAACGACCACCTTAACTCATTATGGTATCTTGATACTATGATGCAATCTGTTGAAAACTGCTATACTGAAAGAATTATTCCTGGCGAACTTACTCAAGCTGATATGGACGCTAAGAGAAGTGGATACGATTTATATATCTACGACGAATACGTTCCTTCAGCTTTACCTATCGACGGTGCAATTTGGTTTGTAAATCCACCGGCAGGTACTTATGAAAAACTTGGTTTCTCTGTAGGTAATGCAAAAACTGTAGCGCCAAGCGGTGCAAAAGTTAACGTTCGTGGTGCAGGTCACGCTATTATGAATGGTATAACCGAAGTAACAACTCCGTTTAACAACCAAGAAGGTGTGTTTGCATACACTAAATACGTTCCTGTTGTAATTAACGATAAGAGTATAACTCAATGCGTTATGACTTCTGACGGAAGCGAAGCTCTTATTTTCACAGGTGAAACCTCAGGCCGTGTTAAATATACAGTATTTGCGTTTGACCTTGAAAGTACAGACTTCCCTCTAGTATTCCAAAACTATCCAATAATGACTCAAAACATTATTGACTATTCAACTGACTACACAATCTTAAACGGTGCAGGAACACCTGCTTACGGTGATTATGGAATCGGTGAACAGTTAACTGTAAACGTAGAACCTAACACAACTAAGCTTACTGTAAGCGTAGGTTCAGGTGAAACGTTAGAAGAAAAGGTTTACCAAGGTGCTGATTTAAGTTCTTCAGTAGTTATTAAGTTAGAACGTGGTGGTGTTTACACTATCAAACAAACCGCAATGGGACTTGACGGTGTTTCATACGACATCGAAGATATGATTTTCGTTCGTTGCAATGAAGACGAAAGTAACTTTGCCTTAAAAGGCGGTACGTTAACAGGCGACGAACAACCAACGGGAATTTTAACTGATACGTCAACTAGCAAAGAAGTTATTTATAAATACTTTGCAATGGCTTTAATGGCATTATTATTAATTGAGTGGGGGTTACAATATCGTGAACAATATTAATATGATATTAGCAAAACTTAGTTTTAAGTTTGACAACCCTTATTGGTTATTTGCTATTTTAGTTGGTTTAATTCTTGCTTTGATTCCGTTTTTCAGAATCAGAAAAGATAAAAGATATACCCGTGAAAGAATCGTTTCAATGATTCTTCACGTGCTTATCTTAACTCTCGCATCATTCGTTTTAGCAGGTTTTTCAATTCACGAAGACCAAACTCTTAAAAACGACGAAACTTTAATTTTGATTGACGTATCTGACAGTAACTATCACAACAGTGACGAAATTGCAGATTACATCAACGACGTTATCGAGCAAGCCGATGCGAAAAATAAGGTAGGTATCGTTGCGTTTGGTGCAGGTGAGCCTTATGAACTTAAGAAGCTTCAATCTAAACCAAAGGTAGACGTTCAATCTATTTGGGATTTATACGATAATCCACGTAAAGACGAAGAAGGTTTCATCATGACGACCGGTACGGATATGGCAAGCGCTATTTCGTATTCGGCAAAATTGTTTACCGGTTATGAAGATACCGGTGTTGAAAAACCACTCGACGGTTGCCGTATGATCATTATTTCAGACGGTATCGAAACTGACGGTAACGCAACTACTGCAGCAGGTCAAATAGCTGCTATGGGTGCAACTATCGACGCAGTTTACTTTACACCAAAGGATTATACTGATGCAAACGAAGTTCAAATTGAAAACGTTGAAATCAGTAATATCGCTCCAAAGCCACTTCAACCGGTTGAAGTTAACATTACTGTAAAAAGTCATAAGTTCGGAAACGGTGCAAACGCAACCTTCAAAATTTACGACTTGACTACCGACCCTAATTGTGAAAAACCAATCGCTGACTTTGTAGAAGATATTGATTCTCAAGAACAAACAGTAACGACAAGCGTTCAATTCTCAACCGGTGGTGTTCACACTATCAAAATTGAAATGATGCCTTCTGTTGAAGAATACGACACTGGCGACTATGAAAAAGATAGTTTAAAACAAAACAACGTATTCTATTCTTACGTAGTAGTTCAAGAAAATTCTAACAAGATTTTAATCGTTAAGGGTGCAGGCGTTGACGCAACTCAAATTAGAAGCCTTATCGATGAAGAAATCGTTGGAGCAAACGGTTACGAAGTTACCGAAGTTACTCAAAGAGAAGCTCCTACAGATTTATCTAAGTACGGCGAAGTAATTTTGATGAACGTAAACTCATCTAACCGTGCTACTTCAGAAAGACTTCCTGATAACTACGACGTTGTTTTAAACAACTACGCATCAAACGGTGGTAGCGTTCTTACTATCGGCGGTAAGGAAACATACTATAACGCAAACATGGCTCAAGATAAGTTCAACGAATTCTTACCTGTAAGCGTTAGACCTAAGACAAACTCAAATAAAGCAATGGTTCTTCTTATCGACCGTTCATCTGCAATGTGCGGAAAAGATGAAGGTGCAGATTTTGTGAATAAATACGGTAAAAACCGTTTACAAGTCGTTCAAGACGCGTTCACTCAAGTTCTTGCTGACGGAACGTTCAATAAAGACGACTACGTAGGCGTAATCTTCTTCGGGGGTAACAAAAATACCCCGATCGAAGCGTTACAACTATCTGCTGCATCTAACGTTTTAGGTATAAGCCGTGCGGTTGGTATGGACATCACTGCTATTACAGGCGGTAAGGACTACTTAGGTTCTACCGACTGGAGACACGCGCTTGAAGCTGCAGCAAAAATGCTTCAACCTTTCCAAGCTGCTGATAACAAGCACATCATTATGATTACCGACGGTGCCGGTGATAAGGCAGAAGGTGAATCCTCTAACCTTACAGGTTATCCTGTAGGTGGTTGGAAATATTACGGAGCAAAATTACCTTCTGGTTACAGTGCTCCTGGTGGTACTCCATCAGAATGCTATACTGACTATATCTTTGATAAGTACGAAATAACTACTTCTACAATCAACGTAGGTTGTACTTTGAGCCCTGCAGCATCTTACATTGAGTTTATGGAAACTGCAAGTGAGCTTGATCAAAAGAAACACTACTATTACACTGAAACTGCACAAGAAATTGCAGATGCTGTTTCTATAGAATGTAAGAACATTCCTACAAAGATCATTAACGAAGGTACTCCAGACCAAGAAAAAGAATTCTACCTTAAACTTCAAGGTAACGAAATGACTAATCTTGCAGCTGACGCTGATCTTCCTGCATTAAACGGTTATAACGGTGTATCTGCTAAAGATAAAGCTGGTATATTGATTAAAACTGGTGACGACCCAATCTATGCTGAATGGGAATACGGTAAGGGTAGAGTTGGTTCGCTTATGACTAACCTTTCAAGTAACTGGGGGCAAGCGTTGATTGCTGAAGGCGAAACCGAAGGTCGTGCGATTATCGAACATATTATTCGCAAGAACTTCAAGTCAGGCGTTTCAGGTATGACGAGTGATATGAACGTAGAATTCAGTCAAAAGAACTTTACGACTACAATCACTATCAAGGATATATCTAAACAAGGTATCTTACCTACTGACGACGGTGGAAAGATGGGCTTTATCGAGTCTTATTATCACTCTCCAAGCGATAATCTAGACCCGACGAACGATAAAAAACCTAACGGAACCGTAATGTCTCCAGAAGAATACATCAACTACTTATGTCCGTTCGACGCACCAGACTACAAATACGACTCAATGGTATTTGCAGCAGGCACGTTCACAAGTGAGTTCAGAATGATGGAACCAGGTTTATACACTGTTTCATTCTTAAGACTTAACTCTAACCAAGAAGTACTTGATGCAACTCCACCTTACGCGTACGTAACGTTCTCGTATTCAGAAGAATATGACACTTACTACGATGCAGAGTTATCTCGTTCGACACTCGCTGACATTTGTAACAGTGCGAACGGTGAAGTTTACTATCCAGAAGAAGACGGTTCAATTCCAAGCATCTTCTCTGACGAAGCTCAGTTCTCATCAAGAACTATTGACCCAGTCTTTGGACTCATGCTCGCAGCACTTATTCTCTTTATTCTAGACGTATGCGCAAGAAAGTTCCACTTCCCATTGCCACACGATTTATTCAAGAAAAAGAGCGAAGAAAAAGCTTAATAAAAAATAAAAGGTATGCAAAATTGCATACCTTTATTTTTTTAAAAGCCTTATAAACTTCGCATTTCTGCGTTTCTTTTGAGTGCGCTCGACCTTGATGACCGTCTAGGTCTATCAAGTCCAATCGCACTCAAAGAGCCTTGAACTGCTCGTTTCTAAGGCTTTTAATCATATAATAGGCTAAGATATAGAATAGGCAATACATAACAGTCGGGTTGCCCGACCGAGCCTAGCCTAACTCGTTTCTAAGGCTTTTAAATCATATAATAGGTGGCACGTTTTATAAAAACAAATTGACGGCTTCGCCGTCATAAATTGAATGAAATGAAAAGTCTTTTGACTTTTCGTGAAATGGCTATCGCCATGAAATGATTTTAAAAAATCATGAAATGCAATCGTTGATTGCATTGTGGTCGAGCAAATTGAAATTTGCCGAACAAAATTATATAATAAAATATCCATTAGAAAAAATTATATGTTAATCACGGAACGCGTTAAGCGTTCGCGACAATAATGCAAAACTTGTTTTGCATTTCATGCAAGGCGTACGCAAAAAGTAGTCTTGCATTTCATGACGATTGCCAAATTGTCGTTTCATGAAACAAAGTTTCATTTAATTAAAAATAATTATTTTTAATAATAAATATTGACATTTTCACTGTTTAGGTTTATAATTGTATAGGTGTTATTATGTCGAAGTATGCAAAGGTGATAAAAATGAAAATTTCGCTTGTTTTTTTGGCGTGTTTTTGTTTTGTTTTTTGCAACGGTTGCACGGTTAACAACGTCGAGAAAGACCGTTTATACTTTGATTTTTTTGGAACAACCGTTTACGTTAACATTTACGATACGGGTGGTTTTTTCTGGCAAAAACAAACTGCTGATAAATGCTTTAACGAGATAGAAGGTGTTTTATTAGACTTATCGCGCGACTTTTCTTGCGAAAGTGAAGACAGTTTCGTTAATAAGTTTAACAATCTTTCTAGTGGTGAAAGTGTTTTAGTAAGCGAACAGTTTCAAGCTGTTTTTGACTTAGCAAAAAGTGCATACGAAGAAACTGACGGTGCGTTCAACCCTGCAGTTAAATATTTAGTTGATTTATGGGGTTTTTCAAAACGCCATTCTGAAATTGAGTTTGTTAAAACAGAAAATTACGATAGAGATAGAAATTCTGACGGTAGTTTTAATTTGCCTGATAGCGAATATATAACTGCGTTTAAAAGCTTAGCAGATTTTTCAAAAGTGACGTTAGAGAACGGTTATTTGATTAAAAACTGTGAAAGCGTTATGGTAAACGGTGCAGTCTATAACCAAAAAATTGACCTATCGGGCATAGTCAAAGGCTATGCAAGTGAAAAGATAAAAGAAATAATTGAAAGCTACGGCTATAAGCATTTTTATCTTAGCATTGGCACAAGTTCGATGTATTTATCAACTACGCTTAAAAACGAGCCGTTTGATTTAGGCATAACTGACCCGAAAAATCCAACTGGTGCGCCTAATAAAAGCATATTAGTAGAAAATGCGTTCGTTTCAACGAGCGGAACTTATCAAAACTGCTATACGCTATCGGGTAAAACTTATCACCATATAATTAACTCAAAAACGGGTGAGCCTTGTGAGACGGATATTCTATCTGCTACGATAAAATCTTCAAGTGGTGCGCTTTCAGACGCCTTTTCAACTGCAGTTATGGTAATGGGAGTAGATAGTGCGCTAGAGTTTTTAGATAATAACGAACAAGTTATAAGCTACGTTTTGATTTGTAATGATATCGTTTATGAAAAATTGGCTTGTTGAGAGTGTGTAAAATGGATGCGGTAGAAAAAGCAAAAAAGCCGTTTATGCGTGGCGACATAGTAGTTTATACACTTTTACTTATTCTAAGTCTTATTTTGTTTATCGTAACGCTAGGGGTAAAAACCGAACGAAGCAACGGTTTTTCGGTTTACTTTGACGGCGTTGAAATACTCAAATGCGATTTTGAAAATAAAAGCGTAACGGTTATAGATAATAGCATAGTTAAAAAAATAGATGATGCAAATTACACTATATCAACTAATCTTGGCGTAAACGAGATAGAAATTGACTTTACTGAAAGCTCAGTAAGTGTGGTGGATACCGATTGTGGGCTTTCGAAAGAGTGTATGCATATGAGTTTTTCAGACGGAATAATCGTATGCGCTCCACATAAAATCGTAATAAGACCTACGAATTTAAGTGGTGAACTTATAATAGGTTGATTATGAATTCAAAAAAAGTTGCACTTTTAGGATTATTTACAGCGTTAAGCGTTATAATGTTTTTGGTGGAAAGTTTGTTTCCACCACTCATTATTCCGGGCGCAAAGCTTGGCTTAGGCAACATTTTCGTAATGCTATGTTTAATTTATTTAGGTTATTCAAATAGCGTTATATTAGTTGTAGTTAAGTGCTTGATAGCAGGAATTTTTGGTGGGTTTTCGCAAATTATGTACAGCCTTCCAGCAGGGCTTATATCGCTGACGATAGCGTTTTTAATGCTTAGGTTTATAAAAAATATCAGCATAGTAGCTATAAGCGCAAGCGCGTCGGTTGTGCATAACCTTGTTCAAAACTGCGTGTTTGCAATAGTTGTAAAATCGTACAAAGTATTGCTATATGCGCCTTATTTGACACTTTTAGGTGTTTTGTGTGGAATACTTACGGGACTTACGGTGTATTTTATTAATAAAAACTTATCTAAAAAAATAATTAAAAATTTAAATATAAAAGAAAAATCAGTTTAGGAGAGAATTATGGCACTTTCAAAAAGAAGCACTTTCTCGCACGGCGTGCATATTCACGATATGAAGTATCTTTCCAAAGATAAGGCTATCGAAGTTATGCCTGCGCCTGAGCGTGTGTTCATATCACTTGCTCAACACATAGGAAAGCCTGCTCAAGCCGTAGTTGCCGTTGGCGATATCGTAAGTCGCGGTCAACTTATAGGAAAG
Source organism: Clostridia bacterium (assembly GCA_017407325.1). Taxonomy (GTDB): domain Bacteria; phylum Bacillota; class Clostridia; order Christensenellales; family Borkfalkiaceae; genus UBA4636. The sequence continues at coordinate 14,034 of JAFQWV010000011.1, read as the reverse complement.
GCAGACGGCTTTGTCAGCGCGAACGTTTTTGCGAGCGTTAGTGGTGTGGTAGAAAAAATCGCACCTATGAGAAATCCGCAAGGACAAATGCAAACCTTTATCGTTATTAAAAACGACAATCTTGACACGACTGTAACGCTTGACGACATCGACAAGACCGACGGGAAGCAAATTGCTAGTCGTGTAGGAGAGGCTGGGCTTGTCGGTCTTGGTGGAGCCGGTTTCCCAACTGCAGTTAAGATAAACCCTCCAAACCCTGTCGATATCGTTTTAATTAACGGCGCAGAGTGCGAGCCATATCTTACTTGCGACCACAGGATTATGATTGAAAACGCCGAAGAATTCGTTAAGGGCGCAAGATTTTTATCTATCGCGCTAGGCGGTGCTAAAATCGTCGTCGGTATTGAAGAAAACAAGCCTGACGCGATTGAAATTTTATCTAAGTACGACGATATTACGGTCGTTCCACTAAAGAAGAAATACCCGCAAGGTAGCGAAAAACAACTAATTTATGCTTGCACTAAGAGAAAAGTTGGTTGTGGAAAACTTCCTGCAACGACCGGCGTTTGCGTATTTAACGTTCAAACGGTTAAGCAAACTTATGATGCAGTAGAGCTTAATAAACCACTCTATGAAAGGGTTATGACCGTTACCGGTAAAGGTATTAACGAGCCTAAGAATATTTTAGTTAGAAACGGAACTTCTTACGAAGAAATCGTTGCATTCTGCGGTGGACTTAAAGACGACGCTAGAAAAATCGTTTCTGGCGGTCCTATGATGGGTAGAGTTTTAACCGACCTTTCAGGATATACTAAAAAGACTGACTCTGGACTTTTGGTTTTAGCAAAAGGCGAAGCGAACGAACTTGAACCAACTGCATGTATAAGTTGCGGTCGTTGCGCTCAAGCTTGTCCAATGCACCTTATGCCTATGTATATCGACTTATTCACTAACGTAGGCGATTATGAGCTTGCAAACCACTACGGCGCAATGAACTGTTTCGAGTGTGGTACTTGTGCATACGTTTGTCCTGCTAAGCGCGACTTGGTCGGTAGCGTTCAACTGTGTAAACAAAAATTAAGGGAGATGAAGTAATATGGAAAAACTATTAATTTCAAATTCTCCACACATCCGTTCAAACTCAACCACGAAACGCATAATGATTGACGTTTGTATAGCGTTACTTCCTGCGTTCTTGATGGGTATAGTTTACTTTGGGCCGATGTGTATTCTAATCGTTGGCTTAGCAGTTTTATCTGCAGTATTGGCAGAATTTTGCTATAAACTCATAATGAAAAAACCAATGAGAGTAATTTTAAAAGAGTTTGACTATACTTCGGTCGTAACAGGTTTATTGCTCGGTTTAAACTTACATTCAACGGTTGCTTGGTACTTACCAATTCTCGGTTCTGCATTCGCGATAATCGTCGTTAAAATGATTTTCGGTGGAACGGGTAAAAACTTTGTAAACCCAGCACTTGCAGGAAGAATATTCTTATTTATTTCCTTCTCTGCAATTATGGCTAACGGCTGGGCGACTACTAGTATCCGTAACATCGGTGGTGTTTCGCTTACGACAGGCGCAACTGCGCTCGGTTCAGTGCTAAAAGGTAATTTTGACAAAATTCCATCTAACCTAGATTTATTCTTAGGAACAGGTATTGCAGGCTGTATCGGTGAAACCTGTAAAGCAGCGCTACTTCTTGGCGGTATCTATCTTTTAGTCAGAAGAGTTATCGACTGGAAGCCTGTTATTTATATCTTAGTTACAGGACTTTGGACGGTCGTAATTAAAGGCTTTGACTTTAACTACTTCTTACCTTCAATCCTCTCAGGTGGTTTGTTCTTAGGTGCTATCTTTATGGCAACCGACTACGTAACTTGTCCGAACACTAAAATCGGAACTTACATATATTACGTGTTATTAGGTGTTATAACTGCTTGGTTAAGAGTAAGAACGGGTGGTGAAGTCGTTTCGTTCGTAATCTTCGTTATGAACCTATGCGTTCCACTTATCGACCGTTTCGTCGTTCCAAAACCTTTCGGTTATCAAAAACCTGAAAAGAAGAAATCTGAAAAGGGGGGTAACTGATTATGGCGAAAAAAGAAACTACTTTAAGATGCGTTACCGTCTTGACGGTAATTGCCGTAATCTGCGGTGTATTGCTTGCAGTATTAAATCCGCTTTTATACGTTCCACCTACAGTAGACGATTTAGCAAATAACTTTACCGCTGAAGGCGAGTGGTCTATCGAAGAGCTTAACGCCGACTTTGAAAAGGGAAACGGTGGAAAAGTGTTACTTGCTGGTAAACTCACAAATGCTGAAGGTGTCGTTACTCACTACGGATTGACGATTAAGACAAACTCAGACGCCCAACTTGGCGAATGTACCTACGCTTTATATTTCGACGCTCAAACTGATACGCTTGTTGAAGCAAAATATATCGTTGACGGAACGACAGGTGGTAAAACTTACGCTGCCTACGGCGACAAGGGCGCAAACTTTGAAGATTATTTAGTGCAAATTACAAGCGAAAACGTTTTCGATAGTTACACCTATCCACAAACGGGTGCGACTAAAACGCTTAAGGCTGTAAATAACGCGTTTATTATGGGCGCAAGATATTATTATAACGTATACGTAGCAGGGGGTAACGAGTAATGAAAGTAAAAGCTAAAGACTTATTGCTTGACGGTATTCTTCGTCAAAACCCTGTATTAAAACTCGTACTCGGTACGTGTCCTACCTTAGCACTCACTACCGCTGCTATGAACGGCGTCGGTATGGGACTTGCGGTAACTTTCGTTTTAATTTGCAGTAACGTTATTATTTCTGCGCTTAGAAACATTATTCCGTCTAAAGTAAGAATCCCTGCGTATATTCTCATTATCGCAACTTTCGTTACAATTTTGAGAATGGTATTAAACAAATTCTTACCGTCTATTGCAACGGCGCTCGGCTCGTATTTGCCACTTATCGTCGTTAACTGCTTAATCTTAGGTAGAGCAGAAGCGTTTGCTTCTAAAAACCCAGTTTTAGATTCTGCTGTCGACGGTTTAGGTATGGGACTTGGCTTTATGTTATCACTTACCTTAATGGGTGCGTTCAGAGAAATCTTAGGAACGGGTTGCATCTTCGGGGTAGAGCTTTGGTCGTTCAAAATTGAGTTCTTTACTCACCAAGCAGGCGCACTCTTTACGTTTGCAATCTTCATTGCAGTATTCGTTGGAATAAGCAATCTTATCTCATCAATGCGCGCAAAGAAAATGATTAAAGAATACTCAGACAAAAATAACGAAGTTAAGGAGGAAATAGCATAATGGATTTTGCAACTATTTGTGCGATAGTATTTACCGCAGTATTTTCTCAAAACTTCATTTTAAAACAATTCTTGGGAATTTGTCCGTTCTTGGGCGTTTCAAGAAACATCAAAAGTGCTTTCGGTATGGGTGTTGCCGTTACCGTCGTTATGACGATTACTTGCTTAATCACTTATCCGATTTACAACTTTATCTTAGTTCCACTCGAAATAGAATACCTTGAAATTATCGTGTTCATTTTCGTTATAGCGTCACTCGTTCAAGTTCTTGAAATTATCTTAAAGAAACTTTCAAAACCGCTTTACAACGCTATGGGTATTTATTTACCGCTTATTACTACTAACTGCGCCGTTTTAGGTGTTGCCGAACTCGTTTTAGGTAGCGATCTCGTTACAAACCTTTTAGGTGCTGTATCCTTCGGTTTCTTCGGTGGTATAGGCTTTACGATCGCTATCGTATTAATGAGTGGTATGCGTGAAAAACTTAACGCGTTAGACGTTCCAAAGGCATTTGAAGGCTTCCCGATTACTATGCTTATCGGTTGCTTTATGGCTATGGCGTTCTACGTGTTCGCGTAAGGGGGTGTCGTTATGAATTATTTAATTTTAGCATCAGACCCAAGTAAAATTGATCCAATTAAAATTGCTATCGTTCTCGGCATTATGCTCGTCGTTGCAATCGTTTTCGGCTTTTTGATTATGGTTGTTTCAAAGAAATTTGCCGTTGAAGTTGACGAACGTGAAGAAAAAATCACAGGCTGTTTAGCAGGTGCAAACTGCGGTGGTTGCGGTCACGCAGGTTGCGGAGGCCTCGCGAAAGCTCTCGTTGACGGGAAAGGTCAAATTGACGACTGTCCTGTAACCAGCAAAGACCAAAAAATGCAAATTGCAGAAATTTTAGGTATCGAATACGCCGGTGGCGGTGAAAGTAAAATCGTCGTAAAATGTGGTGGCGGTGATAACGCCGTAACTAAAAACGACTACGTTGGCGTTAGCGACTGCGTACACCAAAATATGGTCGTAGGTGGCTCAAAACAATGTAAGACTGCTTGCTTAGGTCTTGGAACTTGTGCCGTTAAGTGTAAAGTCGGCGCAATCAAGGTTAAAGACGGCGTTGCGTACGTTGACCAAAAACTTTGCATTAAATGTGGTGCGTGCTTGCGCGCTTGTCCAAAATCTATTATCGAAAAAATTGACGGTAGAGCAAAAGTTTACGTAGCTTGCTCTACAAAGTGTCGCGGTAAAGAAGTTATGGACGCTTGTAAAGTTGGCTGTATCGGTTGCGGGCTCTGTGCAAAAAATTGTCCAAGTTGCGCAATCACAATGGTTGATAACCTTCCTGTAATTGATTACGACAAGTGTACTGCTTGCGGAAAGTGCGTTGAAAAATGCCCTAAGAACGTTATCAAAACCTTAGATTAATATTAATTATTGAAAAAAGTCAAGGCTTTGTGTCTTGACTTTTTTTGTGGCGAAAAAGGTTATTTTTCGCTCTTTTTTATAATATATTTGATAGTGAGTAAAAATAAGATAATTGTGGATAACTATAAAAAGTTATCAACATTTTGCCACAAATCAGTGTTTTTTTGTGGATAACTTTTTTTGGGTATGGTAAAATTTGGCGAATTATGACGAAAAAATTGACTTTAGTATTTTTGTTGACAATTACAGTTTTTTGTGTTTCTATCATAGCAATATCAAGCGTTAAGACGGTGCACCCAGAAGAATTCGTCGTAGTAATAGACGCTGGGCACGGGGGAATAGACGGTGGCGCAACGGGAATAAATACGGGCATAAAAGAGAGTGAAATAAATTTAAGCGTTGCGGTTAAACTTAAAGACTTGTTTGAAAGCGCAGGGATAAGCGTGGTTATGACGAGAACTTCGTCACTCGGGCTGTACGGCGTATTAAGTAACGGCTTTAAACGGCGCGACTTAGAAAAGCGTGTTGAAATAACTAATAATGCAAATGCTGACTTATTTATATCTATACATATGAACGAATATTCAGACGAAACCAGAAAAGGCGCGCAAGTCTTTTTTAAAGACGATAAAAAAAGTGAAAGTTTAGCAAGGTTTGTTCAAAAGGAGCTTGATAAAATCGACACCGACGAAAGGGTTGGAATAACTCTTAGTGGTGACTATTACGTGCTTAATAATTCGCCTTGTCCAAGCGTTATTTGCGAGTGCGGTTTTTTGTCAAATCCACTTGACGAAGAGCTTCTTATCTCAGAAGAGTATCAGAAAAAGCTTGCCCATTCAATATATCAAGGCGCGTGCGCTTATTTTTACGAAAACGCAACTATTCAATATTAATAAAACCCCAAAATCGAAAAACTTCGATTTTGGGGTTTTATTAATAAATTGCAAGCACTTTAGCCTTCACCTTGAGGGGAAGGTGTCGCAACGCGACGGATGAGGTGTAATTATATAATTAATAAAATCCTTAGAAAAAATTATATGTCGGGTTGGCAATTTTTTCGGAGAAAAAATCTGCGCGACAATTATGCAAGTTGAAAACTTGCTATCGAGCAACCGTTAGGTTGCATATCGAGTTGCGTTAGCAACATATCGAGCGCAAATTTTGTTTGCGCATATAGAGTAGCCGTAAGGCTACATGCCTATAATTTGACTTCAAATCATTTTGCTAAAAAGGTTTTAAATTCTATTGTAAATATTATTAGTTTGTGGTATAATCTACTGTGAATAAGTGAAAGGATATGAAAAATTTTGCAAATTGGTTTTAAATTTGAAAAACTTACAAAAAGTGAAGCGAACGAACTTGGCTCGATAACGCTTGCGTTTGTTGGAGATGCGGTATATTCGCTGTACGTGAGAACTAAAAATTCGATAGGTCACACTTTAAGGAGTGGCGCGCTTAACGAAAAGACTTCTCGCACAGTTTGCGCCGTAAACCAAGCAAAGCTTGCAGACCTTCTTATTCCACACTTTACCGAAGACGAACTTGCGGTATATAAGCGCGCAAGGAACACTAAAAAGCCGTCTAAGTCCAAACACTCGACGGTCAGCGAATACAATAAGTCGACAGGGCTTGAAGCGGTTATAGGCTATTTGTACTTAACAGGTGAAAGCGACCGCTTACAATTTATTTTAGAATTTGGAGATAACTTAAATGAAGGTTGAAGGAAGAAACGCCGTAACTGAACTTTTAAAATCTAATCAAACGGTTGACGTTGTGTACGTTCAAAACGGCATGCGTGACGCACCAAGCCGTCAGCTACTTACCGAAATTAAGCAAGCAGGCATTAAAGTCTCCTTCGTAGATAAATCCGTTCTTGATAAACAAAGTCAATCAAAGCACCACCAAGGTTTTATCGCAAGCGTGTCAGATTTTGAGTATGCAGATTTTTACGATATAGCAAATAACTTGCCCGATAACGCGTTTATCGTCGTTTTAGACGGCGTTGAAGACGTGCATAACTTAGGCAGTATTATCCGTGTTTGCGAGTGTGGTGGGGTTGATGCGATAATTATCGGTAAACATCGCTCTGCATCTGTAAACGATGCTGTTATGAGAATTTCAGAAGGTAGTGCTAACCATATTAAAATTGCAAAAGTTACTAACATAAATCAAGCGCTTGACGAGCTTAAATAAAACGGTGCGTGGGTATACGGATTAGAACTTGGCGGTGAAAGTATTTACGAAACTGACCTTAAAGGTAAAATAGTAATCACCGTAGGTGGTGAAGATACGGGAATTAACCGATTAACGAAAACTAAATGCGATAAAATAGTTACTATTCCAATGTACGGAAAAATCAATTCGCTTAACGCATCCGTTGCAACGGGTATTGCGGTTTTTGAAGCAGTAAGACAAAGAAATTTAAAATAATGAATTACGAAATTTTAAAAGACGAAGAACTTGTAAAACTTCATATAGAGAGTGACGAGCTTGCTTTTGAATATCTCGTAAAACGCTACGCGCGCATGATAAACAGTTTAAAGCGTTCATACTTTTTGATAGGCGCTGACGACGACGATTTATCTCAGGAAGCCTACATTGGTTTAGATCGCGCTGTTAAAACTTACGACGAAGGAAAAGGAAAATTTGCCACCCACGCTTATAGGTGCATAGAAACGCGACTTATAAACGCAGTGAAAAAGTCTCGCTCACTAAACAATCAAGTTTTAAACGAATCAAAAGCGATGTCTGAAGCCGAGTTTATCGAAGGGAAATCGTTTGAAGAAGATATAATTTCGTCGGAAAGTTTTAAAGAGTTGATTGAAAAGATAAAGCTGACTCTTTCTAATTTTGAGATTGATATCTTCAACAGATATTTTATTGAAGGTTTATCGTATTCAGAAATAATATCAGAACTAAAGATTGACAGTAAAAAGATAGAAAACGCCGTACAGCGCATAAAGATAAAAGTTAAAAAATTAATGGAGAAATAATGTCGTACTTAGCACTTTACAGAAGATTTCGCCCACAAGTATTTGAAGACCTTATCGGTCAAGAAACGGTTGTTAGGGCGCTTGTAAATCAAATAAAAACTGACAAAATAGGTCACGCCTATTTGTTTTGTGGGGCGCGTGGAACAGGTAAAACGACTGCTGCAAAAATCTTTGCGCGTGCGATAAATTGCGAAAAGAAAAACGGCTCTCCTTGTGGCGAGTGCGAAACTTGTTTAAGTTTAAACGATCCAAATTCGCTCGATATCGTTGAAATGGACGCTGCTTCAAATAACAGGGTAGAAAACGTTCGTGAAATTCGCGAAAAAGTTCAATATCCACCTGTAAACGGCAGATTTAAAGTTTATATTATTGACGAAGTGCATATGCTTACGACAGAAGCTTTTAACGCGCTTTTAAAAACGTTGGAAGAACCGCCTAAGCACGCAGTATTCATTTTAGCAACGACAGAACCGCACAAACTTCCGCAAACCATTTTATCAAGGTGTATGCGCTTTGATTTTAAACTTATTTCCGTTCAAAAGGTGGCAAGCTTGATTGCTAAAATTTATGACGAAGTAGGTAAAGAGTACGAGCCTGAAGCCGTAACTTGCATCGCCCGTGCTGGCGAAGGTAGCGTAAGAGACGCGCTTTCAGTTGCAGATATTTGTTTATCGTATAATGACGGAAAGTTGACCTATAACGACGTTATTGACGTTTTAGGTGCATCAAACCGTCAAAAAACGGCTGAACTTGTCAAGTGTATATTTACAGAAAATTCGTCTAGCGCACTTCAAATTTGCGACGAACTTTGTTCGCTTGGTAAAAACGTCGGAATGCTTATAAAAGACCTTCTTTCCTTTTTGCGCGACGTTTTAGTCGTTAAAACTTGTAAAGATCCGAACTCTATTTTAGCTCTTCCTAAAGAAGACTTAAATATGCTTTCTGAGATAGCAAGTTTACAAGACGGTAGGGGCATACTTCGTGCGATTGAAATTTTTTCGAAAACTGAAAATGAAGTAAAGTATAGCACTCATCCAAAAATTATATTTGAAGCGTCAATCGTAAAGGCGTCAAATCAATCTGCTGACTACAATATTGATGCGCTTATGTCAAGAATTACGAAACTTGAAAACGCATTATCTGGTGGTGGTTTTAAGAAAGCAGAAATTCAAACGATAACGACTGTAACCGATAATAGCGCACAGGAAAAGATAGAAAAACTTTCTCATAAGATTGACCAGTTAGAAAAGAAGCTTGATGAAAATTTAAATAAAATATCAGTAAAGCAAAGTGAAGAAAAAACTATCGAAAAAGAAACTAAAGTTGAAGTTTTACAGCCTGTAAAAGAAACGGTAGAGCCTAAAAAGATTGAAAAGCCTGCCGTAAGGAAATCTCGTCAAGAAAGGCTTAACGACGAATTAAGTTCACTTATACCACCTGAAGAAGACTTTTCTATTAGTTTTTCTCAAGAAGATTATAGCGTATTTGATAAAAAAGAAGAAGTCGCTACTGAAAAAGCAGAAAACTCCGAAGTAGAAACGGCTAAAGTTGAAGAAAATAAAAAAGAGCATTTCTCAACCGTTCCAGATAGGCGCGTTTGGGGTACTTTAATCAAAAAACTTCGTGAAACTGGAAATACTATGCTTTGGGTAATTTGTCAAGAGCTTGAAGGTGAAGTATCAAATGGTGTTTTAACTATTAAAGTTGCGACAGATAAGGAAAAAGAAGTTATCACTAAAGAGAATAATATGTCTAATCTAAAAAAGGTTCTCGGCGAAATTTGTTCGTATAGTATAGTGGTGAAAATGGTCGGCGATACAAGTGACGATGATGGCTTTGAAAAGGACGTTGAAAAACTTAAGGTTGACTTTGATAAACTCGATATCGAAGACTAAATCGCGCTATAAGTCGATTAATTTAGAATAATATATAAAAGGAGTAAATATATGGCAAGATATAACGGTGGTTTCGGTGGTGGAAACCAAATGCAACAACTTATGAAACAAGCACAAAAACTTCAAGAAGATATGCAAAAGGCACAACAAGAACTTGAAGATGCAGAACTTATCGGAGAAAGTGGAAGTGGTATGGTTAAAGTCGTTGTAAACGGCAAAAAAATCGTTCAGTCTATTCAAATTGATCCTAAATGCGTAGACCCTGACGATATCGAAATGCTTGAAGATTTAATTGTGGCAGCTCTTAATAATGCATATGAAGAAGCTGACGAACTTTACGAAGAAAAAATGGGACCTTACGCTAAAATGGGTGGGGGATTATTTTAATGAAGGCTTATATCGAGCCTATTGGTAAGCTTATTAATCAATTTACTAAGCTACCGGGCGTAGGCACGAAAACGGCGCAACGCTATGCGTATAAAATAATTAATATGCCTGAAGACGAAGTTAGGGCTTTTGCAGAAAGTTTAATTTCTGCAAAAACTGACGTTCACTATTGCAAGGTTTGTGGCAATTTTACAGAAGGCGAAGTTTGTGATATTTGCAAAAACCGTAAAACGGACGTTATCTGTGTAGTTAAAGAGCCTAAAGACGTTTCCGTTATGGAAAAAGCAGGAGAGTTTCAAGGCGTTTACCACGTGCTTCACGGAACTATAAATCCTATCGAAGGGATTGGACCTAACGACATAAGAATAAAAGAACTTTTGCAAAGGATATCAACTGGCGAAGTCAAAGAAGTTATTATGGCGACTAATCCCGACGTTGAAGGTGAAGCGACTGCAATGTATATTGCTAAGCTTATAAAACCTTTCGGTATTAAGGTTACCCGTATTGCACACGGTATTGCCGTAGGCACTGATATTGAGTATGCAGACGTAGGCTCGCTTACGCGCGCACTTATTGATAGGCGTGAAATTTAACGTTTCGCAAAACCGAAAAGACTTTTCGGTTTTGCGATTTTTTTTGTGATTTTTTACGTAAAAAAGTTTTATTAAAAGTAAAAACAGCATATATATTTCATTGACAGAAAAACTAAAATTTGGTAAAATATCAATACTTTTTGCCTTATTAAAAATTCGCAAAGATAAATACGGACAGTTTGGAGATATATATGGACAAAAAATGTGGGGTGCTTTTACCCGTCTTTTCTTTGCCGTCAAAATACGGTATAGGAACGCTTGGAAAATGGGCGTACAAATTTGTAGATTTATTAAAGGAAACGGGGCACAGTTATTGGCAAATGCTACCACTTGTGCAAACGGGATATTGCGATTCGCCATACTCAACCTGCGCAGATATTTCAGGTAACCCTTACTTTATCGACCCTGAAATTTTACGCACAAAAAAACTTTTAACTTATAGAGAAGTGGAAAAGCTTATCGACAAAAGTGAAAAGATTGATTACGGTAAATTATATTCTACTCGCTATGAAATGTTAAGACTTGCGTTTTCTCGTTTTGATACAGCAGACAAAGCATTTAAAAAGTTTTTAAAGCGTGGCGATTTTAATAATTATGCGCTTTTTATGGCTTTAAAGCAAAAATTCAACAAGCCTTGGAACGAGTGGGACGATTGTTATAAATTTAGAAACGAAACCACTTTAAAAGAGTTTGAGAAAGAGAATAAGCAAGAAATATTATTTTGGCAATTTATCCAGTTCGAGTTTGAAAACGAATATTTAGAGCTTAAGAAATACGCAAACTCTAAGGGCGTTAAAATAGTAGGCGACTTGCCACTTTACGTCGCTTTTGACAGCGTTGACGTGTGGGCGAATCCACAAGAATTCAGACTTGACGAAAATTATAAGCCAAGCGTAGTAAGTGGTGTTCCACCAGATTATTTCTCAAGGACTGGTCAACTTTGGGGAAATCCTGTATATAACTATGCAAAAATGCGCGAAAACGGTTTTAGTTTTTGGAAAAATCGTGTGGCGCACGCAAGAAAGCTTTACGACCTCGTTCGTATTGACCACTTCCGCGGAATAGATAGGTATTGGGTTGTTCCTTACGGTGAAGAAACGGCGATAAACGGCTGGTGGGAGGACGGCCCGAAAATGGATTTAATTAACGCTGTAGGAAGCGAAAATCTATTTGCTGAAGATCTTGGTATGATTGACGACGGTGTAAGAAAACTCCTCTCAGATAGTGGCTTATACGGTATTAAAGTTTTACTTTTTGCATTCGATAGCGACAAAAATAACCTGTATCTTCCTTGGAACTTAAACGAAAATTCGGTAATTTATACGGGTACTCACGATAATAGTACGATAGTTGGTGCGCTTAAGGGTATGGATAAAGAAATACTCGAAAGACAAAAAGCTATGATAAAAGAAGCGCTCGATTATCTTAAAATCTATAAAAGCACTCAAGGTGTTTACAAAACTGCAGATGCAATTATTGATATCGCGTACGCTTCAAAATCGAATATTGCAATAATTCCAATGCAAGATATTCTTCTTTTAGACGACGAATATAGAATAAACACACCGGGAAAGGTGGGGGCATGGACTATGCGCTTAAAGGAAAGTATGGTATTTACCGATAACGTAAAACTTACTATGAAAAGAAGGGCAAAACGCTTTAACCGTGGATAATACAACTAAAAGCACGCATTTAGCGTGCTTTTAATATAGTATGTATATTGTTTGACATTTTTTTTAATATATGATAATATATTAAAGATTGATTTATACGTTTAAGATACACAATCATAAAAAGTTAGATAATTAAGGAGTTTTTATGACTACTGAGAAAAATAAGGCACCTTGGCTTTCAAGCTATGGTGACGTTAATTTCTATCTTCAATATCCAGAAGGCTCTATGAGTAAAGTCGTTTTAGAAACGGCTGACAAATATCCAAGTCAAACTGCACTTTCCTGTATGGGAACTAAAATAAATTTTAAATCACTAAAGAAAAACGTCATAAAAATGGCAAAGGCGTTCAAGTGGCTCGGAATAAAAAAAGGCGACGTAGTAACCGTATGTATGCCTAATATTCCACAAGCAGTATATTCACTTTACGCGCTAAACTATATCGGCGCTGTTGCAAGTATGATTCACCCACTATCTGCTGAAAAGGAAATCGTATTCTATATCAACGAGGTCGAATCAAAATTCGTTATCACGCTTGATATGTTCTACGACAAGTTTGAAAAAGTCTTGAAAGAAGTAGATATTAAAAATCTTATTATCTCAGGTTCTGCAGAAGAACTCGGCTTTATTAAATCAACTCTTTACGGGCTTACTAAAGGCAAGAAGGACAGAGATTTTACACCTGATAAAAAGGTAGTGTTCTGGAAAGATATTATCAAAAAGAGTAAGGGAGAAAGCGTAGAGTTTGTCGATATGGACAAAAACGATACTGCAACTATTTTATTCTCTGGCGGAACGACGGGAACGACTAAGGGAATAGAACTGTCTAACCTTAACTTTAACGCACTTGCCTACCAAACGATGGAAATGGCTCATAACCGAGTTCAAGGCACTAAAATGCTTGCTGCAATGCCTGTTTTCCACGGTTTTGGTCTAGGTGTTTGTATACATACCATGATGGTTGCAGGTGGCGAATCTATACTCGTTCCACGTTTCAATCCGGAAAGTTACGCAGGTCTTATTAAAGACCACCGTCCAAACTATATCGCAGGTGTTCCAACGCTTTACGAGGCGCTAACGAGAATTAATACGCTTGACGGTGTTAAACTCGATTGTTTATACGGCGTTTTCTCGGGTGGCGATTCACTTTCTATCGAACTAAAGAAAAAATTTGATAAATTCTTAGATGACCACGGCGCGCTCGTTCACGTCCGCGAAGGTTACGGAACGACGGAATGCGTTACAGCAAGTTGTTTAACCCCTTACAATAAATACAAAGAAGGTTCAATCGGTGTTCCTTATCCTGACACTTATTACACTATTTGTGAGCCGGGAACTTGCGAAGAACTTCCTTATGGAAAAGACGGTGAAATTTGCTTAAAAGGTCCTACCGTAATGGTAAAATACCACAATAAAGAAGAAGAAACAAGCAACACTTTACGCGTTCACGCTGACGGTGATATTTGGTTACATACCGGCGACTTAGGTTATATGGACGAAGAAGGCTTTATCTACTTCAAACAAAGAATTAAGCGCATGATTATCACAAGCGGTTACAACGTTTACCCTTCACAAATTGAAAACGTTATCGACGGTCACGAAGCCGTTCAAATGAGTTGTGTAGTAGGTGTTAAAGACACTATGAGAGTTCAAAAGATTAAAGCGTTCATTATGCTTAAAGAAGGCTTTGAACCTTCACCGCAACTTAAAAAAGAAATCATCAGATACTGTCAGGAACGCGTTGCAAAATA
>JAFQWV010000010.1 GCA_017407325.1 Clostridia bacterium | reverse complement strand
TTTTCGATATATTTTCTATCTAATCCAAGTTCATAACCTATTTGTTTAACTTCGGTAACCGTAAAGTTAGATAACGGTGAAAAGTCGCCTACGCTATCACCGTAGCGAGTTGAATACCCCACGTAGTCTTCACTTAGATTGCAAGTGTTTGCAACCCTGCCGTTTACCGATTGCGACACGGCGTAAAGCACGCTCATCCTAATTCTTGGCGAAAGATTAATTTTTGCCTGCGCGGTTGGAGTAAGGCTTTTTTCAATCTCTTCCCAAACGGCATCAATGGTGTTTTTGATATTTACAGTAACGCTTTGAATACCTAAATCGGTTACTAAATCACGCGAATAATCAATATCGTGTTGCTCGCCACAAGGCATTAAAACGCCAAAAACTCTTTCTTTTCCAAGTGCTTTTACGCACAACGCGGCAACTACGCTACTATCTTTACCGCCAGAAATACCAATTACAGCCTTGCAGCCTTGCCCGTTTTTCTCAAACCAATCCCTGATCCACGCGACAATTTTTTCGGTTGAAATTTTAGCATCAAACTTATACATATTAATTTTCCTATTTATTTTGATAAGTATAGTATATTATTTTTTTAGAAAAAAATCAATCAATTAAACAACGATACTAAACGCTTTATCCTTAAGTTCTGCTTTAGCAAACTCAAAGCCGTTAATCGCGCTCATAGTAAAGTGATAACGTGCCTTTTCGATATCTCGTTTAACGCCAATACCTTTAAAATAGCATAAACCTAAATAATATTCGCCAAGTTTAGAATCTAAGTGCGACGCTTTCTTGCAAAGCGCAAGCGCCATTTTTTCTGATCCTTTGAAAATACCGTAAAGATAATCGCTTACAAGTAAGTTCATTGCATTTACGTTTTGCTTTTTCGATGCTTTAACTAGCCACTTATGTGCTTTTTTGACGTCGATTTTCGTGCCAATACCTTTGCGGTAAAAATTACCAAGCTCGCTCATTGCGGGAACGTAGCCTTTTTTTGCACTTTTTTCCATCCAGTAAAACGAAAAAGCGAAAAAGTTATTTTCAAAATAATACGTGCCAAGTTCATACATACTTTTTTCATCGCCGTTTTCGGCATCAATCATAAGTTTACGTTCAATCATTTGCGTATCTCCTTTTTCTTTATAGTAGCAAACGATTGTTGACATATGTATGACAAAATAAAAAAATATTTTAAAAAAATTTTAAAAATAATTTTTCTAACAAAAAATGCGCTATATCGCAATTAAGTGCGATATAGCGCGATTTACTTTTACATTCTTTCTGGTGTTTTAATACCTAAAAGCGACAATGCGTTTTTAAGAGTAGTTCTCGTTGCGTCACAAAGCGCAAGACGGAACTTTTTTCTATCTCCCGTTTCATTTAAGATTTTACAGTCAAGATAGAAACGGTTAAACGCTTTTGCAACGTCTATTGCGTATCTGGTTACGAAGCTTGGCTCGTACTTTTCAGCAGATGATAATACCACGCTTGGGAAATTTGCAAGCGCAACCGCTAAGTTATACTCGCTATCGCAAACTTCAGTTACGTTAAATTCAGAATAATCAACGTCAGATTTTGCCATAACGCTGTTACAACGGGCAACCGTGTATTGAACGTAAGGACCTGTTTCACCTTCAAACGATAAAACCTTGTCGTAACTAAATACGATATCTTTGATTTTATTGTTTTGAAGTGCCCCGAAAATTACTGCTCCCGTTCCAATCATCTTGGCAACTTCTTCTTTATTTTCAAGGCTTGGATTTTTCTCTTCAATAACTTTAAGCGCTTTTTCCATGCACACGCGAATAACGTCTTCGAGCAAAACGACTTTTCCGTGACGCGTACTCATTGCGCCGTCTTCGAGCGATACCATACCGTAAGATACGTGCACCATATCTTTAGCCCAAGTTTTTCCCATAAGTTCAAGCGTTTTAAAAAATTGCTTAAAGTGTAAGTCTTGTTGGTAGGCAACTACGTACAAGCACTTATAGAAATCGTAAGTATTTTTGCGGTAGATTGCAGCGGCAATATCGCGCGTTGCGTAAAGTGACGCCCCGTCAGAACGAAGTATTATGCAAGGTGGCATATTAAATTGTTCAAGGTCGACGATTTTCGCGCCGTCACTTTCAACGAGTAAATTTTTCTCGTTAAGTTCGTCAACGACGACTTGCATTTTGTCGTTATAAAAACTTTCGCCTGCGTAAGAATCGAAGTGTATATCTAAAAGGTCGTAAATTTTATTTACTTCCTTAATGGTCATTTCTTTAAACCAATTAAAGAGTTCCACACACTCGCTATCACCTTCTTCAATAAGCTTAAAATATCTTCTCGCCTCGTCATCCATAGCGGGATTTTCTTCAGATTTTGCGTGATAATCGACGTATAGACGGGTTAATTCTTTAATTCCGCCCTTTTCGACTTCTTCGCGACTACCCCAATTTTTATAAGCGTAAATAAGCTTACCAAACTGAGTGCCGTAATCGCCTAAGTGGTTAATACCGACTGCTTTATAGCCTAAGAAATTGAAAATTCTGTAAAGTGCACCACCGATAACCGTGGTTGAAAGGTGTCCTATATGGAAAGGCTTTGCAATGTTTATCGACGAGTAATCTATACAAACGGTCTTACCTTCACCCACTTTTTGCGAGCCGTATTTTTCACCGCTATCAAGTATTTCTTTTACTACGTCAAGAGAAACTGCCGTTCTATCCAAAAAGAAATTGAGATATCCGCCAACCGCTTGAACTTCTCTAATTACACCACTTGGAGTGATTTTTTCTTTAAGTTCTTGCGCGATAATATTCGGCGCTTTTTTTAGCGCGCGCGAAAAACGGAAGCACGGAAGTGCATAGTCGCCAACGCTCTTTTCAGGTGGAATTTCAATAAAGGTTTCAATCTCTTCGCAAGAAAAACCGTCAATTTCAATTTTTTGTGCAATGTACTTTTTATAATCCATAAATTTATCCTTCCTTAGAAAATTATTTTACCATAAAAGAGTAAAAATAACAACAAATAGATTGAATAAAACTTCAATTTGTTATATAATTATCGTATAAAATATAATTTTAACCGATTTAAGGAGCAAAAATGAAATTAGGCGTAGTAGGACTTCCTAACGTTGGCAAGTCCACTTTATTTAATGCAATCACCCACGCTGGCGCAATGGCGGCGAACTTTCCGTTCTGCACGATCGAGCCAAACGTTGGCGTTGTTGCCGTTCCCGACGAAAGACTTGATAAGCTTGCCAAGCTTTACGACTGTAAGAAAATAGTCCCAGCAACGATTGAATTCGTTGATATTGCAGGTCTTGTAAAAGGCGCGTCAAAAGGCGAAGGTCTTGGCAATAAATTCTTATCGCATATTCGCGAAGTTGACGCTATCGTTCACGTAGTTCGCTGTTTTGAAGACGACAATATCACCCACGTTGAAGACAGCGTTTCACCTATTCGCGATATTCAAATTATCAATCTCGAACTTATTCTAGCCGATATCGAGTCTGTTGAAAAACAACTCAATAAAGCGCGCAATATGATAAAGACTGGCGACAAGAAATATCAAGTGGAAGTCGAACTTTTAGAGAGAATTTATAACCACTTAACGAGCGAAAAGCCTGTCAGAACAATGACTTTTTCGGAAGAAGAAAAAGATTACGTAAAAGGTCTTTTCCTTATTTCTTCAAAGCCTGTTATTTACTGCGCTAATATCTCTGAAAGCGTTATGGGCGAAGACGAAAACGACAACGAACTTGTTAAACTCGTTAAAGATTTCGCAAATGCAGAAAACAGCGAAACTATCGTTATCTGCGCTAAAACCGAAGAAGAACTTTCTATGCTCGAGCCTGAGGAGGCAAAAGAATTTTTAGTAGAACTAGGTCTTAACGAAAGCGGTCTTAATAAACTTGTAAAAGCATCTTATCGCCTACTCGGTCTTATGAGTTTTTTAACCGCAGGAAAACCTGAAACCCGCGCTTGGACTATTAAAATCGGAACTAAAGCGCCACAGGCGGCGGGCAAAATTCACACCGACTTTGAACGCGGTTTTATCCGTGCTGAGATTGTCGACTACGAAACACTTATAGAACTAGGCAGTTTCAATACGGCAAAGGAAAAAGGCAAAGTTCGCTCTGAAGGTAAAGATTACGTCATGCGCGACGGCGACGTAGTATTATTTAGATTTAACGTATAAAAAAATCACCACTTTTTAGTGGTGATTTTCTATTTACCTGCGCTATAGCGCGGTTTTTTGTTGTTTTTAAGATAATTTTTCAGCAAGTCTTGATTTTATTTCTGCGATAAATTCGCTTGTTAAAACTGCTTTTGCTTCAACTCCGCTATCAACGAGTGGGATTAAGTCTTTCGTCATAATTCCTGCGTTTAAGGTATCTAAACAAGCGCTTTCAAGCTTGTCTGCATAGTCTACTAAATCGGTTAAGCCGTCAAGCTCGCCACGCTTTCTGAGTGCGCCAGACCAAGCAAAAATGGTAGCCATTGGGTTTGTAGAAGTCTTTTCGCCTTTTAAGTATCTATAATAGTGGCGAGTAACGGTTCCGTGTGCTGCTTCGTATTCGTAATTTCCGTCAGGAGAAACTAAAACAGAAGTCATCATCGCAAGCGAGCCGAACGCAGTTGAAACCATATCGCTCATAACGTCGCCGTCGTAGTTTTTAAGCGCCCAAACGAAACCACCCTTACTTCTGATAACTCTTGCAACGGCATCGTCGATAAGAGTATAGAAATAAGTGATACCAAGTTCTTCAAACTTTTCTTTATATTCGTTGTCGTAAATTTCTTGGAAGATAAATTTAAAAGTTTGGTCGTATTTTTTAGAAATAGTATCTTTCGTAGAAAACCACAAGTCTTGACGGGTTGCAAGCGCGTAGTTAAAGCACGAACGAGCAAAAGACTTGATTGAAGTGTCTTTATTGTACTGACCTTGTAAAACGCCAGGACATTCAAAATCGTAGATAGTCTCTCTTTTTTCGTTACCGTCTTTATCGGTAAAAACAAGTTCAGCCTTTCCTTCACCTTCAAGTCTGAATTCGGTTGCCTTATAAACGTCGCCGTAAGCGTGACGAGCGATTGTGATAGGCTTTTCCCAAGTTTTGACTGCAGGCTTAACCGACGGAATAATAATAGGAGCGCGGAAAACCGTGCCGTCTAAAACTGCGCGGATAGTGCCGTTAGGACTTTTCCACATTTCCTTAAGGTTATATTCTTCAACGCGTTGTGCGTTTGGAGTAATAGTCGCGCACTTAACCGCAACACCGTATTTTTTTGTTGCGTACGCAGAATCCCAAGTGATTTTATCGTCGGTATCGTTTCTCATTTTCAAACCTAAATCGTAGTATTCGGTTTTTAGATCAACGAAAGGAAGGATAAGTTCGTCTTTAATTTCTTGCCAAATAATTCTGGTCATTTCGTCGCCGTCCATCTCGACGAGCGGTGTAGTCATTTTAATCTTTTCCATAATAAATTCCCTTATATTTTGCCAAAAACCGCGCTATAAGGCGGTTTTTGGCTTATTTTTTAGTTTGTTTCCTTAGTGTAAGCAAGCAAGCCACCTGCTTTAATGATAGCAATTTGGCGTTCTGTATAATCGCATAAAAGCTCGTAAGATTTATTATTAGTTAAATCTTTTAATACGATTACACCCTTACTTAAACCGTCGAAAATATTTTCTAAAACGAGTTTGTCGTTTTGGTTAATTTCGTCATAGTCGTTTTCGTTCTTTAAAGTTAAAGGCATAATACCTGCATTGATTAAGTTTGCAGAGTGAATACGAGCAAAGCTCTTAGCGATAACTGCTTTTACGCCTAAATATAATGGAACGAGTGCAGCGTGTTCGCGTGACGAGCCTTGACCGTAGTTGCTACCGCCTAAAATTACGCTTGAGCCAAGCTCTAACGCGCGTTCAGAGAACTTTTCGTCAACTACTGAGAAGCAGAATTTAGAAAGGAACGGAATATTCGAGCGGTAAGGTAAAATCTTAGCGCCTGCCGGCATAATGTGGTCGGTCGTGATATTGTCGCCAACCTTTAAAGCAACGGTAACGGAAAGCTTATCGTCCATTGGTTTCGTTTCAGGGAAAGGCTTAATGTTTGGTCCGCGTAAAACGGTTGCAGATTTTGCATCTTCTTCGCTAAGTGGCGCTATAACTTGACTATCGTCAATTTTGAACGTTTCCGGCATAACGATTTCAGGCATAATTTCGAGTTTTCTTGGATCTGTAATTACGCCTGTGATTGCTGCAGCAACTGCAACTTCCGGCGAGCAAAGGTAAACGTTAGCGTCTTTCGTTCCGCTTCTACCTAAGAAGTTACGGTTGAAAGTTCTTAAGCTTACGCCTGCTGAGTTTGGTGAAAAGCCCATACCGATACAAGGACCGCACGCACACTCTAAAAGTCTTGCACCCGATTGTAAGATATCGTTTAGCGCGCCCATATCTGAAAGCATAGAAAGAACTTGCTTAGATCCCGGCGAGATTGATAAACTTACGTTTTCGTTAACCTTTTTACCCTTTAAAAGACCTGCAACTTTAAGTAAATCCATAAGTGACGAGTTCGTGCAAGAGCCGATACAAACTTGGTTTACCTTAGTTCCTTCGATACTTGAAACTTTAACTACGTTGTCAGGGCTGTGCGGACAAGCGATAAGCGGTTCAAGTTCGCTTAAGTTGATGTCGATAATTCTGTCATAAATAGCATCAGCGTCACTTTCTAGTGGAATATAATCTTCGACTCTACCTTGACGCGCAAGGAAGTCTTTAGTGATTTCGTCGCTTGGGAAGATTGAAGTGGTTGCGCCAAGCTCCGTTCCCATATTGGTAATAGTTGCGCGTTCTGGAACGGATAAAGTCTTAATACCTTCGCCACCCCATTCGATAATCGCGCCAACGCCACCTTTTACGGATAAAATTCTTAAAATTTCTAAAGATACGTCTTTAGCAGAAACGAACGGTCTTAACTTGCCTGTAAGATTAACCTTGAACATTTTTGGCATAGTGATATAGTACGCACCGCCACCCATAGCAACGGCAACGTCTAAACCGCCAGCGCCGAAAGATAGCATACCCAAACCGCCACCTGTTGGAGTGTGACTGTCAGAGCCGATTAAAGTCTTACCAGGTTTACCGAATCTTTCAAGGTGAACTTGGTGGCAAATACCGTTACCCGGTCTTGAAAAATAGATACCGTGCTTTTTAGCAACCGATTGAATATAGATATGGTCGTCAGCGTTTTCAAAACCGCATTGTAAAGTGTTGTGGTCGATATACGCAACCGAACGCTCGGTCTTAACGCGCTTAAGTCCCATAGTTTCAAACTCTAAATACGCCATAGTACCCGTAGCGTCTTGAGTTAACGTTTGGTCGATTTTGATAGCGATTTCTTCGCCACAAACCATATTGCCACTAACGAGGTGGCTTTTAATGATTTTCTGAGCAATAGTTAGTCCCATTTTATTTTAACCTCATAATACTTATTTTTGCGTTGTTAACGTGTTGAATAGCAAGCGCTTCAGCGAGTTTTTCGTCGCGAGATAGAAGCGCGTTATAAATTTCTCTGTGTTCTTTGATAGCGCGCTTAGCGCGATCGCTGTCGGAAACCGAAGCCTTTCTACCAAGTTGAACTTTTTTGTGTAAAGTTGCTAATATGCTTGAATAGATTTCACTACCGCAGTTTTCAAAAATAATTTGATGAAACTCGCTGTCGGCAGATTTAATTTTATCCGCCTCGCCTTTGTCGGTGTAAAACTCTTGAAGTTCAAGCGTTTCTTTAAGCTTAAGTAAATTTTCGTCTGAAATATTTTTAGCGCACATAGCGGTTGCCACGCCTTCGATTTTAAGACGGATATCGTAGATATCGCAAATATCACGCTGAGTAATTCCCAAAACCACGTGGCCCTTAGGTGTTTCTTTTACAAGATTTTCTTGTTCTAATCGCCTTATTGCCTCACGTATAGGCGTTCTGGACACGTCCAGCTCCTTTGAAAGCCCAAGCTCGGTCAAAAGCGTACCGGGTGCGTAAACACCTGATAGAATATCACTTTCAATACGCAAAAAAACTTTGTCAGCAAGTGACGTAAATTTTATATCGTCCATAATTAGTCTCTTCTTAAATCTGACCACTTTTCAACAAGGTCGTGAATTTCCCTTGGAGAAATTGAAGTTTGTCTTTCGTTTTCGTATTCCTTGTCAACCCACTCTTTAATTTTTACAACAAGTTCACTCTTTTTAGAAACTTCTTTGTCAGTTCCGACAAGTTCGTATTCGTTATTTATCCAGTAAGCAATTCCTGCAAGACCACTCGTTTTAGAAATGATAACTTCCGCTGGACGGTTTAATATTTTCTTCGTATCGAAAATATTATAAATTTCTTCGTCTTTTAAAAGCCCGTCTGCGTGAATTCCTGCGCGAGTTTGGTTGAAGCTGTCGCCAATAAAAGGCGTCATTGGTGGAATTACGTAGCCCATTTCTTTTCTGAAATATTCTTTAATTTCAGTAATTACCGTTGGGTCCATGCCGTCGAGCGTACCCTTTAACGACGCGTATTCCATAACCATCGCTTCAAGCGGAATATTTCCCGTTCTTTCGCCGATACCAAGTAGCGAGCAGTTTACCGCGCTTGCACCGTATAACCAAGCGCAAGTTGCGTTTGAAACGGCTTTATAAAAGTCGTTGTGACCGTGCCACTCGATACACTCGCTTGGGATATCCGAATAATGTTGAATACCGTAAACAATGCCCGGAACACTGCGCGGAAGCGCAACTTCTGAAAACGGAACGCCGTAGCCGAGCGTGTCGCACGCACGAATTTTTACAGGAATTCCCGCTTGCTCTGAAAGCTTATGCAGTTCTAATATAAACGGCATTACGAAACCGTAGAAATCGGCGCGCGTGATATCTTCGAAGTGACATCTTGGAACGATACCTGCGTCAAACGCCGCAGAAACTATAGATAAATAGTGTTCAAGCGCTTGCTTTCTTGTCATATGAAGCTTATTGAAAATATGATAGTCAGAACAGCTTACCAAAATACCCGTTTCTTTAATTCCCATTTCTTTAACGAGCTTAAAGTCTTCTTTAGTAGCCCTTATCCACGACGTGATTTCAGGGAATTTTAAACCGAGCTCGCGACATTTATCAAGTGCTTCTCTGTCTTTTTTGGAATAAATGAAAAATTCCGTTTGACGAATAATACCGTTCGGTCCACCAAGCTTTGACATAAGTTTATATACGTCAACTATTTGTTTAACCGTGTACGGCTCTACCGATTGTTGACCGTCACGAAAAGTCGTGTCTGTTATCCAAATTTTTTCAGGCATATTTATTGGACAACGACGGTGATTGAACGCAATTTTAGGAACTTCTGTATAACTGTAAATTTCACGGTATAAATTTGGTTTTTCTACGTCTTGCAACGAATATTTATAAGATTTTTGCTCTAATAAATTTGTCTTTGAAGATATTTCTAACATTTTTAACTCCCTTATTTATTTGTATACTTGTATACAATTATACATATATACACAACTTTGTCAAGTAAAATAACAATTTTTTACAAAATTTATTCCTTATTATATTAATACGCGCACACTCGCGTACGAGTATGCGCGTAAACAACTTTCATAACAAACACAAAAAAGCGCGATAATCGGCTTATAGCCCCATTATCGCACCTTTTTTACCTATCTATTTAAAAATCACTTATCAAAGGAGAATTGTAAAAGCTTTATTATCTTCTTGGTCGATAGTTAATGAAAGAACGTTAAAGCCGTCTTGAGAATAGGTTATATCCGCTATTCCATTTATGTAATGTGAGACGTAAGAAACAGTAATTTGTTCATTTTCTAAATAGTGAACTTTCTCTGTTTCGAAGGCTATGTAACTATCACTGCTATACACATACTCATTTTCAATAAATTCTTCATGCTCTGAATTATTTATTAATTCGTCTGCATAAGCGGTTTTTGAAGAAACGGTTAATTGATTTGCAATGCTTATAATGGAAAATATAAGCGTTGCAAACAATAAACCTAAAACAACTTTCGTGTTTTTGCACATAACTTTTTCTCCTTATTATTTTATTTGATTATAACGCAAATTTATTCGATTGCGTCGTGAATCCAAGAGTATTTTCTTAATGCCAACGTTACTTGATTGTCTACAACTATATAATCAAAAACTAATTCATTGAGCATAACATAAACATTTGATTTAACCAAATAGCCGTTAATAGCAACTGAAACAGTACCTTCGTTTTTTGTAAATATTTCTTTGGGTATTCTTATTTCTTCAGAATGATCATATTTGACACCAACAATTTTAAGATTATTTCTATCAATTTTCTCGATTATTATTTCAGAATTATATTTAAAACTAATTAAATTTTCTTCTACGTGTTTATAGAGTATTTCATTTCCTTCATTATTTTTAAAATAAATATCGAAATTTGGAACGTCTAATCCATTTTCTTTTTCAAATTCAGGGTCAAGAATAGGCGTCCCGTAAAATAAAGTAAGCGTAACGTCGTTTAAATTAAATGTATAGTCGTCGCTTTTTACAGACATATATAGCCAAGGCGATGCTTCACCGTTTTGTATATTGTTACTTGTAGAAGTTGAAAATGAAGTATCTGAATCGGTTGGGGCTGGAGATGGCGCATATTGGGTTGAATTTGAAGTTTGTGCAGAAGTAGACTTAGGAACTTCGGTTTGATTTAAGCCAGTTGCCGCTCGAATAATTACAGGAACAGCCACCACCAAAACAAGCCCTAAGGCAACGCCGGATACAACAGCCTTATTTAATTTGAAAGGTTTTTCTATAATAACGGGCGTTTTTACCATGTTTAAAAGTTCGGTTAAAAATTCTTCATTATTATAAATTTCCAAACTTTCGTTTGCGATATTTTGTAGTTTTTTATTTAATTTCATACTGCACCCCACTGTTTTAATTTTTTTATAGTTCTTGAATATTTTTTTCGGGCGTTTGCATGCGATACGCCCAAAATTTCGGCAATTTCTTTTAAGTTATAGCCGTCCCAATGCACGAGATAAATAAGCTCGCGCTCATCTTTTTCGAGCATTTTAAGCTTTTCGTACAGATCGCCAAAAATCTCAATACTTGGTTCGAAATCGACTTTTTCGTCAAGTGTTTTAAGCTCGGCATACTTGTTTTCTTTTTCAATTTTTTCGTTTGCAATATTTATAGAGCACCTATACACCCAAGCAGTAGGATTTTCCACGTAACTATCGACAGGCTTTTTTAAAAGATTAAGGAAAAATTCTTGCGCGCAATCTTCGGAAAAAGCTTTATCATAGGTTCGGCTTAAAAAATACGTAATGCGCCTATAGTAAAAATCATAAATTTTTACAAGCGCTTGACGGTCAACCGTAATATTTTTTATAAGCTTATTAAATTCTCTTGTAGTCATACGATTTCTCCTTTGAAAATTTTTCCTTTCTAATATATAGACGGTTTTTTTGGCTTAAGTGTGACACTTTTTTTGAAAATTTTAAAAAAAAATTTGGGCAAAGCCGTTTTTGGCTTTGCCCGTATAGCCTTTTACTATAAAAATCATGATTTTGGAGTGATAATAAAGTCGTAAATATACGCCTTAGTTGCAGTATAAGTTCCGTCTGGCATAGCGGTATAAAGACGGTATTCACCAAGTGTTAGGTCAGATATAGTAATTTTAGTTACTTCTGCATTTTCAGTCGTGAAGTTTTTCAAAACGTTGCCGTTTTTATCTGCTATTACGAATTTACCTGCGCCGTCGATAGTATTTAAAACTATCGTTATATCGCAAGGCGAATAGACGGTAAACCAAATTGATTTCGTACCCTTATTGCCGTATCCTGAAATGTAAGCAGTTTTTGTATAAGACTTTCCGTCAAAAGTTGTAGTCGTATCCCAAACTTCCATATTTTTAGAAAGGTTAACGTCGCCTGCTTTTGCACTTTCGGTTGATACTTTCTTTTCGGTAATACCAGATACGTCCATTTTTCTGACGGATACTGCGACTTTGTTATAAACTTCGCTAAACTTTGAAATACTGCTTGCGCTAACCAAAGAATACTGTTTTTCGGTTAAACCGTTAAACTTTTCAACTGCGTTTAAAATATTCGTGCTATCTGAGTGCGCGATATTCGTCGCAGACGGAAGTAGTGTAACTAGCGCTTCAAATTCGCTTGCTACGATATGCGCTTTAGATAAAATGTACGCGTCTTGTAACTCTTGATATTTCAAGGTTTGTTGTACCGCGCTGTCTTTTTTATCGTATAGCGACAAAAGCCCTTCGATATCTGACATACTTTCTTTAGTTGCGTTTTTCAAGCCGTCAACTTGAGCGTTAAAATACGTCGTAAAGTTTTGGTTATAATCGCTTGTTAAACTGTCAAGTGTCGATTTTGCAGTTATTTTGTTTTTAACAAGGTCGGTCGCCTTTTCATATTCTGAAACAGCTTTTAGATATTCGAGTGCATTTTTACTGAAATTAGCGTTAAAGTTAATCGCACTAATTCTTTGGTTTAAGTCGCTTGTATAAAGATTGATATAGTTATTTACAGCGGTAACGAGTTTGCTAAGATTTGTTAATTTTGAAACTGCTTCGTCACTTGCAAAAAGCACGCTCTTTGATAAATATAAAAGTCTTTGTAAAGAATCGTTATTAAGAGAAATCGTAGGAAGCTCGTCTATAGCACGGTCTATAAGCAAATTTTCGTCAATAACGTACTTTTTGTTATAGCCGTCGTCCATTGCACATTGCGTTGCAACGTCAATCTTATTTACGCCAACGGTTGCGTTAAGATACGTCTTTAAATTTTCCGTACCGTCAAGAATATATAAGTACGACGGTGTAAAGTCTGTCGTGGAAGAAGTTGGTACGCTTGAGCAACTTGTAAAAACGTTATTTGAAATATTATAGAAACCTTTTATGCTATCTTCGTCTGCACAGATTGGTTTTTTGCAGTTTTCGAAAATATTATTTTCAATATAAACGTCCGCTTCAATTCTACAGTTTGCACCCGAACTTTTTATATCTTTATAATAGTTGTTATAGATATGACCGTAGCCAGAGCGTATTGCAGGAACTCTTGAGTTTACGTTTTCGAAAATATTGTGGTGATAAGATATCGTTCTAGTTTCGCATAAGTCGTCTGGACCGCTACCTACCAAGCTCGTTTTCCACGCGTCGTGAATATAGTTATAAGAAATAGTCACGTGTGAGCTTTGGTTTTTAACGTCGATAAGTCCGTCGTAATAGTCTTTTTCGCCACTACTAGTCGGTGCGTCATTATAAAGCTCGCAGTGGTCTACCCAAACGTAATTACACTCGTTAAACTCAAGACAGTCTTTTTCGTTTTTCAATACTTGTGAAGGGTGGTGAATAGTTAAGTTTTGAACGATTATATTATCGCAAGATTTAAAGTTAATACCTACTCCGTTAAAAATTGCGTTTTGGTTTACGCCGATAATCGTTAAGTTGTTAATTGAGTTTGGCACGATTTGGAAAACCAACTGATTGTTCGTTGGATTTTCAATAGCAGTCGAATTTGCTTGAGTTATCTCGCCCGTAATTTTTATAATTGATTTTAATTCTGCGTTCGTTGCTTGCTTAGTTTTTATGCCTTCAAGCGCAGCTAAAACTTCTAAACCGGTCGAACACTCGTAAATATTTTCTGCAGTTGCACCACGACCGCCGGTCGTTCCTTCGCCGTAACCGATTGGATAAGTCGTAAAAGTGTTATTCGTTCTTGTTTCCGTCTTAAAAAAGCCTATCTCTTTATTAGTTCCGTTATAACTTCCGTCAAGGTCGCTAATTTTATACATTGCGTAAAGCTCTGGATACGAAGCTTGCGCACTTTCTCCAGGCTCTACGATAGGCTCGTTCGAGTTTGTCGCACTTGTATTAGCTGAATAGTCGAAAACGTCGCTTGTTGTGAACGATTTTGACAAGCTTATATCTTGCTTTTTAGACGAATCGCCACCTTGTGAATTTGACGTTTCAACGTTTGACGATTTCGAGCCTAAGTCCGACGAATTGCCACTCGGTTTTTTGCACGCAGTTAGCGTAAACACCAACATTACGGTTATACAAAGCAAAATACTGAGAATTTTTTTCATATTCTTCCCCTTTCCCTTTTTATTCTTTATTAATTATTAATGATTCTTTATTTTTTAATTTTTATCTTGATAAAAATTAAAAAACTCTGAAAAACCTTTACTATTTTCGTTTGATAGAGCAAAAATCCCTAGCCTTGCGCCAATCCAGCGTCCTTTATGCGCGATAAATTGCGTTTTAAAGAATTTGCCACAAATTCCAAGTTTATATTTAAGTTTACCGCCCGAGTTTTTGGCTTTTATCATAAACTCTACTTCTGTATCTGAAATTTCAAAACTTTCTTTTACTTTTTCAGCATCTCCAAGCTTTCCTACCACCGCTTGGGCGAAAAGTTTTTCGCCTATTTTCGTAACGCAAGCGTAGGCGTACTCCGTGCCCAAAACGATAAGTCCAACTTTGTCGGTGTCTTTGTCAAAACTTAATTTGCATTTAGCCGAAACGCTAAAATCTTTAAACGCTACTTTTTGAGTTAGAGCTTTAGTATATTCAGATAAATTGCCGTCAAACTTATCGCACGAAAGTATTAAGCCTTTATCAAATTTATAACCGTCTTTGTTTCTTGCTGGCGTTTGAAGTGGAAAAATTTCTTTCTTTGTAAAATCGAAAGTCGTCTTAATAGAAAAGTCAGTTTTTATATCGACAGGATAATCGCCACCCATTACCGGCGCACCTGCTAATTTTTCGTCTTTTATATCCCCTATAATCGGCCAGTCGTTTATCCACTTTACAGGCTGAAGATGTAAAATTCTTCCGTATTCGTTTTTGTCTTGAAAGTGTAAAAAATAGTTAAAATCGCCGTATAAGTCGATTAACGCGCCTTGATGCGGTCCGTTAACGGCTGTATCCGACTGCATTAAAACGATTTTACTCTCGTACGGACCGTAGACGTTTTTACTTCTAAGCGCAACTTGCCAGCCCGTTTTCACACCGCCAGCAGGCGATAGAATATAATAAAACCCCTTTCTATAATAAAACTTAGGACCTTCGATTGTAGGATTGTTATCGTGCCCGTCGTAAATAATTTTATAATCTTTTGACAAATTCTCTGTTAAATCAAGTGAAACTTCGTATAGTCCAATTACCGAATTAAAGCCTATTCTGCTTTTTGCAAAAGCACATGCGACATAGCACTTATTATCCGTCCAAATCGGACACGGATCAATTATTCCCTTACCTTCAATTAGCAAATGTGGTTTCGACCATTTCTCGAAAGGGTTTTTGGTCTTACACATATAAACGCCTTGGTCGGGAAACGGAATAAGACAATAAAACCAACCGTCGTAAAATCTTATTGACGGAGCCCACGCCCCTTCACCGTGACGAACACTATTAAAAATCTCTAAGTCGATATCTTCTATTACGTAGTTAACAACTTTCCACTCGACTAGGTTTTCTGAATACAAAACGGGAACTGACGGAAAATAATTAAAGCTTGACGAAACCATGAAAAACCCTTTACCGTAAGATAAAACGTCGGGATCACTATAATCTGAATATATAATAGGATTTTGGTATTTCATAGCTGTTTTTTCCTTAAAATTTATCAATTAACCATTTTATAATTTAGTTATATTTTTTGCGCCCTTAAAAGTGATATTATGGCAAAGCCATAGTTATATTTTAACTAAAGTTAAAGTTATATTATATAAATCCTTAATAAAACTGCGCGAAGCAATATCACAAAACCGTGGAACGGATTTATATAGTTGGCAAGTTTTAAAGAAACTTGCCTATAGGCGTGTTTTTATGCTTTTTCTTCTCTATCAAGCGTGTTTATAACTTTTTCAAAATAATCGGGAAGTGGCGCAGAAAAAGACATTTCTTTTCCCGTTTTTGGGTGAGTTAAAACAAGCTTTTTAGCATGCAGTAATTGACCTTCGAGCGAGAAATTTCTCGACGGTTTTTTAAAGCCGTACACCTTATCCCCAACGATAGGATGCCCGATATGCTTTGAGTGAACGCGAATTTGATGCGTTCTTCCCGTCATTAGACTAAACTCGCAAAGAGTATATTTTTTATAGCGTTTTAAAACCTTGTAATAAGTTATAGCAATTCTTCCAGAGTTTGAAACTGCCATCATTTTACGGTCTTTTTCAGAACGGGATATATAAGTTTCGATTTTCCCTTCGTCTGTTTTAACAACGCCTTCAAGCAGTGCAACGTAAATGCGTTTTGCCGTTTTTTCGGATATTTGTTTAGATAAAGATAAATGCGCCGTATCGTTTTTGGCAACGACTAAAAGCCCTGACGTATCTTTATCAATTCTATGAACTATCCCCGGTCTTATAACGCCGTTTATTCCACTTAAACTATCAAGGTGATAAAGTAATGCGTTTACTAGCGTTTCAGAAGTAGTTCCACCACCTGCGTGAACGGTTACGCCTTGCGCCTTGTTGATAACTGCAATATCTTCGTCTTGATAAATTATATCAAGCGGTAAATTTTGTGGTGTTAGATCAAGTTTTTTAGGCTCAATTTGTTCTAATTTTATAACGTCACCCTGTTTTACAGGAGTAGAAACCTTCGCTTGTTTTCCTAAAACGGTAACTTTCCCGCTTTCGCACAAAGTCTTTATATGCGAACGAGAATATTCGGTGTTATCTTTTAGATATAAATCAAGTCGCTTACAATCGTAAGCGACTATATACTCAGTCAACATCTGCTTTTGCCCCTTTTGAGCCGAATTCTCTGTCAAAGAAGATAATATAAATAGCAAGAAGTAACGCACCTACGCAAACGAAAATATCCGCTACGTTAAAATTAGCGAAAAAGTGCGGGTAAATAAAATCTCTTACAGATCTTAACGCAATTCTATCAATAAGATTTCCAACTGCTCCTGCCATTATCATAACCATTGAGCTTTTGAACATTTTGCTTTCTTTCTTAGAAAAAACAAGATAAACACATAGCGCAATCAAAATAACGACGGTCATAACGATAAAGAAGGTCTGCGCCCAATCCTTTCCAGCAAAAAGCGAAAATGCAGCGCCTTCGTTTCTGACGTTCGAAATCGAAAAAACGCCTTCTATAACTTCAATATGAACGTTATTCGCATCTATTATCGTCTTAGTTATTTGATCAACTAAAACTATACCAAAAAACATAATAATATATAGCATTAACCGTCAAAAACCCCCAATTCTTTGCATAAATCTTCTAAATTTAGTTCGCCTTTCGGATTTATTGCATCATCAATATTAAAGCCCGTATCTTCCGAGTCGAAATGTTCTTTAATAAGCGACTCAGGATCGATAGGCTCGCCTAAAACAGCATAAATTTTATCGACCTTTTCTTTCGCTGAAAGCGTTTCGTCAACAGATTTATCAGCTACTAATAAATCGTGTAAAAGGTTATTAAGCTCTTGCACTTCCAAATGATCACGCTCGGAAAAATAAGCCTGCCACTTTTGAGAAAACAGTTTTAAACGCTTAAGCTCAAGCGCGTATTTTTCCATTGCAACAAGGCGTAACTCTATTGCTTTTTCTTTTTCTTTTCGTATTTTCTCTAAGTCCCGCAAGCGGGAATGGTCTTCCTCATCGTCGCTTGCTTCTTCTTCAGCTTCTTTTTTCCTAAGCGACTTAAGGTTAGAACCAAGTTGCATATTTTCGTTTTCGAGCGCTTCTTTTTCTGCCTGAGTCGCACCAAGTCTTGCCCTAAGCTCTGCATTTTCAAGCTTTAACTTTTCCATCTTTTCAGTCATTGCTTCAATTTTAGCTTCAAGCTCGTTAATTCTTGCGTTCTTTTCGTACATTTGATTTTTCTTACTGCCACCAAATAAGCCCATTTATTTCCCCTTTTTGGTTAAAAATCGTTATATAGCGCGATTATTTACCGTTTCTTATTTTATTTATCATATTCTTTTTAAGCTCGTAAAGTCCGTCGGATAGGTCGACCTTATAATACTGCGGTCTGTCAAGACGCTTGTATTCGTCCCAGAAACTTTCCTTTTCGCGTTTTGCGTATTCAGAAATTTCAGCTAAAGTCGGAAGCGCATTTACAAGCTCGCCGTCTTCCATAACGGTAGTTACAAGCTCGCGAATTTTATAGCTACCCGGCTCGAAGGTCATCTTCTTCCACGTATCGACCGGGTGGAAGATGGTAAGAGGCTTGCTTTCGTCAAAAACCTCGCCCCTTAACGCTATTAGGTCGGCTTGAGCCATACCGTCTATATCGTAAATACGGTAAACCGTTTTAAAGCCCGGGTTAGTAATTTTTACGCGATTGTCGCTAAGTTTAATTTTAGGAATAATTTTGCCGTTTTCATAAACTGCACTAAGTTTATATACCCCGCCGAGCGCTGGCATATCTTCACTTGTAATAAGCTTAGTTCCAACGCCCCAAATATCAATTTTTGCGCCTTGGTTTTTAAGTGAAGTTATCAAATACTCGTCTAAATCGCCCGACGCGCATATTTTTGCATTAGGAAATCCAGCTTCGTCAAGCATTTTTCTTGCTTTTTTGGTCAGGTACGCTAAATCTCCACTATCAAGTCTTATACCGACAGGCTCAAAGCCACGCTCGCGACATTCCTTAAAGACTGTAATTGCGTTTGGAATACCACTGTTTAAAGTGTCGTAAGTATCAACTAACAATAAAACGGCTGACGGATAGATTCGAGCGTATGCACGAAATGCTTCAAGCTCTGTTGGGAAATTCATTACCCAGCTATGCGCGTGTGTTCCAGATACTTTTACTCCAAAGCTTTTACCTGCAAGCACGTTGCTGGTTGACGAGCATCCACCAATTATAGATGCGCGCGCACCGTAAAAACCAGCGTCAGGTCCTTGCGCACGGCGCAGACCAAACTCTAAAACACTGCCACCTTTTGCAGCATAGCAAACTTTAGCAGCTTTAGTAGCAATAAGCGTTTGGTGGTTTAAAATATTCAAGATAGCAGTTTCTACAAGCTGCGCTTCAATTATGTTCGAGCGTATTGACAAAATAGGCTCGCCCGGGAAAACTACCGTTCCTTCTGGCATAGCAAAAACGTCACCTGTAAAACGGAAGCTTTCCAGATGCTTTAAAAAGTCTTTATCGAAAAGATTTAAACCTTTAAGATATTCTATATCGCTTTGAGTAAACTTTAAATTCTTAAGGTAATCAATAACTTGCTCAAGTCCTGCAGTTACTGAATAAGTAATAAGTTCGTTTTGGCGAAAAAACACGTCAAAAATTACTCTTTGGTCCTTTTTACCTTCTAAAAAGTAACCGTTCATCATTGTAAGCTGGTAAAGGTCTGTAAGTAAAGTCAAATTTCTATCCATAATCTCACCATTAGTAACTAGTTATTATTTTCTTCTTTTTCAAGTTTTTTCTGTTCGTGTTCGGCGTTGTCAAATTTGATTGCAAGACTTTTTGCGCGCATAACGAACGCAAGTAAAAATCCAATCGCTAAAAGTGCAATCGCGATTATAAGATTTACGTACCAATAAACTTTTAACGCCCATAATAAGAATACTACGCCTACAATAAACCAAAGCGTGCCAAAGCACAAGTCGGACGTACTTTTATTTATCACGCCCAAAATAAGCGAAACTGCACCAAATCCAAAACCTGCAACAATAGGCAAAATAAAGGCACCTGAAAACCCGAGTTTTTCGCTACCTATAGCAAATTGGCAAATAAGATAGGTCGCAACTGCGATAACGATTATTACAATACTTGCAATAAGTTTTACGATAAATAAATTCGTTTTCTTAGGACTGTCTAGCATTTTTTATTCTCCTTCGTTTTCGTTTATTTTAGAAGAAACTTCTTCTTTTCTATCGGCTAAGTTATCTTTTTTAAAGAAGTCTTTCCACCAATAATTTTTGTCTTTTACGTCTTTATAAATTATAAACGCTAAAATTCCAACCCCGACTACAATCATTCCAATAGCCGTTAAAACGCTTGTCGGAATAGACCAATATCCCATTTGGAATTCTTCCACTCTAAGTGGTTCAAGCACTGCACGAATTACGCCGTAGCCAATTAAATAACCACTTGTCGAATATAGGTTTCTTCTGCCTTTGTAATGAGTTATGAAGTAGAACAGCACGGCAAAAAGAATAAGATTTAACACCATTTCATAGAAAAATAACGCGTGGTGATACTGACCTGTTCTTTCTATATAAACGCTGTACGGAAACCAAGTGACCGAAGTTGGCTTTCCATAAACTTCTTGATTGAAAAAGTTGCCCCATCTGCCGATAGCCTGACCAAGCGGTAAAAGCGCCGCACCTATATCCGTAAGCTTTCCAAGGCTGACTTTTTTGACTTTTGAAACTATTAAAAGTCCTATAACGCTTGCAAAAACACCGCCGTGAATAGCAAGACCGCCTTCCCAAATCTTTAACGCGCCGATAAAGTCAAACCCGCCAGAAGCCGTTTTAAACTCGTCAAGCTCAAGCAAAACGTACCAAAGTCTAGCCCCGATTATCGCGCAAGGAATAATTGCAATCAAGCAATCTAATACAAGGTCGGTGTTATATCCCCTTTTTTTGAAAAGATAAATACCAACAAGACCACAAGCAATAAACGCAGTCATTATACATATCGCGTAAAATTTAATTTCGAATCCCCCGATAAAAAATCCACTTTTTACCAAAAGATTGTCTAAGATTGTTAAACTAGTCAAACCAATATCCCCTATTATATTTATTTATACTATATGGGTGTATTATAACATATGCTTACAGAAAAAAAAAGCGTTTTAGTAAAAAAAAGTTAAAAATTACAAAAAAGCCTACGGTCAAAATTTAAAATTTATAGCCGTTTTGACACAAAAAACGCCGAAAATCGACTTATAGGTCGATTTTCGGCTTAATTTAATTGTTTTTTATGAAACCTAAACTTATGGCTAAAGCGTCGTTTACGCTTTGCATCATATTGGGCGAAAGCGCGCCAATTCTCTCTTTAAGACGGCGCTTGTCAATAGTTCTTATTTGCTCAAGCAAAACGACGGAATCCTTCATAAGCCCGTACTCAACCGCCTTTAGTTCTATATGCGTCGGCAGTTTTGCTTTGTTAATCTGACTAGTTACCGCAGCAGCGATAACGGTCGGGCTATAACGGTTGCCTATATCGTTTTGAACGACTAATACAGGTCTTACCCCGCCTTGTTCACTACCAACGACAGGGCTAAGGTCGGCGTAATATAATTCTCCTCTTTTTATCATAATTATTCTTAATCATCCTTTACGCAACCTACTATATATTATGTATTTTAAAATTGGTTTGCGATAGGATAATTATTGACAGAAAATTCAAATTATATACTACTAAGTTAAAGCGTTATAAATTTCTTTTCTTAAACTTGAAATTTCTTCACTTTCAAGGTCACGATTTTCTTTTTCCGAAAGCACTTCAAACCGTTTGTATCCACCGTCTTGTAAAATTACTATATCGTCAGAAAAAGAAAGTGCTTCGAACGGATCGTGCGTAACGAAAATTACCGTTTTAGGATTTTCTTTTAGAAAACTTATATAAAGCTTCATAAGTCTTGACTTTAAAGATATATCAAGCGAAGAAAACGGCTCGTCCATAATAAGAAGTTCGCTAGGCTTTGAAAATGCACGCGCAAGCTGAACGCGCTGTTTTTCACCACCTGAAATCTCGCTTGGAAATTTATTCTCGAGATGGTCAATTTCTGCCTTTATTAAGTTTTCTCTAGCAACTTTTTTTCTTTCGCCATAATCGGGATAATCGGTCGTTAAAACGTATTCAACGTTTTGTAAAACGGTTAAAGTATTAATTAATCGTGGTGACTGAAAAACGTAAGAAATCCCCTTGCCAGATAGTAAAACGTCGCCGTCGAAGTCGGTTAATCGCGCAATTACGTTAAGTAGCGTAGTTTTTCCTATGCCAGAATTACCTAAAATAGCCGTAACTTTTTTATCTTTAAAAGTTATTGAAAATCCGTCGAAAACGACTTTTTTTTCGCCATAACGTTTAACAAGATTTTTAATTTCTACCATACTTTTTCTCCACCGCTTTTTTGATAAGTTTAAAAACAAGTTCAAGTAAAAAACTAAGCAAAACGCAAACCAAAGTATAAGCAAAAAGCTCTGCCGTTTCAAGCCCTTCTTTAGCAACCGTCATTGAAAAACCTAAGCTCTCTCTCGTTCTTGCAAGCGCTTCTGCACTTATTACAAGTTTTACGGTAAATGATAAGGTTGCAACCGTTTCGTCGTAGCAATTTTTGACGACGGTCGGCAAAAAGAACTGAAAAATTTGCACTTTTTTAGGAACGCAATAAACGGTTGACATTTCTATAATTTGCTTATCACAAGCCTTTATGCGCGAAATAATATTTGCGTATAAAATTGGAAAAGCAACGGTAAAGGCAACTACTATCGGGCTTATTTTCGAGTTAAACCAGATAAGACATAAAAATATTATACTCATCGTAGGAACTGCCCTAACAACTATAATAAGTGGATAGAGCGCGCGTTCAAATACGCGCGAAAGATTAGA
This sequence comes from Clostridia bacterium, assembly GCA_017407325.1. Classification (GTDB taxonomy): domain Bacteria; phylum Bacillota; class Clostridia; order Christensenellales; family Borkfalkiaceae; genus UBA4636. The sequence goes on along the minus strand of JAFQWV010000010.1, from coordinate 37,908 downwards.
TAGTATCGCACACAATACTGCAATAATAAGTGCCAGCGAAAAACTTATAAAAACGCGCAATAAACAGGAAATAATCGACTTATAGAACGATTTTTTCGCAAAAATTGATATTAAATTTTTAAGTGTCGCACCTATATTGGGCATTATAATTTCTGCATTTATTATAGAGCATAATATCTGCCAAACTAAAACTATAACTAGTACGCCAATAATTGGGGCAAACTGTAAAATTTTATTTTTCATACGCTAGATAAAAACCCTCGTCAGGCATTTTACCACCGATAAGATTTGGATTATACTCATACAGTGCGTTCAGATATTTTTCTAAACCTTCTTTAGCGTCTACTGCAGTTTTATGACCAATGTTAAGTCTTTTGACAGTTTCTTGAGTAAAATCTACACTTAACGCACTTCCACTGTTTTGCAAAGTTTCTTTTACGCCTTCGTAGTTATTTAAAAGGTATTCTGAATTTAAAGAAAGCTGTTCCATAAGCCCACGAACGAACACGTTTTTATCGTATACCGATTTAGATAAAACTACGCCTGCTTGAGTATAACTGTTTTCACCGATAATTTTAGCCCACTCTTGTTGCAAATCTAAAACTACGCTAGTTCCTAAATTCTTGTTAGCTTGGGTAACTACCGGTTCACCTAAAACGGCGTAGTCCGCTTTACCGAGTTTCACGCTTTTAATAGCGTCGCTACCTGCAGTAACTGCAGTTATAGCCACTTTTCCTTCAACTGCCGTTTCGCTTTGAACGTATTCGATATTGTTTTTATCAAATATAATTTGTAGCGTAAGTTCTGGTGTTCCACCTGCACCCGTGTATACGATAACCTTACCTAAAAGGTCGTTTAACGACGTTATAGGCTGACTTCCAATCATATAAAGCACGCCGAATACGTTTACAGATGCAAGTTTTACGTCTACGCCTTTATTGTACAATTTGGTCGCTAAGTTGGTTGGCATAACGCACACGTCGCTTTCTCCACTCGTAATTTGAGTTGCAATTTCTTCAGTACCCGAAACGATATTAATTTTTACGTCGTAGCCTCCGATTTTACCCTTTTCGTCGAGCATTTTATAAACGGCAAGCGCCGGCGCGCCGTCCGGTACGGAAATGACGATTTCGTCAGTCGACGCACCTTCAGTGCAACCTGATAAGAAAAGTGTCGATAATGACGTTAATAAAGCAAGTAATAAAACAACAATTTTTTTCATAATTATACACTCCTTAATTTTCATTTATGTCAGCGTCCGTAATTGCAGATTTGACTTTGACTGAGCTTAGCCTTCCAAGTTTTCCAGAAAGCGCTGAAATAACTTCAAGCTCTGCACGAACGATAATTGATATAACGTAAATATTATTAACTCGGTCGGGAACGCCCATACGGCAAACTATAAAGTCGCCGTAAGATGACAAAATTTTATTGACGTTTTCCGCCACACTTCTGTCGCCGTTAATAATAATTCCAATAACTGCAAGCTTCATTTTTACCCCCCTAAACAAAAATACCCTTTCAACAGTTTGAAAGAGTACGCAAAATAAGCCACGGTATGGCAATAAGCTTTTGATTTATACAGCAGAAAAACTGCTAAATAAAAACAAGCAAAAATATTTTACTTACTCTCTGAAAAAGACATCGATTAAGTTTCTTTTTCTATATAATACAAAAAAAATCAAAAAATTGCAACGATTTTACACAAATATTTTATTTTTAGTATTGCATAAACGACTAATTTGTAGTATACTTTATATAATAAAAAGATTTAAGGAGAAAATTATGGCACTTGTAACAAGCAAAAAAATGTTTGAAATGGCTTACAAAAACGGCTATGCAGTTGGCGCGTTTAACGTAAACAATATGGAAATAGTACAAGCAATAACCGAAGCTTGTCGCGAAGAAAAAGCACCTGTAATTTTACAGGTTTCAAAGGGTGCGCGCGCATACGCTAACCACACTTATTTAGTAAAACTAGTTGAAGCGGCAACTTTAGAATGCCCAGAAATTCCTATCGTTTTACACCTTGATCACGGCCCTGACTTTGAAACTTGTAAGGCGTGTATCGACGGTGGATTTACGTCGGTTATGATTGACGGCTCGTCAAAACCGTTCTTAGAAAATATCGCAGAAACTAAAAAGGTCGTTGAATACGCACACGATCACGGCGTTGTGGTTGAAGGCGAACTCGGCACTTTAGCAGGTATTGAAGACGACGTTTGCGTTGAGTTTGGGAAGTCTAGCTACACTCAACCTGACGAAGTTGAAGAATTCGTTCTAAAAACGGGCGTTGACTCGCTTGCAATCGCTATCGGAACAAGTCACGGCGCGTATAAATTTACTCCTGAACAATGCACCTTAAGCCCTGAAGGAATACTTCTTCCTCCTCCACTTAGATTTGATATTTTAGAAGAAGTTTCTAAGCGTTTACCAAATTTCCCAATCGTTTTACACGGCTCGTCTTCAGTTCCGCAAGACTACGTTAAGATGGTAAACGAAAACGGCGGTAAAATGCCGAACGCTATCGGTATTCCTGAACACGAATTAAGACATGCGGCAAAGCTTTCTGTATGTAAAATCAATATCGACTCTGACATCCGCCTTGCTATGACTGGAACGGTTAGAAAGTATATGAGCGAAAATCCGTCTCACTTCGACCCAAGACAATATTTAAAACCAGCAAGAACAAGCATTAAAGAACTTGTTAGACATAAACTTATCAACGTTTTAGGCTGTAACGGCAAAGCCGACGAATGCAGATAATAATAGCGCGCTACCAATTTTAGTAGCGCGCTAATTAAGTTTACCCAAAAGGCAAACTTAGTAGCGCCGTCGTTTTTACGACGGCGCTAATTAATTATGCTTTTTTAGTGATTGTTTTAATTCTTACTTGAGTTACAGGAATAGTCAAGAAGTAGTTTCCTTTTTCGTTTAAAAGTTTAGTAAACGAATCAAGGTCGTCGCCAGTTAATTCGTTTTCGCTTACAGCACCTACGCCTTTGTAGTAGTGCTTTTCACCTTCACCGTCAACGATAACTGAGTAATAATCGCTCTTAATAGCGTAGTATTCGCTTCCTTCTGCGATTTCAGCATGCTTTTCAAAGTAGTAAGTCTTGTTCCCGTCAGCATCGGTTTCAAGTCTTTCAACAGTGTTGAATTTACCTAAGCTTGATAAACTTGCTCTGTCAAGTTCGCTATCTTCGACCGTGTCGTCGTATTCGTCACCGTCAGTAGTTTCGAGCATACCGAAAACTGCGTAACTATCAACGTCGAATTTTGCAGTTGAGTTAAACATAACTAAAACTGAACTTTGAGCGGTGTCGTATTTAGGCGAGTTGTCAGTTCCGTCGGTAACGTCGTAGTTACGTTTCATAACGAGTGCGCCACCTTCTACCTTAAGCTTGTTTCCGCCAAAACCGTTTTTCTTAAATTCGCCTGTAAGGTTGTCGTAGGTGTATTCTTTTTGAGTTAAAGAACTGCCGTCTCTTGTGTAGCCACCAAATTCGCACCAAGTGCCGTTTACGTTGCTTACGGTAACGCCGTTATAGAAACCGTCTTCACATAACTTTATAAAGTGCGCGCAAGTTTCAGGAGCAAAGTTTAAATAAAGTTTAGCCTCTAAAGTTTGAGTATCAACGACTTCACCACTTGCGTTCAAGAACTCAAGCTCGATATTCATTCTTTGAATTTTACTTCCGTTTTCTACTTCAGCACAAGCTGTGAAACTAAAAAGTGCGATAAGCGTAAGTGCGCAAGTAAAAAGCAATTTGACAATTTTTTTCATTTTATCCTCCGAAAGAGTTGAATTATTTATTGTAATAATTATTACCTAATTAATCGTGTTATAAGCCCATTAATTGAAGAAACTGCACTTGAGTCTACCCCTTTAAAAAGATAGTAAAGTCCAAAAAATGCTGCCGCGCCAACCGCAATAGCAATTAAAACTTTTAACGGCGACACCGGTGATTTACCTAAAACCCTACCCGTACTACCGTTTACGTTTACTTCGTAAGATTTGTTTTTGTAGTGGTAGTTAAGGTAATAAATAGGTAATAGCACGTATTTATACGTAACGTTTGAGTGCGTAGTTGACGTATTGAGATGACCGACGACGTCGCAGTTATGCTTTCGTAAAATAGCGTTTTTGATATCGCCTTCCATCACAACTTTCGCCTCAGCCCACGACTTTCTTACGTCTTTATCATAGTGGTTTGCAATAAAACCTGCAAGATATTTCTTTTCGTAGGCGCAGATTGTGTCGTGCTTAAACGGCATAAGTTTCTGCATAGTAGACTGTTTAATATTCTCACTTGCAGTAATGGTTATATCGTCGTAAGCAAGGCTTATTGAACCACGAACGTTATACCACTCGATATAAGTTTGCGTTTTATATCCGTTTTTAGTTTTAACCGTGCGCGTTTTTCGTTTTCCAAGTCTGCCGTCGTAAAAAGTAAAAGTTTGGCTATCGAAAGTAAAGCAAGGTTGATAGATGCCTCGCAAATTATTCGCGACAAGGTCTTTTTTAAACTTTCTTGGCGCAAACAGTTTCCTTCTTGCCCAGTTTTTAGCAATAACTTCCGCATTTTCCTTAGTGATTAAAAACGGATAGAGCGCGCTTGGCTTTACACCACAGATTTCTTCAGTTTTTTTGATATGCGAAGTACCGCAATACGGACAGCACAAAGCAACTTCTTCGCGACTTACTGCAATACTCGCGCCACAGTTAGAACAAGTCAAAACTGCCGTATCCGACCAAACTTCCGTTTGAGAAAAAGCAGTTTCGATAGCAATTTCGCTTACTTGTTTACTCGACTCGATTGAAACCTTAGTTTCGCAATGTTCGCAAAAAAGCATCTGCGACTCGGGATCAAAAACCATATTACTGCCACAGGCTTGGCATTTGATAAAGTCGGCTTTCGTTTGTTTTTCTATTTCGTATACTTCGTTATCAGACATTTTTTTAACCGTTGTTAAGTTCGTTTAAAAGTTGTTCAAGGTCTTCGCCGTGAGCGTTAGTTGCTTGCTCGATAGTTTCTTGGTGAGCAATAGCACAGCCAAGACAGTGCATACCGTGTGCGAATAAAATTTCCGCAGCGTTTGGATTGATTTCTAAAATTTCAGAAATTAAAGTGTCCTTAGTTACTTTTGCCATAATATAAATCTCCTTTAAAAAGTATGTATTAACCGTGTTATAGGGCTATTTTTTATAGTTTATTGCCACAAGACGGGCAGAATTTTGCGCTAGCGTCAACTTTTTGACCACAATTAGAACAAAACTTATTGACAGGCATTTTCTCTCCACAAGACGGGCAGAATTTTGCACTTTCTGCTATACTTTCGCCACATTTTGGACAAACCTTCGAATTTGAATTTTGAGTGTTTTGTGTAGACGCTGTTTGTGAATTAGGAGAGGCTTTCATAGCTTCTGCCATTATTGCGCCCATACCAACGCCTGCGCCCATACCGACGCCTGCACCCATGAACGCACCACCTGCGCCTTCGTTTGCTGCGGCAGTTTTCATAGCTTCTGCTGCGGCAACCTTCATCATAGTATCCGTCGAGCCACTTAAAATTGTGAGTTTTGATTTTTCGTCAAGAGCCTTTTCAATCTCTTGTGGAACGGACATATTTTCAATAAATAGGTTCGTAAGTTTTAAACCGATTTCTTTAAACTTTGATGAAATGCTTTCTTTTACTATTTCGTTAAGTTCTAAAGTGTTACCTGCTAAATCTAACGCAGAGAGTTTACTTTCGCCAAGCGCGTCAGATAAAGCTGAGATAAGCATAGTTTTCGTCCAATCTTTAATATCGTCCGTTTCGTAAGTTGAGTTAGTTCCGAAAAGTTCTTTTAAAAAAGTTCCCGCGTCGTCAACTTTGAACGCAAACGCGCCGTACCCGCGAACACGGATATTGCCAAACTCAGGATCGCGCATAATAATAGGGTTTTGAGTTCCCCACTTAATATTTGTGAACTGCTTAGTATTTACAAAGTAAATATCAACGGTAATAGGCGTTTGGAAGGCGTATTTCCACGCAACGAGTTTAGATAGAATTGGAAAAATTTGAGTTCCAAGTTCGTAAAGCCCCGGTTCAAAAACGTCGGCAATCTTACCCTTATGAACGAAAATCGCAACTTGCGATTCACGAACGGTAAGCGTGCTTTTATTATTGAGTTCCCTACCGTTATCTTTAAACGGATATTTATAAACCATAACGTCTTTAGCGTTATCGTTATTCCACTCTATATTTTTTCTAAATAAAGTCCAAGCCATAATTACCCCCTTTTAGTTGAAAGTTGCTTAAAGCAACCAGCATAGTTACAATAATAATAACATACTTTTAATTTATTTACAATATTTTTTAAAACGTTTTCTTTAAAAACGAGAAACTTTTTGCCAAAAAATTGCTAAAATTAGGCAAAATTTATTTTCATTAAAAAAATTTTTGATAAATTTAAAAAAATAACTTAAAAATCCTATACAAAAATCACGCTTTAGTGCTAAAATAAGATTATCTTATACAAACCCTTTTAAGGAGATAAAAATTTATGAAACTTATCTATCAAGGAAAGACTAAAGACGTTTATTCTTTAGAAAATGGCAACGTAATGCTAAAATTTAAAGACGACTGCACCGGTAAAGACGGCGTGTTTGATCCGGGTGAAAACTCTGTCGGTTTAACTATCGAAGGCATTGGTAAGGCTAACTTACAAACTTCTATCTACTATTTTGAACTTTTGAAAAAAGAAGGCATCAAAACTCACTACGTTTCAGCTGATATTGAAAACGCTACTATGGAAGTTTTACCGGGCAAAGTTTTCGGTCACGGCTTAGAGGTTATTTGCCGTTTAGTTGCAACCGGTAGTTTCGTAAGAAGATACGGCGAATATATCGCTGACGGAACTAAGCTTGAAGGTGGATACGTTGAATGCACTTTCAAAAACGACGCTAAAGGCGATCCACTAGTAACTGCTGAAGGCTTAGCAGCGCTCGGCGTAATGAGTGAAAAGATGTTTGCCGAAATGAAGGCTCAAACCTTAAAAATCACTAAGATTATCGCTGACGACTTAAAAACTTTAGGTCTTGATTTGTGGGATATTAAGTTCGAATTCGGTTATAACGGCGACGAAGTTATCTTGATTGACGAAATCGCATCTGGCAATATGCGCGTTTACAAAGACGGTAAAATCGTTGACCCTGTAGAGCTTACTAAAATCATCAACAATAGATAATTATCAAAAACTTAAAAGCGCACTCGCATTTACGCGAGTGCGCTTTTTAATGTGTCAAAATAAAAATTAATTAGTAGCGTTTTTAAATAAAACGGAACGAACTCGCCCAATGAAAATTAAAATTTTAGGACTTATTGATGCTAAAAACGCAGAAAGCTTATACTTAAATTTATACTCCTTACAAGCATAAAGTGACTTTTTATTTTTGCGAATATCTTTTATAAGTAGGCTTATAACGCGCTTATCGTAATTTTTGTTCTTCGCCATAGATAAAATAACAGCAAGCTCTTGAACAGTTAGATATGCCAACGCTTTATCTTTTAGTAAAGGATATTTATCGCAAATATAATCGGTATATTTTTTATAGTTTTCAATCGTTCTTCCCCTTTTTTCGGTGTAGCCGAAATTACAAACACTTCTGACACTTTGGAAGTAGTTGTAAAGTGGAACGTTTAACACTACGATTTTCTCGATATTTTCAAAAGTATCTACAAGCAAGCTATAATCTTCGCCGACGACGATTTCTTCAGTCAACCTAAACTCTGCCAAAAACTCTCTTTTAAAAAGCTTATCCCAGAGCATACTTGAAATCAACCCGTCCATTTCGTGTAGACTTCCTAACGCTTCAAGTTTATTTAAAACCGTCAATTTTTTATCGTCTCTTACAGCGCTTCTCTTATTTGCGTAAGCTAAGTAATGCGAGCAAGAACTAACCTGACAGTCGTTATCTACAATAAGTTTATATAAAGTTTGCAAATATTCAGGCTCGTACCAATCGTCGCCGTCTAAAAACGCGATATATTCGCCCTTTGCTTCTTTTAAGCCCTTATCACGCGCAAAACCTGCTCCACCGCGCTCGGTATTATTAACAATTCTTATGCGACTATCCTTTTCGCAAAATCCCGAACAAACGCCCATAGTATTATCTTGAGAACTGTCGTTTACAAGTATCAATTCCCAATCGCTGAAAGTTTGTGCCAAAACACTTTCGATTGCCCTTGATATAACGTCTTCAACGTTAAACATTGGAACGATAATACTTATTTTAGGATTTATTGTTAAGTTATTAGCTAACTCTATAGACATTAAGTTTCCATCCCTTATGTTCAATCTGTGTTTCTTTAGTAAGCGTAACGTTCTTAAGCTCTTTTATTTTTTCGATCTCTGTTTCCCAAGGCATTTCAATATAGTATATTCTTTCATTAAGATTTTTTATAACGTTCCAATCCATAGAAGCGTTTACGTATAAAAATTGCATAGCCTTATTTTCGTCAGTCGTAAGATAGCGCCTCTTTTTAACGTCATTCCAAGCGACGTATCTGACAACGTCCATATACTCGTAACCAAACCCGGTTATCATATATAACGAACCTATTTCTCCACCAACTGACTGAGCGTGAAATTCTGCCGAATATGCAATACCACAACCACCGTCATAATTAACGCTTGCAATGGCTAAACTTAACGCCTCGTCAAAATAAAAAATTTGTCTGTTGTTACAGGTACTATCGGTAAATACAGCTTCGCCACGACCTAAAACGTTGTCTTGAGCAGAAACGACGATATCAACGCCGGTATTTAAATTAGCGTGTGCTACGCGCATTAACGGATCGATAGTGACGTAGCTTTGAATTACAAACAACGCACCCATAACGCCAGCTGTTGAAAATTTTATTATATTATTAAACCCAATTTTTGCGACTGAACAAAATAATAATAAATATAAAGTTGCAATTACTGCTTGCCAATATCTGAAATGGTTGTAGGTTACAAACAGCAATGAAAATACGATTTGCCCGAAAAGACACGCGAGTGGCAGAGCAAACTTATTGATAAATGCCAAAATTTGAGCCTTTTTATCACTCGTTTTTATTAACAGCAATATCGCTGAGATAGCAATCGCTATTATAATCAACCAGTTGAAATTTGCAAGCAGTAAAGATTTAAGCTTGCTTATTATAAAAACAAAGCTTACGGATATGCCGTTAAACGCACTTTTATCAACCGTATTTAACGGCAATTCTGAATTGTAATCGCCCCATTTACTCGTTGTAAAATCTAAAAGCCATAAAACGCCAATTATTATAACGGCTGAATAAACAAGCAAATCGCACTCGTTTAAAATCGCTTTAAATCTTTCGCCTTTTTCTTTTCCCTTTAACGCGTTTATTAGTTGCTTAACAACTAAAGCGCCCATCATACAGATGACCAAAACGGTTCCCGTTTCTTTGGAATTGCAGGTAATAAATGCTGAAAGCACCAATAAATAAACGTCGTCTTTTGCTTCGGCTAAAAAGAATAAAAGTACGCCAAAAAGCATTACCTGTTCAAGGTTAATGGTGTAAAGCAGCCCAAAAACGTATGGTGAAAATGCAAAAACGACAGAAAAAATCATCCTTAGATATTCGTTTGCATCTTTTGCGTATTTTTCCAATAACGCGTTCCAAATAAGCATTTCACCAAACATTATGGCTACGTTTATACCCAGCACGACGTACGCCATATCAATATGCAATAGGCTTTGAATTAATATCGCAAATAATGAATAAGTGAAGGTTATGTGCTGAGCAACTCTCAAGCCACCGCTTTGAAAAACGGAAAGTGGACTGAGTTTATAAAAGTCAAATAAATAAATATAACTGTCCCATCTAAACCAAGTCTTAAAAATGCCAACGTTTGAAAGCACGCTTATTGCTAAACAAACGACAGCAAAAACCGTTTTTTTCTTAAACCTAGCAAATTCGAAGCCATTTGCCTTTTTTATTAGAAAGAAGCCTTTAATCGCTAAAAGCGCGATAAATAATATCAAATAACAAACTACTGCAAACGCAGTACAATAGCTTGAAATAAGCGCAAAATTCACCAAAAAAAAGTTTATTGCCAAAATATCAATCACTGCACCCGTTACAGCGACAGAAATATTTACGCCTTCTACACACTTTTTAAAATTAAAAACGTAATACCATACACTGAACGCAACAGCAAAAAGCAAAAATAATACGCCGATAAAATCGTGATTAAACAATTGACGCAAGTATATCGCAAGTATCCCAATAAGCAGTGGAATAAACGACAATCTATTAAATTGTAACGTCTTGCAATTTGTCACAGCTAAACCCTTTTTGTCTATACGCGCACCTGCGCACGTTTATTGATAGTGTTTATTATATCACTTACTATTTATTATGTCAATAAAAAATAAAAATAGTCCAAAAATTAGATAATTCTAACTGTATTTTTTAGCCATGTCGTCTATGCACTTTTTAATTTTTTCGCGAAGACTTATAGGCCTGATGATTTCGCAAATTTCACCAAACTGAAGCGCCCAATAAAAAATGTCGTTTTCATTAGAGTACACCGAGATAACGGCGTATTCTTCTTCGACTTTCTCTACTTTAAAATTATTTTTGAAAAAGTCAACGACGTGATCCATTTTATCCTTTAAAATTCTAATTTTGACCATACTTGCTTTTCCCGAAAACATATACGGGTGGCTTGCAACGTAGTCGCCTATTCGAATCTCTTTTTCGTTTGTATCGGTGATAGGCTTTATCCTTTCGTCAGTTAGCTCAATATTCAAAATTTTATCAATCCTAAGATTTCTTATATCAGGATATCTCTCGTCGTTACCGACGACATAATAATGGTTTCTTACCGCAACGATAGTATAAGGACTGAACGTAACCTTATCACCCGGATTTTCGTGAAGTTTAGCGTCTAAGCCGTAGTGAGCGTAGTTAAAACGCACCTTTTTACGCTCTGTTATGGCAGTTTTTAAAACTTCAAGCGCATTGAAATATTCAGGCGCTTGAGAATGATACACAGAACCTACGACACTGTACACTTTAAGTTTATTAACAAAATTCTCACCACCTAGTGCGCCGATTTTGTTTATCAAATCTCTAGCATAACTTGTCGAAATTTGGCTAGAAAAAAGCACACCGTCAATAAGATGGTAAAGCTCACCTTCAGTAAACTCACGCTCTCTAAGATAACAACCTTTTCTAGTAATTTCAATGTCATAGCCTGCTTCAAGAAGCAACCTTAAATTTGACGCTATTGATTTTCTCTCTATTTCTATTCCGTAGAGAGTTTCAAGCTTTTTAGCAATCATTTCGTGAGTAAAAATATTATCAACGTCACTGTATTTTTGCAAAATTTCAAGTATTCTAAGTAGTGCTAGTTTTTTAGATTCTTTAGCCATAAAATTTCTCCTAACTTATTGTACCATACAAAAAGGAAAATTACAATACCCTAAGGTCGAGCGTTTTATCAAAACGCCGTCAAATTTATATAATTAAGTATTCCTTAGAAAAAAATATATGTTATGCTGGCAATTTTGCTTTACGCAAAATTGCGCGACAATAACTCAACTTTTGCAAAAAGTTGAATTTCACTTTACCTTGCGCAAAAAGCAAGGTAAAATTTCACTGCGACCGACAGGTCGCAATTTCACCCGATTTTAATCGGATTTCACTCTTGCCACCTTCCCCCACGGCGGAGTAATTTCTTCGTTGTTTATTATCCATAAAACAGGTATATCGCGCGCAACCTTTTCTTCAGGAAACGGCGCGTATCCGTCTGTTAAGACAACGATGCAAGTCGGTGGATTATCAAGCATATATTCTTCAACGTATTTAAAAATTATTTCAAAGCTTGTACCGCCACCGCCAAGCGCCGGGATTTTTAGCATTTCGTCGACCGTGTTAAAAGGCTCGGGTGGATAAATCGCAGCATCGAAAAAGCCTAAAAGCCCTTGCAGTTTACCGTTAAAGCTTTCTATAGCCCCTTTAATTTCAGAAAAACACGTTCTGATCATATCGTTACTCATAGAGCCTGACGTATCAATCATAAACAATACGTCTTTTACAGTTTCGTCTTTTTCGTTAAAGTCGGGAAGGTAAAAATCAAACCCGTCAAAGCGTTTATCTGGTGGCGAAAAAGAATAGTCGGTAATATCTTCTTGAATAAAATTATTCAAAACTGTGCGCCAATCGGTTTGTGCTTTCTTTAAATTATCAACGAGTCTTTTTGCTGACAGCGGAAGTAGACCGCGCGCATTTGAAGGATCGAGAACAGAAACCGTTTCGACGATATCAGTAACTCTTTTTACCCAAACTTCAGAAAGTGTCTCGTCTTTATTAATTCCTTCTTGCCACTTAGAGTGGTCGTCAAATCCGTTTCGCTTACATTTTTGCGATTTTGAAGAAGAATTTTTACCGTTTTTATTTGAATTTTCTTCTTCTTTTTCTTTACCGTCACGACTTTTTTGCTCGCTTAAACTCTTTGCTGACTTTTCGAGCATTTTATAAACTTCTTCCGCCGTATATAGATGCCCTTCATTACCGTCGGGAGCAAGGTGCATAGACTCGCCGTATTTATTTAGCGTTATAGCTTTTTTATCCATATTGTTTGATAGTAAAATATTGGAATTAACTACTATATCGCAAGCGATGTTAAAAAGTTCTTTATCAAAATCCGTACCGCGAAAGCAATGAAGCAGTGCTACGTGCATAATTTCGTGCATCATGACAAAATCGAGTTCACCATCGGAAAGTTCGTCCATAAAACTTGGACTAAACGCGATTTTTTCGCCGTCCGTGTACGCCGTTTGGCACTCTAAGTCAAGCGAATATTTAAGATGCATCAAAAGCATACCGTAAAAACTGTGATTGACTAAAAGTCGCATACGCGAAGTTTTTAAACGGATAGCATATTTTTGTAATTGTTCGTTAGATAGCGCCATTTAATAATTTTCCTTTAGTGCGAAGCCACTCAAAAAATTCTGGAATAGTAACGAGCTTTTCTTTAAAATCCTTCTCGATTGCCATATAGTTTTTCATAAGTAAAGTTGAAAAATCGCTCGGCATTAGTAAGGCGTAACGAATTGAGTTTGCAAGTTTAATTTTTTCGGACTTATGCTCGCGCGCGTAAGCCGTCATTGAAGAGATAAGTGCGTATAAAACGTCTACTTTAGTTGGCAACGGCGGAGTTTTTCCGTCAAAAATATCTTTAACCTTAGGTAATTGGTCGAAAATTTTACAAAAAGCCCTAAACTCTATCGCAGTGCCCGTTCCAATAAGCCCAGCAACAAGTGGATAGACTTTTTCTACGTCACTATCGACTTGATTTAAAACGTTTGAAACCATTTCCCAAGCACGTGGAGTTGCAAATGCTAAATCGTCGCTAGAGGCGTCAAAACAAGATAGATAGTCAACACGAAAAGATAAAAATCCTAAAACGCGCTCGTTTATACCGTTTTTGACAGCCCAATTTATCCATGCAGAAGAATTTTTCTCAACTTCGATATGGCATAGTCTGTTTGCAAGTGCTTTAGGCATTTTAAACGCCACGGACCTATCTGTAACTCTGTTACCTGCGGCAATTACTATACAGTTATCCGGGAGCTTATGTTCGCCTATAACGCGATCTAACGTGATTTGATAAGCCGCCGCCTGCACCGATTGCGGTGCTGCTGAAATTTCGTCAAGGAATAAAATATTGATAACGTTCTCACTTTCGTCCATATCGAAAATTTTAGGTTTAAGCCAAACTGCAAGCGTCTTTTCAGCGTTAGCAGTAGGAATACCCCTAAGGTCAATCGGGTTAAAAAGCAAAAGTCTAACGTCAGTAACTTTCGTTTTCTTTCCCGTTTCTAAAGATATATTTTCAGCAATTTGTCTGACAGCTTGAGATTTACCTATACCGGGTGCGCCCCAAAGCATAACGGACGGCAAAACTTTTGGCGAAAGTCCGTTTTTTATAACCGTAACGAAAGCATTAGTTAGAGTTTCAACGGTTTTTTCAGCAGAGAGTTGTGGAATATTGCTCGTTTTTAATTCTTTCATTATTTTACCCCTAATTTTTTATCAATTCGCTTTAAGCGATTTTTTAAATTTTCGATAATTTCTTGATAACCTTCGTTTTTCTCAAGTTCTTCTTTAATTCGTTTTTGGTTAGCGCGAAGTTCTTTAATTCTTGCTTTATGCTTATCGACGACTTTGTCAAAACCGTCCAAAAAATTATCAATTCTAAGCATAATACCTTTGTCGGTATCCCCGACGTCAACGCGGTAGCGACCTTTTCTGACGAGTAGAATATACGGCTTTTGAGAAATCATATTTGCAGGCAAAACGATTTTAAATCCGTTATAGTCAAAAAGTGGCGTTTCTCGCGCTATAAGCACGTTATCTTGAAGTTCGGCAAAAATCTTTTCACGCATAGCGACCTTTTCTTCCTTAAAATATTCTATTTTATTCTCAAGGTAGAACGCCCTATCTTCTTCTGCGTTTTTAAGGTAGACTTGATAATCTTTTATCTCGTTCGGAATATGTTTTAATTTTTGTTCGAGATAGAACTTTTCTTCGATAGTCTTTCTTTGAAGTGAAATCATACGAGAAAGTTCGTTTGCAGTTTCGACTCTTTCCTTAATAAGTGGATTGCCGATTGCAAGTGCTTTAACTTCTGCGTAAGTTAAAACCGTTTCGTCGACGTCAGAGCCACTTCTTTGCTCCATCGAGCCAGACAAAAGATCGACTATAAAGCGCTGTTTCGTTTCAAGAAGCTGCCACGAATACGCATCAAAACTACCTTCTGTGATATATCTGTAAATGAAAACTTGCTTGTTTTGATTGCCTTGTCGCAAAATTCTGCCTTCGCGCTGAACCATATCGCTAGGTCGCCAAGGTATGTCTAAGTGATGCTCGGCAATAAGTCTATCTTGAACGTTTACGCCCATACCAAGTTTAAAAGTCGAGCCAATTAAAACCCTTATCTCGCCATTTCTAGTTTTTTCAAAAAGAATTTTTCTTTGTTTTTCAGTTTTAGCATCGTGTACGAAAGCAATCTCGTCGGCTAATACACCAAAACTGACAAGAAGTTGTTTTAAGTCGTCGTAAACGTTAAACCCTGCTTTTGGCGTAGACGTATCACAAAATACTAGTTGAGTAGATTTTTGAGGCGTCGTTTTTTCATAAATATTACTTACGTTTTCTGCACAACGATAAACTTTTGACAATAAATTAAACTGTGCATTATCGTCAACAAGACGCATATCAAGGGCTGCTTTTCTACCGTCAGTCGTAACCTTAAGCATGTTATCTTCTTCTTTTGAAACTTGTCCGTTTCTTATTAAATCTGCACGCTTAGAAATGTCTTGCAAGTAGCTTTGCAAACTGCTTGATTTTGGAATAAGTGCATCAATATATCCATTAAACTCGGGAAAATCAATCGCGTGCTCAACGTTATGAAAGTCTGCGATAGAGCTTAACAAAGAAGTAAGTTCAGGCAAATTGTGAAACTCTGAAAAGCGCGTTACCATACGATAGCTTGCTGTATCGACGTCGATTTCAAACTCTGATTTTCTTTCTGCAAACATACCAATCCAAGCGTCAAAGTTTTGAATATCCATAAGCGCAAGTTCACCGCTTTGAAGATATTTTTGCATAACGTAAATATCGGTAATCGAGTTGGTAATTGGCGTTCCCGTAGCAAATACTACCCCCGCTCCACCGTTCTTTTTTTGAATATAATGGACCTTTTCCATCATTTCGTTACACTTTTTCGAGCCACACTTAGAAAAACCGCTGACTCTCATAATTCTAGATGGAACGTCGACGTTTTTGTAATTGTGTGCTTCGTCCACAAAAAGTCTGTCGATTTTTAGTTCGTCAAAGTATAAAGTTTCTGATTGAACGCTTAGCGCGTTTACTATCTCGCTTATTTCCTTTTGAATTTTATCGCGTTCGCGCTTTAAAGCGTTCGTAAGTTTTAGTTTTTGGTCGGAAATTTTCTTAATTTCATCAAGCCTTTCTCTAAGTGCTTTAAGGTATACTTTTTGAGAAAGCGGAATCATATCAAACGTGCTGTGCGACATAATAATCGCATCAAAGTCGCGGTTTCTAATCTTTCTAAGCGTTTCGTCGCGGTTTTTTGGCGTAAAATTGCGGTGGTCAACGATAAAAAGTTTTGCGTTTGGATACATTTCTAAAAACATACTTTTCCACTGCTCGATAATATTGTTTGGAACTACGTACAAATTCTTTTTAGATAAGCCCATTCTACGCATTTCCATACCTGCAGCAATTAATATGTATGTTTTACCTGCGCCAACGTCGTGACTTAAAAGCGTGTTCGGTGAAAATAAAATTCTTGCGACAGCATTTTTTTGATAGTCAAACAGTTCAATATTTTTTGACATATTAGGAAATTCTAAGAACGAGCCGTCAAATGTGCGCGTTCTGATACTGCTATATTTTTCTTCGTAAATTTCTAAAAGCTTGTCTTTTCTTTTTGGATTTGTCCAAACCCAATCTTGGAAAGTTTTAATAAGCAAGTTCTGCTTTTCAACGGCAATAAGCGTCTCAGCCTTGTCTATAACACGCTTAACGCCACTTTTTGCCGTTTTGCAAGGTACTTCTTTCGTTACCGTAACAGCTTTTAAGTTAAGCGTTTTTTCTAAAATATGTAAACACGGCACTTCTTTCGTTCCATAAGTTGAATATGATATAGCAGAGTAAGAATAACGGCTTTTGTTAGGTATTTCCCAAGTCCCCGTAATTTCGTCGTGCTTAACGTAATCCCACTCTCTCAAACTTCTTATTGGTTGGCGGAAAAGGTATGCAATGAATTCGTCAATAACGAAAGTTGGCACCCAAGGCGAACCTAAGGTTATATAAATATCTTCAAAAGAAACCTCTTTAGGTATAAGCTTTTCAATCGCTCTTACGTTCGCTGAAAAATAGCCCTTGTATTCTTTATTAGCCGATTTAGCAACTCGCCATTTTCTGACCATATTGCCCGTTAGATATTGGTCGCTAGTTTCCCAGCCCTTATAAAAGCACTCGCCCCAAGTTTCAGGATTTTGATAAATAGAGCCTTTCAGCGCTTTTATTACCGTTTTAAAATCTTTTTGCGTAGCCATTGCTATAAACTCGATATCAACCCTTCCGAGCGTGTTCAAGCATTTAACTAACGCGTCGGGAATGCTGTCGATTATTTCCGAGCAGGCGCGCTCGTCACCTAAAAACGAATTTTCAAAATCAAGTGGTAAATCATAGCTGGTTACTTCTTTTACGTGTGCTTCAACAATCTTTTTTTCAAGCTCTTTTTCAGTAGAAATCCTATCTTCTTTTTCTTTCTTCGTCTCCCTTTTAGCCGCTTTCTTGCGCTCAGCTTTAAGTGTATTTATAGCAGATATAATCTCGTCTGAAGACATTTCCGTTTCACCGCTGACGATAGCGTCTAAAAGTGAGATTAAAGTGTTTTTTTCGTCGCTTCCTGCACCAAAATTTCTCGTAGCCATAATTTTACCCCCTTTGTAAATTTTTTTAGATTTTTCTTTTTAAGTTTTTCTTTTGGAATTATATATTACTATAGGTTATGTCCCAATTTTGGGACATAACCTAAACTTTTGTCAAAATTAAAGATAAATTGCCGAAAAATAATTTTTTAACAATTTTTTACACAAAAAAAGCAACCCACAGGTTGCTTTTTCAGTTTACGCTAAAATTTCTTTTGCCAAGTTTTTAATTTGTTCTAAGCTTTCTGCGTTAAGCGCTGCCCTTACGGTAACGTTATTTTCGCAAAACTCTATATTTTTGCTTTTTTCGAACATTTTCATCATATATTTATTTGCAACAGGCGCCCAACTTCCGTTTTCTATCAAGCCTATTTTGCGGTTTTGATAAGCGCGCTCTACAAGTGCGTCGATAAAAGTTTTCATAAACGGGAAAATTTCGCCGTTATAAGTCGTGGTTGCAAGAACGATTTTACCATATCTAAACGCATCTTCAATCGCTTCGTGCATATCTTCTCTTGCAAGGTCACAGCAGACCACCTTTTTTGCGCCTAGTTTTTCTAGTTCTGCTTGAAGCTCAAAAACAGCCTTTTTAGTATTTCCGTAAACGGAAGTATAGAAAATTGCAACCCCTTCGCTTTCAACCTTATAGCTAGACCAAATATCGTATAAGTTAATATAGTAACCAAGATTTTCTTTTAAAACTGGGCCGTGAAGTGGGCAGATTGCTTGAATATCGAGAGTGCTTGCTTTTTGTAAAACCTTTTGCACTTGTGCGCCGTACTTTCCTACGATTCCAAAATAATAACGTCTTGCTTCGCAAGCCCAATCGTCGGTAGGTTCGAAAGTTCCGAATTTCCCAAAACCGTCAGCCGAGAATAAAATTTTCGACGCGCTGTCGTAAGTCATAATAACTTCTGGCCAGTGAACCATAGGCGCAGAAATAAACGTTAGCTCGTGCTTTCCAAGACTAAGCTTATCCCCGTCTTTTACTTCGATTTTTCTATCTTCGTACCCGTTTCCGAAATATTGTTTCATCATAGTAAAAGACTTAGGATCTGAAACGATTTTCGCATTTTCGTATTTTTGCATAAACTTGTCTATATTTGCAGAGTGGTCAGGCTCCATATGCTGTACGATTAAATAATCGGGACGTCTTCCGTTTAAAACGCCGTCTAAATTTTTAGACCACTTTTCAAAAAAGTTCGCGTCAACCGTATCAAACACTGCAACCTTTTCATCTAAAATTACGTACGAATTATAACAAATACCTTCAGGTACTACGAATTGTCCTTCGAAAAGGTCAATCTTATCGTCGTGAACACCTACGTAAAAAATGTCTTTAAAAATTTCCATAGTCAATTTATCTCCAAAAAACTTATTTTTATTCTTTTACGATAAAGCGAACGTAATCTTCGCGCTCGTCTCTACCCGTTCCGTCTTCGTCAATTACCGAGTACGTACAATTTGTTTTTCCGTAGAAAAGTGGACCTTCTGAATTGTCCCAAATAACCGACAAAAGCCCCACTATAACACCGTTATCGACGATTATTCCGTGAATATCGCTACTCTCCCAAAGGCTTTTAGAAAGTTCAAAAGCCCTTGAACCGTCTAAATCTCCGTAAGAATATTTGCTAATACTCGTCTCCTCAATAACACCAAAATATTCAATTTGCTCTTCTAACGATTTACCCTTTAATCTTTCGATAATCTCGCCACGCATACCGTGCTCGCCCATAGATTTATCATACTCGATAACCTTAAGATACAAATTGTCTTTTACTATTCTTTCTGGATATTTACTCAATTTTAAGTCCTAACCTTTTTATAAAATTATACAGTAATTTTAAAACTTTGTCAATTTAATTCTGCACTATTGATGATTTGCAAGCGTTTGCTTGCATGATTTGCTAACTTTGTTAGCATGATTTGCAACTTTAGGTTGCATGATTTGAAAAAACAAGTTTTTTCATTTCGGTCGTGAACGCTACGCGTTCCGTGATAAATAATTATGACGGCAATTTTTCAAAATTGCTCGACAATAATGCAAATCTTTGATTTGCAAATCATGAAAGTTTACTTTCAAATCACGAGTGACCTACGTCGCTCAAATCATGAAGATGCAATCTTCAAATCATTAATTTATGCGTTGCATTTTTAGTTAGATTGTGATAGAATAAATTTATGAATTATAAAGATATTAAAATTAAACTTGAAAATTTAGCAAAAAGTCTTGGGGCTAGCCTAGTCGGGTTTTGTAAACTTGATAAGCCTTCAAAATACGCTCCTAGCCTTAATTACGGAATCTCTATTGCCGTAAAACTTAGTGACGCCGTATTTAAAACGATAGAAGACGCACCGAGTTTTATGTATTTTCAACACTATCGCACGGCAAACGCGCTACTTGATCAAATCGCGTTTAGGCTTTCGCAAAAAATCGAAGAACTAGGCTTTTTAGCAATGCCTATTGCCGCAAGCCAAAGCTTAGGAAAAAACAGTCCGTATAACGGAGCTATCGCCCACAAAACGGTGGCAGTCTTGTCAGGCTTAGGTTTCGTTGGCAAAAGTGGTTTGTTTTTATCTAACGAATATGGAAGTAAAGTTCGGCTTGTTACAATTCTTACAAACCTACCGATTGAAAGTGATTTGCCTATTATAGAAAACGGGTGCGGTGACTGTGAGATATGTAAAAACGCCTGCCCTGCGGGTGCAATTTTCGGTGAAAAGCCAAACGCTTTAGGCGAAAGAAATATCGACGCTGAACTTTGCTCTAATTATATGAAATCAAACTTTCAAGATATCGGGCGCGGTAGCGTTTGTGGAATATGTATAAAAGTCTGTCCAAAAAATAATTTGTAATATTCTTGACAAATATATGTACTATCTTGACAATTATATGTACTGTTCTTGACAATCATATGTACTATCTTGACAATTATATATTTAACTTGTTATTGTAAATTTGTAAAAGGGGGAAATTGATATGTTTAAAAAAATTATAGCATGTCTAATTTTAGTGTGCAGTTTTACAGTCTTTACCGCGTGCGGTATTGATATAACTGAGTCATCTGAAAAAAGTAGCGGTTCTAAAAGCAGAGTTTATGCTTCTAATGAGCAACCGATTGAAACGTCAAAAACAAGCAAAAATGACAACTCTGTAACAAATTCAAAAGAAACTTCAAAAGAAACTTCAAAACAAAACAGCGTAAATTCAACTAACGACAGTTCACCTACAAATTCTAAAAACAACTCAACCGAATCGTCAAGTTCAAAGTCGCAAGAAACGTCTTCATCTAAAAATACGACTTTAACGAAAGAACAACAAGAAACCGTAACTAAAGCATTGAACGCTGTAGATTGGCAGCTTGACAACGGTGGCTGGGGAAAAAACGGCGATAAAACAAGTACTTTTAACGACTATCCGTCAGATTACTGCTGGGCAGTTGGTGGTAAATTCGTTGGAACTATCGACAACAAAGCAACCTATCCAGAAATGCGACTTATAGCAGAAGCGTATGATATAAAGCCAGATAAAAAGTTAAAAGACAGTTTCGATAAGGCTTTACAATTTTTGAAAAATCTACAATACCCTTCAGGCGGTTTTTCTCAAATTTATCCACGTAACGGCAAATATAACGACCACGTCACTTTCAACGACGGTGCAATGGTTTCGGTATTAAATCTTTTGCAAGATATTGCTCAAAACAAAGCGCCTTTCAAAAATATCGTCGACGATAGCGAACGCGCTATTTGTCAGCAAATGATTGACAAGGCTGTAGATTATATTATAAAAGCGCAACTCACCGTAAAAGGCGAAAAAGCAGCGTGGTGTGCACAACATAACCCAACCACTTACGCACCTGAACTTGCCCGTTCGTACGAACTTCCATCGGTAAGCGGAAGCGAAAGCGTTGGTGTAATTCAATTCTTACTTACCCAAACAAACAATCAAAAAGCGCTTGATGCGGCAGAAAGTGCAAGACTTTGGCTTAAGGCACGCGCTATGAAGGACACGACTTATTCTAAGAGAAACCCACCTTCTTTCTTTTCTGAAAAAGCTGGAAGTTACTGTTGGTACCGTTTCTACGACTTACAAACCGGCGAAGGATATTTCTGTGACCGTGACGGAAAAACTTATACAGATATTGACGAATTTTACAAGGCCGCTCCAGAGCGTGCAACCGGTTACGACTGGGCTGGAAGCTGGCTTCAAAGAGCAGGACTTTATTATTAACAAATACATTACTTTAATAAAATAATCGCGCTATAGCCTTCTATAGCGCGATTTTCGTTAGTTCGTATAATTTTCTTCAAGCATTTTTTTGTAAGTTTTCTTTTTAACGATTAAGCAACAAATACCTTGGGCAACGGAAGTTAAAAACCAAGAAAGCGGATACGAGAAAAATAAAAAATAAATAGTTTTATTGTACGGTAATACAAAGAACACCCACAAAATTCTGAACACACAAATTCCGCAAATAGAAATTATCATAGGTAAAACGCCTTTACCTAAGCCACGCATAAACCCGACCAAAAGTTGCATATAACCAAAAAGTATATAACACGAGCAGTTTATAAGTACGCGTGGAACACCCGCTTCTATAACGTTTATATCCGTATTAAAAATTGCCAACAATTGATTTCTTAATAGCACTACGACCGCGCTTGTTGAAAGACAAAATACAGTCATAAGCATAAAGCAATCGCCCATAATTTTTTCTATGTTTTCTTTTTTCTTTGCCCCGTAATTTTGTCCTATGAATGAAATTGCGCCATTTACCACACCGTTCACGACTACGTTCAGATAACTTTCTATGCTTGCAGCATTTCCGTTCCCCGCCATAACCGTTGATCCAAACGAATTTATCGACGATTGAATTATTACGTTTGAAATAGAGAACATAGAACCTTGAACCCCTGCCGGTATGCCTATTTTCACTATTTCAAAGAACTCTCTGAAATGAATTTTTATTTTACTTAAGTACAGTTTGCACGCGTCGTTAGTTTTTATAAGATAGCGAACGACCAAAAAAGCAGAAATTGCTTCGCTTATGACGGTGGCAATCGCGACGCCTTTTACGCTAAGTTTAAAACCCGCAACCATTATCACGTTTAAAACTACGTTTATAGCACCCGAAATCGCAAGGTATATAAGCGGTTTTTTGGTTTCGCCTTTAGCTCTTAAAATACTTGCACAAAATTCGTAAACGAGCAAAAACGGAGTGCCAATGAAATAAATTTTCAGATATATCGTAGATAAATCTATAACGTCAAGTGGACTTTTCATAAGCTGCAAAAATATACCCGACATAAAAAATCCGATAACACCTACTACGACACCCGACACGATTGCAAGCATAACTGCAGTATGAACTACTTTAAAAACGCCTTCTTCGTTTTTCGCACCAAGCCGTCTTGCGCAAGATACGTTTATTCCCACCGAAAAGCCCATAACCAGATTGATTATTAAGTGTATCAGTGAACTTGTTGAACTTACCGCAGCCTGCGCTTTTTCATAGTCGGCAGAAAGCCTTCCGACGATAATAAGGTCTGCGCTGTTATAAAAAAGTTGCAAAAGTCCACTAAGCATTATCGGCAAAGCAAATAAAAGTATTTTCTTTTTGAACGGACCTTCGGTCATAGCCGTTTTTTGTCGCTGTTTTTTATCTATTACGTCTGTCATTTTACACCTAGGAAAGATTATACACCTAATTTTTTTATAAAGCCACTAAAAACGACCTATAAAAGAAAAAATCTTGCTTGATTTTTGCAAGATTTTTTACATAAACGGGGCAAATATTTGTAAAAAACCAGAAAATACCCTGTTTAAAATATTTTTTCTATAACGGTTTTCTTCAGTTATAAGCAAAGAATTTTCAAGAGTTTCATAAAAATCTTTTCCAACTTCTTTCATAACTTTTTCATCGTTTGTTAATACTGCGCACTCAAATTGTTGATAGAAACTTCTTAAATCCATATTTATCGAGCCAACGACCACAGCGTTTTCAGTTAAGACAAGTTTGCTGTGAACAAAGCTGTCGTTTACGCAATAAACCTTAACGCCGTAATCAATAAGCTTTTCAGCGTTATTTCTTGAAACGCTGTAAACGTATTTTTTATCTGGAACACCCGGGAGCACAAGCACGACTTCTACACCGCTTAACGCTTTATTCATAATAATATGTGTAAGCGCGTCGTCTAAAATAAAATAAGGTGTCATAATATACACGCGTTCTTTTGCGTTTGATATTACGCTTTCGTAAACGCTTTTTCCTATGCGATAATCGAAGTCAAGCCCGTCAGCATACGGAATAACCACCGACGTGTTTTCAGTTTCTTTATAGTGATTAAAGTAAACTGAATAGTCTTCTGCTTTACCACTTACGTACTCCCATTGCCGTAAAAACATTAGCGAAAAAGAATCGACTGCTTCACCACAAATTTTAATTCCCGTATCCTTCCAATAGCCGTGAAGCTCTTTTTGGTTTACGTATTCGTCTGAAAGATTACTTCCACCACTAAAT
Organism: Clostridia bacterium; assembly: GCA_017407325.1. Classification (GTDB taxonomy): domain Bacteria; phylum Bacillota; class Clostridia; order Christensenellales; family Borkfalkiaceae; genus UBA4636. The sequence goes on along the minus strand of JAFQWV010000010.1, from coordinate 13,853 downwards.
GCAACCTGCCCATCAATAACCACTATTTTTCTGTGGTCGCGATAGTTAAGCGCAACGGAAAAGAAGGGTATAAGTCGATTAAACGGGCATAATTTAATATTTGCGTCTTTAAATTTTTTCTTCGTATCTCTCGATAGCGTACGGTGACTTCCCATATCGTCGTATATAATTCTTATCTCCACACCGCTATCTGCTTTTCTTTTTAGAATATCAAAAGTACGATTTAAAAGTATTCCGTCAGAAATAATAAAGAACTCTATAAATATAAATTTTTCCGCCTTTTCAAGCTCGGCTAAGATATGCTCGAATAAAATCTCACCCGACGGATAATATTCTAAGTCAGTTTTGTCGTAGGCGTTAAATTTTCCGACCTTATAAAGATAATCACACTCAAGCTTTACGCCCGAATCTTCACTTACAAGCGATCGTTCTTTCTCATACTTTTTTGCATTTTCAAAAATTTTACGGTATTTCTTTTTTGGTCTATAGAAAAAAATACGCTCGTCACTAAGTAAATAAATTATGTACCCAAAACCAAACGATACGAGCAAAAACAGCATCCAAACTGCCTTTGACAGACTGTTTTTCTGTGACGATAAAAGATAAACGCAGGTTAATAACGTCATAACCAGCGAAAAGACCAGATACCAGTTAAACATCAGCGTAAGGGTAAAATATAGATAGACCATAACGACAAATTGAGCTGCTATCAGCAACGCAATAATAAGCGTTTTAATAGCACCCCACCCACTTGTCTCTGTACGGATTTTAGACGCTTTATGATCGGTAAAAACGTTATTTACACCGATTTTTTGTTTTGCAGTTTGTCTTTTTGCCATTAATTATTCAACCCAAACTTTTATTCTTAAAGGTCTGCCACTTGACATTGCCATTACAACGTCAAAATCAAGCAAATGCACAAATTTCGTTTCACCCGTAATTGGAATAGAATTAAAACTGTCTTCTGCTTCAAAATAGACGCATTTATCCAAAATATATTCAACAAACTCCATTTTCGAAAGGTTTTTGCCTATAAAGAAACTTGCCGTTGCCCCAGCCTTTACAGCCTGCGTAAAAATCTCAACCACCGAAATCTTAGGATCAATTATCATATGAAATGGCTTTCCCCATTCGTTTACTAACACTATATCGACGGCGTTGTTATTCTTTAAGAAATTATTCAAATACGCCTTAAGTCTGTTAACGAATGAAAAATACGAAAAAGGCGTAGATACAGAAGCGGCTCTTCTCTTTACAGAAAGTTTTAAATACTCTTTATCTGAAATTAACGGCTCGGGCTTTATAAGCTCGTAAGGATGCTGAAGAAGCTCTTCTTTCGTCGATACTGCCTGATATTCTGAACCGTACCAAAAATAAGTTAAAAAGTTTTCGAAAATATTAGGCGTAAACGTTACTTTTTCCTTAATATTTTTTTCATAAAAATCCTTAAGTGTTTTTAGCTTTTGTTCGTAAACTGTCTTGATTTTAGAAAAAATGACCACGTCTAAGGTAGGCGTAAATACTCCGTCTTCAAAAACAACTAATTGATAAGTAATCAAATTTTTAATTGAATTTAACGCACCTTTAAGATAAGGCATTTTTAACAATCTCTCTGTCTTAATTCCGTCTTGATAAACGACGCACTCTTTAACGAAAAATTCTAAGTTTTCTATATCGACGTTTGTTAAAGTTCTGCCCAAAAATGTAATTCTACCTTCGCCGTACTTAGTCGCGCTGTCACCAAGCAAAATCCTTAGCTTTACAGATGATAAATTTTCAACGTAAAACTCGATACTATCGCCTAAAACTTTAGCAAAACGCGCATCTATAAGGCGTTTAACAGCATTAAACGCCCATTCACACGAACAATTAAGCTCTCTTAAAATATCAAAAAGCTTAAGCCTATTTTTAGTTTTTATAAGTTCTACAAACTGTTTTTCTAAAGTCAATTTTCTACTCCTTAATCTTCGTCGCAAACGACTGCAATGTTTACTATGTCGCTATTTTTATAAACGAGCATTTCAAACGGACAAAGCGCATCGTGTTCGTGTTTTCTGCGACATTCCTTTTTGTCTTTCTTTTCGTAGTCTTTAAACACCCAACCGTTAGCCATATGGAATCTGTTCCATCTGACGTGCTCAATTTTAGCAAGCTTTAAAAGTTCTTTTCCACTAAGTTTTCCTGTACTTTTAATACGTTCTTTGATATAGCTATCGTGATAATTTGCAAAAAGGTGTGCATAGCGATTTGATTTTTTAACAAACAGCGATTGGTTTATCCAGCATTTATCAGAAAGCTCGTCAGTATATAGCTCATTCATAACCTGCTTAGCAGATTTTAAAAGATTGTAAAAATCATTATCCTTTTCTTTTTCATAGTTATTAACAACAACGTCAAGCTTTCTTTGTGCTTCATTAATCTTGTTATCACCAGAAAAAGCAAGCGTGTAGAAAAGATTGTACTTTTTGTTTTCGCTCTCATCAAGAACGTGATCAAAGCTGTACATTTTTTCTGCATCCCCGTAAACAACGACTTGGAAATTATTATAATATTCTTTATCTTGCGCTGTCCAATTAATACGGCTGTAATTGCCTTTTTCTCTTAAGTTGACGTAGATAATTTGCAATTTATTTTGCTCTTTTTTATCTGCGATATCAAGCTCGTGTTTAATGTCGTCAATAATGCTGTTTGCCATTGAAATATTAGCTTCATCATCACCTAAAGTAACGATAATCGCGTTATAAACGAACTTTTGCGATAAGCTTTCACTCTCTACACCTGTTTTAGAATCTAAATATCGCATAAACGACAAATCAAAACAAGACGTACTATGAAGTGAAATTTCAGGAAATCCCATTGCTTTATTAACGTCGGCAAAATCTTTAATTTGCTCTTTTTCAAAGCTTTCAATCCAAACCTTAGGATGCTTGATATAGTCTTTATCGCCATTTGTAATTTTTTCTTGTATAGCGTTTAGCTTTGCTATTCTTTTTTGAATAACTGTGTCGCTGTACATTTCCTTAAGCTTTTTGTCAGTTCCGATAAAATCGCTATCATCCGTTTCCAGCTTTTTCCCTAAGTCTGCAACTTTATATAATGGATGAGAGAAAGTATAAGTTCCTGAAACGTTACTCGATCTAAGGTCGAAAACGTCTGCTGAAAATCTGGTTGGATTTCCATCTTCATCAATACACGCAGTATTTATAAATAAGGAATTTAGCGCAGCCCTTCCGTTGTCGCCAAGACCTAATACTAAAACCTTGTAATCGTTTTGCGCGTTGTCTTTTAATAAAAGACTTCCCCCGTCTTTGCTAAAGAGTGCGTTTCTTTCTTCAAGCAAGCATTCTGCAGAAATATCAGCTTCGTTCATAGTATGAAGCTGGAAGTATTTTCTGACAAATGACGAAGTTTTTTCGTCTTTTATTCCAATCAAATTCAAGCTGTCAGAAACGACTTTATCAAGTCTCGCTTCGTAATACTGATAATTAATATCCCCGTCGGTTAGTGCATAGAAATCTACTATGGTCGAAAGCTTAATTTTTCCTTTTTTGACGGTATTTTGGATTATACTTTCAATCTCGTCAAATATAACCCCACCGTTTACGGCTTCTAAGCCTGTTTTACCTTCGTTAAGCTCTAAAGCAAAAACGTGAACTTTACTCATTGAACGATTTTTAATTTTGTAGCTAGCACATGCCTTTTCAAGTTTTTTACCGTCGAGCTTTGGCTTTATAATCGCGAGCTTTTCGTCTATTAAACAACCGTCGTTTTTAAATAAGAAATTAAAAAACTTAAGCATTGACGAGCTTTTATCACTCTTTGCAAACGGAAGATATAAATAGCCTTGCGAAATAATTTCAGCATGAAGTGGATTTTTTCTGTCGAAAGCTTCAATCTCTGCGCCCGAGAAAATTATTTCTCTAGACTTTTTCTTAATATCAGTCTTATATTTTTCATCAATGCTTTTAGCAAGTAAAAGCGCGTCGTCGGTAACAGCCGTAAAAACGTAAACGTCGATATTATTGTTTATCTTTTTAAAGAAAAGCTTAAAAAACGTCTTAATTGACATCGTTATCTTTCTTGATGAAAGAACGATTTTACTGTAAATAACGTGGCTGACCTTAGTTGAGACAACCGTCAGTGCAATAAGCCCTGCGTATAGTGACGAGCCAACGTATAAACACCTTGACAAAACTGAAACGCTTTCGAAACCGTCAAGTCCTTCGAACGCAAAACCGCCAATACCTGAATAAATTGCGCGCCAGAAAAGTTCAACGCTGTCTAAAACGGTTATATCGCCCGTTTTTTCTATTAAAAACGTTATAAATTTTACCGCAACGCTTACTAAATACGCAAACGCCGCAACTAAAATTTCAACGCCCCATTTTTTACCAATACTTTTATTGCGACAAGAAAAGTAAATGCCCATTGTTAAAACGTAAAGCGTGCCGACGATAAGTATTGCAAAAAATATTCCAGAAAGCACATTTATGTAATCCATAATTTCACCTTAGTCAAAAATATATATAGTATTATAACACTACAAATCGTTTTAGTCAATAGCGAATTAGAAAATATGGTAGTAGAATCTATTTATTAACATTTTTTAATTTCATATTGACAAAACGCTATCTGCAATGTATAATATATACATTAATAAAAATTTGTGAGATTTTAAAACATGATTAACAGAATTTTCAAAAACTATGAAATTTTCTACAATATGGTTCTTTCAACGACCATTATGTCAAACTCAAGATGCGAGCAACTATCTTTAGACTCTGAAAAAATTATTGATTTTATCGGTAAAGCCTACGACTTAGACCAAGACTTTATTAACGACTGCGCTTTCGTTATCATCAACGACCTTTCAAGACTTGGAAAAACAACTGACCAGCTCGCAGTTTACGCCAATCGCCAGATTGACGACTCGTACACTGACGAAGACTCTTTGTTTGATATAAAGGGCGACGTTTTAGCGACTTTACAACAAATAAGCGAGTTGGAAAAACATAAATTTAGCGCATACCGCGGTTGGTTTGATTACAGCCACTACAAAAGCTATCAACCTGACGTAAGATACTCTAAGATTTATATAATGAGTTCTTCAGGAAATCTTATTTCTACCAGACAAGTGGGAATATTAAACGCGCTTGGAATCGGTTGCGAACAGTCGTACGACAATGCAATTACAAGACTTTTACAATGCGCGCGTTGGGGCGATATTCCGTCAATGCACTATTTAGCGTACATATATAAGCTTAAAGGCGACGAAGAAAATTATAAATTATTTAAAGAGCTTTCTGATTTAAGCGAGAAATATCTTAGAACGGGCGTTACGGTTTTACCTGAAAAGGAAAACGAAAAATACTCGGAAGAAGCGAGAAATTACTATGCTTGCATTTCAACCATTTTGCAAGATATCGTTCAATTCCACGACCTATCTAAAATTAACTTCTCTTTCCTTGAAGCGGTGTTCACGAACTCTTTAGACCACTACGCTCGCATGGATTACATCAATCACTACAGAGAACTTGCTTGGAGAAATTTAACGAATTCTTCTATCAGACCGCCACAAAAACTTGGCTTTAAAAATTAATAAAGGATTGAAATTAAAATGAGAAAATCTATCACAAGTGAAATTACCGATAAATATAAAAAGTCCTATCTTGAAAATTCACAGCGCATAAATTACACCCAGCTTGACGACCGTGACGGGCTAATAAGCGTGCTATACGACGACTTACCTAACACTTCTATCGACGGCTACCCTGTCGCAAGCGACCTTGTTGACGAAAACGGAAAAGTCTATTCATCTAACGATTTTTCTAAGCTTAGCCAAGAAGAGCTTAAAAATTTAAAGCTTCGTTTCCACTATTTAAACAATTATCACGAGTTGTACGTCGGTACTACCGGCAGTGGTAAAACGACAGGCTGTGTAGAACCACAGCTTCGCGCAATTTCTTCGCAAAAAAATAAACCAAACCTATTTTTAACCGATCCTAAAGGCGAATTATTTGAACGCAACGCAAGACATCTTAAAGAGCAAGGCTATGAAATCTTCGTAATGAACTTTAAGGACATTTCTCGCTCGCACAGATGGAATCCGTTACTCGATTTATACTATAAAAAGCAAAAATCTTTAACGATTGGTAAAGACGCCGTTTTAAAGGAAGGTAAAGTTGGTCCTGACACTATTCTCGGCGCAAGCCCTGAAGAATTTTGCGAAGATTATTATATCGAATACGACGGAAAAGCCTTCCCTAACGGCAAGGCTTGCGATTTATACATATCTTTCCAAAAAGACTATCTCGATGCAGAAATTGATTCGCTCGTAAATCAATTCGTGTTCGGCATGATTGAGATTAAGAGTATGAAAGATCCGTCTTGGGAATACGGTGCACAACAGCTTTTAAAGGGTATCATTTTGTGTATGCTTGAAGACTCTATCAATCCTGACTCCGGCTTTACGGTTGATATGATGACAATCTGCACGATACAACAATATTACCTAACCTTGAGAAAAGATCTCGTATCCACTCGCGCAGCGTACACCTTATACGAACATCCACTTCTAAAAAACAAGCCTAAGCGTGCTGTAGCCCCACTTGCGATTGCATTCAACAACGCAATGAATACTATGATGAGCTATTGCGGTGTGTTTGACGGAGCAATCAGAAACTGGTTCCAAGGTCATATTTTTGCTCTCACGACGGGAAACACGATCGACCTTAAAAACCTTGACTCGCCTTACGCAGTATTCGTTATTACTCGCGACTATGAAAAGAGTGATTTCACGGTTGCAGGTATGTTTATCGACTGGGTTTACAAGCAAGCCTTAGAAGAAGCAGAACGCGCGCCGAGAAATAAGAACGGCTTACCTTCAACTCGCCCTATCCACTTCATGCTTGACGAGTTTGGTAATATCCCACAAATTCCTGATTTTGAAAACAAAATCGCAACGTCGCGTTCGAGAAATATTTGGTTCCACCTCGTAGTTCAATCTTACGAACAGCTCGTATTCATTTACGGTAAAGAGCGCGCAACTATCATTATTGATAACTGTAACGCGCAAATTTTCCTTGGCTCGCAAAGTCGCGCAACTAAAGAACAATTTGCTAAAGAATGCGGAAAGCATTGGGTTCCGGCACTTATCTCTGCACTAAACCCTGATAAGACTGAAATGACTCAGGTCGAAGTTTTACCTATTTCCGACCTTGACCTTATAAAACCCGGCGATATGTTTGTAAAAAGACTTTACAAGCCGGTTATCGAATCTCAATATATCAGAAGTTATTTGTGCGCTCAGTTAGGCTATTTCAAAGATTTCTACGACACGCGCGCAATTCGCGATTTTACACCTATAAACATCAATTCGTTCTACAACGAAAAGTATACTTATAAAGCCGTTTCAATCTACTACGACGATTCTGACGACGAATAACAACCAAAAAGTGGCGAATAACACGGTTATCGCCATTTTTTTTAAAACTACAAAAATCTGTCACTCAATTTGCTTGACAAAATTAATACTTATAAAGTATTATATACGTATTGTTTTATATGCAAAAGACTTTTTTGTGTGTTCAAAGGAGAAATTGATTTTATGTATCAAATCACCAGAAAAGAAAGGCTCAACCCTACGGTTACGCTTATGGAAGTTAGCGCACCACTTATCGCTAAGAAAGCTGAGCCCGGTCAATTTATTATTTTAAGAGTTGACGACGTTGGAGAACGTATCCCACTTACTATTGCCGATTTTGACAGAGTTAAAGGTACGGTTACTATCATTTTCCAAATAGTTGGCGCAACTACTGAAAAGCTTAATCACCTTGAAGAAGGAGAATATATACACGACTTCGTCGGTCCACTCGGAAAAGCAACTCATACCGAAGGACTTAAGAAGGTTGCAGTTGTCGGCGGTGGCGTTGGATGCGCTATTGCCTTCCCTGTTGCTAAGAAACTTTTCAATCTCGGCTGTGAGGTTCACTCTATCGTCGGCTTTAGAAATAAAGACTTGGTTATTTTAGAAGACCAATTCGCTAAAAACAGCACTAAGCTTATTCGCATGAGCGACGACGGTAGCTGGGGCAAGAAAGGTCTTGTAACAGACGCTTTAAAAGAACTTATCGAAAGTGGCGAAAAGTACGACGTCGTTATCACTATCGGCCCACTTATCATGATGAAGTTCGTATGCCTTTTAACTAAACAGTACGGCGTTAAAACGGTTGCTAGCATGAACCCTATTATGATTGACGGAACGGGTATGTGTGGTGGTTGCCGTCTAACCGTTGGTGGAAAAACTAAGTTTGCATGCGTTGACGGTCCAGAGTTTGACGGTCACGAAATCGACTTTGACGAAGCTATTAAACGTTCACAAATGTATAAAGATTTTGAAAGACACGCTCACGAAGAAACTTGCAATCTCTTTAAAAAGGAGGTAAAGTAAAATGGCTAATATGTCTCTTACTAAAAATCCGATGCCAACTCAAGATCCGAACGTAAGAAATAAGAATTTCGATGAAGTTGCACTCGGTTACACCCCTGAACAAGCGATTGACGAGGCTAAGCGTTGTCTTAACTGCAAACACAAACCTTGCGTTGGTGGTTGCCCTGTAAAAATTAATATTCCAGCTTTTATCGCAGAAGTTGCAAACGGCAATTTTGAAGAAGCGTACCAAATTATTCTAAAGGACAGTTCTCTACCTGCAGTTTGTGGTAGAGTTTGCCCACAAGAAAGCCAATGCGAATCTAAGTGCGTTCGTGGTATAAAAGGCGAGCCTGTCGCTATCGGTAGACTTGAAAGATTCGTCGCTGACTACCACAATAAAAATACAGAAGTTACGGCTCAGGCGATTAAAACTAACGGCAAAAAAGTTGCAGTTATCGGTTCTGGCCCGTCAGGTCTTGCTTGTGCTGGCGACCTTGCAAAGAAAGGTTACGAAGTAACCGTTTTTGAAGCCTTCCACCTAGCCGGTGGTGTTTTGGTTTACGGTATTCCAGAATTCAGACTTCCAAAATCTATCGTTCAAAGAGAAATCGACAACCTTAAGGCTTTGGGCGTTAAAGTCGAACTAAACACCGTTATCGGAAAGACTATTTCTATCGACGAACTTATGACTGAATACGGCTTTGAAAGCGTGTTTATCGGCTCGGGCGCAGGTCTTCCTAGATTTATGAATATCCCTGGTGAAAATTTAAGCGGTGTTTACTCTGCAAACGAATTTTTGACTAGAATTAATCTTATGAAGGCTTATAAGCCTGACAGCACTACCCCTATCCAAAAAGGCAAGAAGGTCGTCGTCGTTGGTGGCGGTAACGTTGCTATGGACGCTGCGCGCTGCGCAAAAAGACTTGGCGCAGAAGTCTATATCGTTTACCGTAGAACGGAAGAAGAGCTTCCAGCAAGAAAAGAAGAAGTTGAACACGCTATCGAAGAAGGCGTTATTTTCAAATTCTTATCTAACCCTGTTGAAGTTTTAGGCAACGAATACGGTTGGGTATCTGGCGTTAAGTGTCAACAAATGCAGGTTGGCGAGCCTGACGCATCTGGCCGTCGCTCAACTTCACCTATCCCTAATAGCGAATTTATCGTTGACGCTGACTGCGTTATTATGTCTATCGGCACGTCACCTAACCCACTTATCAAGTCAACGACAGAAGGCTTAGCTACTCAAAAATGGGGCGGAATTATCGCCGACGAAAACGGACTTACTTCTCGCGAAGGAATTTACGCAGGTGGCGACGCTGTAACAGGCGCTGCAACTGTAATTTTAGCAATGGGCGCAGGTAAAACTAGTGCCGCTGCTATTGACGAATACTTAAAAAATAAAAACTAAAAAGCATAAAACCGCTCAATAATCGCGTTATTGAGTGGTTTTTGCGTTCTTTAAATTAAAAATCAATGAAATTTAAAGTTAAATATTGTGGTAAAATTTTAGTATGATTTTATATTTTGACACGGAAACAACGGGGCTTTATCCCGGAAATATTATTCAACTTTCGTATATTTTGGCTGACGAAAACGGCGCGCATGGAAAGAACTTTTATTTTTCCGTCGATTATATCGAGCCGAGCGCAACGCTCGTTCACGGCATAACCGTTGATAAACTAAAAGCTTTATCTCATGGTCTTGATTTTTCTGTTTACGCAGAAGAAATTTTACACGATTTTTCTAACGCCGATATCGTCGTTGCACATAATTTCAAGTTTGACTTAAGTTTCTTAATTGCAGAGTTTTCTCGACTTAACATGCAATTTAGATACAACGAAAGCTTTGATACTATGCGCTACTTTACCCCCGTACTGAAGTTACAAAGAAAAACGTCAAACGCGTACAAGTACCCAAAGCTGTCCGAACTATGCGAATATTATCAAGTTTACGAAGAAGAAATATCAAAGCAAGTAGCAGAAATTTTTGGCGAAACGACTAACGCATTACACGAAGCGCGCTTTGATACTACCGCTATGTATTTATGCGTAAAGCACGCAAAACAAGACGTCAAAGAACTTGAAGAACTGCTTTCTCCGCATCAAAAAGGGAAATTAATCGCGCTATAGACCGATTTTTTTAATTTTTTCCGTTTAAACAGTTGTAATTTTTTAAAAAATTTGATAACATATTCTCACTTAGCCCAAACGGCTAAAACTTTGGGGTGTCGCCAAGCGGTAAGGCTACGGACTCTGACTCCGTCACTCAAAGGTTCGAATCCTTTCACCCCAGCCAAAAAATACCAAGTCTTTTTGACTTGGTATTTTTTATCCATTGCGAAGTAATGGTATATCATCACGCGTTAGCGTGTATCTCATCACCGAAGGTGTATCTCACCAGCCGTAGGCTGTATGCTCTTTCGCAATGATGACATGCAAAGCGTTGCTTTGATGATATACAATTTTTGCAAAATTGATGATATACAACGGCACGCCGTTGATTTTTATTCTATAAAAGATTCGAGCCTAAACTCGCGCAAGCGAGTAAATTATATAAAAGTCAATAGGCAAACGTCCACTTTCTCGAACATCTGACTATTGTAATAAATCATTCTCGGTGCAATTCTTATATAAATAGTTTTTATTCCACAATAGTGACTGCAACTTTACTCAATACATCATCTTCTTTTTTACGCAAATTCATTTCAAAAATGTTTTTATGTATAGCAATATGGATTCGCACCCTTAAAGATTCAACATTGATTTTTTCTTCTGCTACAAATTCGCTTAATTTGTCGATAATAGCGTCTTCTTTTTCTAAAAAATCGAATTGAGAGCTTGTATCGTATTTTTCATCATAATTAAAAATAACAAGTTGTCTATTGCTTTCATTGTTAAGCCACGTTAATACCAATTTCCACCAATCTTTATCCGTTTCGCCTAATGCCATTCCGTATATACAAATAATATGACTATTTGAAATTAAATTCATTGCTTGCTTATCGTAATTGGTGCGATTCGCTTTATTGAATAATGGTTTTACTATAAATCTTACAAATCTTTTATCTTCCGCCAATTCTTTATTTTTAATCTGACTAACATCATTTACGCCCATAAGTGGTAATTTGTCTTTATAACCGTGAATATGTATAACTTTTCCAAGCTTATCGACATATCCCATACTCTTTACTGTTCGCTTAGCTATTAACCCATCAGGGAAAGACTCCAAACATTTTTCTAATATATCCGTATAATTAAAATTTATAAAATTATAAATACGATCATATTGATTGTAGCGTAAAAATTGATTTGCAACAGTTTCTTCTGAACCCGCTGTTAAATTTTCGTCTTTATAAAAATTTAAAAACGCCTTGCCAAAAGTTTCCTTAATTTTCTGTTGGTCGTAAACAAGAGCTTTTTCTTCTTCTCGCAAATATTTTATAAATCCTAATTCAAAATCTCGCAATTGTTGCTTAAAAATCTCTTGAGTTTCAAGTGTAAATTCTTCGGTATACTCGCCAAGTTTTTTCTCAAAATACGACCATTCTTTTTGATTTTTTTCAATGCGCTTTGATAAATCTTTTAATGATTTTGTTTTATTCGCTGATTCTTCAATATATCGTGGAAAATAGTCAGAAAATTTAGAGCGCATACCCATTCCTACATCAAATCCATTTCCTATTAAAAATGTTAATTGCATACTTTCTCCTTTGTTATTTAATAGTTTTAACTATGCTTTTAGTTGCTTCAATTTTTGAATCGGCATACAAAACCACGTCTTTTATGACGAGTTTTTGTATCGCCGATATAAAGGTTTTCATAATTGAATAATCGACCTTTCCATCCTTAGTAGGTAATAAAATTTTATCTTTTTTAATTTTTGTTTTACTTACACTATCCCCCCAAGAATACTTGTGGCGTAAACTTTTATATAGACAGGTTGCCATATAAAATTGAATATGTTTTTCTCGTATAGAATTTTCTAGATATAACGCTAAATTATGACTGTCGTTAGAATAAAAATCTTTTTCTTGATAGCTAACAACGAAAGTTTTTCCGCCAATAAAAATACAATTCCCTTCTTCTAAATATTGCTGATTATACGTTATATATGAACTAACCCCATTGTTTTCTGAACTTGCACACAAATATGGTGTCGCTCCACTATTTTCAACAATATCGGACGACAAAATATTAGCCGTATTTTTCACTGTAAAAATTTCAGTAATATCAAACTCTTTCCATTCAAGTCTCTTAAAATCGTCTAACGCTTTTTCTTCTTCTAGTGTTAAAACGTAATCTTTCAATCCAGTAACTAATAAATAAGATTCCAGCTCGGCGACACGACGAGATTCCAGCTCGGCGACACGACGAGATTCCAGCTCGGCGACAAAATTTTCCATAAATTCAAAATCTATTTGTCCACATTTTACAGGAAGTTGAACTGATTTTGTTTTTATTTTTTCCCAAGAACACATATTTCCATAGCCAAAATCTCGGCTTAAAAAATTCAAAGAAGCCGCTAAAAATACACCTTGTTTATCAGTGATTTTAAATAATGGCTTTAATGAAAACACTCTTGCGTGTGTGACCATTTTATAAAAAAATTGTCGATAAAAAGCACACCCAAACATATCGACCGTTATTGTTCCTTTATCAAATATCTTTGAATCGATGTCAGTTTTTCCCAAAATACCATTGTTTGTTAAGCCCGCGGTAATGACATAGTGTCCCTTGCCATTTATGTGCGTTTTTTGTATATCAAAATCGCCATTAGAGCTTACAAATAACTTTTGAAGCTTATATTCGCCCCACTCAACATTTTTCAGCTTCTCGTTAAGTAGGGCATCTATTTTCCCAGGCGGTCGTCTTCCTTGTTTTGACCTTTTAAGAGCGTTGAAACTTCCCACGCAAGGTAATCGCTTACCGTCTTTTTGAAATCTTCAAGCGTAGGCTTTGTATCGATAGGCGCTGTTTGATTCCAGTCCGCACCACTTTCAGGGTTTATAGTACCTTCATAATATTCTTTTTCCGTAAAGATTTTTAACTTTGACTTACCGTAACGGACTAAATCAACCACTTCTTGATAACGTTCTTTTGCCCTATCGCTATCAAACAAATTCTTGCTTGCTTTTTTACGGTTCGTTCTCGTATAACCGTCGTTAGAAAAATCAATAAATTTCACAACGTCGTCTTTTTGGTGTGCTTCGCCCACGCGGAAAACGTAAACGTTGGTTTGCACGCTCGATTTACCAACGAACAAGTCTATAGGCATTTTAATACTTGCAAGTAGCGTGCTATGCTTTAATATGCGCTTGTTATATTCCGTTGCTTTTCCCGAGCCTGCCGAGTTTTGAATAATGATTGCGGCAAAGCCTTTGCTCATCATAGAAAGTGCTTTTTCCACAAAAATCATACCGTTG
>JAFQWV010000002.1 GCA_017407325.1 Clostridia bacterium | reverse complement strand
GTCGGTAAACAGCATATTATGGCATTTTTCAATCTCGGCAATATTAGTAAAAAGTTTGCCTACCCTTTCAAATCCTTCGTCAAAAGCAGTCTTTGCAAATTCGGGATAGATTTTAGTTTCTTCAAACTCGTCCATAGCGGCAAGTCGAAGATTTTCTGTCAAGTCCCACTTTTCACGAAACGGCGTGCCTAAGCAATAATCAATGTTATCAATCGTTTCTTTTGACGCTTTTTGAATTTCAGTATAAAACATACGCGCGTGATTAAATTCGTTATAAACGATTTTATCAATAACTTCTGCTAAACACGAATAGCCTTCTTTTCTAGCTCCGTACTCGATAAATTTATAACGGTTTTGCGCTTGACACTCGCCTGCAAACGCCCTTGCTAAGTTTTGATAAGTTTCACTGTTTTTTAAATCCATAATTACTCTCCTTTTAAGATATTATGATTATTGTCAATATGAATATTTTTTATTCATAAAAAATCCCTTGAATGTTCAAGGGATTTTTTTTATTTGGTTAGATGTATAATGCACTTAAAGTGTTTAATGCGCTTTCTGCATTAAAGTCGGTCGAATATTTAACCGAGCCGTTAGTTTTAGCAAAAATATTTGATAAAGTGTAATTTTGAGCTTGGGCTGACGTAAGCATCGTGCAACCTTTTACTGCAGAACTAATTGCTCCACTTCCCGTGTTATTATATTCGGTAAAATGAGCGTTTTGCGGTTCGTTTTTAAGTCCACCACCGTTCATATAAACGTAACGCTCTTTAGAGCTTGCACCGCTGTATGCTTTAGTCGATAAATGTGCGCCCATATCACAATTCATAAACGTTACGGTTGCATCTGCACGCCAAGGTCTACCAAGTGATACCGAGCCCGATTTAACGCCACTTTCCGCCGTGAAATCACAACCTTTAAACACTAAGCCATAAGTCGCAACGCCACTGCCGTTAGTTCCGTTATTACCTTTCATAGCGGTAATATATCCACCGTTTGAACTATTGCGGTTTCTCGACACTATTTCACAATTTTCAAACAAAATTGACGGATTGTTACCGAAGATAAAGTCTACCGAGCCTTTTATCGTGCAGTCGTAGAAATAATAGCGACCTGAAACGACTTCCAAAGTGTCTTGGTGACCAGAAAACACACACGAATGGAACGTACTTCTGTCAGACTTAATATAGAGCGCAAGGGCTTGTTTGTTCTTTTCGCTACCGCCTAAGTAATCGTAAGAATTTTCAAAATGGATATTTTTTGCTGAAAATCCTTCAGCTAAAACGGTTACGCTTGCAGATGCGTCTGTGCTATCGCCAACCATACTTGAACAATCGCCGTAAGTTAAAGTTGTGTTAGAACTTGACTCACCTATTAAAGTTAAGTTCTTAAGTGAAGCTGGAATAGTAAGCTTTTCTTTATAAGTACCTTTCTTTATGCCGATAGTCTTGTTTTCACCACTTATCGCATTTAGCGCAGCAGCTACCGTTTTATAAGTTTTAACACCGTCAACAGTTGTTCCGTTAGAGCTTACGCTAGCATCAACCATTACGTCAACAGTAGCTTGAGTTGACGGAGTATCGTTACCCGACTGAACACTTGAACTTTCTGTCGAGCTTGATTTTGAACTTGACTTCGAACTTGATTTCGAGCTTGACTTCGAACTTGATTTCGAGCTTGAACTACTCTTAGACGAACTCTTTTCAGTCGAACTATCTGCTAAGCTACTCTTAGACGAACTCTTTTCAACAGCGCTTGTTACAGAGCTATTTTTAGAACTGTCTTTATCTTGTTCTTTACTGCTTTTACCTTGTAAATTGCTTTTAGAAGGTTTAATATTTACCGAATTTTCAATATCACTTGCAAAGTTAAGACTGCGCTTACCTGAAGATGAAGAAGTTATATCTTCAATATCTCCTGTATTTACCGTACAAGCCGTCATAGTAAGAACTGTCAATATACAAATAATTAATACAGAAATTAACTTTTTCATACTACATACAAGGGTTCCATTCGCCCGTATAAGTTACGCCACCGTTAGTAGTTGCAAAAATATTTGCAGGAGTATACAACGCCACTTCAGTTTCAGTTAAAAGCGTAAAGTCATCATTAAGTTGAGTAGAAACTGCGCCAGCACCTGTATTTCCATATTCAAAAAAGTTTGCATCTTTTGGATAGTTAGCAACACCACCGCCTTCCATATAAGTATAACGGCTTAAGCCTGTTCCATACGCTTTTATGCTGATATGAGCACCTATTTCACAATTAATCCAAGCAACGGTTGCATCTGCGCGCCAAGGTCTGCCTAAAGCGATAGTTCCGTTTTCAATGCCTTGTTCTGCAGTTAAACGGCAACCCTTGAACACTAAACCGTAAGTTGCAACGGCGTTACCGTTAGTTCCGTCGTTACCTTTCATAGCGGTAACGTAACCGCCTTTTTTATTACGATTAACAGATACGATATCGCAGTTATCGAATAAAACTGAAGGGTTGTTACCGAAAATGAAGTCAACAGAACCTTTGATAGTGCAGTTTTTGAAGTATTGACGACCTGAAACGACTTCTAACGTGTCTTGAACGCCGGTAAAAATACAGTTTATAAACTGAACTTTATCAGCCCTTGAGTACATAGCAAGCGCTTGTAAATCTTTAACTCCTTGCGGTGGGTTAAAATAATCGAAAGAATTTTCAAAATAAATATTTTCTGCTATAAAACCTTCTGCGTGAACGTTTGCAGTTGCAGTTTTATCAGTTCCTATTTTATTACCGTTCGCATCAAGCATACCTGCGTAGTCGCCGTAAGTAATTTTTGTAACGCCCGTTGTTGAACCAACGAGTTTTAAATTGACAATATCCTTATTTACGGTAATTTTTTCGTGGTAATCGCCTGCAGATATATTAACGATTTTTTGCGCGTTGTTTAAATTTTCGCTTGTAAAATAATCAATAGCGCCTTGAACCGTTTTAAACGTTTTTACACCGTCAACCTCAGCGCCGTCAGCACCCGAGTGTTGAGCATTAACGTTTACCGACACCGACGTTGGATTATCTTCGTTTTTGCCACAGCCTGTAACAAAAAAGACGGAAAAACACAAAATTACTAAAAAGAACAATAACAATTTTTTCATATTAAAAACCCTATTAATTAACCGATAAACGCAGTTAAAATTGCTTGAGCATCAAAATCTGTATTGTAAGTTACCATGCCGTTAACTTTTGCAAAAATATTTTGATAAGTATAGTTGTCTGCATTTGCAAGTAACGTAAAGTCGTTATTTATTTGTGCAGAAACTGCGCCAGCACCTGTATTTCCATATTCAGCGAAATTAGCATTTTGAGGTTCGTTAACTAATCCACCGCCTGACATTGATTGATAACGGGAAATAGCGCCGTCAGCATTACCAAAAGCCTTTGTTGAAATGTGCGCGCCCATTTCGCAGTTAATATACGCCACCGTAGCGTCTGCGCGCCAAGGACGACCAAGAGAAGTACTTCCATCTGGAACACCTGCTTCTGCCGTTAATTTGCAGTTTTTAAACACGTAACCGTAAGCAGGAATATCCTTTCCGTTAGTACCGTTGTTGCCTTTATGAGCGGTAATTACGTAGTTATCGTTACTTTTCTTTAAAACTTTAATTTCACAATTTTCAAAAAGTGCAGTAGCGTTATTACCAAAAATAAAGTCAGTACAACCTGCAATATAGCAATCTTTATAGTATTGTCTACCTGATTTTGGTTGTAAAGTATCTTGATAGCCTAAGAAGTTACAGTTATAGAATACTGCGCCGTCAGAACTACAAGTCATTGCAACTGCTTGCTTATTCGCATCTTTTCCATTTAGGTAATCGTAACCATTTTCAATGGTAACGTTTTTAACCATAAATCCTGAACCGGCAACGATTATCGTAGAAGACGCGTCAGTACCGCCTGCATCATCAGAACAGTCATCATAAGATATTTTTGTAGTAGTTTTATCTTCACCGATTAATCTGACGTTCGTTTCTTGCGCTGTAATATTAAATTTTTCTTTATAGGTTGCAGGCGCAAGATAAATATTCTTAATTACGGTAGGAGCAAAATTACAACCTTTTATAATTGAAAGTGCAGTAGAGATATCAGTAAAGCAAGATGCACCACTTTGGTCAATACTTGCCAATTCGCCCTTAAATTCAGGGTCAACCTTTACTGTAACTACACCATTATTCTCAATAGGTTTGCTTAAAATTTGGATATCAAATTCTAATTTTTCGCTAAGACCTGGATACGAAACGGTATGGTGATAAACACCTGTTTTCGAAACGTCTAAACCACCATTATCAATTACAAAATCTTTAGCATTAACAAACTTTCTGGTTGGATTATTTTCCAAAGTTAAATAACCGTAAAGAGTATTATAATTAACTTGTTCGCCAACAACCCAATATTTTTTGATATTGTTTACGAATTCAATAGAAACAGGTTTTTCTTGTTGCGTTGAAGTAACAGTTGACTTTTCGGTTGAAGTAGCAACTGAACTTTCAACAGAGTTTGCACTTGAAGTCGCTTCAGATTGACTTGTCGAGTCGTTGCTTGAGCATGCAACAAGTGAAATTGAAAAAACAGAAACTAATAATAAAATAATTAATTTTTTCATTGTACTCTCCTAAAAAAAAACTATATACTATATTTTACCATAAACTATTTTTTTTATCAAGGGATTTTAAAAAGTTATTGTACTAACATAACAATTTATTAATTTAAGAAGTATTAATTAAACAAAAAAAATTCTCGCCCAAAGGCGAGAATTAATTTTTTAGTTATTAAATACCAACGATTGCGAATACGTTGATTGAACCAGCAGCACCAGCATATAAAGTATACGTAGTTCCTGCAGTTACGCTAAATGTGAATGCATCTAATTGGCTGTTTTTAACATTTGATACACTTTCAGAACCGAAGTATAAAACACCAGCTTCAACGCCTGTAGAACCACAGTTAGCATAAATTTCTACAGTTCCAGTTTGAGAAGCTGTGAAAGAGATGCACTTGTTTGTAGCGCTACCGTTTTTACCAAGTTGTAAATAGTTACCAGTGAAAACAGTTCCGTTTAAAGAACCGCTTTTTGCAGGCTTACCACTTGAAACCTTAACGTCAGCAGCAGTAATTGTTAAACCGTTGAATTCACCAGTAAAAGCATCAGCGCCCTTAGAGTTTGTAGTGTTTGCAACGATAGTATCAAACTTAACTGTGCTACCACCAGCAGATGGAGTTGATGGAGTTGATGGAGCTTGAGATGTTGGAGCTTCAGACTTTGGAGCTTCAGACTTTGGAGCTTCAGAAGTTGGAGTTGAAGTTTGAGTTTGAGTAGATTCTGATGTAGAATCTGGAGTTGAAGTTTCTTCAACAGTACCACAAGCACAAGCCATCAAGCAAACGATGAGAAGTGTTGCAATTAAGATTGCTAATTTTTTCATTTTTTCTCTCCTTTTACCTTTTTGGTAATTAAAAATTTTATTATTGTTTATAATAACGCAATAATACTTTGCGTAATTACCTTAAAAAAATGCTTGTCCGAAAACAATTCTTTAAGCTAGTGTAAAATCATTTTCAGCCTTCTTAATATATAATACACTTAAATGTAAAAAAAAGCAACCAATTTTCGGTATAAATTATATAAAATACGGCACTTTTATTTTTTAGATTCTTTTTCTTTACGGCAAGCAAAAAATTACCCTTTGCCGTTATGGCAAAGGGTAAATTTTTTTAATTAACCGTTATTTTTTTGTTTTCTTAATAAAACAACTAGAGCAAGTGATACGAGTGCAAAGCCGATAACGAAATCGATTGCGCCGATTTCTGACTTACAACCCTTCTTGCAACCTTTTGCAGGTTCTTCTGCACCACCGTTAGCATCACCCCATACAGTTCCTGGGATAGGAGTAAGTCTTGCACCTGAAGTGAACGCATCGTCTTTAAGCTTTAAGAAGTTGCCTAAGTTGATTGAATCGTCAGCGTTACGAACTGTAAGCTTAGCAATGATAGCTTCGAAATTACCTTGAGTGATCGTATTAGAACTCATATTCATAACGAAACCGAATTGAGTCATAAAATCGTCACTCCATTCAACGAAAGTATTGCTTGGAGTAATCTTCGTACCTACAGAGTTTTCAGTATATGCACCTGTTTCAGCTTTATAGTTGAAGTAGTTACCTTCGTTCTTTAATACTACGTTTGGAGCAGATTGATCAGGAACGTCGTCTGTTGAGCCACCTAAGAACGAAATTACGTTTTGAACGTCAAAGCTCGTTGCCTTAGTTGAGTAGAACGCGTAGTTGTATTTACCGTTATAAACTGAAGTACAGTTCTTAACGATAATATCAGGACAGCTGTTAGAGTCGATACCCTTTAACTTGTTACCGAAAGATACGCTGTTTGAAATGCTGTGCTTACCAGAGAGTGATTCACCACCCATCTTGAAGCCGTTACCGTTACCGTAAGTTGCAGTACCGTCGATATTGAAACCGTTACCGAACGCTACGCAGTCTTCGATAGTAACTGCACCGATTAAACCACTTTCAGTTTTTGCGTATAAATCCCAACCGTCGTCTGCGTTACAGTAAGCAATACATCCACGGAAGATGTTGTTATCACCACAGTAAAGTTTAGCAGCGAAACCGTCAGCGTCTTCTTGAGCTTGGTCTTTATTCATATAAGCCGTGCAGTTTAATACAAGGTTATTCTTAGGCCATTTAGCCTTAGGATCAGTTGACTTACCGCTTACAGAAATACCGGTATCGCCGTTATAGTAAGAGTTAACGTTTTCTAAGATATTGTTCCAACCACCAAGTTGCATACCTTTCTTGCCGTATGCAGTTCTAGTGATATCGAAACCGTCTAAGTGCCAGTAATTTCCCCAAACGGTGAAACCACCACCTTTATTCAAGTAGTCAAGAACCGGTCTAGACTTAGCTTCAGGGTCTGCTCTTAAATACTTCCAAGTGATATTACCTTTTTCATCAACTAAGCCGTTGTTACCGCGTTCAATCGTGATGTTACCAGAACCGATTTCGTAAGTACCTTCCATGAGGTAAATCGTTTGTCCAGGTAAGCAGTAGTTTAATGCAGTTTGGATATCAAGTGGAGATTCTTTTGTTCCTTCGTTTGCTGGGTTACCAATTACTGCGCCACCGAGTGAGTCTGGTGCAACGTAAATTGGAACAGAAGGATCGTTATATTTCTTGTAAATAACTTGTTTGTCGATTACAGCAACGTCATAGCTTGCCATAACTTCGTAAGCACTTGGTAAGAAGTTAGGATCTGGAGTGAAGGTTGCTTCGAAAGTATTAGTACCTTCTTGTAAAGTTACAGTCTTAATAAAATCTTTATAGTTTGTAATTGGTTCGCCTGTAACGATAGCTGTGCCGTTTAATTTAACGTCTAATAAACCGTCAGCATTTGCAAAGAAAACTAAATCGTAATCAGCAAGTGATGAAGTTGTAGGAGAAGAGATTGAGAAGTCGCAAGCAACAGGAGTCTTTAAGATTGTTACGTCTTCAGTTGATCTTGGAGTTGCTTCGAATTCAATTTCAGAGAAAGTAGCGTCACAACCTCTTGCAACGGCAAAGCCTGCGTAAACGTATTCTTTGTCGATAACAAGTAATTGGTCGTTACCCTTAGAGTCACTGATAGAACCGTCGTGGTAAAGAACGTTTTCTGCAACTAATTCTTCTTGCATAGTTGCATAGTTCATTTCATAATATCTCGTATAATAACTGTTGTTGATCTTTTCAAGTTCGATAATGTATTCGCCACCTTGGTAGATAGTATCGTTAAGGAGTGGATACATTACGTGCTTAAGCTCGTCAGTTTTAGGAGTTTCAGTCGTTGACTTAATACCCGTTACGAATCTTGAACCTAAACCGTCTCTATAAGTTTGGTTAGCAGCACCTTGCTTATATTGAATCTTCGTCGCAATCGCTGCAGCAGAGTTAGTGTAATAGTAAGCACTATCGCCGTGAACACCGATAGAGTCACGAACTAAAAGTGCAAAACCTTCTTGACCGTCAACGGTTGGGTTGAGATAGTCAACTGTAACTTTTGCCTTAATTCTGAAGTCTTCTTCAGAAGCGTCAATCTTAGTGTAGTAGAAAGAAATACCGTCCATACCACCGTAAGTGAACTTACCACCCTTACCTGTACATCTTCCGTCAGCGTCGTAAGCTGCTGCCTGAAGCGATATACCGTCGAAGATATTGCCACCAGGAGTCATAGTATTTAAGTCAGCCTTAGTAGATTGACCAAAATAAGTGAATACCCAGTCGCGTTCTGCTTGAGGACGAACTTTTGAAGTAGCTTCGCTTGAAACTTTAGTTTCGCTTGTAGAAGTTCTGGTTGCGCTTACTTTGTAAGTAATTTCGTCGCCTACGTCGTATTCATCTAGAATAACGTCGATTTCACCAGCTCCTGCTGCAGTTAAAGTTTTCGTCTTCCATTCAGTTTCTTTACTTGACTTATAAGTAAGAACGTATTCGTCAGCTTCTAAAACTTCTGATACAGTAACCATAAGTTCAAGAGCACCACCCGTTGCTTCAACAGTTCTACCACGAACTGAAGGAGTTTCTAACACGAGCGTGAAGTCCTTAGAAATGCTTGCAGTAGACTTGATAGTTGCAGTTTCGCCACTACGAATTGCTTCTGCTTCGAAAGTATAAGTTCCAGATGCTGTTGGAGTAAATAAAACTTGACCGCTATTTCCGTAACGGATAGCCGTTTTCTTTGAAATTACTTCTTCGCCTTTCTTCATATAAACGACGATTTTGTCTGCGCCGTTAGTTCCAATTACGCCGTTATAGTTAACAAGAATTGATTTCTTGTCATCAGATAAAGATGCATCTTGTTCAGGAACTGCAGACGTTGGGAAAGATACTTCTGGAGCAACTACTTCTGACCAGTTGTTACGAACGATTGGATCTGCATCACCAGTGAAAGTAATACCGACAAAGTAAATGTTTACACCGTTTACGTCAGCTGCTAAATAGTAACTACCTGCTTCTGTCGTGTTGAACACAATTGGTTCAAGTTGATTAGCAGATGCAGCAACTTTGTCTTCTGCAAGCTTAGCTGCCGTACCGTTTTTGTAAAGACCTAACGTTCTTGTAGAGTCGCTTGATGATGATGAAACCGCATACACCTTAATAGTTGCTTTCTTGTCTAAGAAGAAAGAAATTGATCTATCTAACGTAGCGTGGTTAGTTTTACCGTTGGTCTTAATTCTCTTTGTAAACGCATAGGCATCACCGTTTTCAACAAAGATGTCTTTTGCAGTTTTTGGGTTACCGTCAACAGATAATGCTTCTGTCTTAGAACCTTGCAAAATGAAAGAATAGCCACCAGCTTTTTCAATTTCTGTCGATTCAGTAATATCGCTGTTAAGTTCTGCAGCATCGATATAAAAATCGAATTGTCCGACAGTCTTATCATTTGCTTCGGCAGCCTTTGCAACTGAGAAGTTGCTTACGCCAAAAACAAGTGACAAAGCGAATACCAACGCAAAAATTGCAATGGAAAGTTTTCTTGTCTTACTCATGTTTCCTCCGTTTTTAATATAATTAAAAATTTTTGTTAAACTTACTATAAATTGGCAGACTGAAACAATGCGCCAATTTACCTAATAACATTATATATTCATATTTTCAATTTGTCAATGATTTTTAATATTCAATATATTAAATAAAGAAAAAAATAGTCCACAAAAAATAACTTTGTGAACTATTTTTATTTTGTTAACCTAATTTCTTTTTAAGCTCAACAAACGCCATAATAAACGGCGCTACGCCTTTTGCGTCGGTTGAAACAATAGGCTCGGAAATATAATACTCATACGAGCCGTCGCGACGTGGATTTTTTTCAGGACCTAAGCCAGCAACCAAGCAAATTCCTTTAAGTTCGAGCGTACCGTCATCGTTTTGAGTGAGATATTTCTTACAAATACCGTCAAAAATCGCCTTACCCACTTCAAAATAACTTTCAGGTAAATTTCCACAGTTTACTGCGCGCAAAATTGCAAATGCAATCAATGCGCTACCACTAGTTTCAAGATAGTTACCTTCTTTTCCAGCCTTATCTACAACTTGCCAGAATAAATTACTTTCTTCGTCTTTAAACTTAAGCACGCTGTCGATTGCGTTTTTCAAATAACCCTTAAATTCTTCTTTTTCTGCTGAATTTTCATCCAAGAAAGAGGTAATATCACTAAGAGCTGCAATATACCAACCCATTGATCTTAACCAGAAGTTTGCAGAAAGCCCCTTTTCGTTAGCCCAAAACATCGTAGCCGTTTCGTCATAGCCGTGATAGTATAACCCCGTATTAGGATCTTTCATATACTTTTCAACGTTTCTGAACTGACTTAAAATTGGCTCTATAGATCTACCCTTTAATTTTTGGTAGCGATAGTAGAAAATTTGCGCCATAAACAATCCGTCAAGCCAAACTTGATCGTGATAGATTTGCTTATGCCAAAAACTACCTTTTGAGTTTTTAGGTTGAGTTTCTATTTGCTTATACACCATTTCAATTGCTTTTAGGTATTTTTCGTCTTTAGTTTCATCGTATAAATCGAATAGTACTCTACCTTCGTTGATGTTGTCAAGGTTGTAATCTTCCATTTTAAAGCCTAAAATATTACCGTCGTCGTCAATATAATAGTCGATAAAATTCTTAACGAAATCAAAGTATTTAGCTTTTCCCGTTTCCTTCCATAAGTTGATTAAGGAAATCATCATACAGCCGTCAATATAGTTCCAACCCATTTTCTTGCCTTGACGGATTGCTTCAATATTCCAAACAGGTTTATCAGGCGTAGTTTGGTTCATTAAATATTCAATATATTTTTCGATTGACGAGTACATTTTTACACCCCTTTAGTTGACTTAACGCTTTCAAGAACGATTTTTTCGCCCACATATCCGTTGATATCTACGTTCTTTAAGCAAACGTTATCAACGTTTCTGAACACGAAACCGGCATTTTTCAAAACTTCGGCGTTAGTCATCATAGCAGGTCTACCTTCTTCACTACTAGCGTCGTAAGTTACAGTTACGTTTTCAAGCGTAACGCTTGAGATAGGTTGTTCAGGAAGTCCGTAGAAGTATCCTGCGCACCAACCAGAGTTTTTACATTCGATATCACGGAAAGTAAATTCGCCAAGGCGTGGAGTTCTGTCGTCAACAGGAAGTTTTTCTTTCGACCAAACGTATTCAGTCTTTCCGTCAGGGTCGCAGAAATAGAACATATTCATAACGAACGGAGCTTTTACACCATCCATTTTAACTTTTTCGAATAAAACGCCGTCAATAACTGCATTTTTACCACGACCACGACGAGTTTTAATTCTTAAACCGCGGTCAGTTCCAACGAATAGACAGCGTTCAACGGTTAAATTCTTAACGCCACCACTCATTTCACTACCTAATACTACCCCGCCGTGAGCAAATTGCATTTTGCAGTTTCTTATAGTGTGATGGTCTGCAGGAATTGCGTATTTCATACCCATATAAGACTTACCGGCCTTAATTGCGATAGCATCGTCACCTACAGAAAATTCCATACCGATAATGTTTACGCCGTCACAGCTTTCAGGATCTAGTCCGTCAGTGTTTGGTGAGTTTGCAGGCGCTTGTACCTTTGTGTTATAGAAATTGACATTCTTTGAAAAATATGGGTGGAAGTTCCAGCTTGCACCGTTAGCACCCGTAATTCCGTGAAGATTTACGTTTTCTGAAAAATGAGTAAAGAATAAGCGAGGTCTGCCGTAGCGACGGTTTTTAGGATTAATCCACCAGTCCCCAGCACTTCCGTTACCGTCGATAATACCTTCACCAACGATATTTACGTTATTTGCAGAATATAAAGTTACGAACGGTTGACAGCATTCCATTGGCGTTCCTTCCCAACTTGCAAAGTGAACGCTTTTTCCGTTTAAATCGTCAAATTCGCCCGGAATTTTTGGATAGTCAGCTTCGTTAGGTGTAGCAATAAGGCGCGCGCCTTTCTTAATTTCTACCGTCATATCACTCTTAATCATGATAGGACGAAGGAAATATTCACCTGCTTCAAAAACTACTCTACCACCCTTTGGACAACAGTTAAGCGCAGCTTGAACAGAAGCTGTATCGTCTGTTTTTCCGTCACCAACTGCACCGAAAGATTTTACGGTGTAAGCATAAGTTTCGCTGTCTGTTTTAAACGCAAGCTTAAAATCAGAAAGTGAAGTTGAAATTTCATAGTTAGTATCAGGATTTAAGTCGTAAACTGAGAACACGTTTGTGTCACACTCTTTTACAACGTTTCCGTTAAGATAAATTTTATAAGATTTTTCACTATAATAAATAGTGTCGTTTACAAGTTCGAAACATGCAGAAACTGATGATTTATAAATTAAATTAAATTTCATAGTACCCCTTTAATTTTTAAAAAAAGAAGTTATAGAAAAATTATAAAATTAACTATAACTCCTTTCTTTGTTTAATTATTTTCTGTTTCAGAAGAATTTTCTTCTAAAATTTCCACACTCTCAACGTCTTTTGATTTTTTCGCTTTTATCTTAAGCACAAGTTTTGTTATCATATTTCTTATAAAAACGATAATCAAGTCGAAAGCGAGCATGAACGTTGCGTAAAGCAAGCCACCTAACGCGAACATAAATTCGTCAGGATTTGCCACTTTTAATAAATGAATAACAACGTTAATCATAAACGCAGATAAAAAACTTAAAACAACGTACACTACCAAGTTTACAGGTAGCGTGAAAAAGCTTCTTTTTCTGCCGAATATTATAAATTTTCTGTAATCGTGGTTAGTGGAGGAGAAATCTCTAAAATAGTGATTTAGGAAAATGTCAGTAACTAAACCTACAGCTAAGCCTAAAACTAATGCAAGTAAGTCTTGATTGACGATAGCCCCTATTCCGAAAAAGATGAAATAGAACACCATTCCCGGAAACCACCATTTCGCAACACCAGCCTTTAGCCACACCGGAAAACGATAAGTTTTACTTACGGCATACGGTGTATATTTCTCGCCGTTGACTTCAAACGTAGACCGCTCACCCGAGCCGGTCTTTTTTTCTTCGTCAACGTTTACCCAACCTTTTTCATCATTTTTTTTACTCATCTTCAAGTTCAATCATAAGTTCTTCGTCTGACTTTTGTTCCATAAGTCTATCGTACTCGTCATCAACTGAAGTGTTGATTTTATTGAGCAACTTAGAAATTACAGGAGTCAATAGTATAACTACTAGAGTTATAACTAAGAAGATTGTGTGAATTAATGTGTTTTGTAAAGCGCTTTGTCTAGCAGCAGTTAACTCTACGTTGTACGTGCTTGCAAACTTAAGCTCACCAAGCATTATTGAATAGAGTTCGGTATTTGTCTTATTTGCAAAATCACTTTCTTTTACAGTTTCTAATAATTCTCTGTAACTAAAATCGTCAACACTTACAGTCCCACTGGAAACCATTTGTTCGATGCTGTTTTTTGATACGTTAAAATCATAACCTGCAGATTTTAAAATTTCATCAAAATTTTCAGTGTAATAGTTAATTGACAAATAATACAAAACGTTACACGCTATCATTACAACTATCATTATCAAAACAATCGAAAACATAAAATTGCTTCTCTTGCCCTTTTTATAAACCGATAGGAAAGAAACTACAAGCAAAATCGAAAATAAAGTTTCAATAAACATGTAAATAGCAGGGTTTCTAAATAAAGCAAAAACTTCAAAACTAACTCTTTCAGACGTTAAACCTAAATCATTAAACAATATGAAGTTCTTATTTATCATTTCAATAACTGATTCTTGATAGAGTGCTTGTGACGCCGTCGAATAACTACTTAATGCAAAAGTATAAATACAACAACACACCATTGTTAGTAAAATCGCGATTAGTTGTGGGCTTCTTTTTAAGCCGACTAGTTTTTTTCTAAAAAATTCTTTCAACCTAAAACACCCCCTATCTTATTGCATTAGTAGTTTCTTTATCAAAGAAATGCACTTTATTTCTGTCGAAAGTAACACTTATTTCATCGCCGAGTTTGTATTCGCACCACTCGTTAATTTTAGATACGACTTTCTTTTTACCGATATAACCGTGAACGAGTGTATTCATACCAAGGTTTTCATTAATTAAAACCTTAAACTTAAACTCGTCGCCAATATTGACGTCTTCAGGACGAACGCCTAAAACGATGTCTTTACCTTGATAGTTCGCAAGAAGCGTCTTTTCTGCATCGTTTAACTTATATTCTAAATCGTTAGACACAAGTTTGTCCCCATCAACTTTTACGTCAAAGAAGTTCATTGGTGGAAGACCTATAAAGCTTGCAACGAACAAATTGTTTGGATTATCGTATAGTTCGATAGGCTTACCAATTTGTTGAATTCTACCGTCACTCATACAAACGATTTTGTCTGCTAAGGTTAAAGCTTCAGTTTGGTCGTGTGTAACGTAAACGATAGTAGTTCCAAGTTGCATATGTAAAAGTTTTAACTCTCTACGCATTGAACTACGAAGTTTTGCGTCTAAGTTTGAAAGCGGTTCGTCAAATAAGAATACTTTAGGATCACGAACGATTGCTCTACCTACCGCAACACGTTGACGTTGACCACCTGAAAGTTCTTTAGGCTTTTTGTTCAGTTGAGATTCAAGTTCAAGCACACGAGCAGCGTACATAACTTTTTCGTGAATAACCTCAGGTTTTTCGTGACGAAGAACAAGGCTAAAAGCCATGTTATGATAAACGGTAAGGTGCGCGTAAAGTGCATAGTTTTGGAAAACCATTGCTATATCACGATCTTTTGGCGCAACTTGAGTCATATCCTTGTCGCCGATAATAAGTTGACCAGAAGTTATATCTTCAAGACCTGCAATCATTCTTAAAGTGGTTGACTTACCGCAACCAGATGGACCGACCAATACGACGAATTCGCCGTCGTCAATCTCAACGTTGCAATCAAATACGGCTTGAACGTTATTATCGTAGATTTTATTAATATTTTTTAGTGATAGTCCTGCCATAATTACTCACCTTTATTACTAATTTCTTTTAGATGCTTATCAAGCTTGTGTGATTTTAAATAACTGAACACACACGCGCAAACCAAACACGCGCAAGAACCTATTAAACATACTAATAAGAATATAAGTTTACCAACAGTTAATTGTTTTGCTCCGAAAAGTGAAATTGGTAAAAGTATTCTTGGTAATTGTAATAAACCTAACACAAGACATGACCAACACCAATTTAAAGAATATGTTTTTACTTTTTCAGCCGTTAAAAATGCAATTAATAGAAAAATTATATTAAAGAATATATCTAGACCAACAATCTTGCCATACATATCTTCACATCTAACGTTTGGAGAAGAGTATAAAAACATCAAAAAGCATGCATCAAGTGCAAGTCCTGCTAAAGTTAATAAGTAAGATAAAGTGTCGTTTCTATATCTCATAAGTTCAGCTCTCATACTTATTAGCCTCCTTGTCGAGTTCTCTTTCTTGTGCTTCCCACTTAGCGTAAATTTCCGCGTCGATTTCAGCAAATTCTTTGCGTTCTGTCTTAATTACTTTACTTTTCCAAATTGCGTTCACCACCATTAAAGCGTTAAATATAATAACACCTGCAAATACAATTATACCTATTATAAACGACCAAGGAAAACTCGTCATTTCATTTAAGTTTCTTTTTGTTAAATATTCGTTTAAAGCAACAAAGTCTATTGAAGTAAAAGTTGACATGTATGTGAATATATTTAATAAAGCATATACACTTAGCGCAACACCTAACACAGCAACGACACCCGTTACGATATAGTTTGATACGTAATAAATTCTTCGCGTTGGACAGAAAAATACTAATAACAAAATAGATGCGATTAGGTACACTACCGTAAGATTAAATAACGCTCTGTTGAACGGTTGCACTTCTTTAAACAAGATATTGCCTTGAACACCTAACGAACTAGTTATATTGACAAAGCCATATAATTGTGATGCAAATATTAAAGAATAGAAAACGGCTATTGCGGCAAATATAAAAGCGCCTTTTACAGCAATTTTTTGAAATTTCATTTGGGTAATTTTCATTTTTGTTTACCTTTTATTTTTCTATCGTAGGAAAGAGTTTTTCTCCTCCCTACGACAAATTTTTATTAATACATTTCTTCGTATGCTTCTTGGTGGATACTCAAATATAATTCAAGATTCCAATCTTTGTTTATTTGGTCAAGAAGTTGCTCTTTAGTTAATGTCTTACCGCTTGCATTAAAGCCATTTACAACGTAATTATGGAATACGTTTTCACCACCAGCCGCTGTGTTAGAGAATTTTTTACCTAACGTTGCACAGTTGTTGTTTACGCTTTGAGTTTGTAGATCGTTTAAAGCAAATGTTGTTGGAACTAATGAATTTTGAACTTTTTCAGTGTTCTTTGTAACAGTTGCGTGCTTTAATACCCCTTTAACTACTGCATTTCCAATATATTGTAAACCAACTAACCCTTTCTCGTCCGCTGCCTGATATTCCATACCTTGTTCTTTTACGAAACCAATTGGAAGAGTTGAACCAACGTAATAACGATAATAGTTAGTATAGTTACCCTTACCTAATTTAGGATTTTTCAATTCAGCTAATGCCGCTTGACTGATCTTCGGTACTTGACGACCGTAGTAATCGATATAAACGATATTACCTTGAGCATCGTGTTCAATCCATTCGTCAGGGCCATAAGTCATAAGAATTTGACCTTCAGTTGAGTAAGTATAGTCAAATACTTCTAAAGCCTTCTTTAATACTTCTGGATTGCTTGCAGTTGCAGCAGTAATAGCCCAGCCTTCACTCTTAACAGAACGCCAGCTTTCAGTATATTGATATAAGTCGTTAGTAGTTACGTTATATTTACCTGTAGCACCACTTACAGCAGTAGCCTTGTTATCCCAGTCAGCAACAGGGAATAAGATTGGGCTTAAGTTTCTGTAAGGAGTTTGTGGGTCGTTAATAGTTTCGTTGTAGATAGTAGTAGTTTGGTTATAGTCGTAAGTCATGAAACCAAGGTTTTGTTTGTTAAAAGTATCTCTGTATTCTTCAGTTCCTGAAGATAAACCAGTGATGTAATCTTTACAAATTAAACCTTCAGCATAAAGTTGATTCAAGAATACAAGAGCTTCCATCATATCTTCAGATACTCTGCCGTCAGCAAGATTGCCGTTTTCATCAAAGTAGAAATATCCGTTTCTTGATTCGTAACCACGAACACCCCAAAGTTGAGCAAGCTGTAATACTTGGTTAGCACGGTCACAAGTTTTAGCACGTGGATAGAAAGGAATAATTACAGATTCGCCGTCTTTATCTGTACAAGCTGCTTGAGCCTTGCCCGTAAGTAAGCTTGGGTTAGCCTTTACACAACGCCATAAAGCAATAAGTTCGTCAGCGTTGTAGCAAGCATTTTGTCCGCAGAAAAGTTCACTTGGTTTAGAGATATATCCCTTGTCAACGTAGTTAGTCTTGATGTATGACTTTAACGCTTCAGTTAAAGTTTGACCGTTCTTAGTTGCAAGAGCGTTTTGGATAGCAATGATACCGTTACCGCTAGTGTAAGAAACGCTTACTTCTTGAGTAGTCGTTGCAGTCTTCATTGCAGTAAACTTAGTGTTCATTGAATCGTAGTAGCCTTGGTATTTTGTATCAAGGTTGATGAACGTATCGTAATTGATAGTGCCATATTTAGCATCGTCGTCAAGAAGTTTTTCTACCCAGTCAACGCGACAAATAAACATCGTTTCAATATCGTCAAATCCGTCAAAGTAAGGTGCATAGAAGATTTCCCCGTTGGAAGAAGTAATAGATTTCTTAACGATTTCATTGTTTTCTATGAAGTTAAAGAAATTTGGTAATTGATCTTTATATAAAGTTAAATCAATAAAAGTACCATTTTTTGTTCCTTCATCAACGATCCCAGATACAGGACCTGAAATAATATTAACTCCGTTAAACTTGTTTGCTTGTAAAAGTTCAAACGCATTGCTTACGCTTGATGCTTTTTCAGGAGTTATATCATTAATTGTAAACTTTAATCTTGATTGAAGCTCGTCCCACGCTGGTTTCCAATGTTTTTGACCGTAGTTAGTTCCGTTCAAAGAAACGTAAGGAACGTAAGTAGAGTCAAATCTCATCATCGTTGATTGACCATTGTATAAAACAGACATTGAAACGGTAGAGTTATCGCCGTTTACACCCGTTAAGTCAATAGCAGTTTGCTTGCTTGTTGAATTTGAGGGATTTTTTCCACAACCTGCCAACATAGCAACTGAAAGGGTTGTAGCCAAAACCGCTGCTAAAATTTTACCTTTTTTCATTATGTTCTCCTTATTTTATTTTCTATTATTCTTTAACGCCACCGACGTTTACACCGGTTGCGAAATATCTTTGGATATACGGATAAATAATAATAATTGGAATAATCGCACAAACGATCATTGCGTATACCATCGATTCCGTAGCGTAGGCTGGAATTGCATCGGACGTATTGCCTTGCTCTTCCATAACTTTCTTTAAAGTGTCACGTATGTAAACTTGTAAAGGCTGTTCGTCTTGAGTCATCATCATGTTTGCCCAGAAGAAACCGTTCCAACGGCTGATACCGTAGAAAAGTCCAACTGT
The DNA here is from genome assembly GCA_017407325.1 of Clostridia bacterium. Classification (GTDB taxonomy): domain Bacteria; phylum Bacillota; class Clostridia; order Christensenellales; family Borkfalkiaceae; genus UBA4636. The sequence continues at coordinate 17,719 of JAFQWV010000002.1, read as the reverse complement.
TGCAATTGACGATTTTGACATAGGAACGTATACGTTCCATAAAAGACTAAACTCACTTGCGCCGTCCACTATTGCCGCTTCTTCAATTTCCTTTGGAACACTTTCAAATGCGTTACGAAGAAGAATTACGTTGAATGCGTTCATACCCATTGCAATAACTACCATCCAACGGTTGTCGGTAATGCCAACTGCACCGAACACTTCTTGAGTGTTTAAGTAGTTTAAGTATTGTGGTATTAAACCTGCGTTGAACCACATTGTAAATAAAAGATAGAAGTTTAAGCCCGTTCTGAACGGTAAACGCTTTTTAGAAAGCGCATAGCCACCGAAAATTGAAACGCCAAGCGACCAAACCGTACCATAGAACGTGATGAATAACGTGTTAGCGTAGCTTACCCAGAAGCCTGCATCAAAGAAAACTTCTTTAAATGCACCCCATTCTAAGCCTAAAGTGTAACCGTCGTTTAATGTTCCGATAAGAGGAAGTAAAACAACCTGACCACTATAATAAGCATCACGAGAAGATAATGCCGCACTGATTGCGTAAATAAACGGATATATACACATTATCGCAAAAATTGCGCAAAATGCGTAAGAAATAATTTTAAATATTAATTCGCTCGTTTCTAAACGAACTTTACCGTTCTTTTTAACCTTTTTAGGGGTTTCTTTTATATTTTGATTATTAATTTCAGCCATAATTACCCCCTCTTATTAGTAAAGTGAAGTATTAGATGCGCGCTTACTAATCATATTCGCACCAATAACGAGCAACATAGAAATTACTGCGTTAACCATGTCTGCTGCCGAGCCGAGTGATGGGTTAGCCGCACCACCGCCACCAGACTGCATACCACCAATTTTGAATACCCACGTAGATATTACTTCTGCAGTTGATTGGTTACCTGTTCCCAAGTCTCCACCTACCGTCGTAGTTAACAACAATACCTTTTCATAACCTACCGTCATAAGATGGCCTAAACGAGTTATCAGCATAATAACTACAGTTGATAAAATACCTGGTAAGACTACAGATTTTATTTGTTGCATTTTCGAAGCACCGTCTATTCTTGCTGCTTCGTAGCTAGTTGGTGAAATACCAATAATTGCAGCAAAGTAAACGATTGAGCCGTAGCCTGCTTCAGCCCATACACCAGATACCTGATAAATAGAACGGAAATATTGAGGTCCAAACATAAGACCTTCTCTAGCAGCCTCATCAGTTACTAAACCTATTGCAGCAAGGGCTCTTGCTAATACGCCCGCTGGAGCATTTTGAGTACCTTTTTGCAACATAAGTTGAATTAATGACGTGATAACTACCATTGATACGAACTTTGGTAGATATGAACAAATTTGGAACATTGATCTAACCAAGTTGGATTTGATTTCGCTAAAGAACAACGCAAGAAGAATTGGCGTTGGGAAACCAAATAACAATCCGTAGAAACTTAATAAGAAAGTGTTTCTAAATGCTGGCCAAAACTGGTCTGAATACGAACCAAAGAACAATTGTTCAAACCAGTATAGACCTACGTAATTCATTTCAGATAACGATTTAGTGTTATCGTAAAGTTTAAATGATTGCGTAAGCTCGTACATTGGAAAATAACGCCAAAACAAGAATACTAAAATTAGCGGAATTAACATTACGTAAAGTCGCCAATCCTTTAGTATCTTCTTGCCAGTCGTTCGCCAATAACTCTTTTCAAACTCGTCTACGCGAAGTTGAGTCTCACGAGAAATCGGCTGAACTTCCTTAGTTTTCATTTTTACCTCCTAGCCTAACTTCAAGGAAATACTCTTTTTGATCTTTTAACATATTTTCTTGTTTGTTAGTTATGAATAATATTATTATCGCAAATATAAAATTGAGCGATTCAGTCGTTGCGAAGTTCTTTACGGAAGTTATAAACTGTTCACCGAAGAAAATGCCAACCAACGACCTACCTACTATTACGGAAACGAATCCGACTAGTGCATATAAAATCAACCACCAGCCACCGCTATATAAGCGTTCCGCCCCCATTAACTTGAGTAACAATACGTTTATTACGATAAAGCAATTACCTATGCCGTAAATACAAGCATTTACAAGTAAGCTTTTTTCGCCGTCTATCATTTGCGTTGCTAAAAAAGCATATACAAAACCGACTACTGCTGCGTGAATAAGGGCAAATAAACCCCATCTGACCGTCAGTATTATCAGCATCACTATCGTAATTGATAACGTAAAGAAAGTCGTCAATCGATATTGAGCAATTACGCTTACAACCTGCATAAACAAAAGTATAAAGCCGTAAATGAACAAATCGATTATTCTGTATTTATTTAATGACATTTTTATTTAGAGAAGTATTTTACTGCGTTGTTATAACAAATATCTTGAACGATTTTACCAACGAACTCGATATCGTTTGGATATTCGCCGTTTTCAATAAGATTACCAAAACGGTTGCATAAAAGTCTTCTGAAATATTCGTGTCTTGGGTAAGATAAGAAGCTTCTAGAGTCGGTAAGCATACCAACAAAGAGCGAAATTTGAGCAACTGAAGAAAGTGCTTCCATTTGTCTTATCATACCGTCTTTTTGGTCGTTGAACCACCAACCGCTACCAAACTGAATTTTGCCCGGAACGCCTTCGTGTTGGAAACAGTTCATAAGCGTTGCTAAAACTTCGTTATCTCTTGGGTTTAAGCAGTACAAAATAGTCTTTGGTAATTCGTCTGTTTCGTCAAGCGCACCCATAATAGCAGAAAGCTTTGCTGCAAAAGTTTGGTCTTCGATAGCATCAAATCCGGTGTCTGCGCCAAGATTTTTTAGCGCGCGCTTAGAGTTGTTTCTAAGTGCACCGATGTGATATTGTTGTACCCATTTATATTTATTGTAAAGTCTACCTAAGTATAGAAGCATATAGCCCTTGTACTTACCTTGTTCACTGTAAGAAATAGGCTCGCCTTTCATACCTTTAAGAAGGATTTGTTCAACTTCTTCTCTTGTTGCAGGTTCATACATTACAACGTCAAGCGCGTGGTCACTTACGACGCAACCTACACTGTCGAAGAATTTAACTCTGTCTTCAAGCGCTTGTTCAAACTTATCTAAGCCGTCAATCTTGTAACCAACAACTTTTTCAAGCTGAGCCATCCAAGGAATAAAGAAATAATCAAGCTCAATATTAATTCCCTTGTCAGGTCTGAACGCTGGTAAAACGGTAAACTTCATTGAAGGGTCGTTTTTCATTTTGATATGCCACTCAAGACTGTCAACAGGGTCGTCTGTCGTGCAAATAGTCTTTACGTTGCTCATTTCAATAAACTTTCTTGCAGTAAGCGTTTCAAGTTTTTTATTACACTCGTCGTAAATTTTCTTCGCTGTCTTTGGTGACAAAGTTTCGGTGATACCGAAATATTTTTTAAGTTCTAAGTGAGTCCAGTGATAGAGCGGATTTCCAATAGCGTACGGAATCATTTCCGCATACTTCATAAACTTTTCTTCATCACTCTTATCACCCGTTATGTAATCTTCAGAAACGCCGAATTGACGCATACTTCTCCACTTGTAGTGGTCGCCAAAATGTCCGTCAACAAGCCAAACTTGAGTTAAACTTCTGAATTTTCTATCTTCGTAAATATCCTTTGGTGGAATATGGCAGTGATAGTCGAATATTGGCATATCGCAAGCATATTCGTGATATAACTTTTTCGCAGTTTCGTTTTCAAGGATAAAATCTTTGTCCATAAATTCTCTCATAATCATTCCCCCTTAAATAACGTTTCCCGTTTCGTCGTCAAAGAAGTAAACGAGATTATTAGGAATACAGAATTTTAATTCTGCTCCGACCGGCACGTCGTCATAAGGGCTTACCTTTAAGATAATGTCCTTAGTTCCGAGATTTGCGTAAACGTTTACGTTGTCGCCAAGCATTTCAGTAAGTGTTATCTTGCACGAAAGATTTACGGCGTTTTCCATTTGACCAAGTTCAATCGCTTCTGGTCTGAAACCAAGAGTAATCGACTTTCCTTCGTAACCTTTAACTCTTTCAAAGTCTTGACCGATATCGAAAGATACACCGTCGTCTACTACAATCTTACCGTTTTCAACGCGCGCGCCGATTAAATTCATCGGTGGCTCGCCGATAAAGCCTGCTACGAATTTGTTTACAGGGGTAAAATATAATTCCTTCGGAGTTCCGATTTGTTGAACGTAACCGTCTTTCATTACGACTATTCTGTCAGCCATTGTCATAGCTTCAGTTTGGTCGTGCGTTACGTAAATACTCGTAGCACCGATTTTACGGTGAATTGCAATAATTTCCGAACGCATCGTAACACGTTGCTTTGCGTCAAGGTTAGAAAGTGGTTCGTCCATAAGGAATACTTCAACTTGACGAATAATTGCTCTACCTACAGCAACACGTTGGCGTTGACCACCGGATAACGCTCTTGGAAATCTTTCAAGATATGGGTCTAAGCCGAGCATTTTTGCAATTCTCGTAACGCGCTTTTCAATGATTTCAGCATCTAATCCTTGGTTCTTTAATCCGAAAGCAAGATTGTCGTATACTGTTAAGTGCGGATATAACGCGTAAGATTGGAATACCATTGATATTCCACGTGCGCGTGGTCCTAAATCGTTAGCAAGCTTGCCGTTGATAAGGAATTCGCCCTTAGTAATGTCTTCAAGACCTGCTATCATTCTAAGCGTAGTCGATTTTCCGCAACCTGAAGGACCTACTAAAACGATAAACTCGCCGTCTTGAATTTCCATATTGAAATCGTGAACTGCGTGATAACCGTTCGGATAAATTTTATTAATGTTTTTCAGTTTAAGTGTTGACATTGTCGTTTCCTTATATATAAATAATTGAATTTATTTTCGATTATTTCAAGCTCGTAGTTTTAAATCCGTCCATATCGTCGAATTCTTGGTTTTCACCACACATTGCCCAAATGAACGAATAGTTTGACGTTCCTACACCAGAGTGAATACTCCAGCTTGGTGAAATAACGAGTTGTTCGTTTTGCATAACGATATGTCTCGTTTCTTGCGGTTGTCCCATCATATGGAATACTACGTTGTCGCCTTCGATGTTGAAATAGAAGTAAACTTCCATTCTGCGTTCGTGCGTGTGTGAAGGCATCGTGTTCCAGCCACTACCAACGCTTAGCTCTGTCATACCCATAGTAAGTTGACAGCTCTTGCAAACGTCTGGGTGGATATATTGGTTAATAACACGCTTATTAAGTGATTTTTCGTCACCTAACGGACGGTGATTTGCCTTTTCAAAATCAATATAATAAGTTGGGTAAGTCGTGTGTGCAGGCGCAGAAGATATATAGAACTTCGCTGGATTTTTAGCATCGAGCGATTCAAATACTACTTCTTTCGTTCCCATACCAACGTACATACCGTCTTTTGACTTAACGTTGTAAACCACGCCGTCAAGAGTAACTTTACCGTCACCACCGATATTAATAATACCGAGTTCACGTCTTTCTAAGAAGTACGCTGCGCGAAGCTCGTCAGAAGTTTCTAGCTTTAACGCCTTTTCAACTGGCATAACACCACCTGAAATGATACGGTCTTGGTGTGAATAAACTAATAAAATATCGTCTTTCTCAAACACCTTTTCCATTAAATAATGGCGTCTTAATTCCTCGGTAGTGTAATGCTTAGAATCATCTGGATGATTAGCATATCTAACTTGTAATTTCATTTTTATCTCCATTTACAATGTAAATACATTTCTTTATTTTTATCGAAATTTTAAATTTCCGACCAAATTTTCTTGATTAATTGGACGCTTGGTAAAATGTCTTCACCCGTCGTTCCTTCTAAAATTAAAATTGCGTCTTTATTATGTTCTTTTATCATTGATAAAATCAACTTATAATCGAACATACCTTGACCTATCGGACACTGTTTCAATTTACCGTCGACTATCTTGCAATCTTTCATATGGAAACAGTGAATTTTTTCGTTAAATATTGAAAGACCGCGTTTCATTATGTTTATATAGTCGGCGTAATTTTCGTCGTCTAAATAATTATATATATCAAAAATAATTTTTAAATTAGGCTTATCAATCGCTTGAACTGCTTCAAAAAGTCTTTCCGGCGAAAAACATACGTGACCTGCCGCACCTTCAATACCTACGTTTACGCCGAATTCTTTAGCGTAATCGCATAGCTCTGAAAACGTATTTATTACCGTATCAAGCGCGCTGTCAGTGCGATTAAGTGGGTTATACGTCCACTTATCGTCGTTAAACGAGCCTGTTTCCGAGCCTACCACCGTCGCGTTGAAAGTCTTTGCAAGTTCAATGTAACGCTTGAACGTATTTATACCGTTTTCAACCTTTTCCACCTTAGAGTGAACGGGGTTAAAATACGCACCGAGCATAACCACCGATTGATTTGCATTTTTTAAATCGGTTGAAATCTCGTTTGCTCTATCATCAGAAATCTCTGGTGATTGCGGTATATCGCTATAAGTTTTATACGGCACGAGTTGAACGCCGTCAAAGCCGAATTCGCTTAGTCTTTCAACTAAGTCGAATTCGCCTTTCTTGCCTAAATCGTGTCCACGAATTGCTAATTTCATTAATTAACCGCGAACTTCTTTAATTTGAGCTACGACTTCTTTACAAAGTCTTGTAACTTCGTCCCAGTTGCTTTCCTTTAAAAGGTTTTTAGCAACGATCCAGCTACCACCGCAAGCAATAACTTTGTCGTATGCGATGTAGTTTAAGATGTTTTTAGCGTTTACGCCACCTGTTGGCATGAACTTTAATGAAGTGTATGCAGCAGAAACAGCCTTGATGTAGTTAATTCCACCAGCTTGTTCAGCAGGGAAGAATTTAACTGTATCTAAACCAAGTTCTAAAGCACATTCAATTTCACTTGGAGTTGCTACGCCAGGAATAAACGGCATACCAATCTTAAGTGCTTCTTTAACAACCGTTGGGTTAAGACCTGGTGCTACGCAGAATTTTGCGCCAGCTGCCTTTGCAGCGTAAAGTTGTTCGATAGTAAGAACTGTACCAGCGCCAACTAACATATCAGGATAAGCCTTTACAAGTCTAGAAATAACTTGGTCAGCACCTGCAACACGGAAAGTAACTTCTGCACAGTTTACGCCACCAGCGATTAATGCAGCGCCGAGAGCTTCAGCCTTTTCTACTTCGTCTAATACGATAACAGGAACGATACCTGCACTCTTTAAAGAATCGTTAATGTTCATTTTGATTTATCTCCTAAAGTTTCTCTAAAATTTTTAAATTTAATTATCTTGCGAGCCATCCACCGTCAACAGCAAGAGTGAAACCGTTTACGTAGTCACTTGCGCTAGATGCTAGGAATACGCCTGCACCCATAATGTCGTCTGGAGTTCCCCATCTTCCTGCAGGAATTCTGTCTAAAATAGCTTCGCTTCTGTCAGCGTCAGCACGGAGTGCTTTAGTGTTGTTTGTAGCCATGTATCCAGGAGCAATAGCGTTGATGTTGATGCCGTATTTTGCCCATTCGTTAGCCATTGACATCGTGATACCCTTAACGCCTGACTTAGATGCAGTGTAGCTTGGTACTCTGATACCACCTTGGAAAGCAAGCATACTTGCGATATTGATAATCTTACCGCCGTTGCCTTGTTTTACGAATTGTCTTGCAACTGCTTGAGAGAAGAAGAATACAGTCTTAAGGTTTACGTTAATAACGCTATCCCAGTTTTCTTCGCTAAAGTCAATGCAGTCTTCTCTTTTGATGATACCTGCGTTGTTAACTAAAATGTCAACTCTGCCGTACTTTTTGATGGTTTCTTCGATAATTCTGTCGATAGGTTCGATAGACATAAGGTTTTCTACCATGTAAGAGAATTTATCGCTACCAATCATTTCTAAAGTAGCGTCACTTGGAACAACGCTTACACCCATAACCTTTGCGCCTGCTTCAGCGAAAGCACGGCAAAAACCTTGTCCTAAACCGGTATCACTACCAGTAACGATTGCAACTTTTCCTTCAAGACTAAATTTGTCAAGTATCATTTTTATATCCTCCAATAATTTTCAATTTATTTCGGCTTGCGCCGTTTATAAAACGCGTAAATTACGCTTTTTTCTGTTTAGATTTTTCATCGCTATCCACGTTTTGCGCAAATTGCGAAGGTGAACAACCAAAACGCTTTTTAAACACTCTCGAAAAGTAAAGTGGCTCTGAAAAACCACACATTTCACTCGTTTCGCTAATAGAATAGTCATATCTGCTCGTTCCAGATAATAACATCTTCGCAGCATTCATTCTAGTTCGAGTCAAATATTCGTGTGGGGTAATTCCCGTTTCTTTTTTGAAGAGCTTTCTCAAATAATCGTAACTGAACGGCAATGATTTTAAGTACTTGTCCAATTCGTAATTTACGTCTGAGAAATTTTGCAAAATACTCTTTCTTATTTCTTCGACTACTTCGGAAGTGTTGTTTTTTCCAAGGTACACGATTAAATAACTTACGATAAGCGAGCCGAGCGCAGAAAGCACCAACTCCTTGTTGTTTATGTCCGAATTGAAATAATAACTCGCTTCGGAAAAGCTTCTGTAAATTTGACGCTCAGTCTCGTCAACAATCTTCTTTGCGCTTCTATAAGGAAGTGTTGCTTCTGAAATTGTCAAATAGATGTTCGTAAACCCTTCGTCACTATGGTTTATGTGTTTCATCTTAGGTGGGATCGCAATAACGTCCCCTTTTTTGTACTTAATCGGTTCACCGCGGTCAAACACGAATTCACCTTGTCCGCTCGTGCAATAAACCAATTCCCAATCGTCGTGAGAGTGTTGTAATACCGAATAAGTTCTTAAATGCCTACCTACGAAGTTGATGTTGTTCATAGATTTCCCCTCTTTGGCTTCCTTTTTCGTTAATTTTCGTTCAATTACCCCTATTATTTTGAACGAAACAAATGTCTGTAATTTGAATTTCTCTCTCCCGCACACATGCGTAGTGCGCCACAATTATATATTATAATAGCACAACAAAACTAATTTGTCCATAACTGAACTATCATTTTTTAAATTATTTTTGTGAAATTTTTTAAAATTTTAAATTCGCCTTAACTAAAAGCCCCTATCTTTTAACCAATTTACGCTTAAATCTACCCAACAAGAAACGCCCGTTGACGCTTCCTTTAAAACGTCTTCTTCGTTGACTTCGTTTGTCGCAACCGATAAGCCATGCTTGCCCTTTTCAAAAATATGAAGTGAAAAGTCAAGTCCGTTTTGTTCATATGAAAGCGCAAGCTTAATGCTTCCGTAAACAGGTACTGAACCGTCGTTTCTCGTATGCCATATAAAGCATGGCGCAGAGCTTTTATTGACCCTTTTTTCCAAAGAAAGATAGTCTATAAGTCGTTTATCATCACCTGCAAGTTGATAGAACGAACCAAAGTGACATTTATTTTCTTCGCTTGTTATAACAGGATAAGATAAAACCATTGCGTCAGGTCTAACCGTTTTGTCTATATCGATACCTTTTAGCGCAGGAACGCTTTCGACACAATTTTTAAGTAAATTATCATCGGGAATAATACCAAGACAGCCAAGCAAATGCCCCCCCGCAGAAAAGCCAACGCCGACAACCTTATCTTCACAAATTTTAAGCGCTTTTGCATTCTGTCTAATGTAAACCATCGCAAGCGATGCTTCAAACATCGCAACGGGGAATTTTACTTTTGTCGTGTAATGCAAAATAAAAGGTTTATATCCACGCGCCATGAAAGCGTTCGCAACACTGTCTTGTTCTCTTTTTGATACGTGGTCGTAACCACCGCCAGCAATAACTAATATTGCAGTATTCCCTTCGCCACCAAATACGGTAAGATAACCCTCAAGACCTTCTTTTTTTTCAATTTTAAAATAATCATAAAGATCGATTTTTTTCATAATATCACACTAAAAACCTATCTATAAGCGCTTTAACGCCATTATTTTTACAAGAAAGGGTAACTAAGTCAGCCTTTTCTTTCACTTCCTTCGGCGCGTTTTCCATCGCAACGCCAAGACCTGCAAACTCAAGCATTGCAAGGTCGTTAAAGCCGTCGCCTATCGCTATCATTTCGCTAGGCTTTATGCCTAGTCTTTTGCCTATGATATCAAGCGCAACAGCTTTCGAGCAATCTTTGTTAAAAAATTCTAAAAAATCTACCCTTGACGGCAAAACGTTAAGCTGACCTTTAAATTTTTCTGAAAGCTCTTTATGGTACTTTGCCGTAACTATCGGTGGATTAAACCAAACTATTTTCGTAATTTCTTTTACCTTAGTTAAATCATCAACGAAAATCGGTTCGATATTAGGAATATTTTTATATTTTTGTACGTATTCGCAATCACGCTCTGCATAAAAACGGTTGTTTGACCAACAAACCATATCCGTATTACGCCTTCTACCTTCCCTAACGACCATTTCGCTGAGATTATCGTCAAGCGTAAGATTATAAATAGTTTCGTCACCAATTAAAACGGTTGCTCCATTGAAAATAATAATCGGAAAGGCTTCAAGCGACAATTCTTTTATATATTTTTCAACAGCCTGTCTAGGTCTACCCGTCGATAATACAAAGAAAACGCCGTTTTCAATTGCGCGTTTTATCGCATCTTTATTTTCGCTACTAATTTGATAACTTTCGTCAAAAAGCGTACCGTCCATATCAGACGCAATCAACTTATATTTCATAATTAAACCCATTATACGCCATATTACGGCATTATAAATACATGATAACAAACAGCAGTTTCAAAATCAACTCAAATATTGAGTATAAATATAGACAAAACGGATATTTTGTTTCCTATGTTTTTCAAATAAAACTTTTTTAAATATGTAAAAAACAGACAAAAAGCGGACACATTGCTTGTGTCCGCAAAAAACTATATTAAAATACAGAATAAATTCGATTTTTTCTCATTAACCGCTTTAGTTAACGTTTTTCTTATCTTAAACTTAACGTTATCGCCCAAAGACGACGATGTTTGAGATACTTCGTCAGCTATAATTTCACGAAGTGGTTTTCCAAACACACCCGTATCCCAACAAGCCTCATCGTCAGCATTTTTCAGCATATCGCAAAAATCGTCACACTGCTGTTTACTGCCGTATACCGGATTAACTTCGGTTTCTACGTCAGCTCGAATAATATGTAAGCTTTTTGCTTTTGCTTTCATTCTTACAGAATACCCACCCGTCTTTTTAACAACTTCCGGCTCGTCTAAAGTCGTTTCTTCAAACATAGGCATAACAACACCATACCCGGTCGATTCTGCCGTTTGTAAAGCGTTTTTGAGTTTAGTGTAGTTTTGCTTTGCTTCAGTTAAAGATTTAACGTAGTTTAAAAGCTGCAATTCATTTTCAACCGTTTCACCACACTCATCAGACAACACTTTATAGAACACGCCGTTTTTCGCGCTAACAGATAAACTTGCCCTTCCTCGTGCCATATCTAAAGACACGTCGGTTGCAGGATTAAAGCTTTGACTGTTTATAAACGAGTTTTCAATTAATTCAAAACTTTTCATTGAAGAAATATTCTTCGAGCAAGCCTTAATTTCATCTAAAAGTGTGGCTATAAGTCGATTAGACGGCGGTAATACTTGCATCCACTCTGGTAAATTTATATCAAACGAACGAATTGGAAACTCTAAAAGCAAACTCTTTAGAACGTTCACAAGCTTCCCTTTATCCATATTTTCAACGTTCTCACAAAGCACCGTTACGCCGTACTTTTCTTCAAGCGCGCGCTTTTCTGCTTGCGCTTTTTGAGAGTTAGGATTTTGAGTATTAAATATAACGATAAACGGTTTTTTAAGGGCCTTAAGCTCTGAAACGACTTTTTCTTCTGCTTTTTTATAACTATCGCGAGAAATATCTGTAAAGCTTCCATCAGTTGTTACGACAACCCCAACGGTTGAATGCTCGGCAATAACTTTTCTGGTTCCTATCTCCGATGCTTTATCAAACGGAATATCTTCATCAAACCACGGCGTTTTTACGAGACGAATTTTATCGTTTTCTTCGTGACCTATTGCACCGTCTACAAGATAACCTACACAGTCTATAAATTTTACTTTTGCTTTCGCTCCGTCAAAATCAACTTCGACAGCACTAGCTGGAATAAACTTTGGCTCGGTTGTCATAATAGTTTTACCACTTGCCGACTGTGGCAACTCGTCTATCGCTACAGATTTTTTATTTTCGCTGATATTCGGAATAATAAGCTCCGACATAAATTTTGAAATGAAAGTTGACTTACCGCTTCTAACCGGTCCAACTACGCCAACGTAAATATCGCCGTTTGTTCTTTTAGCGATATCATTATAAATATCAAATTCAATCATATGGCACACTCCCTTTTTTACTCTAATTTATGTATGAAAAAAAAAGATTATGCTAAACGCTTGACAATTTATTTTTTTGGTGTTAATATTTTTTTCGACAATGGATAGTTTGGCTATCGCTTATATACTTTGGGGTGCTTCGGCTGAGATTATACCCACATAACCTGACAAGGTAATGCTTGAAGGGGAAGGTATTTTGTTTTTTGCGAATTTTTACACCCGTATAATATTACGGGTGTTTTTATTTTTCGAAAGACTTTTACGCTCTTGTCACCGTATATTTAGCGCTAAAAGTCTTTCTATACGTTGATTAACTACATTCGGAGGTATCTATGTTACCTAATCAACTACTTTCTGTAAAGTGGTATCCACTACTTTTCGACCCAAGTGCAAAAATTGATTTTGCACGCACAATTTGCTTTTGGCTTGCCGTTATTATAGCCATAACCTTTTCGCTATTTGCAATCTTATTAAAAGATGATAAAAAGCAGAAATTTTTAAAATTTGGCGTTCCTTTGGTTATTGCTCTCTCTGTTTTAATCGGCGGATTTTTCTTAATCGCAGGTTTTATAGAAGATGATATCGTAGCAATTTTGTTCTATCCACTTCTTATTTTAATTATAGTGGTCGCTAGCCTATTCATCGCACTCTTTTTAAAATGCAAAAAACCGATAATTATCACACTTGGCATTTTAACACTAAGTGCATTTTTAGCTGTTATCGTCTGCATGGCAATCTATTTTTTAAGCGGACAAAGCGAAGACTTTAACGGTCTTACTATAACGCTTACTGAAAATATAATGCTTTACGTGTTTTCAGCATTAACTATCGCAGTTATTTTAACTATCACTTTCGTGTTTGGAAAAAACGAAAGAAAAAATTTCGATTCAAAATCTATAGCCTACGCCGCAACTTGTATTGCAATGAGCTTTGCTTTATCTTATATAAGAATAGTAAAACTTCCACAAGGTGGTTCAATAACCTTATGCTCACTGCTCCCACTTATGATTTACTCGTATATGTTCGGTGTAAAAAAGGGAGTTTTTGCAGGTTTTATTTACGGTATTTTACAAGCAATTCAAGATCCGTGGATTGTTCACCCAATGCAATTTTTACTCGATTACCCTATCGCTTTTGCTTCAATTGGCGTTGCAGGATTTATCGGTAAAATTAAAGCGATTGACAAAATCCCACAATTAAGTTTCTCGCTCGGCGCAATTTTTGCAAGCTTACTTAGATTTATTTCTCACTTATTCTCTGGCGTGTTTGCTTTTTCAGAATACGCTTACAGCGCATCGGGCGAACCTATGAATGCTTGGATTTACAGTATATCTTACAACTCGTTCGTGTTTATCGACATTGCAATTTGTATCGTTGTCGGAATAATTTTATTCTCATCTAAAAACTTTGTAAAACAACTTAAAAGATATAACGAGCAACAAGCTATTTAAAAAAAATAACGCGATAATCGACACATAAGCCGATTATCGCGTTTTAATTTTAATTAATTAGGCAATTAATAGCATTACTAATTTTTTAATAAATAAAGTTCCCGGATACATATAGAAGAATGCAAATATTCCTAATGCTATCAAAAATGCAAGAACACAAACCATAGGGTTGAGCGTTTTTGATACGTTCGGGAATTTCTTTAGAACTAGCCAAAGTGCTAAAATTATAATCGCACCCAAAACAGCACCTATTGCAATATATTTGTAATACGGCGACTTATAGGTAAAGACTACCGTGTTTTCGCCCTTTTCAAGTTTAACCTGCAAAAACTTAATTCCGTTGTCAATAACTTCTGCCTTTTTGCCGTTTACCGTTGCTTCAAAGCCTTCAATTGATACGTAGTTTAATAAAACGTAGGTATCGTCGTTTTCTGCAGTTGCGTTGATGGTAAAGGTGTTGCGCTTTTGGGTGTATTCACACTCACGAGTTTTGAGATATTGACTTAATTCTAAAACTTTTTCATTGGTTAAAATTTTAGCCGTGACACAGTTTTCAACCGTTTCCAAATCAAGCTCTTGATCGTCAAGCGACTTAATACAGAAGTTGTACATACCCGAGCCTTTCTTATTGTATCCATAGTTTATTGTATCAACAAGAACGTTCGAATAGTAATCGAGTGACCATTTATCAGATGACGTCGAACTGTTATAACCTATATAATAGTTATCTGGGAAGCTAGTATCGAAATAATAATGTCCCGTATAGCTTGTATTTACTTTAAAGCTATAAATGGTTTCCCCCGTCTCTTCGTTGGTTAAAACTTCTAAACTGTTAAGGTTAGCATCTCTTCCTTCTTTAAAGGTAACCGTTGTAAACAAGTCACCTTTCCCACCTAAGAACTCGTAAAGTTCTTGCATGTTCGTACAGAAATCGTTCGATTTCATTTCAAGCGTTCCACTGTCTACCGTATAACAGTTTGGGAAAACGCCAATGTTTTCATACATTGCAAAGTTAGCCTCTTGAGTTTCTTCAAGTTTGACAAGATAATCGCGCTTTTTAGTAGTATATTTAGCACTCTCGCTGTCAACGTCTGTGTGAACGAAGAAATATTTGTATCCAAGGAGTGAATCACTGAAGAAAGTACCGCCTGCCGCTTCGATTGAGTTCGTTTGGTTACCTTCATAATTAAAGAAGTTTGTCAACACGAAGTTATCATTATCAATTACCGAAGAGAACACGCCAAAAGAATTGGTATGCGTCATAAACGCCGCGTCGTTAGTTATTGTAGCACTGTTATCCTTTACTCTGTAATAGAGTCTGTCGTCATACTTATCAATCGTTTCAATCCCTGCGTTGAATTGGTCGTATCTTAGTGGATTAAACGCGTTACCACGCACAAGATGGATATTGTAGAAAGCTACCTGCACGGCAAGCACGCCGATTAATACGAAAGTTATATTCTTTAACGACACAAGCTTGAAGTGATAGAAAACCGTCGCAATTACGAATACCACAAATATTGCCAGAGCAATTTGATATATAGCTTCAAGTCCACCGGTTGAGTGAGCAAACGTTGCCGAAAAATCAATAAGCGGAGAATTTTCTGAACCGTCAAAGTTTAAAATGAGATTATTAAACTTCAAAATAAACACTACAGCACCGAGTGCAACCACGGCAAGAACGGCTGAAAATACCCAATTAACGCGCTTATTGACCGACTTTTCGCCCACAGTGTTTAATAATCTACCCGCCATATAAAGAGCGTAGGTTGCGTTCAAAAAGCCAAAACGTAATGCGTAACTCATATACGAGCCTGCATTCATTAAGTTGTTTATCTCGTCAACTAAAACCGGCGCCATTATTATTACGCCCGTAACAAATAAGAACACGTCAGTTTTAGTCTTGAATCTGTTTTTGATAAAATATACTATCGTCAAGAATACGAAAGCCGTATCCGATAAAATATACGAGAACTTCGCGTATAAATGGTGCGCCCATAATTCGGCGTCCATATTTTCAAAAAGTCCAGTGTTTCTTCCCGAGCGCATATACGCAAACAGCGCAGGAACTAATATCGGAAGCGCAATTCCTATCGCAAGTAGAAGCGCATAACACATTTTTGCAAGTGTTTCTATTCTCTCTTGTTTAGGACACGCTATCAATATATACGCTATAAATATGATAAATATCATAAACAGCGCAAAGCACGCTATCGAAAAACACGCATATATCATAAGCGCGTAAGATATAGCAAAATATCTTACCTTCTTTTCCGTTACAAGCTTCTTAAAGCCCATTACTACAAACGGCATATAGATTAAGAAGTCTACCCAGTTAATATATGTGTTTGCAACGAACATATATCCGCAGTATGCGTATAATATACTCATTATAAGTATTGCATACTCGCTTATGTTCTTAAATTCTTTCTTCAAAAAGAATATCGCCGAACACGCTACGCACGAAAGTTTAAGCGGTAATACAAAGCTTACTGCATTGTAAACTGTCGTTCTTCCAAAGAATAAGAATATAAACGTAAACGGGCTTACCGCACAATAAGCTAGCGTTCCGAACACGTCAGCACCACCTGCTATCGCTGGCGAGTAGAACAAACTCGACTTTCCATCAATTACGTCGTAAAAATGTTCGTAAAACGGCACGATTTGAGCTAGCAAGTCGTAGTTGGACATATTATCCGTGCCAAACGGGAATATATCCATTGAATATAATATCCCGAAAAACAACGCAAAAATTAGTAGTGGTACGGAAAAATATAACCAATGGCGCGATACAAAGTCGTAAGCCTTTTTAAAGTTATATTTTAACTTCGAATACTTTTCAGGCTTTTCGCTTGCAGCACTTTCTACCTGCTCGCTCGAAGTTTCTGCCGTAATATCTTGCTCGACAGTATTAGCCATATTATTTTGCTCGCTTTCGGTGCTTATTGTTAAGTTTTCAGAGTTTGCGCCCCCCATTTCACTTGCGCTTATAACCTTTTCTTCCATAACACCCTTTATCAAAATAGAATTTTTTCTAAAAATTCATTTATTTTCAGTAGAATTTTACCATAAATAAAAAACTTTATCAAGCATAACAAGATATTTTTTATTTTTTTAATAAAAATCTCTTGCTTTTTTAAAAAAAATATAATATAATGCTAATGTTGCTTGACAAGAGCAATTTAATTTAATTTTTTTGGAGAGTTGGCTGAGCGGTCGAAGGCGGCGGTCTTGAAAACCGTTGTAGGCTGAAACCTACCTGGGGTTCGAATCCCTAACTCTCCGCCACAAAAAGACGAGACGTTTTTGTCTCGTCTTTTTGTGTTGTCTATGTAGGGATTCGAACAGCTGGGAAGTCGAAAATTAACACAAAAGTCCATTTTTATCAGCCACAATTTTCGACCAAAAGTGCCAGTGGCACTTTTGCCAACCGGACGTGTCGAGAAAGTTGCCTGCAACTTTCGACGAGCGAATCCATAACACTTTTTTACTTCCTACCTAAGGATTCGAACCCCAACTCTTTTTTCTAAATATCAAATTCGCAAGAATTTGATATTAATTCGAGCATAGCGAGTATATTGCAAAGCAATTATCATTTTCGGATAGCGTTATAACCACCTATAGTGGAATTTTTTCACATCTCAAGCCGTTAATTTTATTTTACCATCTACTCTTATTTGCTATTATGAGAAGGTAGGTTCAGAAGTTAAAAATATCGAAGATGAAATTGACTTCGATTTGCCTGATGGGTGGGAATATATTAGGCTTTGTACGGTATGTTGGTTAGACGACATTAAAAAAAGTGTTGGAGAAAAACTTCCTTATTTGGATGCAAAAACTTTACGTGGAAAAACTGATTTGACTTATTTAGACGAAGGCAAAATTGTTGAC